>JBGTEJ010000037.1:0-7372 GCA_041747855.1 Acidimicrobiia bacterium | reverse complement strand
ACCGAGCTTCACAGGAAACGTCTGGCCCAGAGGGTCGATCCGGGGGCCGGCTACTACGACTTCCGAATTCCTCTGGGGTCGATTGCCGATGGGAGGATGGTCAGAGAGGTCGGATGGCCGGAAGGATGCACTTTGGTTTCGATCAGACGTCATCGGGATGTGCTGGTACCAACCGGCGATACCCTCCTCCTACCTGGGGATGTCGTTACCGCGTTCGGCACCGATGTCTCCAAGCGTCAGATGATCGAACGTCTGAATGCTGGAGCTGATGAGCCGACCGCTGAGATCGACCTGGAAGAGATCCTCGCCCAAGCGGAGGAGACCGAGCCCGGTTTGCCTTAGAATCGAAGAAAGACAGGAGAATCAACTTGGAACCCTTCCTACTCGCCATCCTTTTCCTTCTCATCCTGATCACGGCCGGTTGGTTCCTCGCCACCAGCCGGAAACGTCAGATGTCCCGATTTGGGGAGGCGGTGCCGACCAAGCCTGAGATCGGCGAGACCCTCTTCGAGGCGGCTGAGGGAAATCATGCTCCGGTCTCAGCATTTCATGTGAGTGGCGATGAGATCAGGGTCACCTTTGATGTGCCACTGCCGGCCGAGAACGATCCGGTCCTCAACAATCTGCTTCTCGATGAGGCCATCGAAGTGGCCAGGGAGAAGCGACACACCCTCCCATTGGGTGATGCCACGGTCATCGTGGCTTACGCCGGACGTGATCAGGTGCGGGAGTTGGCCCGGGCCAAGCTCCCCTCTCCCGGCGAACTGCCTCCAAAGCTGGAGTCTGGCGGGATCAACCTGGCACATGTCGCCCACGACCCTTTCGCGGCCCCGTTTGACGAGGAGAAGGAGCGGGTCGCCGATGTCCACGTGCGGGTCGACACCCCAGATGACGAGTTGGGCCCTCTCGCTGCGTCTTTGAACCTTCCTGTGGGGCTGGAGCGGGGTCTCCGGGCAACCGGGGTGGATCCGCGGACGGCCGATGCCAGCGAAATCGTCCTCGCCCTGCTTCGGATGTTCGGCTACGCCGTGTCCGAGCTCGCCTTCACCGGTTCCTATCTGGCCGTGAAGGATGGTCGCACCACCTACGTTCAGGCAGAGCCCCACCAAAGAGGTGAGGCGTTGGAAGTGACCGACGCCTCCATTCGGCGATTTCTCGCGGAGTTCGGTTCATCCGGGGCCGATCGGGGTCTCTTCCTGAGCGAGAAGTACGCTCCATTCGAGATCCACTCCATCGAGTCACGTCAGCCGAAGGTCCGTTTCGTCACCAGGGAGAGGGTGCAGAGGTTCGTCGACTCCATGTCTCTGGGCTGAACCTTCGCCTGGCGAGTGTTGGGAATCCTGTCCCCACGGGTAGCATGGATTGCAAAGGAGGAGCAGATTGTTCAGAAACTTCGGCACACCAGAGCTGCTGATAATCCTGCTCATCGTGCTGGTCGTATTCGGGGGGCGTAAGTTGCCCGGTCTTTTCCGGCAATTGGGCGCCTCGGCGAAAGAGTTCAAAGAAGGCATCGAGCAGGGAACTGGCGACCCGGAAGCCCAGCCGTCAGAAACACCAGAAACCTCAGATTCCTAGGAACCGTCCGAGCGACGGTGCCGTTGATGGAGTAGGACCAATGGAGTCCATCCCTCTCACTTGGGAAGAGGTTGCACGTGTCTACGGTCGGAAGATCTACAACTTCGCCTATCGGCTCACCGGGAACCCCGACGACGCGCACGACCTCGTCCAGGAAGTCTTGCTCAGGGTCCGCAAAGGGCTCGCCGAGTATCAGCCGGGCAGCTTCGACGGTTGGTTGTGGAGGATCACCCGGAACGCCTTCCTCGACGAAGTGCGAAAGCGAAAGCGTCGACCAACTACACCACTGCCCGAAGAGGTCGACCGTTGGGATGTGGCATCGTCGGCGGCGGCAGATGTCGAGTATCTCCGGATCACCCTCGGGGATGACATCCAGAAGGCTCTGCTCGAACTCCCAATGGAATTCCGTGAGGCCGTCGTGCTTTGCGATGTCGTTGGACTCTCCTACGAGGAGATCGCCCTTGCGGTTGCAGTCCCGATCGGCACGGTTCGGAGCCGGATACACAGGGGGCGAAGGTTGCTGAGGGAACTCATCACATGAAGCACCCGTCGATGCTGATAAGTGCGTTTCTCGACGGAGAGCTCAGCGAGTCGGAGCTCTCGATTCTGGAGGGGCACTTGACCTCATGTGGCAAATGTGTGGCTGAGATGCAGGACATCCATCGGGTCAGATCTGCGGTCCGGTCGCTCCCGGTTGTCGAACTTCCACTAGACCTGGTTTACGAAGGGGAGCCTGCTCCTGTGGCACACCTCCACCGATACCGGCTGGTTTGGGCCGGCGCCGCCGCAGTGGTGGCGGTGGTCATCACGCTGGCGACACTGCTGACTCCTGACCCCGCAGGGCTCAACATGGAGGACCTGACGAGTCGCTTCGGTGCCAGGGTCTCGTTGGACCCAGCCTTTGGATCGGCCAAAGTCGTTGTCCCCGGATGGGACGCAGGTTGGACGGTGGCCGATTGAGAAGGCTTGCGGTTGTGACCGTCTTTCTGCTCTTCGTCCCATCCATGGCGGCCTCCGCGATGACCCTCGACGAGATCTTGGAGCGAGGTCGCAACGCCGCCTTCAGTGGGGAGCAAATGATCAGTTGCGCCACCCCTGATGGTTTCCGAGGGGTTCTCACCAACATTCGTCAGTCCGGTGGGGCGGTAAGTGTGTCTTCGCCCATGAGTGATGGCGGCGAGGTCTCAACGGGTGCTGGTGGATGGGCACTGACCAAGGACGGTGGTGTGGTTTCCGAGACCAATCTGACCGGTCTGGGGGGTCAAGTAGAGCCGATCTATCAGATCGAGGAGATCGGTGACCAATGGTTCTATGGCCGTGACGCCACGGGATTCAGATTGTGGCGTGATGATGTGATGCGAGCGGAGATGGTCCTCGACGCCGAGACCGGGGCCATCGTCCGGGTTGCCAGCTTCGATGATCAGGGCCAGCAGTACTGTCTCCGACGGTTCCTGTCCTTCGATCCGACGGATCCACTGTTGACCGTCCGGGACCCTGTCGAACCTGATGGAATGACACTCATCGAAGAGGTGCCCACGGACATCCCGTTGAGTGTGGCCGGTTTCACTCTTTTGGACCGATACAGAGATGAGGGAGGACTGGAACTTGCCTACTACTCAGACGGGTTCTTCTCTTTCGCGCTGTTCAATGCACCAGTTGCCGTCGATCTCGAGTCCGGCGTCTCCGTCTTGTTCGGCGATTTCACCTATATGAGGGAGTTCTCGGCTGGTCAGGTCACTTATGGGTGGCAGGTCAGAGGTCGGGGGATGGCGTTGGTGGGTGACCTCCCTCCAGACCTTCACGATGAAGTTCTCAGTGCGCTACCCAGACCGGCCGACCTCGGGTTCCTCCATAGGATTTGGAGGAACCTGTTCGGAGTCAGGTAGGGCTCGGCTCAGAGTGCTGCCAGTACCGCCTCGTACTCTTCATGGGCCCTGGCAACACCCGGCTCATCTGAGGCGACCACCGCCGTGATGATCCCGTTTTTGTCGAGGAAGTAGGTGGTGCGGTTTGCCGTTCCAGCGATCTCATTGAAGTTGTCGTATGCCTTCGCCGTTTCTCCATGTGGCCAGAAGTCGCTGAGGATGTCGAAAGTGAATCCCTGCTGTTCAGCCCAGGCATTGTTTGAGTGGAGCGTGTTGCAGGTGATTGCCACGACGCGGGTGTTGGCCTGGTTGAACTGATGCAGGTTGTCGCGGATGGTGCACAACTCGCTCTGACAGGTCGAGGTGAACGCAAGCGGGATGAAGACGATGACCGACGGAGAGCCCTTCAAGTCTTCGAGACTGACCCTCTGGCGATGTTGATTTCGAAGGGAGAAAGGGGGAGCAGCGGATCCTACGGGCAGAGGCATGCCCGAGAATTTACCTGACTCATCCCCAACCGTCGAGGAGGACACGTGTTGCCCAGGCCGTCGGGTCGACGAGTTCTGAAGCGGATGGCATCCGTGTCGGATCCGACCACAAGACCCGCAGTGCGTCGCCGCCATACCTGGCCTCGACCTCCTGATTGAAGACGTCACCGAGTCGCGTCTTCTCAGGTGAAAGGGGGCCCACCCCTACGGCGGATTGGGGTGGTTCGGACTCTCTCGCCAGATCCCTGACTTCTGAGATCCGATCGAAATTTGGGGCGATGCCAGATGTCGCCCGACGGGCCAACAGACGGGCACATCCGGTGAGGGCACCGAGGAAAGCCTCCAGTTCAGCCCTGGGCCCCTCCGCATCCTCTCCCCCGATGAGACTCTCGATCCCACCTGCTTCTTCGATGGCTCTCTCGATGTCTGTGGGGTCGGTGGTTCCCATCAGACCGCTCAGCAGGGAGGGGTCGATACGCGTCGCATCGGCGTAAGCGGTCAGCAAGACAGCCAGGTGGTCCTGGACCCACGGCAGTGAGCAGACCGAACGGAAGGCGACCTCGTTGGCGACCACCCAAAGTCTGACCTCCCTGCTGTCGAGGGTGGAATCGCTCAATCCTTCGATGTTCGGAACGATCACCGACAAAGGGCCGGGACGGTCGGGTGGCAATCCGGCGTCGAATCCGGCCACCACCCAGGTCGCCAGGGCTCCGACGAGGGAGCCTGCCTGGAGCCCGATGATCACCGGTGCCATCTGTGCGAACAACTGCGACGCCGCTCCCTCCGCAGAAATGGAGGAGGCGAATGGTTCCACCAACGAGCCGTAGGCCTCGAGATTCTTGTCGACCCATGATCTCTGATCGAGTGGTAGTACATCCGACGCGGCCACCACTTTGAAGGGAGCCACCTGCTCCAGTTGGAATTCGGCGAGACGTGCCAGGTCGCGATATTCCTCCGCCATCCAGGGTTCCACAGGCTGTCGCTCCCCGACCATGTGACGGGCGACCTCGGATGCCAGCTTCCAGTTGACGGGGCCGGGCTGATTGAACAGCTCGAACAGTCGTGAGAAGAGGTCGTCGCTCAACTTCCCAACCTCGATAGCTCCACATCGAGCACCTGCTCCTCATTGGAGGAGCGGAGGATCCGGACTTCGATCACATGGCCGGCGCGCAGTCGCCGCAAGACGGCGATCAGGTCCTCGAGGGTGTTGACCCTCGTGTCTGCCACCTGGACGATCACGTCGTTGCGTTGACCACCGGCGGACGCGAACGCGGAATTGGCCAGGAGTCTGCTCACGCCCACCCCGACCGGAAACTCGGCGCCGGCTGATCCTGTGGCCCAAGCCGTGGTGCCTTCGATGCCCATGGAGGCGTGGGACACCGTGCCTCTGGCGATCAGGTCTTCGACGACGCCAACCATGATGTCCACCGGCACTGCGAAACCAAGACCTTCGGCTCCTACCTCTGAGACCGCGATGGCAGTAGTGATCCCGATGAGACGTGCATTCGCATCGACGAGTGCTCCTCCGCTCGAGCCGGGCGCAATCGGCGCATCGGTCTGGACCAGTCCGTAGAGGGTCGACGACCTGTCAATCGCCAGCGAGCGGTTGAGGGCGCTCACGATCCCGGCGGTGACCGTCGGGCCACCTTCCAATCCGAGCGGGTTTCCAACCGCGATGGCCGCCTGTCCGATCGCAAGGCTCGCCGAAGACCCGAGCTCGATTGGCGCCACATCCACTCGCTCGACTTTGAGGACAGCAAGATCGGTGAGGGGATCGGTCCCCACCACGGTGGCTGGAAAACGTGCGCCGTCGGCGAACACCACCCACAGGCTTCGGGCTCCCGACACAACATGGTGGTTGGTGACGATGTGCCCCTCGGTGCCGTAGACAACCCCACTCCCTGACGAACCCAACAAGAAGCCGGAGGTCTGAATGAAGACCGTGGACGGAATGACCCTGGCTGCCACCGACGCCGCAGTCGAGACATCACCGAGAGTGGGCGGAGGTCCTGAGAGCGGGGGGGTGGTCAGCACCGGCCCGGGGGGGACCGTGGTAGGAACAGGCTCCTGGATGACACCCATCGCGCTGAGAATGGCGAACGTGACCCCAGTGCCGAGCAGGACACCCCCGAGGATTCCCAGAACCAGCGTCCACGGATCCCGCTCCCGTCGTGGCGGCTCAGGGGGGTTGTACTTCCGGACTGGCTCGAGGTCGACGAGATCGTGAGGCGGTTCGGTCATCTAGGTGGATTCTATGGACAGTGGTGGCCAATCAGAGGAGACGCATCGGCGACGACAACATCGGAAAGTGATCAAATACTCAAAGAAGAGATGCACGGTCATACTCTGATTGGGTAGTGTCACGCCACCTTGTGAGGAGGAACGCGCTATGACGGCATTGGTAGAACGTGCGGACGCGCCGGTCTCGGGTGTCGGGTATCGCACCGCCCCAGCCATGGTGCGCGAGTGGGCTGAGCGGATGCCAGACCGGGTGGCCATGCGTGAGAAGGATTTCGGGATCTGGCAGGAGATCACCTGGTCGGATTACTGGGAGACTCTTCTCGACGCCGCTCATGGACTGCTGGCACTAGGAGTGCAGGTCGGGGACCGAATCTCGATCCAGTCGGAGGATCGCCCCGAATGGGTGATTCTCGATCTGGCCACGATCGCGGTCAGGGCGGTCACCGTCGGTCTCTATCCGACCAACCCGTCGGCCGAGGTTCGTTACCTGCTCGCCGACTGTGGTGCCGAGATCCATCTCGCTGAAGAGCAGGAACAAGCCGACAAGGTGATGGACGTCATTGACGATCTTCCCGCCCTCCGCAAGATCATTCACCTCGAACCCCGCGGTTTCACGAAGTGGCGCGACGACGACCGCTTCATCTTCTGGGACGACTTTCTCGAGTCGGGCAGGGAACACCGCTCACAGCACCCTGACGCGGTGGAGCGGACCATGTCCGAGGCCACGGGGGACGACATCATTACACTGGTCTACACCTCAGGGACCACCGGACCCCCGAAAGGGGCGATGCTGACCAACTACAACTTCAGCTTCTGTGTCGACAGCGTGGTCAACGTCGACGGGCGGATGCAGCAGGACGGTTGGTTCCGCAAGGGCCGTGGCCCGAACCCCGACGACACGATTCTGACCTACCTTCCCCTCTGTCATATCGCCGAACGGATCTTCTCCACATGGACGTCGGTCTCCTGCGGGTGCACCCTCAATTTCGCCGAGTCGAT
This sequence comes from Acidimicrobiia bacterium, assembly GCA_041747855.1. Classification (GTDB taxonomy): domain Bacteria; phylum Actinomycetota; class Acidimicrobiia; order Spongiisociales; family ZC4RG35; genus ZC4RG35. Next base: position 204 of record JBGTEJ010000037.1, on the reverse strand, counting down.
CGAGACCGTCCAACAGAATCTCCGCGAGATCCAGCCCACGATCTTCTTTTCCGTGCCCCGGATCTGGGAGAAGATCCACGCCACCATCGCGATCAAGGGGAGGGACGCCACCTTCTTCAAGAAGCTTTGGTTCGGCTCGGGCATGAAGATGGCTTCCGTAATCGGACGTCAGCGGGTTGGCAACGACGGGGAGCACACGTTGCT
>JBGTEJ010000036.1:0-17905 GCA_041747855.1 Acidimicrobiia bacterium | reverse complement strand
CGTGGATGTCGGGTCTCGATCGGTTCCACCTCGTCGATGTGGGGACCAGCGCAGGTCTCAACTTGCTCCTCGACAAGTATCACTACCGGTGGGGCGGGTTCGAGTGGGGTCCCGAGTCGCCGGTTTCGCTGGTGGGTCAAGTCAGGGGAAACCTGCCGGAACCGGTGGACATCGAGATCCTGGGTCGGACCGGGATCGACCTCAACCCCATCGACCCGACCCGCCCGGAAGAACGCCGATGGCTCGAGTCGCTGGTCTGGCCTGAGCATAACGAGAGACGTGACCGCCTCCACAGCGCCCTCGAGTTGGCGTCGCAAGTCGAGATGGACCTGGTCGTCGGTGATGTTCTCCAGGTCCTTCCGGATGTGCTCGACACGATCCCCGACGGAACCCCGGTACTGATCATGAACTCATTTGTCCTCAACCAGTTCACCGACGAACAGCGCTCCGAGTTCGAGAGGCTCGTATTGGCCGGAAGTTCAGAGCGCGTCATCCGCTCCGTCTCCATGGAGGCCGGGTCAGGGTCACGGGCCGTCGCGATTCTCTCTGTAGATCGTGGAGAGGGACTCCGACAAGTCGGTGTTGGGCATCACCACGGCGAATGGGTGGATTTCGATCCCACGAAGCTGACCGATCATTGAGTTCAGTGGTTGCTAGGCGCAGTCAGGGATGGAGCCCTACTACTAGCCTCGCGTCCTTGCCCCGCGAACGCCTCCTTTCTTCAGTCACATGCCGGATGGCCCCGCTTCCGGAGGTGAACCCGTGACCGCTGGCCTTCCGGTCGATGGGCTGATCCTCCTGTCTGCTTCCCTGCTGGTACTGGGGATACTGGTGGTGGCTGTCTCCGAGCGTCTCCGCTTCCCCGCGGCACTGGTCTCGCTCGCCTTGGGAATGATCGCCGGGAGCGACGGTTTGGGTCTGGTCGATCTGGACGACCCGGCTCTGGTGCGCAACCTGAGTGTGTTGGCGTTGGTCGTCATCCTGTTCGAGGGAGGACTCACCACCAAACCCACGACTTTGAGGGAAGCTGGAGTCCCGGGCTTCCTGTTGTCGAGTGCCGGGGTGCTGATCACTGCAGGAGTGACTGCGGTTGGCGTCGAGCTCGTCTTCGGATTCGGATGGAACACTTCGCTGCTGCTCGGAGCGGTGGTTGCGTCTACCGATGCCGCGGTCGTCTTCGACCTGGTGCGCAGAGCACCGCTGCCTCGTCGTCTTGCTGGAATCCTCGAAGTCGAGTCCGGAGCCAACGATCCCCTGGCGATAGTGCTCACGGTCGGGTTGCTCGCCAACTTCGAGACGCAGGTGACCAATGCCGGGCAATGGCTCATCTTCGGGTTCTGGCAACTGGCGGGTGGGATGCTCGTGGGTTTTGGTGTCGGGTACCTGGCCCGGTGGATACTCCGGATCTCGCTTCGCTCCGAAGGCCTATACCCGTTGGTGGCATTGGGTTTCGCCGGTCTTTCCTATGGACTGGCCGCCCTGCTGTCGGCATCCGGGTTCCTCGCGGTGTACGTCACCGGACTGGTGATCGGAGCGACCGTGCCAAGACGGCGAAGGACCATCCGAAACTTCCATTCCAGTTTGGCTAACGGCGCCGACATCGCCCTCTTCCTCTTGCTCGGACTGTTGGTCTTCCCCTCCCAACTTCCCGGAGTAGCAGTGGCAGCCCTCGGGGTGACTGCAGTGCTCGTCTTCGTCGCCAGGCCAGTGGCGGTTTTCCTCCTCATGGCCCCGTTCCGGTTCCCATGGCGTGAGAGGGTGGTTCTTTCCTGGGCGGGTCTGAGAGGCGCAGTTCCCATCGTGCTCGCAACCTTCCCGGCCACGGCCGGCATACCGGAGGGTCAGACCATCTTCAATGTGGTCTTCTTCGTAGTCCTGACCTCCACCCTTCTCCAGGGGACGACGACCGTTCCCCTCGTGCGCCGACTTGGTCTGGCAGCCGACACACCGGCCTGGCAGTCGCTGGCCGAAGCTCTCCCACTCGACATTCCCGATATCGACCTCGTCGAACTGGCCGTCATTCCTGAGCTCGCCATCGCCGGTTCGACCCTGAGGGACCATCCCCCCGCCCAAGGGATGTTGGTGATCGCCATTCTCCGCGAAGGCGAGTCGATACTCCCGATGGGTGACACGATTATCAAAGTTGGCGACCTCCTCGTCCTCAGCATCGACGTGCGCCAGGTTCGACTCACCGATGTCACCGCATGGGCGCGTGGTGAAGGAAGTCGAAGAAGCAACCGCCCGTGAGATGTTCGGTGGGCCCAGCTGCTCGGTCTACGTCAGCCCGTAGACGGGCACCAATGCCCCGTTGATCACACCCGACTCGTCACTGAGCAGAAACTCGGCTACTGCAGCAATCTCGTCTGGTGTGGGCCAGCTGACGAAGTCCGCATTGGGAAATGTGTCCCTGGTGGCGGGTGTGTCGATCACCGATGGCATCAGGACGTTGCAGGTGACACCGGTGCCTTCGAGTTCCTGGGCCAGGGTCTGGCCGAGTGCGGCTACACCTGCTTTGGAGATGTTGAAGGCGGCCTGGCTGGGCGGGAAGTCGATCGCTCCCCGACTCCCGACCAGGACGATCCGACCCCAACCGCTGGCACGCAGATACGGGATGGCGGTCCGGGCCGCATAGAAGGAGGACTTGAGATTGAGGTCGAGCATCCTCTCCAGCCTGACGTCGTCGGTGTCTTCTACATCCCGACTACCTGCCCAACCGCCAACTAGTGAGACCAGTCCGTGAATTTCCCCCCACTTTTCGGCGACCTCCTTGAACAGGGCGTCGATGGCTTCGGGGTTGGTGGCATCGACACGTGTCAGGGTGAGGTTCGATTCGTCGACATCGAACTCGGCTTCGAACTGCTGGGCCTCGGCTGGCATGAGATAGGTGACGGCGAGCCGGCAATCCTTCCGGTTCACCAATCTCCGCACGAGGGCAGTTCCCAGCCCTCCGGTACCCCCAGTTATGACGAGTGTTCTAGCCATGACGTCTTTCCCGGCTCAATATATCCCTTCCAGCCATCGACCACGATGATGGTCTGTCACAGCTTTGAGATCGTCGGGGGTGTCGACATCCTGTAGCAATCCGTCTGTGACCACGATCGAGGGCTGATGCAAAAGAGCAAGATGACGTAGAAAGCTGCCCTCCCCGTAGCTGAACTCGATAGACCTCGATGCCGACAAGACGGTGGTCCCACCCTCGACTGAAGGGGCTATCACCTCGGCTCCCTCCTCGATCCCGGCGTTGATCGTCGCCATGTCATCGGCGTGTATCAGTGGAAGGTCGGCGTGGATGACCAGCCAGCGAGCCCCGAACTCAGCGCTTCTGACTACTCCCTCGGTCACCGCGCTGCTGAGACCCCGACCGGGATCCTCCACCATCGAACAGCCGAGGCTGGCGGCCCAACGACTGACACCGGCGTCGGAACTGACGACGAGCACAGGGATATCAGCCTCCAGGACTGTCGTCACCACCCGCTCAGCGACAGCTTGCCCAAGGCGGGCGCGCTGGTCGCGGTTGAGCACGGGGGATAGCCGGTGCATCCCGTCGCGGAACGACCGCACCGGTACGACGGCGACGGTCACCGAAGACTTCAGGGAACGATCAGAACCGGGCAGGGGGCAAGCTGGCAGAGTCGGTCGGCCACCGAACCCAAGACCACCCTTTCCACCAGACCGGCACCTCTTCGCCCGATGATGAGAAGACCTGCGTTCCTCTCCTCGCATACGGCGAGGAGTCGGTTGACCGGATCTCCCAGTTCCTGGACCATCTCGTAGTCAACGCCATCCAGGTCGAGGCTGGCCTCGATCTCGTCGAGGATCTCCTTCTGACCCTCCATCAGGGCGGTGGTGAGGGCCTCCGGTGTCGGTGGTGCTCCGCCGAGGCCCCACCATCCTTCGGGTGTCCTTACAACCGTGACGATGAGGAGCCTGGCCTGCCAGGTTCGGGCCATCCCGACCCCATGTTCCGCGGCGCGCTTGCTGCCGTCGGATCCGTCCACTCCAACGACGATGGTCGATGGGTTCCAAGTCATGTTTCGCCTCCTGCTCGATTTCTAGATGATTGCTTGTATGAGATGTCCGACTGCCAACCCGTAGAGACCGGCGACGACGTCGTCGCCCATGATCCCAAATGCCCCAGGTAGTCGCTCACCTCTCAAAACACCGGGGAAACCTCGCTTCACGATATCGGCGAGACGGAATACTGCGAAAGCCGCCAGCATCACGGGGAAGGTGGTCAAACCAACTATCGCGATGAACGTCCCCGCCGCTTCGTCGATCACTATCCATCCGGCATCACCGTGTTCCCCTGCAAGACGATGAGATGCCCAGAGACCGGCCAACGTCAAAGCGATAGCGCCCACCAGGATCCCCTGCCAACCCCACTGAGCATTGACAGCCACAGCAATACCGAGTGCCACGGCACCGGCCAGGGTCCCCGATCCGGAGTCGGAGCCACGCCAGCGACCAATGATGAGCCCGATCCCAAAGAACGATGCCACGACACGCGCCATGACGGCAGAGAGTAGGCACCGGTCCCGTGTGGGTTCCGGCTCGTTTAGCATTGTGGGCGATGCAGGCAGCCTCCCACATTTGGAGTGACGGTGAGCTGATCCCATGGGACGACGCCACTGTCCACTTTTTGAGTCACGGGCTCCAGTACGGGACTGGAGTGTTCGAGGGGATCAGGGTCTACGGGACCCCGGACGGGCCGGCAGTGTTCAGGCTCGCCGAGCACATGGAGCGTTTGGTCGGCTCGGCCGCCGCCTACGGCTTCGCTAAGAGTTGGTCTGCGGAGGAACTGACCGACGGCTGTCTCCAACTTCTCCGCAGGACCGAACTCGAATCGGCCTACATACGTCCGATGATCTTCTACGCCGAAGGCAACATTGGCTTGTTTCCGACGGACAACGTGCTCCGCTCCATGATCGCGGCCTTTCAGATGGGCCCCTATCTCGGGCACGGTTCGGACAAGGGCATCCGGGCCATGGTCTCCAGCTGGCGCAGGATCTCGCACAACTCGCTGATCCCAACCGCCAAGGGCTCCGGTGGCTATCTCAACTCGATGCTGGCCAAGCAGGAGGCTCTTCGTTCCGGATACGACGAAGCCATCCTCCTGAATGAGCATGGTTCGCTCTCGGAAGGAAGCGGTATGAACCTGTTCGTGGTAGCGGGAGGCAACGTCCACACCCCTCCGGTCTCAGCCGGAATCCTCGAGGGGATCACACGCAATTCTGTGATGGAACTTCTCGCTGGTGACGGGGTGGCCACTCAGGAGACCGATCTAGCCCGCGGGTCGCTCTATACCGTGGACGAGATCTTCCTCACCGGGACTGCGATCGAGGTTGCGCCTGTGGTCGAGATCGACGGCAGGGTCGTCGGCGATGGGAAGCCCGGCCCGGTGACGAGACGGGTCCAGGATCTCTATGGGGACGCTCTGGTCGGCAAGCTCGACGAATTCCGCCACTGGCTCACATACGTTTGATGGGCCAGCAGCCCAACGTCGACATCGCTGCGGAGGACCGTCCAAGAGTGGTGCTGGAGACCGCACCTGCGACAGGATGGCGGTCTGACAAGCCAGGCATCCCGAAAGGCCCGCGGGATGTGGACCGTGGCGGTGCGTTCGGGCTCATCGGTCCTGACCCGGGTTGGGCCTGGAAGGTCGTCGATGCCTATCAGCTCCCCGACGGAGATCCGCGTCTGAGGGCTGTGGTTGGGGGTCTAGTCATGGCCCGGGCCGCCGCGTTCGGCCGTGGCGCCATTCCGGAAGATGTTGAAGCTGCACTCGCCCTCTGTGGCTACGACGGCGAGGTTCGTCCCGAGCTCGTCAAACGTCGGGAGCGATGGTTGGAGGCTGCAGCTCATGACATGCGGCCGGGGGCCACTGCCGTGTCCGAGGCCGACCTCCGACTCCTCATCGACAAGCCGGAACGTATCCGCTGGGCTAACCGTCACACCGAAACGGCCTAGGTACCGTTCGGCTATGAAGATCGTTCGCATAAAGGCCGGGGATGACATCGCCTATGGGGTGGCCGACACCGAAGGTGTACTTGTCTACAACGGGTCCCCTTTCGTCTTTTGGGAGCCGACCGAAACAGTCGTCCCCTGGGCGAGTGTGACCCTCCTCTCCCCGGTGATACCCACCAAGGTGATCTGCGTTGGGAAGAACTATGAAGATCACGCTGACGAGATGGGGGGCAAGGTCCCCGACGAACCCTTGATCTTCATGAAGCCGGCGACCGCAGTGATCGGTCCGAATGCGAATGTGGTCTATCCAACCCAGTCATCCGAGGTGCACCATGAGGCTGAGCTCGCGGTCGTGATGAGCAGAGTGGCACGCAATGTCAGGGCCGAGGACGTCGGGCGATACATATTCGGCTATACCGCCGCTAACGACGTGACCGCCCGCGACCTCCAGCGTAAGGACGGCCAGTGGACCCGGGCCAAGGGCTTCGACACCTTCTGCCCGCTGGGCCCGGCGATCGAAACCGAACTGGACCCGTCGGAGCGGCTCGCCGTGATCTGCCGGGTCAACGGCGAAGTCCGCCAGGCTGGATTCACCTCCGACATGGTCTTCGGTGTCGCCGAACTGATCGAGTGCATCTCGGCCTTCACCACCCTGCTGCCGGGTGATGTGATCCTGACCGGGACTCCTTCCGGCGTGGGCCCGGTGTTGCCGGGGGACCTCATGGAAATAGAAGTCGACGGCATCGGAACCCTGGCCAACCCCGTAGTGGCCCCATGACCGTCCGGGTGAGGATGGCGCCGTCCCCGACCGGGACACTTCATGTGGGTACCGCCCGTGCCGCCCTGTTCAACTGGCTGTATGCCCGTCACCATGACGGTGTCTTCATCGTCCGAATCGACGACACTGATCGGGAGCGTTCGACCGTGGAATACGAGGACGAGATCCTTTCGTCGATCCGCTGGCTGGGGCTCGATTGGGACGAGGGAGTTGGTGTGGGAGGACCCCACGGCTCATATCGACAGTCTGACCGATATGCCCGTTACGCCGAGGTTGCCCGGGGTCTGGTGGAGTCCGGCCCGGCTTATTACGACGACAGGGACTCGGACGAGCTCGACTCGTTGCGTGCCAAGGCGACCGGTGAGGGTCTTCATCCCGGCCACTACATCCGTCGACCCGAAGTTCCTCGCCAAACAGGAGCTATCAGACTCTCCATTCCTCCTGATGCACCGGTCGTGTTCGAAGACCTGGTTCGTGGGCGGATCAGCTTCGAACCGGAGGACATCGACGACTTCGTGATCCTCAGATCAGATGGGACCCCTACCTATCACCTGGCCTCGACGGTCGACGATGTCGAATACGAGATAACCCAAGTCGCCCGGGGTGAAGACCTCCTCCCATCGACGCCAAAGCACATTCTCCTCACCAGGGCGATGGGTCATGCCGAACCCGAGTACGCCCACCTTCCGTTGCTGTTCGGGATGGACGGGCGTAAGTTGTCGAAGCGTCACGGGGCGACAGCGCTGTCGGATTTCCGCGAGGCCGGGTTTCTCCCTGAGGCGATGTTCAATTATCTGGCCAATCTCGGCTGGTCGTTGGACGCGGAGACCACCATCTTCACCCGGGATCAGGCGGTGGAGGCTTTCGATCTGAAGGATGTCTCCAAGAATCCTGCGGCGTTCGACCCTGACAAGCTGGCATGGATGAACGGTGAGTACATCAGGGCGATGGATGCTGGTGAGTTCGCCCTTCTGGCCCGACCTCATGTGGAGATGGGGATGGGCCGGGCTTTGGACGACACCGAGTGGGCACAATTCCTAGCCATTGCGCCGGTCGTCCAGGAGCGGACCAGACTCCTTCCGGAGGCGGGACATCAAGTGCAGTTCCTCTTCGTCGACATCTCTTATGACCCGGAGTCCTGGGAGAAGGTCATGACCAAAGAGGGTGTGGGGGATGTGCTGGATGCCGGTCTGGACACCCTGGCCGGGTTGGAGGAGTGGGACACCACCCGGATCGAGGCCGCGCTCCGCGCTCTGCCCGAGAAACTCGGAATTGGTGCCGCCAAAGTCTTCCAGCCGCTGCGAGTTGCAGTCACTGGGTCTTCGGTCAGTCCACCCCTGTTCGAGTCCATCGCGGTGCTGGGTAGGGACCGCTCGTTGGAGCGAATCAGACGGGCTAAACAAGAGTTGGGTTGAGGCCCCGGGCCTCGTAACCTTGGAGACTGCGCATGGTCCCGTCGTCCAGTGGTCTAGGACGCTGGCCTTTCAAGCCGGAAACGCGGGTTCGAATCCCGTCGGGACTACTCACTAACGCACCAATTCCATCCCAAATGAGTAGAGAGTGGCACCAACTCCGTCGGTTCGCCCTCCGGACGTTCCCGTACCATCTCGTGCCGACCTCCGCCGGGAAGCGCTCCTTAGCTCCGGACTCCCGACCACCACCCGATCACCGGAATAGACCAAGGGGACGTAACCTCAAGTGGTGGCGTCGACATACCGCATCGTCTCCGTGACCATTGTCGTTGCAACTCTCTGGGGGTGTACCGGCTCGACCAGCCCCACCAGCTCTGTGGAGGAGACGAGCACTTCCAGCACAACACCGGCAGACACATCCACCACAATGCCGACAGGCAGTGGCCACAGGCCATTGTTCCAAGCCACCATCGCCGGAGCGGTCGCGGTCAATGTCGCGGTCAATGGTGTCGATCCTCCGGTCGTGTCGTGGACCAGCCCCGGGATGGTGAATGTCGCCGAACTCGACCTGGACCGGGGCGAACTAGGGCCGGCCACTGATGTCAGCGGGGAGTCCGAGCCTTTCGCCCATCCCATCGAACGGCCGGCTATCGCCTCACGTAGTTCCGGGGTCGTCGACATCGCCTTCACCTCACTGGTCGGGGCTGGTGGATCTGTCTTCTGGACATCCTGGGACAGACATATGGCTTCGCCTCCTCTCCTCGTCAGCGGGGAGCCGCGTATCGAGACGGTCCTGGTTCACCTCGCTCATTCCGCCGATGACTCCCTGGTGCTCTCCTGGCTGGAGGACTCGACCTTGTCGGTGGCCATTCCCGGCGCGGACGGGACGCCGATCGAGTTGGAGATGGTCGACGACCTCACCTGCGACTGCTGCAACCCGGTGCCCATCGTGACTGGCGATGAGATGGTCGTCGCCTACCGAGATCTCGAGCGGTCGGGCCCTGCCACATATCGCGACGTGGTCATAGCTCGTAGCGAGGACGGTGGTGCCACCTTCGAAATGGTGCCAGTGGCCGACGATCATTGGGATATAGACGCCTGTCCCTTCTCAGGTCCGGCTGTGGTCTCTTCGGAGGCGGGGATTGTGGTGGCGTGGATGGACGCCAGACAGTCAGTCCACCCCGATCAGATGTCGAGCACGATCTGGGTCGACCGGAGCAACGATGGAGGGCGGACCTTTGGCGTGGACCTGGCGGTGACCGGAGACGGGATCAGCCGTTGGCCCGTACTAGCTTGGGATGAGGACGGGTTGCTCCATCTCGTTTGGGAGAACCAGAGTCCAAACGGTGGCATCTTCCATTCCTTTTCCTCCGACGGCGGTGGCTCTTTCTCGTCACCCGTTGTCCTTGTCGCCAACCAGTCGGGGCGTGGTCGGGCGAGAGTTCCGTCAGTAGCGGTGCACGGGACACGGCTCATCGTGTCTTGGACAGACGGGAGCGATGGTCAGGTCGGCGTCTGGGACCTTGAACATCTGCGGTGACGTCGTCGCTCCGGACCTGACCTGTTCGAATTCAGCGTTGGCGGACCTTGCGAGACACGGATTGCTCGCGGATCTGAATAGTCTCCACGTGTACCAGTCCCCCGAGAGGCAATGTCTTTCCGTTCGGTCCAGATCTACAACACATTCCTGGCGATTCTCGCGCTGGCTGCGTTGGTGTTTGCGGCCGGGTTGGTGGTCAATCGGATAGTCCGGGGGAAGGAAGCCTCCAATCTCGGTGTCTTCGGGTTGTGGTTGGCATGGGCGGTTGCGGCGGTGGCCACCGTCGGGTCTTTGATCTACTCCGAGGTCATCGGATTCATTCCCTGCCGGTTGTGCTGGTTCCAGCGGATCGCCATGTACCCGACGGCGGTAGTTCTCCTCGTCGGTGCCTTGCGCAAAGAGGTGGCGGCGAAGTTCTACGCCCTTCCCCTTGCCCTGATCGGGTTGGGTATCTCGATCTGGCACTACATCATCCAGGTCTACCCCCAACTCGAGGGCGGTTCATGTGACCCGATTGCCCCATGTAGTAGCCGCTATGTCGAAGTATTCGGGTTCATCAGTATTCCCTTTATGGCAGGTGCCGGGTTTACCCTGATCGCCGTCCTTCTCCTCTTGAATGTGAAAGCGCCCCAAGAATGAACAAGAAAGTCATCTGGATCACAAGTGGTGTCGTCGGTCTTGGGCTGATCGTGTTGCTTGCGTACGCTCTTGCCGGAGAGGAGCCACCGGATCCCAGTATCGCTTTCCGGGATGTGACGGTCGACGGCGCCAACCTTCCAGCCTTTGTTCAGAACGCACCGGACGCATCTGTCGGTACTCGAGCCGCCAAAGTCAGCGGGACCGATTGGGAGGGCAATGTGGTCACCATCGAGGCAGATGGTCGCCCCAAGCTGGTGATGGGACTGGCCCACTGGTGCCAGCACTGCCAGGCCGAAGTGCCGGAGATCGTTCGGTGGGTCAACGGTGGCGGTCTCCCCGATGACGTCGATCTCTATGCGGTGACCATCATGTCCGACAGCACCCGTACCCGCTGGCCGCCGCAGGAGTGGCTCCAGGACGAGGGGTGGAACAGTATCCCGGTGCTCATGGACAGTAGGACAGCAGCCGCTCAGTTCGCCTATGGCGCCACTGCCACTCCCTTCTACCTGATCCTCGATGGGGAGAACCGTGTCATCGGCAGATCGACCGGTCGGATCGGGATCGCCGGTCTCGAAGCTTTCATCGCCCTGGCCCGGGCCGGACTCGACTGAGCGTCGATAGAGCCCGATTCAGCCTTCCAGGGCCCGGATCTTCTCAACACGTCTGACGTGACGATCGTCGCGTGTGAACCTGGCCTCGATGAAGGTGCGGACCAGGTCCTCGGCCAACGCCTCACCGATCACCCTTGATCCGAGACAGAGGATGTTGACGTCGTCATGCTCCACCATCTGGTGGGCGGTGTAAGCATCGTGGGCCACAGCAGCCCTGATCCCGTTGAACTTGTTGGCGGCTATGCAGGCACCTGCCCCTGAGCCGCAAACGATCACACCTCGATCTGCCCTCCCGTCGAGGACAGCTTGGGCCACCGCGGCCGCATAGTCCGGGTAGTCGACCGGATCGGCCGAGTGTGTGCCCAGGTCATAGACCGCATGACCGGACTCGGCGAGCCACGACGCGAGCTGTTCTTTCATTTGGTAACCGGCGTGGTCTGATGCGACAGCGATTCTCATCTCAGCGGGAGGGTAGCCACCGAACGGCTGCAACCCGGACACCGGATGTTGGTCATGAGGACAACTACATTCGACCCTATGTCCACTATCTCCGTGGAGGGAGGGCGCGCACTCACCGGTACGGTCCGGGTGAGGGGGGCCAAGAATGCCGTATTGAAGGAGATGGTGTCAACGCTGCTCACCCCGGGCAGACACCGCATCCGAAATGTCCCCGCGATCCTCGACGTCGAGATCATGTCCAAGGTGCTGGGTCACATCGGGGGGAGGGTCGAGTGGGGCGACCACGAGCTCTGGGTGGTGATCCCCGAGACTCTGCGGCCGGAGGCCCCGATCGAATTGGTCAGGCAGATGCGCGACTCGATCGTCGTCCTGGGGCCTCTCCTGGCGCGGTGTGGTGAGGCAAGGGTCGCTTTGCCCGGAGGAGACGACCTGGGATCGCGGCCCATCGAGTGGCATCTCGAAGGACTCCAGCAGATGGGGGCGACTTTCGAACTGGTCCACGGTGTCCTGGAGGGAAGGGTGGACGGCAAGCTCAAAGGGACCGAGATCGAGCTCCCCTTTCCTTCAGTAGGAGCGACAGTCAACGTCCTTTTCGCTGGGATCCTCGCCGAGGGAGAAACGGTGATCGTCAACGCCGCCCGGGAACCCGAGATCGAGGACCTCATCGCCCAGCTGAATGCCATGGGGGCACGGATCGAGGGCGCCGGCACATCGCTGATCAACATAAAGGGGGTGGAGACGTTGACACCCATCGAGCACACCGTCGTGGCCGATCGACTCGAGGCGGGCACTTACGCAGTGGCAGGGGCCATCACCGGCGGGGATGTCACGGTGACCGGGTGCCATCCCGCCCATCTGCGCATGGAGTTGCTCAAGCTGGAGGATGTCGGATGCGAGGTGGAGCGTGGTGATGGGTGGCTGAGGATCAAAGGACCGGATCGACCGGCCGCCATCGACTTCGTCACCCTTCCCTATCCGGGTTTTCACACCGATATGCACCCTCAGATGGTGGCCCTGCTCAGTGTGGCGTCAGGGGTGTCGGTGATCACCGAGAACCTGTACGACGCCCGTTTCCGCTATGTCGGCGAACTTGCCCGGATGGGGGCCGACATCACCATCGAGGGTTCCCATGCCGTGATCAACGGTGTCGACACGCTGTCCGGGTGTCCCGTGCTGGCACCCGACATAAGAGCTGGAGCGGCCCTGGTCCTGGCAGGCCTCAGGGCAGATGGGGTGACAGAAGTGGGAGATGTCACCCATATCGACCGGGGTTATGAGGACTTTGTCGGCAATCTGGCCGGCTTAGGCGCCAGGGTCGAGAGAACTTGACTGATGCCTAGTATCAGGAACATCCAACCCCGTCCAGAGGTTCAAAGTAGGGATGACCAGCACGACCCCCGTAACCATCACCTCCGGTGAGGCATCACCCATCGACATGGATCAGCTTCGGGCTGCCCTGGACTACATCCGTCCGGCGGTCCAAGCCGACGGTGGTGATCTGGTCCTTCTCGGGGCGGAAGACGGCAAGGTGAACATCGAGATGGTCGGTGCCTGCGGAGGCTGCCCACTTTCGATGATGACCCTCAAGGCAGGTATCGAGCGAATCCTCAAAGATCGCGTGCCCGGCGTCCGAGAGGTCGTTGCCAGCTCCGACGAACTGCCCTGGCAGGAAAACTAACCCGGTCGGTGGCCACCCAGACCCGGGACCGAATTCTGCTGGGGGCAGGGCTCTTCATCGCAGGTGTGGTCCTCGCATGGATCTTCCTGCCGTCCATGTTCAATGGGTGGACGCAGGGCTGCACGGCGATCGGCTGCTGGAACTCTCTGGATGTGGTCATGGAGGATGCCGCAGTGGCCGCCGGCGACTACGAAGCTGAAGTGTGTCTAGAGGGGGTCTGTCAGACCGTCGCTGTCACCGTGACGGTCAACGACACCGGCAGTGCCCGGTTCAGGGCCGAAGGTCTCAGCGGCTCTCCCCCCGACAGTCGTGATGTCCAGGTCACCGTTCGGCTCCTAGGTGATGGGGTGATGATGGCGGAACGGTCCGGGCCGGTGCGTTTCAGATCCGACCGACCGAATGGCCCCCGATGCGACCCGGTGTGCTTCAGCGGTTCCCTGGTCGTCTGATCCGTCTCAGCGACTGTCGATGGACTCCTTGTCCGCCAATTCCGCCTGGGCTGCGGAAAGACGAGCACCCTCGACGCGGGGAGGACTGCATGAGACATAGTCCAGTCCGAGGTTGCGGACGAAGGCGATGGAAGCAGGATCGCCACCATGTTCCCCACAGAGTCCCAGCTTGAGACCCGGGTTGGCCTCCTTGCCTTCCCTGCAGGCGAGGGCGATGAGACGCCCAACACCTTTCTGATCAAGAGTTTGGAAGGGGTCCGATTCAAGGATCCCCTGTTCGAGGTACTGACCCAGGAAGAGACGCTCGGCGTCGTCCCGGCTCAGCCCGAAGGTCATCTGGGTGAGGTCGTTCGTCCCGAACGAGAAGAAGTCGGCGGCACCGGCGATCTCTCCTGCTGTGAGCGCAGCCCGGGGCAATTCGATCATTGTCCCGACCGGCACCTGGAGAACGTGTCCGTGTCTCTCTGCGGCACCGGCGATCTCTTCTTCGATGACGGTCCTCATCCGCCGGAGCTCCTCGGCCGTGGAGACGAGGGGAACCATGATCTCCAGTCGTGGATCACCACCTGCGTCGAGCCTGCGACATAGTGCGTTGACCGCAGCCCTGGCCTGCATCCGGTAGAGGTCGGCGAGCATCAACCCCAGACGCACACCCCGGAGCCCCAGCATCGGGTTGTCCTCTTCCCACATGGCAACCCGATCGGACATCGCCCTGAGCTCGTCTATGGGTCTCCCCGCCCGCACCCGACGGAGAGCCTCCTGCTCCAGCTCGAGACGTGACGGCAGGAACTCGTGGAGTGGCGGGTCGAGGAGGCGCACCACGACCGGCAGACCGTCCATGGCCTCGAGAATCCCCTCGAAGTCGCCCACCTGGAGCTGTTCGAGCTGCTCGAGTGCCTGCTGGCGTTCCTCGTCCGACTCGGACAGGATGACCTTCTGGACGACCTTCAAACGCGCCCCCATGAACATGTGCTCGGTGCGGGCCAGGCCCACCCCTTCGGCGCCGCGTCGGCGGGCCTCGGCGGCGTCGGCGGGGGTGTCGGCGTTTGCAAAGACACCCATCGACCTCCGAGCGTCGGCCCACTCGAGCAGATGGACCAACTCCGGCAGGGTCTCGGGGGCGACCAGTTCCACCTCTCCCAGGTAGACGGCACCGCTGGTCCCGTCGATGGTCACGAGGTCACCCGGCTGTATCTCGTGTCCGGCAAGGGTTCCGACCTTCGACTCGGTGTCGACGTAGAGACGTGCCACACCGGTGACCGCTGGTTTTCCCATCCCTCTTGCGACCACGGCAGCGTGTGAGGTCTTGCCTCCCTGACTGGTGAGGATCCCCGCGGCCGCGGCCATGCCATGGATGTCGTCCGGGGTGGTCTCAGGCCGGATCAGGATCACGGCTACGCCGTCCCTGGCCTGGGTCACAGCCTCGTCTGAGTCGAAGACGGCGACACCCACCGCAGCCCCCGGCGAGGCGGCCACACCGGTCGCCAGACGTTGGACCCCCTGACCTGCGGCGATACGGGGACGGTGCAGTTGTTCGAGGGCGGCAGGATCGACCCGACCGATCGCCTCGTCACGGTCGATCATCCCCTCTTCGACCATTGTGACGGCGACTCGCACCGCCGCCTCGGCGGTCCGCTTCCCGACCCTGGACTGGAGGACATAGAGGATCCCCTTCTCGATGGTGAACTCGATGTCCATCATGTCGCGGAAGTGGTTTTCCAGGAACGTCATGTGGTCCAAGAGTTGAACGTGACACTCCGGGTGTAGGCCGGCCAGGTCGTCGAGACTCAGAGTGTTGCGTGCCCCTGACACGACGTCCTCCCCCTGGGCTCGGGGGAGATAGTCCCCGTATGCCCGGCGTGCTCCCGTGGCAGGGTCCCGGGTGAAGCAGACGCCGGTCCCCGAATCCTCGCCTAGGTCACCGAAGACCATCATCTGAACGTTGGCCGCGGTCCCCAACGTGTCCGCGATCCCGTGGAGACGCCGATAGTCGACGGCACGCCGATTCCCCCACGAGTCGAACACAGCTCTGATCGACTCGAAAAGCTGCTCTTTCGGGTCGTCCGGGATCCCAGCGCCGTGGTTCTCGACGATGGAGCGGAACTCTTGGGTCGCCTTGGCCAGGTCCTCGGGGGTGAGGGCGGAATCATCGGTTACCCCGCGTTCCTCCCGAAGACGTGTCAGCACGTCCTGGAAGAGACGGTCCTCGACTCCTACCACCACCTTGCCGTACATCTGAACGAAGCGACGTTGTGCGTCCCAGGCGAAGTGGGGATCACCCGACCAGGCGATGAGATCTTCGACGACTTGTGGGTTGATTCCGATATTGAGGATGGTGTCCATCATTCCCGGCATCGAGAACTTCGAGCCGGAGCGGACCGAGAGCAGGAGTGGTACCGGTCCCGACCCGAATCGTCTCCCCGTCTCCGATTCGAGCTGTGCCAGGGCCGCTTCTACCTCATCCCAGAGATCATCGGGAACCCCGCCTTCGGCCATGGTTCGACGGCACACGTCGGTAGTGATGGTGAAACCTGGGGGGACGGGTAGACCCAACTGGGTCATGGCAGCGAGTCCTGCCCCTTTGCCACCCAGGAGGTCTCGGTTGGAGGGGTCGCCCGAAGCGAAATCGTATAAGTAAGGCACCAGCCGACCCAGATTACGCCAGGCGGCGCCAGTTGGGCTAGGCGGACTCGAAGATCAGAGAGCCGATGGATCCTCGGATCACCAGCTGTCCGTCCATCACCACCGCGATCTCGCCCTGGGAGAGGGTCTTGAGAAAGAGTTCTTCCAGCTCATTGATGGTGTCGCCGCAGTCGACGCGGGTCAGGTTGAAGTCAGCTGGCCGGCCGTCCTCGTCGAAGACGATGCCGTAGGCGTTGCACACCCGACCTCCCACACCATCCGAAGTGACTTCGAGGAGCGCGGGGAACTCGGGGCTGGGTTGAAGGGTGGCGCCGTTGAATTGACCGTCGACAAGGGTCCAGGTTCCATGAGTCTCGGGCGGGAACAGTCCGGCTCCGGGTTGACCGGGGGTCGAGTTGGAGCCGTCACCATCGGGCTTATCGATCGGTTCGTCTGCCGGAGCGTCGGGGTCGGGTCGGAAGGTGAGAACTGTGTCCTGTCCGCGGATAACGAGGTTCCCATCGATTATCTCGGCCCGCTCATATCTGGAGAGGGCGTCGAGGAAGGCCGCTTCAGATTGCATCGCCGGTTCCTCGCAGGCCATCAGCGTCGAAGCGATGTCGGGGAACGACCCGTCCGCCGGGAAGGGCTCGATGGCGCCGAAACTGTTGCACACTGTTCCACCGATGGAGTCGGGTCCAATCTTGATCCGGACGTGATGGGAATCGACCATCGGTATCACGCGACCGGCCGACTCACCACTGATGAGAATCCAAGAGCCATGGCTATGGGAGGGGAAGAAGCCACTGCTCACAGGGTCATCTCCGCCGTCCTGGTCCTCGGGAGGCACGTCGCCGCCATCGGGGTTGGCGACGAACCGCAGTTCTGCACCACCACCGGTGAGCACCAGCCCGCTGGTGGTGATCTCGAGACGGTCCACGTTCTGAAGTGCATCGAGATACGCCTGCTCAGAGTCCATTACATCCTGATCGCCACACCACATCTCGGTGACGGCTACGCCGTCGGTGATGTTGAATCCTCCGTCTTCGTCGAGTGTGTACACACCGCCGTAGGAGTTGCATGCCGCGGTCCCGGTGATTCTGGAGCCGTTCAGGGTCATCCCGATCGGATGGGTGTCGAGGATGACGAGGTCTGCACCGTCATCGGTACCGGAGTCCAGTAGCCAGTGGCCGACCGAGGGTTCGCGCTGTTGGGCTCCGAGGCTGGTGGCGCTCTGTGTTCCACATGCAGCGGCCAGCAGGGCGATCACCGTGAAGAGGAGGATTCTTCTAGTCATGCAAGGTTCGACGGTCTCCGGCTCGGTGCGGTTCCAGGGTTCAGGCTGGAAATGCCGCGCCAATGGCAAGAAGGATTCCAACTACCAGGTGGAGTCGTGCCGTCCACTTCAGGGCGGTTACCAGTTCCGGCCCGCTGGACGCCCGATGGATGATGCGTAGCGGGAACCACGCCAGGGGAGCGGCCAGTAGGGCGGCCCCGGTCCAGGGGGGTGTCCAACCGGCAACCTCGAAAAGGAGGACCAGTACGAAAGCCCCGCAGACGAGGATGTCGAAGAGGGTGCGGGTGCGGGTCTTCCCCAGCAGTACGGCAAGTGTCCTCTTTCCAGCGGATGCGTCGGTATCGATGTCCCGGTAGTTGTTCACCACGAGGATGGCGGTGACCAGCATCCCGACGGGGATGGCGAGAAGCCAGGCTGCCAAGGGGGCGGTCCCATCGTGGACGAAACGGGACCCGA
>JBGTEJ010000035.1:0-13613 GCA_041747855.1 Acidimicrobiia bacterium | reverse complement strand
GAGATGAACCGGGCCATTCTCGACAACGGAGGAACAGTGATGCAGTTTGTCGGGGACGCCGTGATGGCGGTGTTCGGGGCCCCCGAGCCGCTGACTAACCACGCTGGATGTGCGGTCAAGGCAGCGATGGCGATGCACCTGGCTCAGGCGGAGGTCAACGACGAGTGGGAAGCGGCGGGTCTGGCTCCGTTCGGGCTCGGACTTGGCATCTCCACCGGACCCGTCGCGGCTGCCCTCCTCGGCTCGGAAGAGCGGATCGAATACACCATTGTCGGGGACACCGTCAACCTGACTCAGCGACTCCAACAGTGGGCCGAGCCCGGAGAAACGGTTCTCAGCGAGCCGACATGGAACGCACTCGATGACCGGCCCGACGCCGACTTCCTGGACCCTGAGACGGTGAAAGGCCGGGTCAACCCGGTGGGGGCGCACCGCTTTCCCCGAAGGGACCGGCGGTGATGGACTCGGACCGACCACGAAGCGAGATCTTCGGAGGTTGGCTATGGCTCTCTCTCGCTGCATTGGGGGCAGCGGGCATTTTGGCGACCGCCATACTCGCCGTCCTTTACGGGGATGTCGCCGACGTTGGGGTTGCGCTGCTGATCGGATGGCCCATCGTCGGGGCCGCCCTGGTTCTCTACCGACCGGGAAACAAAATCGGGAGGCTGATGGTCGTGTACTCGCTCCTGTTCGGCATACTCCTCAGCAGCGAGGCCCTTGTGTTCGTCTCCCAACAAGGTGTGCCGGTTCCGGCTTTGGACCTGATCACGTGGCTGGCCATCGGTGTGGCTCCCCTGACTTTGACGACTGTCGTTTTCATCATCGCTTTGTTCCCCTCCGGGGAACTCCAATCGTCATGGCTCCGCTGGCCGCTCCGGATCGTCGTTGGAGTCACCATCTTGGGGGTGCTGATCAGGGGGGTCCTCCCGATCACGACCATTAGTGGGGACCTCACTCTGACCAACCCTTGGGGTATCGAGAGCCTGGCGCCTCTTCTGCCCTTGGACGGGTGGGCGTTCGGCTTCGTTGCGCTGGTACTGCTTGCGAGCGCGGTGGACCTCGTAGTGCGATGGAGGAGATCCGAGGGGGTGGAAAGGCTCCAGATGCGTGCCTTGGCGATGGGGATCGCATTCTGGGCTCTCTTGATCGCTTTGACCTTTGTGCTGATCTTCCTCGGGTTGGAGGGGAGCCAGCTGATCGTTGTCGAGAATCTGGCGTGGGCCACCGGTCTGGCCGCCCTCCCCGTGGCGATCGGCGCCGCCGTCGCCCGGTACCGGCTGTATGACATCGATGTTGTCATTTCCAAGACGCTGGTGTATGGAGCTTTGGCTGTGTTGATCACAGGGCTGTATGTGGGGATTGTGGTTGGTCTGGGCTCTTTGCTGGGGTTGTATGTTGGCGGGGAGGGCCCGGACACTCTGTTGGGGTTGGCGGCCCTGGTGGTGATACCGCTGGTGTTTCAGCCGGCCCGTCGCTGGTTGGAGCGTTGGGCGAATCGGGTGGTGTTCGGTCGAAAGGCCACTCCGTACGAGGTGCTTTCGGGGTTCTCTCAGCGTGTGGCCGCGGTCGATCCTGAAACTCTGGTCCAGGTCGCTCGGTCGTTGACCGAGGGGACCACGGCGGAAGGTGCGGGCATTTGGGCCACCGACCGGGGACGCCTCCGTCTGGTCGCATCTTGGCCTTCGGACATGGGGCTCGGGCCGGGGGGTGTTGGTGCGACTGCTCCTATCGCACATGATGGTGAAGAGCTCGGCATTGTTGGTCTGGTCAGCGCCCCGGGTCAGAGCATCCTGCCCACAGATGAGAGGCTTCTCGGTCAGGTGGCGTCAGGTCTGGGGTTGGCCCTGCGGAATCGGGCCCTGACCGCGGATCTGGAGTCCCGGGTCGAGCAGCTCCGCGATTCGCGCCGTCGCATCGTCGCGGTGCAGGACCGTACGAGGCGGCAGCTGGAGAGAGACCTGCACGACGGTGCCCAGCAACGACTGGTCGCCCTCAAGATCAAACTCGGTCTCGCTACCGCCATGGCCGACCGGGAGGGAGGGGCCGAGATCTCTGAGATACTCGCTGGATTACGAGGCCAGGCCGACCACGTGATAGAGACGGTCCGTGAGTTTGCCCGTGGCATCTATCCACCTCTCCTCGAGGCGGAAGGGTTGCCGGCGGCCCTGTCTGCGAACTTCCGCAAGGCTGCGGTCCCGGTGAGCCTCCAGTCCGCGGAGGTGGGGCGTTACCCCCGGGACACCGAAGCCACCGCCTACTTCCTTCTTCTGACAGCGGTAGCGGGTTCGGTGGCCCGAGGGGCCGATTCGGTGCTTGTGGTGCTCGATGAGGAGGCAGGAGACCTGGTGTTCGAGGTACGAGACGATGGAGGTCCTGTCGACCCAGACCAGTTTGTGAAGCTTCTCGATCGTGTCGATGCGGCGTCAGGAACGATGCACGCCGACTCGGTGATGGGTCACGGGACCACCATCCGGGCACGTCTCCCAGTTGTCGAAAAGGAACTCCTCCCATGATCGAACGTCACGTAGCCGCCCACCGATTCCAGAGGGGTCCTCGCCCTTGAACCGCAAGATCCTCTCCGCTGTCCTCGTCGTTTCGGCAGCGGCGGCCCTCGGTTATGCCGTGATCGTCGATTTCCTGGGATTGGTCGGGCCGTGGGCTATCCCGGTTATCACCGCACTAGTCGTGGCCTCACTCGTCACCCGGAGGGATCCGAGCGGCGCGATCGGATGGCTCATGATGGCCTTCGCCTGGACAACTTCCGTTTCGGTAGGGATCGGAACCCTCGCCTTGACTCAGACAACAGGAGCCCTGTTGGGCGCTCTTGGAGCGATCTCCCAAGCCTTCAACACGGCCGGCACCCTTGTGCTCCCGATCATCCTCTTACGGTTTCCAGAGGGAGGTCTTATGTCACGTCGGTGGCGCTATGTCGAGTGGCTGACACTGGCCGCCGCAGCTCTTGGCGGGACAGCCGCCCTCATCAACGGGGGCTGGGGAGGAGATCCACTCCAGGCGATCGCCGAACCCCCCTGGCGGGACCAGGCAGGCCCTGTCGGGGATGTCTTGAGCCAGATTTTCTTCATGGTGCTGGCGACCTCGTTGGTGGCCTCAGGAGTGTCACTTGGGATCAGATTCAAGCGTTCGGTTGGTGATGAGCGACTCAGGCTCAAGTGGGTGGCCGTGGCTGCGGGCTTTGTGGTCTTAGCCATCTCGACCACGTTCATCCTGAGTGGCTTGTCGTCGGTCGAGGGAGGCTGGGAAGAGCTGTTGGTGGCTGCCTCCTTCGCCGCGATTCCCGCCTCGATCGGGTTCGCGGTCCTCCGCTATCGGCTTTATGACATCGATGTGGTCATCAGTCGGAGCGTCGTATTCGCGGTGCTGGTCGGTTTCGTCGCGGTCATCTACGGGGCAATGGTCCTTGGCCTGGGGGCCCTGATCGGTGGCGACAGCGGAGGATGGACCCCGATTCTGGCTACTGCGGTTGTGGCCCTCGCTTTCGAGCCGGTCCGCCATGTCGCCCAGAGATGGGCCAACCGGATTGCCTACGGACATCGCGCCACGCCATATGAGGTGCTCGCGGACCTCACCGAGCGTCTCACAGGTGCCGGGGACGGTGATGACATCCTCGAACGGCTTGCCAGTTTGGTGGTGGACGGGACTGGTGCTGATCAGGCCATCGTGTGGCTGGGGCCGGTGGGCGAAATGCGGCCCGTGGCCTCAACTGCCGACCAGCTGCCGGAAGCTGGAGTCGATCTGGCGGCCCCTACCGTCTTCCCTGTGACCGCCGATGGCGCCCTCGTTGGAGCCCTCGAAGTGATCAAGCCGAAAGGAACTTCCCTGTCCACCCAGGAAAGGGCATTGATGGCTGACCTGGTGGGATCCGCTGGTGCTGTCTTCGCCAACCGTAGGCTCAACGAGTCGCTCACTCTCAAGGTCCGGGAGATCGAGATGTCGCGTAGCCGACTGGTCGAAGCCGAGGACCACGAGCGTCGACGTCTCGAGCATGAGCTGAACGAAAGCGCCCAGCAGGCGATCCTCGCCCTGAAGGTGAATGTCGGCATAGCTCGGCGGAAAGCGGCAGACAAGGCATCGGAGGCTTTGGTCGGGCTTCTCGGGACCTTGGAGGATGAGACGCAGTCCGCATTGGAGGAAGTCCGCAATTTGGCGAAGGGGATCTATCCCCCGGTCCTCGAAAGTGACGGTCTAGGTGCGGCGGTATCCGCCCTGGCCGCCGGTTCTCCCATTGAGGTGCAGGTCATCCGTGATGGGGTGGGAAGGTATTCACGGGAGATCGAGGCCGCGGTGTACTTCAACATCTCCGAGGCGCTGACCAACGCGGTCAAGCACGCCGAGCCACCGATCAGGGTCGAGCTTTCTCAGGAAAACGGGCTGCTGCGCTTCACCGTGGCCGACTCGGGCCCGGGATTCGATCTTGCGACGGTGGTCCGCGGATCCGGGTTGGAGAATCTTCAGGATCGAATCGATGCGGTGGGTGGCCGAATGTCCATTACATCGACACCGGGATCGGGCACGAGAGTCCTGGGAGAGATCCCTGTTGGGGCCCGTTCAGTCGCTGGCTGAGGCAATGACCCAGGTTGTGGTGAGTATCCCGGGTTCGAAGTCCGCCTTGGACATGAAGGCCACCGCTCCAGCATCGAGAGCCCGCCTCTCGTATTCCTCGTAGGTCGAGAGGCCGACCACTTTGATAGTGGGGTCGTTCGCCAGGATTCGCCGGGTGGCTTCGGGGCCGTCTATGCCGGGAAGATTCATGTCCATCAGCACCAGGTGAGGACGTAGCTCCGCTGCCATCTCGACACCGGTCTCCCCGCTTTCGGCCTCTCCCACCACGGTGAAGCCTTCGGTCAGCTCTACGACCAGGCGCGCTGCGGAGCGGAAGGCCTCTTGGTCGTCGACGATCAGAACGGTTGTGTCCCCGAAAGATTTGTGCACGTGTCCATTCTGCGCCCGGGACGGCAGCGAAGTAAGAATGGTGACCACCTAAACAGGTGTGGAAATCCACACTGTCTCTTCCAGATCCCTCTGGCAGCGGCCACGAGGTCCGTTACTCCGATTCGGCTAGGAAAAGCACTACTGCGCTGACCCGTCGGTTGGTGTCTCGTTCGGGGATGAGGTCCAGTTTGGTGAAGATCGAGTTGATGTGCTTTTCGATGGCACGTTCGGACAGGTAGAGCCCTTCGGCGATAGCCGCGTTGCTCCTGCCTTTTGCGACCTCGGAAATCACCTCGAGTTCGCGGGGGGTCAGCCGGGACAGCTTGGATTTTGGCCTGGTCCGGGCCTCGACAAGGGCGTCGACCACCTTCGGGTCGATCACAGACCGGCCCGCGGCCACCTCGGAGATGGCATTCTGAAGCTGATCAAGGTCTCCCAGACGCTCCTTGAGCAGGTAGGCGACTCCCGATGAGCCGTCTTCGAAGAGGCCGAGTGCGTAGTCGGGTTCGATGTACTGGGAGAGGACCACGACACCGGTTCCTGGGTGTTTCTGTCTGATCAGTCGAGCGGCCCGAACACCTTCGTCGGTGCGGGTCGGAGGCATCCTTATGTCAGTGATGACGACGTCGGGTTGGTGGGTCTCGACCGCTTCGATGAGTCCCTGGTAGTCCTCCACTGATGCTTTCAAGTCGTATCCGGCGCCCTCGAGCAGCATCCGCACACCCTCCCTGACGATGTAGGTGTCTTCAGCCAGGACGATTGTTATGGCCACCTTCGGCAGGGTAACTCCTGCAGCCCTTGCTCCCTTGCCTGGTTGTGGTTGCCTATGGTTCCGGGGATGGACCCCGGTCTCTCCACGAGCAGTCGAACCACAGGGCCGGGTGCTCGGATAACCACCGCCTTTGCTGTGGCGGTTCTGATCGGCGGAGGCAACTTTGTCGCAGTCCGATTCAGCAACCGAGAGCTGGCTCCATTCTGGGGTGCCGCTCTCCGTTTCATGCTGGCTGCTGCAATCTTTGTCGGCGTGGTGACAGCTCTGCGGCTCCGCTGGCCTCGGGGCCGGTCCCTCGGGTTGATCGTCGTTTACGGAATTCTCAGCTTCGCCGTTTCCTACTCCCTCATGTACTGGGCTTTGGTGCGTGTGTCGGCGGGTATGGCTGCCGTCGTGCTCGCCGCGGTACCCCTGGTGACGGCACTCCTTGCCGCCGCTCAGAAACTCGAACCGCTGACCAAACAGGCTGTGATAGGCGCGGTAGTCGTCCTGGTGGGGATCACGTGGAAGGCAACTGAGGGCGTCGGTGGCAGTCTCTCGATTCCCGGGGTGCTGGCGATGATTGCCGCCTCTGCCACCGTCGGCCAGAGCATGATCCTGAGCAAGAAGGTCTCCCAAAACCACCCGGCTGTTGTCAACGCGGTGGGGATGTTGGCGGCTCTCCCACTCCTTCTCGTTCTCTCAGCCGTGGCTGGCGAGTCGTGGGGCCTTCCCACCTCACCCGAGGCGAAGTGGGCGGTCGCCTACCTAGTTGTGCTGGGATCGGTTGGCATGTTCGTCCTGTTCTTGCTCGTGGTTCGTCGATGGACCGCATCTGCCACTTCCTATGCATTCGTCCTCTTCCCCGTGGTGACGATGCTCATCGAAGCCTGGCTAGAGGGGACGCCGCTGAGCTTCAGGGGAGTCTCCGGAGCCCTCTTGGTCATGGTCGGGGTCTGGTTCGGAGTTTTCGCTCGTTCGGATCCCGGCACCTCTAACCACAGCTGAAGGAGGAGTATGGGGAGGGCTCGGCCCTCCCCATACATTCTCCTGCCCGTCAGTTCAGGCTCCGAATACCGGCACGCCTTCGGGGCACATGCCCACGCGGGGGTTCCAGTCTTCGAACATGCCAAGAGGGTTGGGTGCCCAGATCCATACGTGGAGCACGTAGAGCGGAAGCACCGGGTGTTGGTGGAAGTGCTGTCCGAACAGCATGGGAGGGTGATTGCTCTCCCACACCTCGACGGGCACGATGTACTCGAGTGCGACCAGTTTGAGCTGGCCATTCTGTCTCATCTCGTAGACCAGGGCCTCCGGCCGCGTGGCCTCGACCTTGTCGTCCATGAGCCCCCAATTGACGTAGTGGAGCCCCATCCCCCCCACACCGGGGTTCTCGAAGCACCCGAGGGCGTCCAGTGTGCTTTCGTACTCGGCCGTTTCGGCGTGTTTGACCTGGTGGAACCTGGCTGTCGCCTGCCTGGCCGTCGCCAGGTCGGACTGGCCCCGTGCCAGAACTGGCGTGGCCGCCAGGAGAATTCCCGCCAACAACAGGAACGGCAACATCCTTCTCATCCCTCGCCCCCGACGTAGTCGTTGGAGGTAAGGACGCGGCATGTATCGCGGCATGATTGCTCTCCTTTCGCCGGGCTTTCCGGCTGGTGTCGAAGCTAAGGAGTGTCCCTGCCAGCCACATCGGGTGTTCTCCCTATTTCGCGAGCCGTCCACCGCCATACAGTGCCCGGGCGGGGAGGTCTTTGCCCGAACCGGCCCCACCTGCGATGAGGGCCGGTGATCCCGATCCACTCCGCGCCCCGTCGATGCGATGTTCCAACTTGCTTAGGAGGGGAATTCGCTCGAGCAGTGGGGTTACCGAAATTGAGCTCCGGGATCGCTTGCGAGGGCCCACGGCAGCCCCGGGTGATGCAGCAGGCCTACTGGTCACCTGACTGGTTTGGATCCCGTTCCGCAATGTCGGACACATTTTGGACCGGCCTCGATCGCCCTCCGGAGGCCACGACGGTGTTGACCAGACGCTCGGCCGCCACCGCAAAGGGTGCGATGACCAGACCGAGATGCTCGTCCCTGAGTTTTGACGCTTCCGCCTGATCGTGGGCGGTGAAGGCCACCTCACCGCCGTACCCGACGGCCCTGAGACCATGCAGCAGAGCGAGGTGTATGTCCAGACCACGAACCGTGCTGATGACCCAGTTGGCCTGACTGAGGGGCAGCGCGAGAAGAAACTCGGGATCCTCCGCATCTCCATACATGACAGGGATCCCTTTCCGGTGACAGGTTTGAAGGGCGTCAGGGTCGATGTCCACGACCAGAACCCTCAGCCCGCGCGCCATGAGGCCTTCGGTGACCAGAGTCCCGTGTCTTCCACCACCGAACACGATCACATCGATGTCACCTTCACTGTCCTCGTGGTACTGCTCTCCAGGGTTCAACCGTTCCCTTTCGAAGATGCTCAAGAACGGGGCGAGCCGCTCGTATAGGGGCTTCGAGTAGATGATGAGGTAAGTGGACAAACCGATGGTTATCAGTCCGACCATCGTTACCAGACCGAGAATCGAGTCGTCGACGTGGCCCACCCTGACACCCAATGCCACCAGGATCAGTGAGAACTCAGAGATCTGGGCGACCGTCAAACCAGCTAGGAATGAGGTGCGACTCCGATATCGCATCGCACCCATGATCACCAGGACGATCAGAGGGTTGCCGATGAGGACGAACAGAGAGAACAGGATCGCCGGACCGACCTCCCCGCCGAGTTGGTCGAACTCCAACTTCGCTCCCAGGTCGATGAAGAAGAACAGGAGCAGGAAGTCGCGCAGACTGACCAATCTGGAGGCGATTGCCTCGCGATAGGGGGTCGCAGCCAGGGAGAACCCGGCCAGGAAGGCTCCGACTTCGACTGAGAAACCGAGCCACTCACCGACACCGGCAAGACCGATTCCCCAGGCGATTCCGAACAAAACCAAGAGTTCCCGATTCCTGGCAAGACGCCCGACCAGACCGGGCAGGACCCAGCGCATCAAGGCCAGCAACACCGCCAGGAAGGCGGCACCACGGGCAATGACGGTTGCCAGTTGGGTGGCCACACTGCCACTTCCAGCGTCGCCAAAGGCTGTGATGACGATAAGGGCGATCACCACCACGATGTCCTGGACGATCAGGAATCCAACCGCGATGCGACCGTGTAGTTCGTCGAGCTCGCGTTTGTCCGATAGGAGCTTGACGATGATGATCGTCGAGGAGAAGGTCAGGGCTATGGCGATGTACGCCGCGGAGACCGTGTCGAACCCGAGCGCCATACCGATTCCGAACCCGACCAGAGAGGTGAAGGCCACCTGTCCCAGGCCGGTCGCCAGGGCAACCGGACCGGTGGTCTTGATCAGTTTCGGATCGAGTTTCAGCCCTACGAGAAAGAGCAGTATGCCGATACCGAGGCTGGCGAGGAGGTCCATCTCACTGCCGGGCGCTACCCATCCGAGGCTGGCGGGCCCCACCAGGATTCCCACCGCGATGAATGCCACTATCAGTGGCTGGCGGAGGACCATCGCCAGGGCCCCCAGCACCGCGGCCACAGCAAGAGTGGCCGCCATCTGGAGGAATGCACTTTCCAAGACGGCGATGTTACGGGGTCACGAGGTCAGCCCGCTAACTGAGTCCTCGACCGGAAAAATCGGCCGGGTCAGAACGTGTAGCGGAGGATGGCGGCGAGGTCACCGCCACCGGGAACTTGATCCCGGCGCACCGCGAGGACCCGTCCACCCTGAAGCCACACTCTCCTGCTGATCTCGTCTACGACGCCGTAAGCGATCGCATCGTCAACATCGGAGAACTCGACCATCCCGTCGTCATCAATCGCACCCGGAATCACCGAATCTATGTCGACGATCAATGTATCGACCATCCCGTACGTGGCGGCGCGGGCGGTGTCGGCCACATCCATGCCGGCGCGGCCCTCGGACTGTCGTCGGTCGAACAGATCGTGGAGTTCGACGAGGTAACTGTCATACAACTCATCGAGAATCGAGCGTGATCGCTCGGCGAGCTCACCATCGGTGGTTCGTTCTGGATTGCCCGTGAGGGTTTTGGGAGCCAGGTGGGGGTAGCTATTGATCGATCGGTAAATCGATTCGAGCGGTTCGGCCACAGCAAGTATGAGCGGGACATCCCGACCCGCCAAAACGCTTCGAATCGCGCTGTCGATGCTGCGGCAGTAGGCGCGGAGATGAGACTTCTCCGCCATCGAACTCTGAGTCTTGCCTCTAGGAGAACGGTCGTCGACGTGGACGATCCGGACCGACTCCCTGAATCCGGACGGAAGCCCGGGGAGACTCACCTCGCGCGGTCCTCCGTCGGGAAGCACTTCCAGCAATCGAGCCGTGTTCTGCGAGAAGGCGAGAACCAAGGCCACCTGGGGGAAGGTTATGGATCGGAGTAGGGGCTTGAGGTGGAATCGGTCGGCGACGGCCACCATTTCCAACAGTCGATTGGGCAGTCGGTAGGTGACCATCGAGGTGGGTGTGGCGAACACGGCGAGGGTCCTGGCTTGGAAGCGCCAGAATTCGGTGTCTCCGATCAGGTCGGAGAGCTCTTCCTCGAGGGCGAGCAGGTCCTTTCTCGGTGTGCCCGCCTCCTGAAGTTGATGTAACGCTTCGGTGACCAGGTTCTTGAGTGCGATCTGTTCGGGGTGTCCCGGGGAGGAGGGCTCGGTGGGGAGATAGATCGAGACCGCGGCTTCATCATGGGTGGTGAACAGCCCGTCGACCTGGTCACGGGTGGGTATATCGGTGTGCAGGGTCAGAAAGTTCCTCCTCGCTACGTCTCCGAAGTGTATGGCGGGTGCTGTTGTAGACGCCAGGGCCGGAAGTCCAAATTGGTTTGCCTCGGAGAAATGTCTCATCCGGATCGGGTGGCGGCACCGAACCTCGATCAGGGAACAGAAGGTTGTAAACGACAACCACGGAACAAGGAGATCCCTGATGAAGAAAATGAGTGTGGCCATATTGGCTCTGGCTCTCGCTGCCATCCCCGCCCTTGGGGCGTTGGGTCAGGCCGCTGAGGGTCGGGTCATCGTGGTCCATGGAGTACCCGGGCTCGCCGTGGACATCTATGTCAACGGCGACCTCACCTTCGAGAACTCGGAGTTTGGTGACGTCTTCGGCCCGCTGGCCCTGCCAGCAGGCGACTATGACATCGAGATCTACGCCACCGGCGCCGATCCCGACGTAGACGACCCGGCTCTCGAGCTGCTCGGAGTGACTCTTCCAGCCGGAGCGGTGGCGACTATCGCCGCTTACCTGCAGGAAGGTGGGGCCCCGACCCTTGGTGTGTTCGTCGAGAACTCTTCGACGACTGCCGCCGGTCAAGCTCGTGTGACAGCCCGTCACCTTGCCGATTTCGGTGCGGTCGACATCCTCGCCAATGACGCCGCCGTCTTCTCCGGTGTGATGAATGGCCAGGGCGGAAACGCCGATGTCCCGGCGGCCACATACAACATCAAGATCACTGCTGCTGGCGATGCCGCAACGGTGGCCTTCGATGCTGATGTTCCGCTGGCTGCGGGCACCAACACGATTGCCTACGCGATCGGTCCGGTGTCGGGTGGCACCTTCGAGGTCGCCACGGCCGCCATCACCGGGCTCGCCCAGCCTCCGACCGGTGTGCCCACCGGTGAGGCCGGTCTTGCCAGCACCAGCCTCGTTCTGCCTCTTTCCCTCGCCCTGCTCGCAGCAGTGGCCCTGGGAGGGTCGTTGATCGTCGCCCGGCGCGAGAGCTAAGACAACTGCGGAATAATGTGAGGGAGGCCCTTTGGGCCTCCCTCACTGGTGTCCATATGAGCTTCAAAACCATGTCAGCAAGGATCGTCCTGCTTTCGGTTGGAGTCCTCCTGGTGTTTGCCGCTTTCGGCACCTACCTCTCGGGGAGGACACCGGACATAGGCAGCATCGGTGCTATCGAAGATGGTCTCGGGACAACGACCACGGTGATTCCGTCCACCACCTTCACCACGACACCTCCCTCCGAACCCGTCGAGCCACGACCATCTCTAGAGCCAAATCCGGTGACGAGGCTGGACGAGATCACCCTCTCCGACCGGATGCCCACCCGACTCATGATCCCGTCACTGGGGGTGGACGCTCCGGTGGAGGGCTACGGAGTGAACCGTCGCACCGGACAGATGGACGTGCCCCGCAATGTCCAGGATGTTGCCTGGTACCGGTACGGACCTGCGCCCGGGGAGCCCGGTTCAGCTGTCCTTGCCGCCCATGTCGACCTGTCCGACCAGGGTCGGGGGGTCTTCTTCGGTCTGCGTCGCCTTGAGTTGGGCGATGTCGTGACCGTGGCCTTCGCCGAAGGAGGTTCCCGGGACTTCCAGGTGGTGGCTCGTGTCACATACGACAAGGAGGATCTTCCTCTGGATCGTATCTTCTCGAGCGAGGGCTCACCGGTGCTCACTCTCGTCACCTGTGGGGGGAGTTTCAGCGGGGGTCGCTATCAGAGCAACGTGGTCGTGTATGCCGTCCCTCTCGCCCCGCCGGACGCTGACGGCCCTTCGTGAGGTGAGTCACCGGTTCTGATCGCTGAGAGGTGACTTCTCCGGACGGACTTCGACCTCTCCTAGTGCTTCGGAGCCGGCGATGGCGGACACTCATCTCGCCAAACGACATTCTCGTCATCCGCTGATGCCGTTGTCTACGAACGGGTATACATATGACAATGGTGAAACTGCACGAGACCCGACACGTCGATCGTCCACTCGAGGAGGTGTTCGACTATGTGGCCGACTTCGACAACATCGAGAACTGGGATCCGGGCGTGGTCTCTTCGACACGACAGGGTGACTCTGTCGGCCGTGGAACGATCTTCGATCTGGAGGTTCGTTTCGGGTCGGGGACAGCCCGGATGGTCTATGAGATCACCGAGTTCGAGAGGCCATCGAAGGTAGTCCTGGTCGGCACCGGCGACAGAGTGGTCGCCATAGACGAGATCACCTTCGCCAACGATCAGGGAAAGACGCGGATCGACTACACCGCCGACCTGAAGTTCCGCGGTGTGTTCGCCCTGGTCGCCCCTTTAATCCGAGGACGTCTCGAGAAGGTGGGTGAAGAGGCGCTGGACGGACTTGTCAGAGCACTGGGATGAATGTCTTCTCGATTGCTGGATTCACCAATCTCGGTCACCGTTTCAATTCCAGGCACTTCGATGACAAGGAGCCGGACCTAAAAGGCAAGGTGGTCCTCGTTACCGGGGGGACCGGTGGCATAGGACGTGCCACCGCCTCCGGACTTGCCGGTCTCGGGGCCACTGTTGTGATCGCAGCCAGGAACCCCGAGAAGCTTGAGGAGACCCAAGCTGAGGTACCTGGCTCGAGAACGTATCGGGCCGACCTCTCCTCGATGACCGAGGTCAGACTTCTTGCCGAGACCATTCTGGGGTCGGAAGCCCGGCTCGATGTCCTGGTCAACAATGTCGGGGTCCTGTTCCCCGAGAGGCAGATCACCGAAGAGGGTGTCGAGGCCACCCTTGCCACGAATCTCGCCGGTCACTTTCTCCTCACCAATCTCCTCCTCCCTCTGCTCGACGACTCCGAGGCGGGGCGTGTGGTCTCGGTCAGTTCCGGAGGCATGTACACCGCCCGGATCAGTCCCGGATCACTATTCGCCGGAAGCCCCGACTACAAGGGAGCGGCGGTATACGCCCAGACCAAGCGCGGCCAGGTGATACTCACCGAGATGTGGGCAGAGCGGTTGAATCGGAGTCGGGTGGTGTTCCATTCGATGCACCCCGGCTGGGTGAAGACAGAAGGGGTCAAGACCTCCCTGCCCACCTTCAACAAGGTCATGTTTCCGCTTCTCCGCTCGCCCGAGGAGGGGGCCGACACCGTGGTGTGGCTGTCCTC
>JBGTEJ010000034.1:0-45301 GCA_041747855.1 Acidimicrobiia bacterium | reverse complement strand
TCGGTCGGGTCGCCTTTGGTCGCGGTCCGTCGGTTCAGCCAGCGGGTCAGCTCGCTTGAGGGCTTGATCGCCGAAGGGTCCGCCACCCGGGAGCAGGTCGACCTTCTGATTGAGGCGGTCAGATCAAGGGAGGCAATCGTCATCTCGGGTGGCACAGGGGCCGGCAAGACCACCCTGCTCAACCTTCTTGCCGGTCACATACCTCCGACTGAAAGAGTTGTGACCATCGAGGATGCTGCCGAGCTGTCCCTACCGGGACATGTGGTCCGGCTCGAGGCCCATCCCCCCAATGCTGAAGGCGTCGGTGAAGTCACAGTGCGGGACCTCCTCCGCTCGGCATTGAGGCTGAGGCCTGACCGGATCGTCGTGGGTGAGGTTCGGGGGGCGGAGGCTATCGACCTCGTGTCTGCGATGAACACCGGGCATAGGGGGTCCATGACAACCGTCCACGCCAACTCGCCCGACGAGGCGATGTGGCGTCTCGAAACGCTGGCTTTGTCCTCGGATGCTGTTTCTGAACTAGCCGTGGTGCGCCAGCTCGAGGCTTCGGTCGATTGGGTGGTCCAGATCGACCGAGTCGGCAATGGACGCCAGATAAGCGCCATCTCCGATCGCCGGAGTCTCAGGGGTGCTGGCAGATGATGGTCGTGCTGCTCTCTATCGGCTTTGCCCTCGGCGCCGATCCGCGGAAGTTGGCTCTTCTGGCGGTCACAGTGCTGGTGCCTCAACTGATTCTCGTGGCGGGTGTCGCCGCGGTCTGGTTGTCGAGGCGGAGGTCAGATCCGACCGCGGCCCTCTTCTGTGAGGGCGTGGCGTCCGAACTCAGGGCCGGGGCCACACTTCGGGATGCCATCGCCGCCACCGGCACCTTCCTCGCACTCCCCAAGTTGGCGGATCATGCTCGCAACGATTCCCTGAGCCGGGCCGCCGCAGAGGCCCGGGTCGTTTTCCCCACGATCGCCAGGGAACTCGAGACCACGATCACCAGGGTGGCTGATTCGGGTGGGGCCGCCGCGGACCTTTTCGACGAGATCGCCGCGCTGGCGCTCGCTCAGGAGGAGATTCGGCGTGAGGTGCTGGTTGCCTCGGCTCCGGCTCGGGCTGCTACCGGGTTGTTCGTAGTTCTGCCCGCCGGTTATCTCCTGTATCGATGGACTAGCGGTGGGCTCGCTGACCTTGCCGGCTCATCGGTGCAGGTCACGATGACCGTCATAGGTCTGGGCCTCTTCCTCGTGGGACTGGCGGTGGCTGTCCTGCTGGTTTGGAAGTCGAGATGATGACCACCCTTGTCGTTTTGCTTGGGGTCGTCGGCATTTACACCGCCAAGCGTCGACGGTCAGGGGGGAGAACTGCTCCTCATATACCTCCGCCACTCCGTCTCGTCCTCATCGTTCTCCTAGTCGAGCTTCGCTCCGGGCAGTCGGTCCTCGGTGCCCTGCAGCGAGCCTCCGCCGCCCTTCCTGAGCATCTCGGTCTGAGACGGGTCACCCGGGTGGCTTCGGTGACCGGTCTCACCAACGCCGTCGGACACGCTCCTGTCGAACTGCGGACCGTCGTCTCTCAACTGGCAAGGGCCCAGACCTCAGGTTCATCACTGGTGGGTGCGGTCCGCCGCCTACTCGATGACGACCTGCGTGAGGAGAGAGCACGGAGACTCGCCCGGGTGCGTGCGTTGCCCACCCGTCTGATGATCCCGGTGGCATTGCTCATGATGCCGGGGGCAGTCCTTCTCTTGTACGGGCCCTCAGTCATTCGGTTGTACCAGGACCTGCTGACGTCATGGCCATGAAATCCGCACTTCTCCCCGCTACCGGTCGGCAACCGGATTGGAAGGAGTGTCTGATGACACGGATCTGGAATTGGATGAATGCCAGGCTCAACGACGATCGTGGGCAAGCCACAGTTGAGTATTTCCTGGTCATTCTGGCGGCTGCGGCACTTGCCGTGATCGCCCTGAGATTGGCCCAATCGGGTCAAAGCACCGGGCTCATCGGTGAGCTTTTCGGTCGGGTCCTCAGGTGGGTGATCGGTCGCTTCTAGCGGGTACCAGGGGGAGTGCCACGGTGGAGTTCTTTCTGTTGGTGCCACTCGTGATTCTCGTGCTGGTGCTTGGCATGCAGGTGGTGCGGGTCACTCTGACCCATGTCGAGTTGGTCGGGGCAGCCCGTGACGGTGCCCGCGTCGCCGCCACCACACCCGACCCATCCCGAGCGGTCGAAGCGGTTCTGGGGGCACTACCCCCGGAACTCCGCTCAAGGGTGCGGGTCTCGGTGAGTCGGCCTTCGGTGGTCGGTCAGGCCGCCAGAGTCGAGGTTCGACTCAGACACCTGTTCGCCCCACCATTCCCTGGAGGAGCCGGCGTGGATCTGACGGCCCGAGCGAGCATGCTGGTGGAGCGATGAGCGAGAGAGGTTCGGTGACCGTCCTGATGTTGGCGGTCACCGCCCTCCTCTGCGTCATGCTTGTGGCCCTGTCGTCCCTTGGGGGTTTGCTTGCCGCACGAACCCAGGCCGGGACGGCGGCTGACGCCGCGGCTCTGGCCGCCGCGGTGGCCACCTACCCCGACCTAGGACGTGGCTCCCCTTACGCGGCCGCGCGTCGTGTGGCGGTCGAGAATGGCGCCATCCTCGTCGACTGTCTCTGCCCGGTACTTGCGTCATTGGAGCGTCGGGTGGTCACTGTGACTGTCCGTATCGAGGTCGAGATTCCCATGTTCGGCCAGGTCGCGGTGCGGAAAGTCTCCAGGGCCGAGTTCGATCCGGTGGGGTGGCTGGGAAGATAGGTCCGGCGCGAGTTGTGGCCGGCCGACAGATATCCTCGGCTGATGGCCACCAAGACTGAGGTCATAAGGATGCTTGCCGAGATGGCGCGACTGACCACCCTCGAAGAAGGTTCTCCCCAAGCTTTCAAAGTCAGGGCCTACGAGAACGCCATCGCCGGTATCGAGGCTCACCCAGGTGACCTCTCAGGGTTGACCAAGGTCGAACTGACATCCATCAAAGGAGTCGGGAGCTCGACTGCGGACAAGATCCTCGAGTTCGAGACAACCGGGACCGTCGGCAAACTCGAAGCGCTCCGTCAGGAGTACCCCCCAGCATTCATCGAGATGACCAAGATCCCGGGGTTGGGCCCCAAGTCGCTCAAGATGATCCGTCAGAGGCTCGGTGTTGAGGATCTCGAGGGGCTCAAGGAGGCCATTGCCAAGGAGGAGCTTCGAAACCTTCCGGGGATGGGTGAGAAGTCGGAGGAGAAGATCGCAAGAGCGATCGACCGACTGGGACTCCATGGAAAAGATCGTCGGACACCGCTCATCGAGGTGATCGGGTTGGCCTCATCGCTTGTCGATCGACTGGGACAGTTGCCCGGGGTGGAGCACTCAGTCCCGTGCGGCTCCATGCGTCGATTCTCCGAGACGGTCGGCGATGTCGACATCGTGGTGGCCACCAGCGAGCCGGCCGCGGTCGGCGAGGCCGTGCTGGGCTTCGGCGAAGTAGCCGAGGTGATCGGTGCCGGTGACACCAAGACTTCGTTCCTGACCAGGGAAGGTCTCCAGGTCGACATCAGGACGGTTCATCCTGACCAATTGGGTTCGGCCCTCCTGTATTTCACGGGTTCCAAGTCCCACAACATCGCCCTCAGACAACGAGCAATCGATCGGGGCTGGCTTCTGAGCGAGTACGGGTTGTTCGAAGGCGAGAAAGTGCTCGCCTCCAAGACCGAGGAGGACATCTACCGGGCTCTAGGGATGGAGTTCATTCCACCACCGATGCGTGAGGGCGGGGGAGAAGTCGATGCCGCCGCTGACGGGACGCTCCCCGGTGTGGTCACCAGACAGCACATCAAGGGCGATCTTCACTACCACTCCGACCAGTCCGGTGACGGGAGATCCCCCCTCGAGGCGATGGTTGAGGCGGCCATACAGGCGGGGTACGAGTACGTGGCTTTCACTGATCACGGTGAGGATCTCGCCATCAACGGCTCGACCCGGAAGGAGATGATCGCCCACCGTGACCGGATCCGGACCTTGAACGAGTCTTACCCCGAGATCAGCCTCTTGTTCGGTTGCGAGTTGAATATCGGTCCTAACGGCGAGTTGGATTACGACGCCTCGTTTCGTCTCGAGTTCGACTGGTGTCTCGCTTCAATTCACAGTCACTTCGATCTGAGTGCGGAACAGCAAACCGTGAGGCTGTTGACCGCGCTCCAAGACCCGGCGGTGAATGCAATCGGGCATCTGAGCGGGAGGTACGTCGGCCGACGTCCGGGTGTCGACTTCGATGTGGCCGCCGTGATGGAAGGGTTGGCGGTGACCGGTGTGGTGCTGGAGATCAACGGTGCACTCGACCGTCTCGACGCCACCACCGAGGTCACGCGTCAGGCGATGGCGACCGGTGTCGACTTCATCATCGATACCGACTCCCATCACACCCGCGAGTTGGTGCGCATGGGCTATGGCTGCCTGTATGCCCAGCGCGCCTGGGTAACCCCCGACCGCGTCCTCAATAGCATGGATGTGTCCGAGGTGCGCCGGCGAGTGGCCGCACGTCGCTGAATCACTTCAAGTAGTCGTCGCGCTGCTGCTCTGCCCTGGCCGCACCGATCTGAGTCTTCACCGACTTCTCCTCTTCGGGCGGGGGTAGCACCGCGGGGACGCCCAACGAATCGAGCCACAGTTCCCGGGCCCAGCCCAATGAGATCCTTGTATTCCAAAGCAGAAACAATGATGCTGTAGCCGTTGGTCAGGTCAACGCTGGAAGACGAAGCCGGGTGAAGTCCACATTCGTTCTGGACACCTGTGTCTTGCTGGCCGATCCCCGTGCCATCCTCAGGTTCGATGAACACGATGTCGTCCTCCCCCTCGTCGTCGTAGAAGAGCTGGACCGCAAGAAGACCCGGATGGACGAAGTCGGCGCCAATGCACGTTCCGCGATCCGGCTCCTCGAAGAGATGGGGGCGTCCCGCGAAGGGGGGCTGCGCGACCCGGCGCCACTTCCCGGCGGTGGCTCGCTTCGCATCGAGTTGAATCGGATCACCTCCGACCGATTGCCGGTCGCGCTCGACCCCCAGACTCCGGACCACCGAATCCTGGCGACCTGCTTGAACCTCGGTGGCTCTGTGCTGGTGACGAAGGACGCCTCTCTGCGGATAAAAGGTGCTCAACTTGGAGTGCCGGTCCAGGACTACCGGGCCGACACCGTTCCGGTGGAACATATCAACCCGGGGGTCATCGAGCACCGAACCGAAGCTGACGTGATCGATCGTCTTTTTGAGGAGGGCAAGCTCGAACTGGACGGAGTGAATGCACTGGTGAACGAGTTCGTTGTCCTTCGCAATGGGACCTCCCGCTCGGCCCTGGCACGGGTCATCCAGACGGAGCCCGGTTGCGTGTTGGAGAGGATGCCAACTCATGTGAGGGCTTTTGGAGTCGAACCCAAGAATGTCGCCCAGACCGTTGCCCTTCATCAATTGCTCGATCCCGATATCCCGGCTGTTTCCTTGATGGGAATGGCCGGTACCGGCAAGACCTTCCTGGCGTTGGCCGCGGCCCTCGAACAAGTGCTCGAACAGGGCCGGTATCGCCGGGTGTCCGTGTATCGGCCCATGGTCGCGGTGGGGAGACAGGAGATGGGTTACCTGCCTGGGGACATAAACGAGAAGCTGTCACCCTGGATGGCCGCAGTTCACGACAACCTTTACGCCCTCTTCTCAGACGCCGGGCCCGAAGGGGCTAGAGGGGCCATCGAGGAATTGTTGGCCCGTGGCGAACTGGAAATGGCGGCTGTCACCTATCTGCGGGGCAGATCGATCACCGGTGAATTCGTGATCATCGACGAGGCCCAGAACCTGGAGTTACCCACTCTCAAAGTGATCCTCACCCGGATGTCCCGGGACTCGAAGGTGGTCTTCTGCGGGGACCTGTCCCAAGTAGACAACCCTTACATCTCCCCGTTCGGCGGGATGGCCGCACTGATCGAGAAGTTCCGGGGATCGCCGCTCTTCGCCCATGTGACCCTGGAACGATCCGTTCGTTCCCCACTCTCCGAGATGGCCGCCACCGTCCTCTGATCGCAAACCTCAGGTTGTGGGGGACCCAAAAGGGACCCAAATCGTGCACAGAACGAACCTGGGCGTCGCCAGGGTCTAGCTACTGGCCGAGCTTCTCACGGCGGGCAGCCAATAGCTCACTGGCCCGCTCCAGAGTTAGTTCTTCCGGGTTCTCCGACTTGGGTATCGAGGCGTTCACCTTGCCGTCGGTCACATAAGGACCGAATCTCCCCGAGCGGACCGTGACCGGCTTCTTGGACACAGGATCCTCGCCAAGCTCGACCAGGTTGGACGATCTTGTCTGACCGCGACGGCGCGGCGGTTCGGCAAGGAGGGCGAGGGCGGCTTCGATGGTGACTGTGAACAGCTGCTCCTCCGATTCGAGACTGCGGCTGTCCTCACCCCTCTGGATGTAGGGGCCGTACCGCCCGTTGAGGGCGACGATGTCGACACCTGCCTCGTCCTGGCCGACGACCCGGGGTAGGGACAGAAGTTGCAGTGCGTGGTCGAGTCCGATCTCGTCAAGCACCATCGTCCTGAGCAATGATGCTCGTTTCGGCTTGGTCTTGCTCCCCTCCTCCTGCTCGCCAAGCTGGACGTATGGCCCGAAGCGGCCGGTCATCCCATACACCGTGAGGCCCGATTCCGGGTCGGTACCGAAGATCTTGGCACCAGCGTTCTGGACCTCGATGAGCTCGAGGGCACGTTCCACAGTGAGCTCATCGGGAGCCACGTCATCGGGGATCGATGCCCTCTCCTCGCCCCGTTCCACATACGGGCCGTAACGTCCGATCCGGGCCACCAAAGGTTGGCCGTTCTCGTCCTCCCCGAGCGGTATCGACCCGACTTGACGTGGATCGATCTCATCGAGACGCCTGGCCACGCTCTCCTTGAGACCGTCGTCTCCGAAGTAGAAGTCCCGCAGCCAGGGGACGGACTCTTCGGTCCCTTCCGCGATCCGATCTAGGTCGGCCTCCATCGAGGCTGTGAACTCGTAGTCGACGAGTTGAGGGAAGTGCTCCTCGAGCAGGGTGACCACGGCGAAGGCAGTGAAGGTTGGAACCAGGGCTGTCCCCTTCTTGAAAACATAGCCACGGTCCTGGATCGTGGTCATTATCGACGCATAGGTCGACGGCCGCCCAACTCCTAGCTCTTCGAGACTTTGAACCAGGGAAGCCTCGGTGTACCGCGCCGGTGGTCGGGTTTCATGTCCAGTCGGTTCCAGCCGCTCCACTGCCAACCGGTCGCCTTCTACCAGAGGCGGGAGGTCGGTCACGCTGTCATCCCGGTCAGAATCGGAGTCGTCTGAACCTTGCACATAGACACGGAGAAATCCCAGAAAGCTGATGGTCCGACCCGAGGCGCTCCACAGGGTCTCTTCGCCGGTGGTGGCCTGCGCCGCAAGCCGGACCGACACGGTCACCCCGTTGGCATCGGCCATCTGCGAGGCCAATGTCCGTCGCCAGATCAGGTCGTAGAGGGCTGCCTCATCGGGGCCTACTTTTGTCCTCACCTGCTCGGGTGTCTTGAAGGTGTCCCCTGCCGGCCGGATGGCCTCATGCGCCTCCTGAGCGCCCTTGACCTTGCCGGAGTATTGTCTCGGCTTGTCCGAGAGGCTCTCGCTCCCGTAGAGCTTGGTGATCTGTTGTCGAGCCGACGCCACCGCCGACTCCGAAAGTGACATCGAATCGGTCCGCATGTAGGTGATGTACCCGTTCTCGTAGAGACGCTGCGCTATCGACATGGTCCGGGAAGACGAGAACCGCAGCTTCCGGCCGGCCTCCTGCTGGAGGGTCGAGGTGCGGAAGGGAGGGTACGGTTTGCGCGTGTAGGGCTTGGAAGTCACCGACGAGACGGTGAACTCAGATCCGGACAGACCGTCGGCGAGGGCCGTGGCATGCTCCTCGTCGAGGACCACGACATCGTCCTTGGGTTGACCCGTGCTGTCGAAGTCGCGCCCGGTGGCGACACGGACGCCGTCGACACTCTGCAACTCCGCAGGAAACTTCTGGTCGAGATCGTCGGCGGGTGCGAACGAGCCATCGATGCCCCAGTATCCAGCGGATGCGAAGGCCATCCGCTCACGCTCACGCTCGACCACGATCCGAACCGCCACACTCTGCACCCGACCGGCAGAGAGTTTGGGCTGGATCTTCTTCCACAGCACCGGCGACACCTCGAAGCCGTAGAGCCGGTCGAGGATGCGTCGGGCCTCCTGGGCTTGGACGAGACGCTCGTCGAGCTCACGTGGGTTGGCGAAGGCCGCCTCGATGGCCTGTCGTGTGATCTCATGGAAAACCATCCGGCGGACCGGCACTTTCGGCTTCAGGACCTCCACCAGATGCCAGGCGATGGCCTCGCCTTCGCGGTCCTCGTCGGTGGCGAGGTACACCACGTCGACCCCTTCGAGCAGCTCTTTGAGCTTCTTGACCTGGGCTTTGCGCTCCTTTGGGACCACGTAGAGCGGCTCGAAGTCTTTGTCCACATTCACCCCGAGACGCGCCCAATCCTCTCCCTTGGCCTTGGCCGGTATCTCCGACGCGGAACGGGGGAGATCCCGGATGTGCCCCATGGATGATTCGACGGTGGCCTCAGGGCCGAGGAAGGCCGAGATGGTGCGCGCCTTTGTCGGCGATTCGACGATTACAAGACTTTTTGTCATTGGTTGAATGAGTTGATCGTAAGTTCGGGGCTCGTGTCAATACGGATAATGCGTCTGTGGCCGTGGTTAGCGTGGGCATTGTGAACAGGTATGTCGCATTAGAGGGAGTCGACGGGAGCGGCAAGAGCACTGTTGCAGCCGCCCTGGCGGCCCGATTGGAAGGCGCAGGGGAGACCGTGGTGGTGGTCCGGGAACCGGGTGGGACGGACGTCGGTGAAGTCATCCGCACTGTGCTGCTCGACTCTGAGATCCTCGACGATTGGACCGAGGCGTTGCTCTTCGCGGCACAGAGGGCGGAACTGGCTCACCGGGTAGTGGCCCCCGCTCTTGCTGAGGGTGCCTGGGTCATCAGCGACCGCACCTACTACTCGTCAATTGCTTATCAGGGCCATGCCAGGGGTCTGGGTGTGGCCGAGGTGCGACGTATCAACGAGACGGGTCTCCGCGGGATCGTTCCCGACTTCGTGTTTGTGCTCGACACCGAGCCGGAGGAGGGTCTTGCCCGACAACATCGGACCGATCGAATCGGAGGCGAAAGCGTCGAGTTCCAGGAGAGGGTCCGGGAGGCCTACCTGGCACTGGCCGACTCGGAGCCGGAGAAGGTCCATGTTCTCGACGGCTCGTCGTCGGTAGAAGACCTAGTGGATCAGATCATGGGGATGATTCGGTGAGCGGTCTCTTCGATGGGCTGATCGGACACGGGCGTGTCGCCAGCCTGCTCGAGGCTGACCTTGCCACGCCAGCTCAGGCCTATCTGTTCGTTGGGCCGGCATCGGTCGGCAAGGAGTTTCTCGCCACCAGGTTCGCGGCCGGCCTTCTCACCGACCCTGAGGCCACCGACGACCGACAGGAGAGGAGCATGCGTCTCGGCTTGTCCGGCTCTCATCCTGACCTCGTTCTGGTGGAGCCGGAGGGGGCCGCCAGTCTTGGCGTAGATCAGGCCAGAGAGATGGTCAGACGGGCCTCGATGCGACCGGTCGAGGGGAAACGCACGGTGTTCTTACTCCCTGAGGCCGGGGCTATGACCGAACAGGCGGCTAATGCCCTCCTCAAGACCCTCGAGGAGCCGGCATCCTCGATCGTGTTCCTCCTTGTCGCCGAGTCCGAAGACGACTTTCCTCCGACGGTGGCTTCCCGATGCAGGACGGTCCAAGTGGGCAGGGTCCCCTTCGACGATTTGGTCGAAGGCCTCAGATTGCGCGGTCTTTCCGATGAGAAGGCAGAGGGTCTGGCCGTGGTGGCCGGGGGCCGGCCGGGGCTGGCGCTGGCGCTGTTGACCCGTCCCGAGGTGGCCAGCTTCAGGGAGTTGTGGCTTTCGGTTCCCACTCGGGTCACCCCCCATCCCGGGGATGGGCAACGTCTTGCTTCATTGGTCTTGCTGGAACTGGAGCCCATGGTCGGAGATGCGGTGCCCGACGACCTCTCCAAGGAGAGGGCGCAGAGGGCGAAACGTCGTGCCGAGTTGACCTTGCTCGTTTCGGGACTGGAGATCCTCGCCTCCTGGTATACCGATGCTGCGTCACTGCAGATGGGCGGCCCGGTCAAGAACACCGATGTCGAATTGACCTCCCTGACCGGTGTGTCGCCACGGCGGGCGGTGCGGAACGCCGAACTGGCCCTGGATGCGGTGACCGACATCGAGTCGAACCTCAGGAGGGAGCTGGTTCTCGCCAACCTGTTCGCGTCGTTAGGTGACAGCTAACGGGGAGCGGGGGGCAGGATCGAAGTCGTCTAGCCCAGTCCCCATCCAGCCCTTATCATTCGACCCGTCGCCGGAGTAGCTCAGTGGTAGAGCAATTCACTCGTAATGAATAGGCCAGGGGTTCGACTCCCCTCTCCGGCTCCCGTTACTCCCCGACGATGAACGCGGTGACCATACCGAACATACCGTCAGCGCGCTCGGCGTGGGTCAGGATGTGGCAGTGCCACACCCAAACCCCCGGGTCGGCGAGGTTGAACAACACCGAGTATCTCTCACCGGGAGCCACGTTCACCACATCGGACCAATAGGGCTGGTCGAGGGGCAACCCGTCCTTCAAGAAGACCAATTGCGGGAACTGATGCTGATGCATCGGGTGGACCAGGAGTCCCTCGTTGTAGTAGTGGACCAGCACCCAGTCGCCGACATTGCCGAAATAGGGCTCGGTGGCCGGGAAGGACTTTCCGTTGAGGCTCAACCCGATGACCCCTGCGTCGTTGAGCACCATGGTGATCTCTTGGGAGATCTCGAGGTTTGCGGGGATCGGCCGACCGCCGATGGTCCGCCCGCTCGGTAGGGGGATGTCGCCGGCGATGATCGTGCCGAACAGTCCGTTGGGTATCGCCACCTGGCCGTGGAGATGGGCGT
Organism: Acidimicrobiia bacterium; assembly: GCA_041747855.1. GTDB lineage: Bacteria > Actinomycetota > Acidimicrobiia > Spongiisociales > ZC4RG35 > ZC4RG35. The sequence goes on along the minus strand of JBGTEJ010000034.1, from coordinate 34,247 downwards.
GGTACATGGCGATTCCCGGCTCGCGGATGTCGAACTCGTACACGAAGGTCTCACCCGGCCAGATCGGGTCCTGGGTGATCGGGGCGACCCCGTCCATGGAGTTGGGAACGACCAGGCCGTGCCAGTGGATGTCCGTTGCAGCCGGTAGCTCGTTCTTGACCACGACCCTGATCCTGTCGCCCACGTTCACGCGAATCTGGGGCCCGGGGACGATGCCGTTGTAGGTCCAGGCATCGACCCACTTGCCCGGCTCTACCTCCCAGGGGGTGATGGCAACGGTGATCTGGTACTCCTTGGTCCCGTCGCTGAGAATCGTGGGTTCGAGCAGCTGGTTGCCGCGACCCTCAGTCTCGGCCGGGAAGGCGAGCATCGAGTCCAGCATCTTCTGGTCGAGGGCGGGCCAGTCGGCGTTGGCGCCGTGGTCTTGGCCCCCGTTCCCACCTTCGCCGACCATCAGGGTGGCCTCCATCCCGGACTGGCGGTGCCCCGGGATGTCACAGAAGATGATGTACTGGCCCGGGCTCAGATCACCGACGTCGAGACGTTGGGTCTCGCCGTTGTCGAGGTCGCGGGTCCGCAGCCCCGACTCCATCACCAGATTGTGTTGGATGGCCCCGTCATTGAGGACTACGAGCACGGTGGCCCCCGAGTCGATGTGGAGGTCCCCGTCGATGCCGAACTCGAAGAGCCTCACGTTTGCTGTTTGGAGTGTCCCGCCATCTGGTGCAGCCTCAGCTGGCCGGGTCGAGGCGAGGATGGCCAGGGCCATCGCCGCGGCTCCGATGAAGCCCACGAGTATCAGGAGCCGGTCGAAGACGCGCATCGAAGCCGGAGATTGGTCATTCCTTGGAGTCATGCTGTCCAACCTAGGTATCACCCCCAGCCCTCCACTAGGGACCAATGTCACATGTTCGTGGGGCTGTCCGCCGGGTATCCGTCGAACAGCCAGCGATGATTCCCGGCTGACTACCGTGCCGTCCCACATGGCCGACCAGGCGACTTTCGAACGGGACGCCCTGGAATACGCACGCCCTCTATACGCCGCCGCGTTGCGGATGACCAGGAACCCTTCTGATGCCGAGGACCTCGTGCAGGAGACCTTCTTGAAGGCTTATAGGGGATTTCACACCTTTGAGGAGGGCACCAACCTCAAGGCATGGCTCTACCGGATCTTGACCAACACCTTCATCAACAACTACCGGAGGGAGAGCCGTCGTCCCCACGAAGTCGAACTTGGCGATGTCGAGGACCTCTACTTGTACCGTCGGATCGGGTCGGGTGACTCCGCGGAAGCGGCGCGGACCACGGAGGACAGGGTCCTCGATGGTCTCCTCGAGGCGGACATCAAGAAGGCGGTCGAGGACCTTCCGGAGAATTTCAGGATCCCCGTGTTGCTCGCGGATCTCGAAGGTTTCTCTTACAAGGAGATAGCCGAGATCCTCGACATCCCCATCGGTACCGTTATGTCCCGGCTCCACCGTGGAAGAAAGGCGATGGAGAAGGCGTTGTGGGAATACGCAAGACAGCGAGGATTGCTCCCCAATGAAGAGATGGAGTCATGAGCGGCGACTGTGACCGGGCGATTGCCAACCTATACGCCTATCTCGATGCCGAACTCGATGGGGTGAGCGCCGAGCAGATCCGTTCCCATGTCGAGGGTTGTCACGGATGCGACGGTCAGTACTCCTTTGAGAAGAAGTTGCTCGGCATCGTAAAGGAACGACTCCGTGAAGATCCCCCGAGTGACTTCTTCGACCGGATCAAGGCGCTACTCGCCGCCGAGCCCGGACCAGCAGAGTGAGGTTCGACTGAGTTGGCAAGGCTGGGTAGTCTCACCTTCATGAAGCGAGCCAGGGCTCTCTCCGCCAGTGTCACCGGGTACCTGCTTCTGGCTGTCGCATTCGCTCTCCCCGCTCTCGGGCAAGAAGGCAATCTCGAGCCGGCGGTTCCCATCGAAACTCCAGCCGAGACCGCGACGCTTCTCGACTGGACATACCGCTACCTGATCCCGACGGCTCTCGTGATCGCGGTGCTGGTCGTGGTTATGACCTCCGTCCGTTACTTCACGAATGTGGTTCGCAAGCGATACCGCATAGTCGAGGAGTGATCGCTTCCCAGGCAGCCTACGGTCGGGTGGTCTCCCGAATCGCCGGGAACTATCCGCTTGCCGACACCTATCACCTGTCGGCGCTCGCCTCTGACATGGAGTCCATGACACCCAGAGTCTCAGAACTTGTCCGAGAGTCCACCAACCTTGCTTTCAGCGGGGCACCGAGCACGGCCGTAGTCGGCCGTGTCGAGTGGATCGAAAGAAACGCTCGCATGTTCGCCGTGATGATCGAGCCTGCGACCAAGGCGCTCGAGGAGCGACTGAGCGAGGCGTCCACGGTGCGGGCACGAAAGCTGTTGGATGCCGAGACGGCCACCATCCTCGCCGTTCTCTCCAAGCGGGTCCTCGGCCAATACGAGTTGGTCCTGCCCGGCAGTGAGGACGGCGACGTGGTGGCGTATGTGGGACCCAACATTCTCGAGATGGAACGGAAACACCACTTCAAGCCGGCTGAGTTCAGATTCTGGGTCGCCCTCCACGAGATCACCCATCGTGCCCAGTTCCAGGGCGTTCCTTGGCTACGCGACTACTTCTTGAGCCTGGTCCATGAGTTGGTCGAGCATGCCCGCCCCGAGGCTGGCCGTCTCTCCCGAATCTGGGACGAAGTCGAATTGAGACGTTCGGCGGGCGAGGCGATCATCGATGATCGCGGGTTGTTCGGTTTGCTTGGAACCCCCGAACAGAATCAGGTTCTCGATAAAGTCCAGGCCCTCATGTCGGTGTTGGAAGGCCATGGGCACGTGGTCATGGACCGGGTCGGCGCCGAACATCTACGTACTCAGGACCGGATGAGCCTCGTCCTCAAAGAGCGGAGAGCAGACAAGAGAACGCAAGCGTTCTTCAGGATCACCGGCCTCGAAATGAAGATGAAGCAGTACCGCCTCGGCGAGCAGTTCATCCTCGCGGTCGAGAGAGAGGCGGGCTGGGAGAGTCTCAATCTTGCCTTCCGGTCCGCTGAGGACCTGCCAACCCTCGAAGAGATCGAGAATCCCGGAGCATGGCTGACACGCGTCGGCTGAACCAACTCCGGGACGAAACCATCGGTGACATGAAGCTTCCGGGTGGCCGGCTTGTGGTCGCCCTGTCTGGGGGAGCGGACTCTGCAGCACTGGCTTGGCTAGTGAAGGGCTCGGGTAGTGAAGCACGGGCCGTACATGTGGATCATGGGTTGACCCACTCAGGGACGATGAGTCAGGCGGCAATGAGCGTTGCGGCATTCGTGGGACTCGACCTCACGATCATCGAGACGAACGTGCCCGCCGGGCCCTCACCCGAAGGTCAGGCACGAAGCGCCCGCTATCTGGCCTTCAACTCCGGGGTCGGGGAAGTCGAGAGACTTCTGACCGCCCACACCGCCGAGGACAGTGCCGAGACTCTGATCCACAATCTGGCGAGAGGTACCGGTTTGCGGGGTCTCACCGGTATTCCGTACTTCCGCCCTCCAAACATCTACCGACCACTTCTCGACGTGACTGGAGATGTTCTCCGGGAAATCGCGGTGCTTGCGGCGTTGCCGTTCGTTGACGACCCGATGAACTTCGATTCCGGGCTCACCCGCAACCACATCAGACACCAGGTGATGCCACGACTCAGGGAGATCAACCCGAGTATCGCGGTCGCACTGCGCAGGATGACCCACCTCCTCAGATCGGACGATGAGACTCTCGACAACCTGGCGGCTCTGCCGGCGTCTCGCGGCCCAAGAAGGTTCCGGGTGGCGATCGGCGATCTGCTGGCCCGGCCTCGGGGACTTTCTGAGAGGTTTCTGGCTACGGAGTTGGCGGACATGGAGGGTATCGGCCCGGTCAGTTCTGAGATGCTGGGTCGGGTTTGGTCGGTGATCGAAGGTTCGACAGGACGTCAACAGATCTCAGGCCGGGTAGAGGGCTGGAGAGAAGGGCCGTTTCTGGTGGTCGGAGCCAATGACGACGACAGCGTTGAGAGTGTGCTCATCCCGGGTGAGCATCGGAGTGGTGGGCTGACATATGAAGTGCTGAGAATGGACGGTGCCTGCCGTGTAGCCCCGTTGAGTCGGTGGCACGCCCTCTTTCCGGTAGCGACCGAACTCACAGTTGGTGTCGACCGGAAGGTCTATGCCGACGGTGAGCTTGCCTGGGAGCCGGGAATGAGACGTTGGCCCGTCGCTTGGTATGTGCCCGGCGATGTCGGCTACCTTTCCGTTTTCGCCAAAGAGGACGTTTGATGGACATCAGGCCTCTGATCACCGCAGAGGACATCGAGAGCAAGCTTGCCGAGTTGGGTGAGCGGATCACTGACGACTACCAGGGCAAGGACGTCCTCTTGGTCGGAGTGTTGAGGGGTGCCTTCATGGTGATGGCCGATCTCTCCCGCCACATCGACCTTCCCTGCGAGTTCGACTTCATGGCGGTCTCCTCATATGGGGCATCCACCCAGACATCCGGTGTGGTCAGGATCATGAAGGATCTCGACGAAGAGATCGCCAACCGACATGTGATCATCGTCGAGGACATCATCGACTCGGGCTTGACCCTCAACTATCTCTTGAAGAGCCTCCGGGTTCGGAAGCCGGCATCTTTGGAGGTGGCCACTCTGCTCCTCAAAGAAGGGATCCAGAGAGTGCCGCTCGACGTCAAGTACGTGGGTTTCACCATCGGTCCGGAGTTTGTGGTCGGCTACGGCCTCGATTACGCCGGTAAGTATCGGAACCTCCCTTACGTTGGCGTCATGGGCGAGACGCCGTGAGAGGGGTTCCCCTATTCCACGCTGCGACGTAGCATTAGGGGCCACGCACGCTATCCAAATGAGGATCTGTTGAATCGGACCGTCCGCACCCTTCTCGTCTACGGGATGTCGATCATCCTGGTGGCCATCATGTTCACCTGGTGGTTCGACCAGGTGGCTGGCCCCGAAGAGCTACCGATCTCCGAGTTCGTCACCAATGTCGAGCAAGGTCTTTACAGCGAGGTGTCGCTAGGGGCCAACACCCGTCAGGCAAAGGGGAGAACTGTCGAGGACCCTGCGCCCGAGGGAACCTTCAACCATGTCGCCAGCTACCCGGAAGGTTTCGAGGCTGAGCTGACAGCCATTCTCAAGCAGAATGGGGTTCTGTGGACGACCGACCCCGAACCCCCAGGGTTTTGGTCGATCCTGATCAGCTTCTTTCCCTGGCTCATCCTGATCGGTTTCATGGTGTTCATCTTCATGCAGATGCAGGGTGGCGGGAACCGGGTCATGCAGTTCGGGAAGTCCCGGGCCAAGCTCGTCGGCAAGGAGACGCCAAAGGTGACATTCGACGATGTCGCCGGTCTCACCGAGGCCAAGGAGGAGCTTCAAGAGATCAAGGACTTCCTGGCCAACCCCGACCGTTACCGGCAGATGGGTGCGAAGATCCCGAAGGGAGTTCTGCTCTTTGGCCCTCCCGGGACCGGTAAGACCCTTCTTGCCCGGGCGGTTGCTGGCGAGGCCGGCGTTCCATTCATGTCGATCTCCGGTTCGGACTTCGTCGAGATGTTCGTCGGTGTCGGTGCGGCCCGGGTCCGCGATCTCTTCGAACAGGCCAAACAGTCAGCTCCCGCCATCGTTTTCATCGATGAGATCGACGCCGTGGGACGTCACCGTGGTGCCGGTCTCGGCGGCGGCCATGACGAGAGGGAACAAACCCTCAACCAGTTGCTGGTGGAGCTCGACGGTTTCGAGGGCAACAGTGGTGTCATCGTCATGGCAGCTACCAACCGTCCCGACATTCTCGATCCCGCCTTGCTTCGGCCCGGTCGTTTTGACCGGCAGATCGTGGTGGACGCTCCCGATATCGAGGGCCGAGCCGCCATCCTCGGAGTCCACGCCAAGGGCAAACCGCTGTCTGAGGAGGTCAATCTCGAGGTGCTCGCCCGACGGACACCCGGCTTCACTGGCGCGGACCTGGCCAACCTCATCAACGAGGCCGCACTCCTCGCTACTCGACGTCGCAAGACCACCATCGGGATGAGCGAACTCGAGGAGGCGATCGACAGAGTGATCGCCGGCCCGGAACGGAAGAACCGGGTGATGACCGAAGACGAGCGGAAAGTGATCGCCTACCACGAGACCGGTCACGCCTTGGTCGGGTTCGCCCTGCCCAACTCCGACCCGGTCCACAAGGTGACCATCGTTTCCCGCGGTCGCTCGCTGGGGCACACCCTGGCACTGCCCACCCACGATAAGTTCATTGCCCGTCGGAGTGAGCTGGTCGACAGGCTGGCTGTGCTTCTGGGTGGGAGGGCGGCCGAAGAGGTCATGTACGCCGACCCCTCAACCGGTGCAGGCGACGATATCGAGAAGGCCACCACCCTCGCCCGCAGAATGGTCATGGAGTACGGGATGAGCGACGAGTTGGGCCCGATGCAATACGGTCGCCCAACCAGCGAGGTCTTTCTTGGCAGGGACTACGGTCGACAGCAGGACTATTCCGACCAGGTCGCCGCCTTCATCGACGCCGAGGTGCGCAAGCTGATCTCCGCTGCTCATGAAGAGGCACGGACGATCATCGAGCATCACCGTGATGCGATGGAGCGGATGGTCGAGGAATTGATTGCCACCGAGACCGCAGACCGGGAGAAGGTAGCGGAGATCTTCTTCGATGTTCCCAAGTGGGAGCACGCCGAAGGGTCGATGAGGATCAGGTACCCGGACAACCCGGTCCTTCCTCAAGTCAGAGAAGATATCGCCGCCGCCGAGGAACACAAGGAGCCCGTTGAGACCACGGAGTCGCTCACCCTCGAGAGGGGCAAGATTCCCGGCCGGGCCTCGAAGCCGAAACCAGCAGAGGCTTGATCAGACTTCGGTCCGGTTGATCGTCAGGTCACCCGATACCGACTTTGCCTTTACCGACATCTCCCTGAGGATCTCCTTGGTAGGTGACGGTGTCCCCGGCAGGGTCACGCGACCGGTCCGGAGGTCGGTGTCGAGATGGGCCTTGGTTCCGGGTGGGACACCAAACTCGACATCACCGGACACTGACTTGAACACCGCGCTCTTGCCGACGAAACGTGTCACCGTGGCTCGCCCGGAAACGGTCGAGATGTCCAATGTGGCATCTGCGTTCTCGATCCTGACATCACCTGAAACTGAAACGACCACCGCAGTTCCGTGAAGGCTCTCGCTCACGCGAACATTGCCGGAAACGGCATTGACCCGAACCCCTTGACTGACTTTCGAGGCGGTGACGTTGCCACTGGCGGTCTTGACCACAAGTACGTCCACCTCGCCGGTTTCGACATCACCCGAGGCGCTCTTGAAGTCCACGTTGCGAACCGGGACGCGGATATCGAGGTTGGCCGATGCGGTGTGAACCAGAACGTCTGCGTTGCTGGGAAGTTCGACGACCACATAGGCTGGGGGGGTGGACCAACGTCGGGACTTCTGACCGGACGCAACAATCACCTGATTTCCCCTTTGTTCCACCGTCATCTCGGGATCCTCGGTGTCTACGCTCACATTCACCCCTCCATCGGTGCTGGGCCGGAGTTCGACCTTGCCTGTGGCGATACGGACCTCCAACTCGGGTCGTCCCTCGACCGGGTAACGGCGTTCGACGATCACAATTCCACCGTGCCCTTGACCCGCCCCTTGGTCACTGTCTGGGCAGTGTGGGCCTGGTTGCGTAGGGCGTCGATCACGAAGCTGTTGACCGAGTCGCCGCTCGTGGATGCAGCTTCGGCGATGAGGTCCTTGAGATAGGCGGGAAGTCGGACAGTGATGCGGGCCTCGGTGTCATCTTCGGCGTGGGGTGGGGGAAGGGGGGATTCGGATGTGACAACGAGTTCGGGTTGTCCGTCGACGAGTTTCACGTCGACATTGTGTCCGGGAAGCTGGCTGGAGATCTCGGCCGCTGCCATGCACAGGATGTCTGTGAGAGTTCTTTCGATTGCCGGCTGGAGAGCTGCCATCAGTTGGGCGCCCAGTTCCGATGCTTCGGGTCCGGCGACACTCAGCTGAGTGTCGACAGCTGCTTCCAGCCCGGCGATTGCTTGTGAGAGCTGCATGACGAATTACCTCAGAAGAAGAGGCGGATCCTCTGATCCAGTATCAGCTCGATGGTTTGTGTCGTTGGGGCGGGGGCCCCGAGGAGGATGGTCGCTCCCATCATGATCGTTGTCACTTTCTATCCACTTAGACATCTGGTGTGATGTCAGAATGATGTCATCATACAGGCAGTATGACACTCCTGTCAAGTCATTATCCAAAAAACTTTCGGAGTCGACCGGGTACCCTTGGAGTACATGAGGGAAATCGACCAGGGACGAATCGAGAGGGCGGTTCTCGAGATCATCGAAGCCCTCGGAGAGGATCCGAATCGCGAAGGTCTTGCCGAGACCCCGCAACGGGTCGCCCGGTTCTACGCCGAGGTCTTCGCCAACATCCACGATGATCCCGCCGATGCAGTCGACGCATTCTTTGGCGAGGAGCACTATCAGGAGATCGTCATGGTGCGGGAGATCCCCTTCTATTCGATGTGCGAACATCATTTCGTCCCCTTCCATGGACAGGCCCACGTTGCCTACGTGCCCCGGGGAAGGGTCACCGGACTCTCCAAGCTCGCCCGACTCGTAGACGGCTACGCCCGCCGTCCACAGATGCAGGAGCGTCTCACGGCGCAAGTGGCCGACAGTCTCAACGACAGACTCGATCCGTTGGGTGTCCTGGTTGTCATCGAGGCCGAGCACCTCTGTATGTCGATGCGGGGGGTGAAGAAGCCGGGGGCGCGGACCGTCACCTCAGCCGTGCGGGGAGTCATGGAATCGAACCCGGCGACACGGTCGGAGGCGTTGGCCCTCCTGTTCGGGACGTCATCGCGCTGAAACCGGCAAAAAGGCCACAAAAACTTGGTTTTGAGACGCCCAAACCGGACCTACGGGGTTCGGGAGATGGCTATCGTGGCCACATGGGACGCACGATGGCCGGACTCAAGCCGAGGGGATTCACCTGGGTCATCAAAGATCGGCTCGCGGTAGCCGAAAGGGTCGGTGGTTCGGGGTTTCAACACCGCCGTGTCCGGCGGGAAGAGGAGATCGCCTGGCTGGTCGAAGAGGCGGGAATAAACACGATCGTCTCGCTTCTCCAGGCCAACCAGAACCTGGCTGCCTACCGACAGTCCGGCATCGCAACCTATTCGGTCCCTGTGGCCCCCACCGCCAGCGGTGAAGAGTGCGCTCGGTTCTTCGCAACACTCAGCAAGGCGCTGTCGCGGCCCCACGCTCGAGTCCTGGTACATCGGGAGATCATCGACGACACGGTCGGAGGGCTGCTCGGGGGTTACCTGGTGATGTCGGGGATGGTCAAGGATCCGATCCTCGCCCTGGCCGTGATCCAGCAGATACTCGGGCGCGCCCTGGGACCTGAGGGCAGGGCTCTCATCCCGACGGTCAGCGTTTCGTGACCGACCGCATCGACTTGGCTGGGATAGAGGTCTATGCGCGTCATGGGGTGTTCGAGTTCGAGCAGGAGAAGGCTCAGGTCTTCAAAGTCGACGTCACCGCATTCGTCGATCTCTCCAAGGCTGGCGAATCGGATGTCCTAGGGGACACACTCGACTACGGAACCCTGGCCAATGAGGTCCGCGAGGTAGTGGGATCCGAGTCACACCGGCTCATCGAGAAGGTGGCGGCGCGGGTCGCTGAGACGGTGCTTGCGTTCGACCGTGTGGAGCGGGTGAGAGTGACCATCCACAAGCCGAACGCACCGGTGGATGTTGCGCTTTCGGATGTGTCGGTGACCATAGAGCGGGGCAGATGAATCGATACGCCCTCGCCCTGGGCTCGAACCTGGGGGACCGGATGGCCAACCTCCGGCGAGCGGTGCGACAACTCGATCGACTCGGGGAGATCCAGGAACGGTCCGGCGTCTATGAGACCGATCCTGTTGGCGGGCCGGAGCAGGAACCGTATCTGAACGCCGTCGTCCTTCTGCACACTCCTCTCGAGCCCGAAGAAATGCTCGAACACTGCCTGCGGATAGAAGCCGAGGGTGGTCGTCTGAGACATGAGCGGTGGGGGCCGAGGACCATCGACATCGATGTCATCGTCTGGGATGGCGGACGGCTCGAAACCGACATTCTCCAGGTTCCGCACCCACGGGCGCACCTTCGTGCCTTCGTCCTGTATCCCCTCGTCGAGGTCTGGCCTGACGCCACTCTGGCCGGTGAGAGGACGGCATCCGAGTTGAAGGATTCGGTCGGGGCGGTAGGCATCGAGGTCGTCCATAGCGACTGGTAGCAGTTGCCTTGCCCACCCACCGTGGGACCTGAGCCCCTACCAACATCCTGGCTTCCGTGCTACCTTCCAATTGATGGTGAGCGACCGTGCTCCGCCTGAATTGCTCCAGATCAGTCATCGACGCCTGTCAGAGAGAAGGAGCAGAAGCAAATGGCAAAACGGTCGAGAGATCACAGACTCGATATCCCGGGGTATGACGACGCTCGCCCCACACGTGACGACCGCAAACTCGAGCACCGCGCCACTCGTCACGCCACCCATCAGATGTTGCACGCCATTGACGATCCAGACGAGATCGTCCTGCCCGAACAGAGACGCACCGCTAACAAGACGGGCGAAACCGGCGCCCGAGCCCCCACCCCACCACCGAACCGATTCAAGGTGTGGAAGACCAGGTTCTGGAAACGTCGAGACAACTACCGAAGCGAGAAGGCGGCTGTCGACTCGCAGTGGCCGGTGATCCCACCGGACCAGCTTCAGGGCTGATAACTCCCCTCTGTCCCTGGCAGTAACCTCACGGCGTGACTGCAGACAGGTCGGACAACTCCAATCCGTTCGTAGAGCGTCGTGACCTCGATTCGACCGGACTGCGATTGGTGGTTGTCGGGCCGGGACGCGCCGGAGGATCCATCGCCCTGGCCGCAGCGGCTGCCGGGCATCGGATAGTCGGTGTCCTTTCACGGTCCGGAACCCAGCGATACGGCCCGAACCTGAACTGGGGTGACCCACTTCCACCGGTCGATGTTGCCTTGATAGCCGTGAAGGATGGGGCCATCGAAGAAGTCGTCGGTCTCCTCGACGGACTGGTCTACGACGTGGGTGTAGTCGCCCACGTCTCCGGGTTCGTTTCAACCGATGTGCTTGCGCCTTTGCGAGTCCAAGGCCCGGCTGTGGGCGGCTTCCATCCGCTTCAAACCCTTCCCGATCCGGAACGGGGTTCACTTGCCCTCGCCTCGGCCCATGTCGGGATCGGAGGAGACCCCCTCGCCGTCGAAAGGCTCAACTCCCTTGGTGTTTCGTTGGGGATGACTCCGTTCGAACTGGAAGATGATGCTCGTCCCTCCTATCACGCCGCCGCGGCCGCCACTTCCAATTTCGTGGTGACCGCGCTGGCGATTGCCGGCGACCTCTACCGCTCCGCCGGGATAGATGCGACCGTGGCAAGACCGCTCGCACAGCAGGTGATGGCCAACGTCTTTGAGGACGGCGCCGAATCGGCACTGACGGGGCCGATCTCGAGAGGCGATCTGGAGACTGTCAGAGGACACCTGGCTGCAGCGCAGCGTGTCTCGGATTCGGTAGGTGAGCAGTTCCGGTTGGTTGCCGAAGCGACCGCCATCCGGGCGGGCCGAGACGGAGACATCGACCAATGGAGGTGAGTCGCACTTTCGACGCGGCGAGAGGACTCTACGAGGGAACCGTGGGGCTGTTACCGACACTCGGCTTCTTCCACGAAGGTCACATACGCCTCATGGAAATGTTGAGGGAACGATGTGACACGGTGGTCGTGTCGTTGTTCGTCAACCCGACTCAGTTCAACGATCCGTCTGACTTCGACGCATATCCGAGGGCCGAAGATCGTGATGCCGATCTGGCGAGGTCTGCGGGGGTGGACGTTCTGTTCGCCCCAAGTCAAGAAGAGGTCTACGGGGGTGTGTCCGTCACCACGGTCGAGGTGAGTGGAGTGACCGACGAAATGGAGGGAAAGCACCGTCCCGGGCACTTTGTCGGTGTGGCCACAGTCGTGGCCAAGCTCTTCGCCGGGCTGCGACCCGATGTGGCCATGTTCGGTCGCAAGGACGCCCAACAATTGGCGGTGCTGCGGGCCATGACCGCGGACCTCCGCTTCCCGATCGAGATCATCGAAGCTCCGGTGGTGAGAGAGCCCGACGGTCTCGCTCTTTCCAGCCGCAACGTGAGACTCGACCGTGTGGCCAGAGAAGGAGCGCTCGCCATCAGTAGAGGTCTGTTCCAGGCCGCCGAACAAGTCGATGCCGGGGAGAGAAGGGGAGCCCGACTGGAATCGACGGTGTTGCGTTCGATCAACCGATTGGATGTGGACTACGTGAAGTTGGCTTCGGTGGCGACGATGCGACCGATAAGCACTCTCGATGAGCCTGCAGTGCTCGCCGTGGCCGCCACTTCAGGGAACGTGCGACTCATCGACAATGTCATCTTCGATTGGGTCGATGAAGGACCTGTACCCGACCGTGGCGTGCTGCTGGAGTCGTCGAGCGCCCTCGCCGCGAGGAAAGATCGGGGTTGACAGATGAGTGATGGCAGAACCGAAGAGCAGTTGATTGCGGCGAGACGGCTGAAGCACCAAAGGGTGCTTGCCGAGGGTGGGTATCCCGAGAGGTTCGACCGCTCTCACTCTGCCCTCGACATCCATGATCGGTATGCCCAGCTCGAACCAGGCAGTCAGACTCCGGACCAGGCGACAGTGGCGGGACGTCTCATGCTCATCCGTTCGTTTGGAAAGCTCCAGTTCGGGACCCTCAGAGACGGTTCGGGAACCATCCAACTCTTCGTCGACCAGTCCGACGTGGGCGAGGAAGGTGCCACCCGGTTCTCCGACCTCGATCTGGGCGACTGGGTTGGCGCATCGGGAACGGTGATGACGACCAAGAAGGGCGAGCTCAGCATAAGGGTCTCCGATTTCGTCCTCCTACAGAAGTCCCTCCGGCCCCTCCCCGACAAATGGCACGGACTCGCCGACATCGAACTCCGCAGTCGTCGCCGCTATCTCGACCTCATGGTCAATGAGGAGTCCCGTCGGGTGGCACTGGCGCGGGCCAAGACGGTTGCTGAGCTTCGACGTCAGTTCGAGATTCGGGGTTTCGTCGAAGTGGAGACGCCGATCTTGTTGCCCCAGGCGACGGGGGCCACAGCTCGCCCATTCGTCACCGAGCACAACGCCTTGGACCAGGTGATGTACTTGCGTATAGCCACCGAGCTCTATCTGAAACGTCTGGTGGTCGGGGGCATGGAGAAGGTGTTCGAGATCGGTCGGATCTTCCGGAACGAGGGCATCGATGCCACTCACAATCCCGAGTTCACCATGCTCGAGGCCTACCAGGCGATGGCGGACTACGAGGACATCATGGATCTCGTCGAAGCGGTGGTGGCCGAGGTCTCCCGGATTGTGGCGGGGAGCACCAAGATCATTCACAAGGACCGAGAGTTGTCGCTGAGTGTTCCTTTCCGGCGCGCCACCATGGTCGAACTGATCACCGAGCACCTCGGCGAAACTGTCGACTTGGACACACCTCCGAGCGAATTGGCCACCATCGCAAGGGGTCTCGGAATCGAGGTCGAACCCGGATGGTCGGCGGGCCGAATCATCAACGAGATCTACGAGGAAGCTGTGGAGGCCACGATCTGGAAGCCCACTTTCGTCACCGAGTATCCGGTCGAGGTATCACCGTTGGCACGGAGGAACGCCGACGACCCCCGCTTGGTGGACCGATTCGAACTGGTGATTGCGGGCTCCGAGTATGCGAATGCCTTCAGCGAGCTCAACGATCCCGACGATCAGCGGCAAAGATTCGAGGAGCAGGCCGAGGCCAGGGCTGCAGGTGACGACGAGGCCCACCCCGTCGACCTCGACTACCTCCTCGCCCTCGAATACGGGATGCCACCTACGGGCGGTCTCGGTATCGGTGTCGATCGTCTGGTCATGCTGCTCACCGGGCAGACCCACATCCGTGATGTGATCCTGTTCCCTACTCTGAGACGACTAAACGAAGAAGGAGAAGAGGAATGAGGAACGTAGTAGTCCGAATGCTGGCCACGGCGGCCGCCTTGTGGGTGGCCATCTGGCTCGTTCCAGGTCTCGAGTTCGACGGCTCGTCCTGGTTGTCGTACCTGGCCGTTACTGCCCTACTGGTGGCGGTCAACTGGTGGGTGAAGCCTGTAATGAAGCTGCTCGGGCTCCCCTTCATACTGATCACACTCGGTCTGTTTCTGCTGGTCATCAACGCTCTGGCCCTTCAGCTCGTGGTCTGGCTCTCCGAATCGGTCTTCAGCCTCGGCCTCTCCTCGACCGGCTTTTTCTGGGCGACCTTCCTGGGAGCGCTGGTCATCAGTGTGGTGAGCGGGTTGATCAGCAGGGCGTTGGACTAAACCAGCACTCGAGGGGCGAGCTAAAAACGCGCCGCTTCGACACGGGCTACCAGGAACCTGCCCAGTGACTCGAGGATCGCTCGTGGCTTCCCGGTTGGGAGTGCTGACAAGGCGGTGTCGGCGGCGCCGATCCTCCGGAAGGCTTCCTCGAGGGCTAGATCCACATAGCCGCCTGACCGGACCAGATCGATGACTTCGATAACCGCAGCCTCTGCATAGGGCTTGCCGCCACCAAGGAGAGACAAGACTCTCTCGTCGTCGGCTGCTGCCATGAGGACCGGTGCGGTGAACGTCCCTTCCCGGATGTCGGAGCCGGCGGGTTTTCCGATCGTCTCCTCGTCGGCGACCAGGTCGAGGGCGTCATCGGCTATCTGGAAAACCATCCCGACTTCCCACGCCCATGTCGAGAGACTCTCGACCACCTCATCTGTGGCCTCCCCGGCCATTGCGCCCAATCTTGCCGACGTTCTCACCAGTGAGGCAGTCTTCCCACCTATGACCTGGTAGTAATCGTCGAGTTTGTGGGTCAGGTCGCCGACGAGTTGGAGTTCCCTGGTCTGGCCTTCGACCAACTCGGCATACGTGGAGGCGAGAAGCCTCACTGATTCCTGGTTCAAATAGGTGGCGGCCACTTCCGAGGCCCGTGCCATCAGGAAGTCTCCAGCCAGGATCGCCACCGTGTTCGTCCAGTTGGCGTTGGCCGAGGAGGCACCCCTGCGGGTGTCGGCCTCATCGATGACATCGTCGTGGTAGAGGGAGCCGACATGAATCAACTCGACAGCGACCCCGGCCTCGACCGCCCTGTGGTCGGAAACTTCACCAAACTCGGCGGCCAGCAGAGCAAGCAGCGGCCGAAATCTCTTGCCCCCTGCAAGCAGCAGGTGTTGGGCTATCTTGGTCAGGTAGGCGTCACCCGAAGTCGATGATTCGAGGAGTCGTTCCTCAACCCGGTCGAGATGCTCCCAGATTCTCGGAATATCGACAAGACTTTGGAGGTCTTCCATTAATGCCGATGGTATTACAGGTAAGGCTGGCTGGGACCGACGCAAGTCAGAATCCTGCCCGGTGATAGAATTAGGTATGTCAGGCCCAGGAGAAGCGTGTGTTTGAACGTTTCACAGATCGAGCTCGCAGGGTGGTCGTCCTCGCCCAGGAAGAAGCGCGCTATCTCAACCACAATTACATCGGGACCGAGCACATCCTCCTCGGTCTTCTGAACGAAGGTGAGGGGATCGCGGCCAACGCACTCGAGTCCCTCGACATCGACCTGACCGCAGTCCGCGAGGAAGTGGTCAAGATCATCGGACAGGGCCAGCAGTCGCCCCCGGGACACATACCTTTCACACCGCGTGCCAAGAAGGTCCTCGAACTCTCCCTCCGCGAGGCCCTTCAGCTGGGACACAACTACATCGGGACCGAGCACATCCTCCTCGGGCTCATCAGGGAAGGCGAAGGAGTCGCCGCCCAGGTCCTCCAATCCCTCGGTGCCGACCTTCAGAAGGTCCGCCAGACCGTCATGCATCTTCTCTCCGGGCCCGGAGCCAGTGAAGAGCAACAGCCCAAGGGTCAAAGCGGCGGTGGGGGCGGAGGCCGTGAGAGCTCGTCTTCGGGGTCGACTGTCCTCGACCAGTTCGGTCGGAATCTCACCCAGATCGCCCGGGACGGCACACTCGACCCGGTTATCGGCAGGGCTCGTGAAATCGAGCGGGTCATGCAGATCCTGTCCCGACGCACCAAGAACAATCCAGTGCTCATCGGCGAGCCCGGTGTTGGCAAGACCGCCATCGTCGAAGGTCTGGCCCAGCGGATCGTCGCTGGCGATGTACCCGAGAATCTGAGAGGCAAGAACCTCTACACCCTCGACCTCGGCGCCCTTGTCGCCGGGTCCCGCTATCGCGGCGATTTCGAGGAGCGGCTCAAGAAAGTCCTCAAAGAGATTAAGAGTCGTGGGGACATCGTCCTCTTCATCGACGAGATCCACACTCTGGTCGGTGCTGGTGCCGCCGAAGGGGCGATCGACGCCGCATCCATTCTCAAGCCCATGCTGGCCAGGGGTGAACTGCAAACGATCGGTGCCACCACTCTCGAGGAGTACCGGAAGTATCTGGAGAAGGACTCGGCATTGGAGAGGCGGTTCCAGCCCGTCCAGGTCGACGAGCCGTCCCTCACCGACACCATCGACATTCTCATGGGGCTCAAGGACCGTTACGAGCAGCATCACTCGGTCAGATTCACCGAACAGGCGATCGTGTCTGCGGCCAACCTCGCCGACCGCTACATCTCCGATCGATTCCTGCCCGACAAGGCAATCGACCTCATCGACGAGGCCGGTAGCCGTATGCGCATCCATCGGGTGAGTGACGACCCGGAGATCCTCAAGGTCGACAAGAAGCTCGGCGCAGTCCGTCGCGACAAGGCCGACGCACTCTCAGGAGAGAACTACGAGCGCGCCGTCAACTTGCGTGACGAGGAGCGGTCGCTGCTGCGTGAGAGGGAGGAACTCGAGCGCGACTCGGCAGACGGCAGCTGGGTGATCGGAGAAGAGGAGATCGCCGAGGTCCTTGCCCAGTGGACGGGAATCCCGGTCCACCGCCTCACCGAAGAGGAGACCGCTCGGTTGGTGCACATGGAAGATGAACTGCACCACCGGATCATCGGTCAGCACGACGCCATCACCGCTGTCTCCAAGGCAATCCGTCGGACCCGAGCAGGTTTGAAGGACCCCCGTCGCCCATCCGGATCGTTCATCTTCCTGGGGCCCTCGGGTGTCGGGAAGACCGAGACCGCAAGGGCACTGACCGAGTTCCTGTTCGGTCAGGAGGATGCGCTCATCCAACTCGACATGTCCGAATACATGGAGAAGCACACCGTGAGCCGACTCGTCGGGTCGCCTCCGGGTTATGTCGGTTACGACGAAGGTGGGCAGCTGACCGAGGCGGTGCGACGCAAGCCCTTCTCAGTGGTGCTCTTCGACGAGATCGAGAAGGCCCACCCCGATGTGTTCAACACCCTTCTCCAGATCCTGGAGGACGGTCGATTGACCGACGCTCAGGGTCGGACCGTCGACTTCAAGAACACTGTCATCATCATGACATCCAACTTGGGGACCCGCGACCTCCACAAGAAGGCGGTCGGATTCCACAAGGGCGACGAGGAAGTCTCATACGAGTACATGAAGGACCGGGTCACCGATGAGCTGAAGAAGCACTTCCGACCGGAGTTCATCAATCGTCTCGATGAGATCATCGTCTTCCACGAGTTGACCTCGGCCGAGCTGAAGCAGATCGTCGATCTGATGTTGGTCAGGGTCAGGGAGCAGCTTGCTACCCAGCATCTCGACCTGGTCTTGACTGACGAGGCGAAGGAGCACCTGGGCAACAAGGGTTATGACCCCGAGTTGGGCGCCCGGCCGCTGCGGCGTGCCATCCAGCGACTCCTCGAAGACCCCCTTTCCGAGCGTGTCCTGCTCGGAGAGTTCAAGGCCGGCATGACCATTCTGGTCAGCCTCGACGCCGAGAACGACGAGCTCACCTTCGAAGGGATCACCTCCGAAACCCACCCAGTGGCCCTCGCCGGTCAGGAGTGATCGCAGCCCATTTGGGCGGGTTCTAGGGCACGTCGCGTGATGCTCGCCGATTCTCCTCTCGCACGATGCTTGATGCCCTGAGAGGCACTATCGTTGCGCTCGTCGGCGGAGTATCGTCGGCACACAATCAACTGGAGGAAACCAAG
Source organism: Acidimicrobiia bacterium (assembly GCA_041747855.1). GTDB lineage: Bacteria > Actinomycetota > Acidimicrobiia > Spongiisociales > ZC4RG35 > ZC4RG35. Next base: position 16,049 of record JBGTEJ010000034.1, on the reverse strand, counting down.
CGTGAAACGCAAAATGCGGTTACTAGCCGCGCTCTCAGCCTTTGCCCTGGTCCTGGTGGCCTGTGCCGCCGAGGTCGCCCCGACGACCACCGCGGGTTCGGGTCGTCCCGATGGCATTCCCGACTTCTGCCTGGACATCCCCGGCGCTCTCGAGGCCGAAGCCGACGGCGCCGGCGTCAATGTCGGCCTCACCTTCGACTTGCTGGGTCGGGGTGACCAGTCCTTCAACGACGCGGCTGCCTGTGGCATCGACTGGGCGAAGGCCCGCTTCGGCATCACAGTGACAGAGGTCACGCCGACCGACGCGGCGGCACGGGCCACCGACCTGCAGGCACAGGCCGAGCTCTCTGAGCTGGTGGTTGGCAATGGGTTCTCGTTCGAGTTCGCTGGCTTTGGTGACGCGGTGGCAGGCGGGTCTCCCACGATTTGTGAGAACAACCCCGAGGTCAACTTCGCCATAACCGACTCAGGGATGCTCAACTTCGCGGTTGATCCACCTGCGCCTTACTGCCCCAACACTCGGGGCATGGTGTTCGCCGAGCATCAGGGATCGTTCCTCGTTGGGGTGGCCGCCGCCCTGAAGAGCACCACCGGCAAGATCGGATTCATCGGCGGTGTCAGCGGCATCGGGCTCATCGAGAAGTTCGAGGCCGGCTATGTAGCCGGCGCCCGCGCCATCAACCCTGACATCGAGGTGGTGTCGCAGTACATCAGCGAGTTCCCGGACTTCGCCGGGTTCGAGTCGCCTGACCGCGGACGGGAGATCGCCCTGGCGATGTACGACGAGGGTGCGGACATCGTGTACGCCGCCGCCGGGCTCTCCGGCTCTGGGATGTTCGAGGCGGCCCGCGTCCACAGCGTGGACACCGGGACGAAGGTGTGGGGTATCGGAGTCGACTCCGATCAGTACCTCACCGTCGACGCCAGCGTGCGTGAGTACGTGCTCACCTCGATGATCAAGAGAGTCGACGTGGCCGTGTTCTACGCGGTTTACGACCACCTCAGCGGCAACTTCACCGCGGGGCCGACCGAGTACGACCTGTCGGTGGATGGTGTCGGTTACTCGACCACTGGAGGCTTCATCGACGACATCACCGACCGACTCGAGGACTTCAAGGCGCAGATAGTCAGTGGTTCCCTCGTCGTTCCCACCGAACCTTGATCGGCCGCACTGCCGAGTAAGAAACTGACAGATCAATCAGATCAGAGGGGGACCGGTTATCGTCCGGTCCCCCTCTAGTGGGTAGGTCCAATGGCGCCGGCTATCGAGTTGCTGGGAATTACCAAGAGATTTCCGGGGGTGGTCGCCAACGATCGCGTCGACCTCGTCGTCGAGGAAGGCGAGATTCACGCCATTTGCGGCGAGAACGGTGCCGGCAAGTCCACCTTGATGAAGATCCTCTACGGGATGCTCCAGCCCGACGAGGGGCGAATGTCCGTCGACGGCAAGGAGGTCTCGTTCAAGTCGCCCAGCGACGCCATCGAACGTGGCATTGGCATGGTTCATCAGCATTTCATGCTCGCCGACCAGCTCACCGTGCTAGAGAACGTGATCCTCGGCTCGGAGCCTATGCGATCGCTAGGTCGGATCGACTTCGAGAAGGCCCGACAAGACTTGGCAACGGTCAGTCAGGCGTACGGGCTGACCGTCTATCCCGACGAGCTGGTCGAGACGCTCGAAGTGGGGGAGCGCCAGCGGGTCGAGATAATCAAGGTCCTCTACCGGGGTGCCAGGATCCTGATACTCGATGAGCCCACCGCGGTTCTGGTCCCCCAGGAGGTCGAGGAGCTGTTCCGCAACCTGCGCGAGCTGAAGGAGGCCGGCTCAACCATCCTCTTCATCAACCACAAGCTCGAGGAGATCCTGGTTATCGCCGACTCGATCACAGTGATGCGGCAGGGGCGCACGGTTGCCACTGTGAAGCCAGCCGACGTCACCGCAGGTGATCTGGCCGAGCTGATGGTCGGATCGGAGCTTCCCTCCCCGAGCACCGAGGAATCGACGGTCACCGATGTCGTCGCCGTATCTGTCAGAAACCTGACAGTGCTCGACGACGACGAGCGAACCGTGGTCGATGACGTCTCATTCGAAGTCCACCGTGGTGAGATCCTAGGGATCGCCGGCATCGAGGGGAACGGTCAGGCAGAGCTGATCGACGCCCTGGTCGGAACTCGGACCGCCACCTCGGGGACCATCGAACTGGAGGGTGAGGACGCCACCACCTGGCCGGTCCGTGATCGGCGGGAGAAGGGCCTCGCCTATGTTCCCCAGGATCGGCAGCGGGAAGGTCTGTTGCTCCAGGCGCCTCTCTGGGAGAACGTTGCCCTCGGCCACCAGACCCAGGCTCCGTTTGTCCGGGGACCCTGGGTCGACCGGGAAGGAAGCAAGAAACGGACCATGGAGGTCATCGACGAGTTCGACGTCCGCACTCCCGGAGTCGACACACCGGCTCACGCCCTCTCAGGAGGCAACCAACAGAAGCTCATCGTCGGGCGGGAGATGACCTCCAATCCCGACATTCTCATCGCCGCCCACCCCACCCGCGGCATCGATGTCGGCGCCCAAGCCGAGGTGTGGCGCGATCTGCGCCGTGCCCGGGCCACAGGAATGGCGACCGTGCTGGTGTCCGCCGACCTAGAGGAGTTGATCGGCCTGTCCGACACGATTGTGGTCATGCTGCGGGGGAGGCTTGTGGCCAGGCTCGATCCCGAGAAGGTCACGCCACGGGTCCTCGGCTCCTACATGACCGGTGCCGCACTGGGTGAGGGGGGGTCGTGACCGACGGACCTGCCGACACGCTCTCTCCGCGGCGGCCGCCCCTCCCTGAGCGTCCTGGCGTCACCCTGGGCCGGCGTGCCCTCCTCGCTTTGGCCGCACCCACGATCGCTCTGGTGTTCTCTCTGCTGCTTTCGTCGTTGGTGTTGATCTGGTCGGGGAGCGACCCGCTCCCCGCCTACTGGGCGATGATTCGCAACGGGGGACGCCTCGAGGTGATCGTTGACATGCTCAACCGGGCGACACCCCTGTATCTGTCTGGTATCGCAGCCGCCATCGGGTTCCGGATGAATCTGTTCAACATCGGGGTGGAGGGCCAATACCGCCTCGGGGCCTTCTTTGCCGCCGTCGTAGGCGCCAACATCGTGCTCCCCTCGATCCTCCATGTCACCATGATCATCCTCGTGGCGATGATCGTTGGGGCGCTCTGGGCGGGCCTCGCCGGGTGGCTCAAAGTGGCCCGGGGTGTCAACGAAGTGATCTCGACCATCATGCTCAACGCAATCGCCATCGTGGGCCTTCTCGCCTGGCTGACGGTCGAGTTGCGCGAAGGGCCGCTGACGCCGAACTCGGGCACCAAGTACATTCCGACGTCGGGCCGACTACCCCACCTCAACTCGTGGCTGGAGGGCTTCACCCGGGAGATCACGGGCGGCCGGCACCTGTCGTCGGTGCTACTCCTGGCGATCTTCGCTGGCATCGTCTACCACGTGTTCGTCAACCGGACGCGGCTCGGGTTCGACCTGCGCGCCAGCGGTTACAACCGGGCGGCGGCCCGGGCCGGGGGGGTGCGCGCCGACCGGATGGTGGTGATGGCCATGCTGTACTCGGGTGCGATGGCGGGACTGGTGGGTATGGTCGACATCCTCAGTCGCAACTACCGGTTCGACTCCGAGTTCCGGCCCGGTCTCGGGTTCGCCGGGATCGCGGTGGCCCTGCTCGGTAGGAACCACGCGGTGGGAGTCGCGGTTGGCGCCATGCTCTTCGCCTTCATGGACGTGTCGTCTCCCATCCTCCAGCTGACCGGGGCGGCCACCCGGGAGATCGTGATCATCATGCAGGGCACCATTCTGCTGGCGGCTGTTGTCGCCTACGAGTCGGTCCGCCGCTACCGGGAGCGTGACGAGACGAAGCGGGCGGCTGCCGTCCTCGCCCAAAAGGACTCGGAATGACCGCGATGCTGCAGCGGTTTGGCGCACTGCCCGCCTGGGCGAGGTACTCGCTGGCGGCCGCCGCCGGGATCCTGGTGCTGACAGTCGTGCAGTCCTTGGAACCGGGTGGGCTGGAGCGGCTCACCTCGGGAACCGCCTCCGGGGCAATGCTGCGGTGGGGTGTCCCGATCCTTTTGGCTGGCTTGGGCGGCCTCTACTCGGAGCGGGCGGGCGTGGTCAACATCGGGCTCGAAGGGATGATGGTCCTCGGAACATGGTTTGGCGCCTGGGGCGTCCTCAACGGGGGACCATGGATGGGCCTGGTCTACGGGCTGGTCGGAGGGGCACTCGGCGGCCTGGTGCATGCGATCGCCACGGTCACTTTCAAGGTCGATCACATCGTTTCCGGAGTCGCCATCAACATCCTCGCCCCCGGTGTCGTCCGCTTCCTGTCTTCTGAGCTGTTCACCGACTTCGCCGGCGGCTCGATCACCCAGTCGCCGTCGATCGCACCCCTCGGCAACGTCACCGTGCCGTTCCTCGCCGGCGGCAACATCTTGGGGTGGAGGTCCCCGGACATCCTCGGGGCCATCGACCGCTGGGACATCTTCGTTCTCAGCGACATCGCCAGCTTCGGGCGCGGCTTCGTCGCCGGGGTGGGGATCTTCACCCTGCTCGCTCTCGCCTGCGTCCCGGCTACCGCCTGGCTGGTGTGGCGGACCCGATTCGGGTTGCGGCTCCGCATCGCCGGCGAGCATCCCACCGCCGGGGAGTCTCTCGGTGTAAACATTTACTGGCAGAAGTTCAAGGGCGTCATCATCAGCGGGGCCCTATCCGGTCTCGGAGGCGCCTTCATCGCCATGGAACTCACTGGCTTCTACCGGGAGGGGCAGGTTCAAGGACGCGGCTTCATCGGGCTGGCCGCCCTGATTTTCGGCAACTGGCGTCCGGGAGGGATTCTCGTTGCCGCCTTCCTCTTCGGTTACCCGTTCGGTACCGCTCTGCGAGACCTCGACGGTCGGTCTACCCACGCCCTTTTGCTACTGATCGTCGTCGGTCTCGTCGGAATCATGGTCCTCTCGATCAGGCGGGGGAAGCGGGTCGACGTCTTCCTCTCGGGCGGCATGGCCGCCGGTTTCCTCGTCTGGTACCTGATGACGGAGACCGCTCCGTCCTGGCTCCCCAACGCTCTGCCCTTCGCCACGGTGCTGATCGTCCTGGTCTTTGCCGCTCAACGACTACGAATGCCTGCAGCCAGCGGGCGGGCGTACCGTCGCGGTGGCGACACCTGAACGGGCTGGCCTGGTTCCGATGACCTGGTTCGATCCCTACCACCCCGATTTTTTGGAGAACCCGTACCCGGTGTATCGACGTCTCCTCGACGAGTCCCCTGTGTTTGTCGACGAGACCTGGGGCCTCACCTTCTTCGCGGCACATCGCGACGTGTCGGGGATCCTCAAGGACCGGGAGCGTTTCGGTCGCGACTTCCGGCACCGGATCGAGATCGATCGGGTGGACCCTCGGCTTTACGAACGGACATATCCGCCACAATGGCCGGTTTGGACCGACTACATCCGTGAGTCCTTCCTCGACATGGAGCCACCCCGTCACACCCGGATGCGACGGCTCGTCTCCGCCGCTCTCACACGGAGATCGTCCGAAGCCTTCCGCCCTCAAATCGAGGAGGCCTCGAGAGTCCTGGTCGACCGTGCGCTTCAGGAAGGGTCGATCGAGGTGATCTCCGGGTTCGCAACCCCGATTCCGATCGCCATGATCGCCAACCTCATGGGGATCCCGCGCCAGGACCATGACCAGCTTCTCGACTGGAGTCATGCCATCGTCAAGGTCTTCGAACAGCGCGTCACTTCCGAGGAGGGTGCGACTGCTGAGCGGGCCACCAAGGACTTCGTCGCCTACCTCGAAGGGGTGATCGCGGCCCGTCGGTCGTCTCCGGGCGACGACCTGATCTCGGCCATGCTCGAGGTGAGCCATGAGGGAGATGCCCTGACCGACTCTGAGATCATTGCCACCTCGATCCTGACCCTCAACGCCGGTCACGAGGCAACGGTTCATGCGATCGGCAACGGTCTGCTCGCCCTGACCAGAGACCCGCAGGCGTACGACGCGCTCCGAAAGGGAGAAGTCTCAGTTGCCTCAGCGGTGGACGAACTGCTCCGCTTCGATTCCCCCTTGCAGATGTTCGAGCGTTGGATCCTCGAAGACACCGAGATCCGTGGGCACCAGCTCGTGGCTGGCCGGAAGGTGGGTCTCCTCTTCGGAGCAGCCAACCACGACCCACTCGTGTTCTCGGATCCGGAGCGGCTGGACCTGGCCCGGGAGCCCAACCCGCATGTCTCGTTTGGCGCCGGACTCCACTTCTGTGTTGGGGCTCCCTTGGCGCGGGTCGAGCTGGAGGCAGCCCTCGGCACATGGGCCGGCATGGTTCGATCGATGGAGCTGAGAGGCATCGAAGATCGGATCGAGAGCCTGGTGTTCAGGGGCGTTGGCCGTCTCGAACTCGAGGTTCAGGCAGCCTGAGAGCCGATCTAGTCCGTGGGGCGGCCCCAGACCACGATCTCGTCGATGGCGAGTTCTCTGAAGATGTTGCCGTTGGTCAACTGGGCCGGGAACGTGCTCAACACTTCGATGGTCACGAAGAAGGCTCCCACCGCGGTGAATTCGATCACCTGGGGACTCGAGGTGTCGAGGAGTTGGATCGGGATCGGTGTGATCGCTTGATCCCCCTGGATACTCAAGCCGCGTGCACGATGGTTCTGATAGAAGCGGTCACCCTCTCCAAGGTTCATCCACTCGATCCTGGTAATGGTCATCGCTCGGTCGAAGTCGAGTCGGATGGTGAGAGTCTGCTCGTTGGCCTCGAGGTCCTCCCAATTGACCTGGAACTCCGTGCCGACCCCGTTGGAGAGGTTCTCGCACACGAAGGATCCGATCCCCTGGGGTGTGCAGGTGTGTCTGATAACGCCGATCTCCGCACTGGCTGGCACGCCACTGCTCGAGGTAGTAGCGGCGGTAGTGGTCGTGGAGGGAACGGCATCGGGACTACCGAAGAAGTTGAAGGCCAAGGCGACGACGATGACTCCGAAGAGAAGGGCGGCGATGTAGAAGGCGGCTCTGACCCCTGCGGTGGCCTGGACTGCCGGGCGGGACGCTTTCGGTAGGGGCCCTTGGTCGAGACGGGCTCCACACTGCTGGCAATGGCGATTGTTGGCCGGGTTTGCGGCCCCACACGATGGACAGGTAGTGCTGTTTCCATTGGTGACCCGGGGCGGTTTGGGGGTTGGGGGTTCGGGAGCCTGCTCCAGTGAGAACTCCTCGTACTTGTTGCCGTCAGAGGAGATACTGATCACATTGCCGGGCCGGCCGGACGGACGCGCCGCACCTCTCCCTGGAGCTGGCTTGGGAGCCTTCTCAGGGGCGAGCGGGTCTATGAATGCCCCGCATGAAGGGCAAAATTGTTCATCACTTGCGACCGTTGAGCCGCACTGATCACACTTAACGGAGTCCACTGTCCTCCTCCGACGGTATTGTGCCACGGGTATGGCTGCGATGACCGCGATGGCGATGAGAACCTACGAGCGCTGGACGGTGGTGTCCGCCCTTGCCGGGTTGATCCTCCTCGCAGTGACCGTAGCAGTCCTGATTCTCGCAGCGCGCCGAGACAACCGCTAAACCCAAGTGGCTGGAACAACAAACTTCCGCTGCGAATCCTGCGGCTACAGGTCGGCAAAGTGGATGGGGTTCTGCCCGCAATGCGGCTCGACACAACCTCTGGTCGAGGTCGGCGCGGCAAAACCGGCCAGGGATGTCCAGGCGGTGAACCTTCGATCAGAGTCGGTTGGGACACCTGAACGAAGATTGACCGGGTGGTCCGAGATCGATCGCGTTCTCGGCGGTGGCTTGGTCGCCGGGTCGGCGATACTCTTGGGTGGTGAGCCAGGGGTGGGCAAGTCGACACTCCTCCTCCAGGTTGCCGGGGGTCTGGCGGAAGGTGGTGGGTCGGTCCTGATCGCGAGTGGGGAAGAGTCGATCGATCAGATCGGCATGCGTGCCGAACGTCTGGGCGTGACCAACTCGTCGGTGAGTCTGGTCGCCGACGATGACGTGGATGCCGTGGTGGCCCTCGCCGAGAGAATGCGCCCGGCAGTCCTGGTGGTCGACTCGATTCAGACCATGGGTGTGTCCGAGATCCAGTCCGCTCCCGGCGGTGTCGGCCAGGTCCGCGAGAGTGCGGCCCGTCTGATTCGACTCGCCAAGACGACCGGGATGGCCCTGATCCTGGTGGGACATGTCACCAAGGACGGTGGAATCGCAGGGCCGAAGCTGCTGGAGCATATGGTCGATGTCGTCCTCCATCTCGAGGGTGACCCGGACCGGGGTCTTCGTGTGCTGCGAAGTAGCAAGAACCGATTCGGTGCCACCCACGTCTCGGGGATGTTCGACATGACAGGGGATGGGCTCGCCCAGGTCGAGGACCCGTCCGCTGCCTTTCTCAACGGCTGGGAGTCGGACGTGCCAGGCACTGTTGTCTTCCCGGCTGTCGAGGGGAGGAGGTCGGTCCTGGTCGAGGTGCAAGCTCTGGTTGCCCGCAGCCCTCATCCCCAACCCCGTCGATCGGTTCGGGGTCTCGACCCGGCGCGGGTCAACCAGACTCTGGCGGTACTCCAGCGTCATGGGGGGACCGGGCTCGACCTGACGGACAAAGAGGTATATGTCAACGTCGTAGGGGGATGGAGGTTGGAGGAGCCCGGCTGCGATCTGGCGGTCGCGCTCGCAGTGGCGTCGTCAGTCACAGATGTTCCGCTCGGACGTCTCGCCGCTTGGGGCGAGATCGGCCTGGCCGGCGAAGTGCGGCCGATTCCGATGGAGGCAAGACGACAAGAGGAACTGGAGCGTCTCGGGTTCCACAATCGGATAGGCCCCAGGGCGGGTGAGTCGATGCGCCTGGCCCGTGCGCTGGAGGATGCCGGACTTGGCGAGGCTGGCTCCAAGCCGTTCAGGTGATAGCCTTTCGGGCGACGTGGGTGGCCCATCGATCAACGAAACACTGGAGCGGCTAGCGCCGGGCACCCCCATGCGGGGCGGTCTTGACCGGATCATCCAGCAAGGTAAGGGCGGTCTGGTCGTGCTCGGCAATAGTGACAAGGTCACGAGGGCAAGCACCGGGGGTTTCAAACTCATCAACGCCGCGTACTCCCCTGCCCGTCTCTCCGAGCTGGCAAAGATGGACGGTGGGATAGTCCTGGATGACAGTTGGGGGACGATCCTCGAGGCGAATGTCCATTTCGTACCTGACGGCTCGATAGCCACGGACGAGACCGGCGCCCGGCACCGCACTGCCGAAAGACTGGCACTCGAAACCGGTAAACCGGTGGTGGCGGTGTCTGAAGGACGCAAGGTGGCCACGCTGTTCTACGAGGGGCGCAAGATCGAACTGGCACAACCCACCGTGGTCGCGGCGCACGTCAATCAGGAGCTTCAGAGTCTCGACCGTCTCAGAGGCCGACTCGACGAGGCGGAACGACGTCTGACCCGTTTCGAAGTGAATGGACTTGCCACCTACAGAGCCGCGGTAACCGTCGTCCAGAGGGCGGAACTGGTGGAACGGCTGGGCCGGATGGTGAGCGCCAGGGCGATGACCATGGGAGAAGAGGGTCGGATTGTGGTCGTCCAGTTGAACGACCTCCTCAGTGGTGTGGATCACACCTTGCGTCAGATCCTCCTCGACTACATGAAGCCGATTCGATCAGGGAGCGTCGATCGGGCGTTGGAGTCACTTGATGGACTCACCCCCACAGATCTGGAAGATCCATCTCGGGTGGGGAAGGAACTCGGCTTTCCCGACCTCGATGATCCCGCAGAGGCGAGAGGCCACCGGATCCTCTCGTTGATGGGTCGTCTTCCCGAGTCGGTCAGGGACGACATAGTCCGAGTATTCGGCACGACCTCCAGGCTTCTCGACGCCTCCGTAGATCAGCTGCTCACTGTGGAAGGTGTGGGGGAGACGAGGGCCAAACAGCTTCGGGCCTACTTCGATCGTCTTCAGGCTTCGGCCCACGAGTGGGAAGCCGTCCTGGATTGATCTCGCCGGGGAGTACAATGCTGCCCTCTCATGGCCCAAACGAAGTACGCCGTTGGCGATAAGGTCGTCCATCCCCAACATGGCGCAGCAACCATCCTGAAAAAGGTGAGGCAGGAGTTCGGGGGAAAGAAGCAGGACTACTTCATCCTCGAGATCGCCACCGAACAGTTGACCGTGATGATCCCCGTGGACAAGGCCGACGACCTGATCCGTCCTGTCATATCGAAAGCCAAGTCCCGTGAAGTCCTCAAGTCCCTCAAGGGAGAACCGGAGGAGGCTGGGGCCAACTGGAGCCGCTGGTACAAGGTCCTGAACGAGAAGATGACGTCGGGTGACATCTTCCAGGTCGCCGAGGTCGTGCGCGACCTTTCTTTCACCCAACAGACAAAGGGCATCAGCCCCGCCTTGAAGAGGATGCTCTCCAGGGCCCGGTTGACTCTGAGTTCTGAGTTGGCTTTCAGTCTGGAGGTCGATGGCGAGGAAGCGATCCGGAAGCTCGACCGCGCCCTCCCCAAGATCGACCCGATCGAGGAATGACCACCAACAGTCCATCCGGGCGGACCCGCACCGGTTGGGGTTTCGACGCACACCAGATCAACCAGAGCCCACCCCTCTTGCTGGGTGGCGTGGTGGTCTCGGAGACGATGGGTGTGGAAGCAACCTCGGACGGTGATGTCGTGGCCCATGCAGTCACCGATGCTCTCCTCGGTGCCGCTGTGCTGGGCGATATGGGGGATTGGTTTCCCTCGGACGATCCGTCGTTCCTGAACGCTGACTCGATGGCCCTCCTCACGGTTGCGGTGGATGCCGCGGCGAAAGACGGCTGGAGACCGGTGCACGCCGACATAACGGTCATCGCCCAGACAGTCAGAGTTTCTCCTCACCGTTCCGGTGTGAGGGCCGCAATTGCGACTCGATTGGGTGTGGCCGTCGATTCGGTATCGGTGAAGGCATCCACGACCGATGGTCTCGGATGGATCGGGAGCGGCGAAGGAATCGCGGCGGTGGCCATCGTCACCGTCGAGGACCGGGGTTGATCCAGGTCTACGACACCATGCGCCGGTCGTTGACCCCGCTGGTCACCCGCGACGAGGGCAAGGTGGGCATGTATGTGTGCGGCCCGACCGTCCAGTCGGTCCCTCATGTCGGCCACGGTCGTTCGGCGGTCAACTTCGATGTGATCAGGCGGTATCTGGAGTGGAGAGGCTTCGACGTCCTCTTTGTCAGAAATGTCACCGACATCGAGGACAAGATCATCAAGGCCGCTGCCCTCACCGGGGAGTCCATGGAGTCGCTTGCGATGAGGATGACCCACCGCTTCAACGAGGCTTACTCGGGTCTCGGCTGCCGTCTTCCCGACCTCGAGCCAAAGGCGACCGAGCACATACCCGAGATAATCGAGTTGATCTTGAAGCTCATCGACCGAGGGCTCGCCTATGACAGCAAGGGTGATGTCTGGTTCTCGGTGAGGTCGCTGGAGAGCTACGGCAGGCTCTCCGGTGTCGACCTCGATGAGATGAGATCCGGATACCGGATTGAAGTAGACGAGTCGAAGCAAGACCCGCTCGACTTCGCCCTCTGGAAGGCTTCCAAGCCTGGTGAGCCCTCCTGGGACTCTCCGTGGGGCCCCGGTCGCCCCGGTTGGCACATCGAGTGCTCCGCCATGGCCGGGACCTACTTGGGTGATGACTTCGATATTCATGGTGGTGGTAACGAGTTGGCCTTCCCACATCACGAGAACGAGATCGCCCAGAGCGAAGGGGCCTCAGGACTCACCTTCGCCCGATACTGGCTCCACAATGGGATGGTCAACCTGGGGGGCGAGAAGATGGCCAAGTCCACCGGCAACGTCGTCGACCTGGCGACCATCCTCGAGTCGCATGGTGGCCGGGCTCTGCGTCTCCTCATCCTGCGCGCCCATTACCGGTCGCCGATCGAGTACACACCTGAACTACTCGTGGAGGCCGAAGAGGCACTGTCCCGCCTCGCCCGGTTCAGAGAAAGGGTGGTCGCCGGAGAACCCGACCAGAGTGCCTTGGCCCGATTCACCGAGGTGATGGACGACGACTTCGCCACTCCTGAGGCAATTTCCCTGTTGTTCGATCTCACCCGGGAGGGCAACCGGTTGCTCGATGCTGCCGGTGACGCCAGTTCGATTGCAGGAGCGGTGGAGGTGATAGTTGATGTCCTGGGTCTCGATGATCCGAAACCTGCGCCGGATTCCAGCCTGGACCTTTCACCTGTTGCAATTCGGTTTGGGATCGACGGCTCCGGGGATGAAGTGATCGAGCAGCTCATCGCCCGGAGGGAGGAGGCCAGACAGGACCGTCGTTTCGAAGACGCGGACACCATCCGCCAGGCGCTCGATGAGGTCGGTGTCGTTCTCGAGGATGGGCCCGATGGCACCCGCTGGCTACGGAGATAGGGTCGAGGGCCTTCACGCGGTCCGCGCCGCGGCGGCTGCCGGGAGGGTGGAGCGTCTCTATGTGGAGCGCGGCCGGAGGGATCGTCCCGACATTCGGGAGATCATCGCTTTGGTCGGTGAGTCGTCGGTCAGTCTCGTCGACGACGCTAGATCGCATGCCACCTCAGAAGCCCCCCAGGGTTTGGTCGCGGAGTGTCGTCGCATCAGTTCTGTACCTATTGACCAACTCGCCGGGAGGACGGATGCTCTGCTCCTTCTGGACCACTTGGAGGACCCCCACAACCTTGGTGCGACGGCTCGGAGTGCCTTGGCGGCCGGAATCGGGGGATTGGTGATCCCGTCACGTCGGTCCGCTCCGCTCTCGGCGACGGCCTTCAAGGCGGCGGCCGGTGCCCTGGAAAGTCTGCCCGTGGCCATCGTCAATTCCATACCCGATGCCCTCGTCAGGTTGAAGACCGCGGGCTTTTGGATTGTGGGCCTCGAGGCTGGCGCCGATCGCTCCCTGTTCGGACTCGATCTTCTCACCGAACCGGTGGCGATGGTCGTTGGCGCCGAGGGGGAAGGACTCGGTCGGCTGGTCAGTGAGCGTTGCGACCTCCTCGTCTCGATTCCGATGGCGTCGGATAGCGAAAGTCTCAATGCGTCGGTTTCCGCTGCACTTGCCTCATTTGAGATAATGAGGGTCAGGAGTCGGGGTCCTGACTCCCTGCCGGGCTAGCTCAGTTGGTAGAGCAACTGATTTGTAATCAGTAGGTCATCGGTTCGAATCCGGTGCCCGGCTCCAAATGCCCGTTTCGATGGGTAACTCCAAATACTCTGGGCAACAATGTTGGATTCTGAGGACAGGGCGATCCTCGACTTTGAGCGCGGCTGGAGGCATTTGCCTGGGCCGAAGGATCAGATGATCGAGTTCTTACTGGGTTTGCCCGCGTCGATGTACTACGAAATGCTCCGTAACCTTGTCGACGCCCCGGAAGCAATGGATTACGACCCCCTGACAGTGAGACGTGTGCTGACCATGATCGATCGGGTCGCGACCGATGAGGTTGCGGTATGAGCGACAGACCCAAGGGTCGTCATGAGTCCGACCAGACCAGGTTCTGGAAGGACATCGCCGTCATGATCCTGGGTACCTTGGTGATCGGGGCAATCGTCTTCGCAGTGCTGGCAGCCATGGCCGACAACCCTGTGGACACTTCTCCAACGACCGTTCCTCCCATCGTCGACACGACGACGACTTCATCCACGCTCGCCACACCCAGCACGACTGAGCCCGAATCGACAACCACGACGACGACGATTCCACTCCGCCCACCCCAGGACGTGACGGTCCAGGTCCTCAACTCAGGTGACATCTCGGGGGCTGCCGGGAGACTCACCCAAACGATTGCGCAGGAAGGGTTTCAGATCATTGCTGCCGCGGACTTCAGTCCTCCACAGACACCATCTCGCATCTGGTACCGCGATGGTTTTGGGTTGGAGGCCAACGATCTGCTCCGCTTCATCCCCGGTGCCCAGGTGGAGGCCCTCCCTGATCCATCCCTTTCGCCCGGAGCCGATGTGATCATCGTTATCGGCACCGACTATCAGGAATGACCGTGGCGCGGTGTTGACCGCTCGCCCTGTCGTCTCACCCCTCTGGATGTTCCCACTCGGGATCTTTGGCGGTCTTGCCGCCGGGGTTGTGGGCGGGTTGATCACCACCGCCGTGATTCTCGATCTGATCGCATGGTGGCCGGTCTGGCTGGGGGTTCTCGGATTGGCGATATTGCTTCGTCGGTCTGCGGCCAGGTCGGTGCGGACGGGAGGTGTGACCGCTCTCCTGTTGGCGCTGGCTGCCGCAGCGTTTCTGGCCGGTCACCTCGCTGGATGGACCGTCATGCCTTCGGCTGGCGGGCGTCTCGTGGGCCCCGTCCCTGATGGGGTTGAAGCCGCTTCGTTGACCGCCGTGATCCATGGGCGTGTCGATGTCGGTTCTGGTTCGGACTTCCTTTATCAGGTGCTCCCTATCCGGTGGGGTGGTCCGTATGGATTGCCCCGCGCATTCGAGGAGGTGCCGAACGTGGAGACGATCAATGTGGACTTGGCATTGGTGGACGAACCGGGTCTGAACAGCTTTGCGGGATGGGACATCCTGCTGTCAGACCAGCCAATCTGGTCTCTCGACCTCGCAGGCGTGTTGGCCGCCGACCTTTCAGGACTCGACATCTTGAGTCTCGTGGTCGGTGGGTCCGGCAAGGTCAAGCTCGGCGATAGCGACTTCGTGAGAATGATCGAAGTGTCTGGCGTCTTCCAGATCGAGTTCCCCAGAGGCGTGGCCGTGACGGTCGTCGGGGAGGCATCGGTCCCGGACGATTGGCTGTCCACCGAGGACGGCTGGGCATCTCCGTCCGGAGGCGACGCCTGGGTGGTGACCGTGCTTCCGGGGTCCAGCGTCACCGTGGTCACCCCCTAGACTCGCTACCCGTGCGATCTGAGCGTATCCGTCATCTCGCCCTCGTGGTCTGGACTTCGATTGGCGCACTCGTTCTCGCCTGGGCTTTGATCCGCATGGCAGCCGCGGTCAAGATCATCTGGCTCCCGATGGCGTTCGCCTTCGGGCTGGTGTTCCTGCTCGAACCAGCCGTCAAGCGACTGGCAGATCGCGGGGTGCCACGTCTGGTCGGCAGCATCATCGCACTTCTCGGACTGACTGCCTTGATCGCCGCGATATTCGCATTGGTCTACCCGACGGTCCGGGATCAGACCCTCGAGTTCGTCTTGAGACTCCCCGATCTGTTCGCCGGCTTCGTCGACTGGCTGCGGGACATCGGACTTCGGGTCGGGTTCGACATTGACCAATATCTGAGCTCGGATTCCTGGGAGGCCTGGCTGGCGGATCCCGCTAACCAGCAGACAATCAGGAGCATCCTGTTTGGCTTCGGGGCGGGCGCCGGGTTTCTGATCAGAGGTGTCACCGAGGTTGTCGTCATTGTCGGCCTGGCTCCGGTGTTGGCCGTTTATGTTTTGATGGACCTGACCAAGTTCCAGTCCAACGCTATCGCCCTCACCCCCGCCGCCCACCGCGAGGAGGTGGCGCATGTAGGGGGCGAGGTGGGAACGGCGATGGGATCCTTCGTCAGAGGCCAACTCCTGGTCGCCGCAATAGTCGGACTTCTGTCCAGTATTGGTATGTGGGCGATCGGCCTCCCGTTCTGGCTTCTGGTGGGGATCATCAGCGGTCTCCTCAACATGATCCCCTTCCTGGGGCCCATCGTTGGGGGTGCCCTCGCATTCGTCGTCGCCCTCCTCAACGGCGATCCCTGGCTCGGGGTCTGGGCAGTATTGATTTACACCGGGATCCAGCAGATCGACAACAACATCATCACCCCGGTCGTCCAGCGGGCCAGGGTCAATCTTTCGCCGTTCGCGATCATCATCGCCCTGATCGTCGGTGGCTCGGTCGCCGGGCTTCTTGGCGTTCTCGTAGCCGTTCCGGTGACCGCTGCCATCAGGATCGTGGCTGGACATCTCTGGCGCACCAGGATCCTCGGGCAGTCCTGGCAGGAGGCGGCTGATGCCATGATCGAGGTGACGCCACCACCGGACCGCTTGACC
>JBGTEJ010000033.1:0-2613 GCA_041747855.1 Acidimicrobiia bacterium | reverse complement strand
TGGTCGGGCCGTGACCGGTCCGGGAAACCGACCGCTGAAATCGCTGTCCGACATGCTCAAGGGCAAGCAGGGCCGATTCCGTCAGAACCTTCTCGGCAAGCGAGTCGACTACTCAGGCCGCTCGGTGATCGTCGTCGGACCCAGTCTCAAGCTGCATCAGTGCGGTCTCCCGAAAGTGATGGCCCTCGAGCTGTTCAAGCCCTTCGTGATGAAGCGTCTGGTCGATCTCGATCTCGCACAGAACATCAAGTCGGCCAAGCGGATGGTGGAGCGTCAGCGTCCGCAGGTATGGGACGTCCTTTCCGACGTCATCCAGGAGCACCCCGTGCTCCTGAACCGCGCCCCAACCCTTCACCGTCTCGGAATTCAGGCGTTCGAGCCGGTATTGGTCGAGGGCAAGGCGATCCAGATCCATCCCCTCGTCTGCGAGGCGTTCAACGCCGACTTCGACGGGGATCAAATGGCGGTGCACTTGCCGCTTTCCGCCGAGGCGCAGGCCGAGGCCCGGATCCTGATGCTGTCGACCAACAACGTCCTGTCGCCCGCCTCGGGTCGGCCCATCGTGACCCCCTCCCAGGACATGGTCATCGGTGTGTACTACCTGTCCGAGTACGTCGAGGATGCCCTCGGTGCCGGGCGAGTCTTCTCCGACCTCGAGGAGGCGGTGATGGCCCACGAGATCGGGGAGTTGTCACTCCACGCTCCGATCAAGATCCGTCTCGGAGACAAGGCCGGAGATCCTGAGATACACCGCCAGCTCAAACCGACGTTGGACCGTCTGCTCAAAGACCAGCCGTTCCCTTCGGTCGGGCTCGCAGAGACCACCCTTGGTCGGGTGATCCTCAACGAGGCCTTCCCACCCGGGTTCCCGTTCATCGACTCGGTGATCGTGAAGTCGGATATCCGTAGCCTCATCGAGACCATCATCGCCCGCTATCCGCGGACTGAGGTGGCCAACACCCTCGATGCCATCAAGGAGTTGGGTTTCAGGTATGCCACCAAGGCCGGATTGACCATTGCCCTCGATGATGTGAGAACACCGCCCAACAAGGCCGAGATTCTCGCCGAGTACGAGGACCGGGCGGAGAAGGTGCAGAACCTGTTCGCCAAGGGTGTCGTCACCGACGGTGAGCGTCGTCAGGAACTGATCGAGATCTGGACGGCTGCCACCGAAAAGGTCACCGAGGCCATGAAGACCAGCCTGAAAGAGGAGCGGTTCAACTCCCTCGACATGATGGTCGGCTCGGGTGCCCGTGGGAACATGATGCAGCTTCGACAGATTGCTGGTATGCGTGGTCTGGTGGCGAATCCCAAGGGGGACATCATCCCCCGGCCCATCATCGCCAACTTCCGTGAGGGGCTGTCAGTGCTGGAGTACTTCATCTCTACCCATGGTGCCCGAAAGGGTCTGGCAGACACCGCCCTGCGGACCGCCGACTCCGGGTATCTGACCCGTCGTCTGGTAGACGTCTCCCAGGAGATGATCGTCCTCGAGGCCGACTGCAGGACCGACCGTGGGTTGGTGGTCCGTATCGTGGATGACCGAGGTCAGAAGATCCGCAACCTTCGTTCCCGGATCTACGGTCGTTCGCTGGCAGACGATGTCAAGGAAGAACGGACGCTGGTGACCACCCACGATGACAAGAAACTCCGGTCCGGTGTCATCATCGGGACCAACGAGCTCCACGCCATCAACAAGGCCAACGTAGAGTCGGTTCGGGTTCGGTCACCGCTGACATGTGACACTCGGGGTGGCGTCTGTCAGGCTTGCTACGGCCTCTCCCTTGCCACCGACAAGGTGGTCGAGACCGGCGAAGCGGTTGGGATCATGGCGGCGCAGTCCATCGGCGAACCCGGCACCCAGCTCACCATGCGCACCTTCCACACCGGTGGCGTGGCCGGTGAGGACATCACCCATGGACTCCCCCGTGTGGTCGAGCTGTTCGAAGCTCGCACCCCGAAGGGGAAAGCTGTCATGTCTGAGGTGAGTGGTGTAGCCCGCGTCCTCGACGACGGTGATGGTCGACGTATCGTGGTCGAATCCGGAGACACGGAGGTCGTCTACCCGATCTCCCGGTTTGCCAGCGTCCGATTCACCGACGGTGTCGAGGTCCAGGCCGGTGCCCAGCTCACTGACGGTCCGTTGGACCCCAAGGAAGTGCTCGACATTCGTGGAGTTCGGTCTGCCCAGCAGTATCTGGTCGATCAGGTGCAGGAGGTCTACAAGTCCCAAGGCGTGGAGATCCACGACAAGCACATCGAGATGATCGTGCGTCAGATGTTGAGGAGGGTCAGGATCGTCGTTTCCAACGATTCCGACTTCCTTCCGGCTGCACTCATCGACGATCAGAAATTCAAGGACACCAACAAGGAGTTGGTGGCCGCCGGCAAGCGCCCGGCAGAAGGACGTGCTGAGTTGATGGGTATAACCAAGGCTTCACTGGCCACCGACTCGTGGTTGTCTGCGGCGTCGTTCCAGGAGACAACCAAGGTCCTAACCGACGCGGCAATCAGAAGCAGTTCTGACTACATGAAGGGTCTCAAGGAGAACGTCATCATCGGCAAGCTGATCCCGGCCGGGACCGGTGCGAGCCAGTATCAGGTTCTCCATCC
>JBGTEJ010000032.1:0-61751 GCA_041747855.1 Acidimicrobiia bacterium | reverse complement strand
GCCAGAGTCGGATGTGGCGCTTCGGCAGGTCCACGACGGGTCGAGGCATCGAGGCGTAGCGTCGTTGATAAGTGGTCACACTGTTGCGGTGGCTGAGCCCGAGCAACTCAGCTACCTCGCTCGCCTCGATGAGGTCCTCGATGTCCACCTTTCGGCCCATATCTCTTGGAGTCTACGATCATTGACATCCAGCCGACGTTAACTAGTCTTCTATCATAGACAAGTGGTTGGCCCCGGCGGTGCGCTAACACCCCGGGGCCTGGCCGGCACCTAGCAAGAGGTCCGACATGGCAAAGGGTATCTCAGAGCCCAAACAGATCGAGCGATTCGGAGCCTCGACATCGCCGCTCATAGTCTTGACACATCTTGGGTTCGAGCTTCATAACCTGTACTCGACTCAGTTCAACGTCTCGCTTGCTCGTCTCCTCCCCAAGCTTGGCAACTATCTGGAGAAAGCGCGGAATGTCGCCGACCTCAACTGTGCCACCGAGGCGGATGTGCGAGCTTGGGTCGATGCTCCACTACGAGATGGGAGAAGTCCATCGGTATCGACCAGACGCAATAGGAGGGCGGCAGCAAGGTTTGCTTTCCGTCTCCTCAGACAACAGGGCATTGTTGGTCACGATCCAACACTCGACCTAGTACTCCCTCATCGGGACAAATACAAGGGCGCACGGCCGTTGTCCGATGCCGAGATTTTGGCCGGTCGCGCCGCTTCGTATACCGCCTTCGGGGACACGCTTAGACAGGCGGTTTGGGCGCTAGCCGAAGCCACGGCTACCACACACGAGATTCCATATGTAACACCTGAGGAGGTCGACTTGGTGGAGGGATCTGTCTGGCTCGGCGGCACCGCCAACGTGGAGTCACGTGTTTCGCCCCTGACCGACTGGGGCGTCCAAGCACTTCGCCGCCGCATCAAGACCATGGAGGACAAGAGCCTTACGCTGGTCTTCGCAGGAAGCGCCGCGGCGCCGGCTTCGAAGCAGGCGAGGGCGGCCACGGTGTTGTCACGCACCCTTCGGGAGGCCGGACTTAGCACCGATCCCAGGGTCAAGCCTTCCTCGATCCGGGCGTGGGCTGGGCTCCAAGTGTTTCAAACAACACAGCGCATCGACAAGGTAGCCCTCGCCTTGGGGTCGAAGACTCTTGACAACGCGGCGGCCATCATTGGGTTCGACTGGCAAGACAACCGATGAGTGGTCTCAATCGGTACAACCGACTGTCCGATGATGCCCGACGGAGACTCTGCTTCGACAATCCACTGGTCTGGGAAGTCGCTCGTCAACTCGACTACAAACCTAGAAAGGAGTTAGGGGGGCGTCCCGCCCGGTATCCGCTGTGGGTGTTCTTCCTCTGGCTCTTGCTCATCCACGAGTACGGGTCGAGCCGAAAGGTCGAAGAGGCATTTGATGACGTCCTTCATGGACCCTGGTCTCAGATTCGTGAAGCAGCACAGCGAGAGTTTGGCGAAGGGCTGGCACACCTTGTCCCTCCCCCGGAACCCCCATCGCGGAACGCCTTCAACTACGCGTTGAAAAACCATCTACCAGCCAACACCGCAATCATCACCGATCTAGTGCGGGCACAGTCACGGCAACTCGCCCGAGCGATGGGGCTGGGCACACCCGACGCCACAGGCTCGCTAAGTCGACCCGATCGTCACAGAGTCGCCTTTGGCGATGTGACGGTGATGACCTCACGAACGAGACGGCTCGCTAATAACTCTTGCGAAGTCGACCATTCGACCGGCGAAATCAGAAACCGGCGGCACGACCCCGACGCATCCCTCCACACCACCGGCGGTGGAGCAGTCGTCCCAGGACTTGCATTCGCGTTCACCCACCTCCGGGGCCCGGACCGAAACCAGCATGTCATCCTCGCCATCGACCCAGTCCACACCAAAGGACGCCCTGAAGGACACCTTGTGGTCGATCAGTACCTCGAAGCCGCACAGGACCTGCCCGGACTCGTGGGCTACGCATACGATCGAGCCCTGCGGGGCATCCATCTCGATCGGCTGCTCAAAGCCGGTCATGTCGGACTCGTCGGCACTCACCGAGCCAAAGGCAAACCAGCAGACCGATACCACGGCGTCGAAACCCACCACAAACCTGACGGAACCACCGAGGAGATCGAGATCCACCTAGTCGGTGGAGCACCACACATACGAACGTTCGACGTCGACGGAGACGAACACCTCCGTCCCCTTCAACGCCGACGGATCAACAGACGACACAACAAAACCTCCAACACCTACCGGATGCTCGCCGAATACGAGGTGGACACCCCCACCGGCGAACCCGACGGATACGTGCGAATCAGACTCGACCAGACCAAAGAAGACGCCACGGCCGGATACAACCGCCCCGAACACCTCAGAGCCTTCCCCGAAGGCGACCCACTCTTCACCAGCCTGCAGAAGCCACTACGCGCCTCGGCCGAATCAGCGAACCGGACGATCGACGACCACCACCCCCGCGAACGCCTCCACCACTTCGGATTCGAGAAATCCCACCTCTCCATGCTCGCCTGGCAGGTATATCGAAACGCGCAAACGAAAGCCGTCTTCACTCACCACCAAGAACCACCAGGAATCGAGCCCGACCTCAAGCGCACCGCCTGACCGACCTCAAGCACACCGCCCGACCGACCTCAGATCCCTCTGCCCCGCCCGACGACCTCTCTCAACATCAGAGGCGGCTTCCTAAGCGGACGAGCCTCCCGAACTTCCTGATTCATTCCCCAAGCCCCTACTCTTGGACTCCAAGAGTGGAATCGGTTCTCAACCGCGTTTCCAACCCATCCCGCTCCCGTAGCTCAGGGGATAGAGCACCGGCCTCCGGAGCCGGGTGCGCAGGTTCGAATCCTGCCGGGAGCGCAATCACATGCCGGTGCTCCGCACCGGGCCACCATCCCCCGCGGGAGCCGGGTGCGCGGGTTCGAATCCTGCCGGGAGCGCAATCACATGCCGGTGCTCCGAGTCACTCGTTTACGTCCTTCTCAAAGAAGTGATGCGCGTAGGGGTTGTCGTTGTAACGGTCGATACGGCGATAGCCGGCCCGCTCGTACATCGAGATGGCCTCGGAGAGGGAGTTGTTGGTGTCGAGGACGACCCGGCTCTTGCCCAGGGCCAGCGCCTCCCCCTCCAGATGCTCCAGTAAGCGCGCTCCCAGACCCAATCCACGCCAGTTGTCGTCGATCCACATCCTTTTGATCTCGGCGGTTTCTTGATCGAGGCTCTGGACCCCACCACAACCGACCAGCGCCCCCTCGACCGTTAGGAGCAGCACGAAGACACCATTGGGTGGGCTCATTGCAACCCGATCTGCCGCAGCCCCACCTCTACCCGGATCGAACCCTGACTCGAACCGGTGGTCGAGCTCGGCGAAGTAGCGGCCGACCGCCTCCACCGCCAGCGGGTCGGCCGGGTCCACCCGTGAGAACCGGATCGACGTCGAAGCGATGATCACTTCCGCCCGGGCCAGACCGGATGCCAATTCTCTTCGGAGCCGAGGGGACAACGGTTCAAGAAGACCCGACACCCGGGCCACCGACCTCTGCTCCAGTCGCTGATGTTCCCGACGCCCCTTCGGGGTCAAGTGGACAGACCTCCTCCGCTTGTCGGCAGGGTCGGGCAAAACCTCGACCAGACCTTCACCCTCCAGACTTCGGAGGAGACGACTCATGTAGCCGGAGTCGATGGCCAGCCTTTCCCGCAGGTCAGCGACCGAAGACCCTTCCTCACCGACTTCGAAGAGGAGCCTCGAAACACCGAGAGGTCTGCCCGTCCCGAGATAGGACTCATCGAGCACCCCGATCCTGCTGGTGAAGGCCCGGCTGAAGCGTCGGACCGATTCGATCTCGACAGAATCGACCATGATCTCTGACTCTAGTCAGAGATTTTGGGTCAGCCCGCAGCGCCTGAAAGGAAATATCCATTGATCAGTCATAGACTCACCGGATGCCGCGGGCAATCTGGAAAGGTGCCATCAATTTCGGGCTGGTCACGATCCCGGTCGGGATGTTCACCGCTACCGACAACAAGACACCGAAGTTCAAACAACTCCGGAAAACGGACCACTCGCCTATCCGCTACAAGCGTGTCGCCGAGACCGACGGGGAAGAGGTCTCCTGGGACGACATTGTCAAGGGCTACGAGTTCGACAAGGACCGTTACGTCGTCTTCACCGATGAGGAGCTGGCGGCCGCCAACCCGGATAACAACAAGCTGGTGGATGTGGTCCAGTTCGTGGACGAGTCGGAGATCGACCCAATCCTCTACAAATCCGCCTACTACCTCGCGCCCGAGAAGATGGGGGTGAAGGCCTATCGAATTCTGGCGGAGGCATTAGCCGAGAAGGGACGTGTGGGGATTGCCCTCGTGTCGATCCGAGAGAAGCAGCAACTCGCCACCCTCAGGGTCAAGGACGGGGTCATCGTCATGGAGACCATGTACTGGCCTGACGAGGTGCGCGACAGCGACTTCGAAGAACTGGACTCAGACGTCGAGATCCGTCCGGAGGAGCTCAAGATGGCGGCGATGATCATCGACAACCTGACCCGACCTTTCGAGGCCTCCGACTATGTCGATCGGAGCCGTGAGGCGGTCGAGGTCCTGGCCGCCAAGAAAGTGGCCGGAGAAGAGATCGTGGCCCCCTCTGCCCCCGAACCGACCAAGGTGGTAGACCTTCTCGAAGCATTGAAAGCCTCGGTCGAGGCCACCAAACAGAAGTCGGCCCCCGCTTCGCGGGCCAAGGCTGGCTAGACCTTCTCCGACTCCCAGGTCACGGTCGTCGGGTCAATCACTTCCACACCTTTGAACACTGGTGCCCGCAGATTGTCGTCGGCAGTCCACTCCTTGAACTCGACGGCAACCACGACCACCGGCTCGACCCATGTCACCTGTCCCGGGAGATCGACCGGCCCATCGAACGGGCTGGAGTCCCGGCGGACGATTTCGAGCGCCATGACAATGGCCTGGAGTTGCTCATCAGTGAATCCAGAGCCGACGGCTCCGACCCATCGGAGACCCTCCCCGGTGTGCAGCCCAACCAGCAAAGAGCCAAACGTCGCCGACCTGCCCCCTTGGCCCCGGGTGTACCCGCCCACGACGGCTCGTACTCGACGGACCACCGAGACTTTGCGCCAGTCCGCTGACCGCTTCCCCGGGTAGTACAACGACCCCGAGCGTTTGGCGACAATTCCCTCCATACCCTGGTCGGCGACGGCCTCGAACATGGCGATCCCGGAGCCACGAACAGGCTCGGGCCGAACCACCGGACCATCGACTTCGAGTGAGCCCAGGGCCTCCATCCGCTGCTCGTATGGCAATCGGGTCGAGTCTCCTTGCACGTACAGGAGGTCGAAGACGACCAGGTGCACCGGTTGTCCCGCCTGCAGGGTCGAGAATGAGGGCTTCCCGTCATCGCCGAAGGCGACCACCTCGCCATCGATGACAACCCCATCCGGCAGTGACAGGTGTCTCAATGCGGGAAAACGCCCGAGCAGATCGAGACCCCGACGCGACTTGACCCGCAACTCACCCGACTCCGAGGCGACGATCGCTCGATATCCGTCCCATTTGACCTCAAACCACCAACCATCGTCATCGAAGGCACGGGGCCAACTGGTCGCGAGCATCGGTCGGTAGTCCGGTAGGTTCAACCCCCGCCCAACTCCTCGGCGACGATCCTGCCCACCAGCGAACCATCTAGATCGGCCCCCCGGCCCTTCATCAATGTCCCGGTCACCCGACCTGCGGCCTTCGGGTCCCCGCTGACACCGAGTTCGGCGATCGTCTGGGTGACCAGCGCCCGGGTGGCGTTCTCGTCGAGCTTGCTGGGCAACCAGCGACTCAGATAGTCGATCTCGTACCCGAGTTTGTCGGCCATGGCCCTGCCTCGATCTCCGTATCCCAGGTACTCGGTCCTGGACTTCTCCATCTTCTTGACGTATGACGTGATCACCTTCAAGTAGAAGGCATCGTCGACCGCCCCTGTGAACCCCGGGTCACTCTTGGCGGTGGCGGCTTCGGTCTGAACCTGACGGATGACATCGCGACGGGGTCCATCCTTCGATTTCATTGCGTCTACAAGCTCTTGAGCGAGCTCCTGCTGGATGGTCATTGCCGGGAAAGAGTACCCGGGAACTGGGTCGCACGTTGGGGCGTCAAACCACCCGGAAACTCCAAGAAACTTGTTTACAGCTCAGATTCGGAGCGTTAAAGTCAATACTTGGAAACCCCACTGGCTTCGCTCTTCCATGTGCGACAGCCCTTGTGAAAAATCTCACAAAGTTTAAGGAACCCCCCTTGTGATCACAACAATCACCACCGACTGGCGAGACCTCGCGGCCTGCCGGGATTCTGAACCGAGTCTGTTCTTCCCCATCGGGACCACCGGCCCGGCGGTAGACCAGATCGAGGCCGCCATCGCCATTTGCGGCGGATGCGCCGTGAAGGACGACTGTCTTCAGTATGCCCTCGAGACAAACCAGGAGTCTGGTGTCTGGGGTGGATACGCCGAAGATGACCGGCGTCGTCTTCGCAAGCGCTGGCTCGCCGAACGTCGTCGACGCGCCGTCTAACCGCTAGCCCGTAGGGGCAAAACCAACGGCCTTAGCCGTCCCCTCACCTTCCATCTCGACGAAAGCCAGGTTCTTGCCGGGCACGCCGACCTTCCTGCCCCTGGTGTCGGTGAACCAGGCAAAACCACCTTCGCCGACGGCCTTCTCCAGTTCTGCCATGAAAGCCTTCTCATCGTCGACTTCCACCTCGACAGACTTGTCGGTGTTTGCGATCCCGATACGAACTCTCATCGACTCCCTCTAGTTGTCTGGGACGAGCTTATACACCGTGCCTCCATGCGTCAGCAGGTAGAGCTCGCCGTGCCCGTCGGTGCCGAACGCGTTGATCGACCCGGCCTGACTAGAGCGGTCCACGGTCCATCCGGCAATGCGGTTGGTCCAGTCCTCCTCGTCGACGACTTGACCTCCGACGAAACGGAACGACCTGATCCACTGATGAACCCAGTCTGAGTAGAAGTAGGCGCCGGCCAGACCCGGGATCTCGGATCCGCGATAGACCTTGCCACCGGTGACGGAGATCCCATCTTCCCGCTCGTACCAGACGACCGGCACGGTGTAGTCAGACGGGGTGCAATCGGGCAGGAATCGATAACACTCCGGACCTTCCATGTGCGCCCAGCCAAAGTTGTAGCCGCCGCCCTCGAGAGACACGGCGTTGACTTCTTCCCAAGTGCCCTGTCCGACATCCGCAATGTAAAGGAGCCTCTCTACCGGGTCTATGGCAATCCGCCAGGGATTGCGCAGACCGTAGGCCCACACTTCAGGTCTGCCTCCCCCACCCACGAACGGGTTGTCAGCGGGGACCCCAAACGGCTCTTGACTGCTGTCGACATCGATCCGGAGAATCGTCCCGAAGATGGTGTCCGGGTTCTGACCCTGATCGCGTGCGGCGGCTCCATCACCCGACGCGACCCACAGGTACCCATCGGGACCGAAAGTGACCTGACCCGCATAATGGCGGGGCTCGGACGAGTTCTCGGGTCGTGCGTACTCGAAGAGGATCCGCTCCGACGCAGGATCACCCTTGTTCGGATCCCCGGCATCGACCTTGAACTCAGAGAGGCGACGATGGCCCGTCTTGTTGATGTAGTACAGATAAAAGCGACCATTGCTCTGGTACTCGGGATGAAAGGCCATCCCGAGCAGACCCTGCTCTATACCGCCATCGATGACCCGATCACGGAGATCGATGAAGGCGGTCGTGGCCAGCACACCGTCGGCACCGACCATCCGGACGATACCCACTCTTCTCACCACGAAGAGCCTGTCGTCGCCGACCGGTGCGGTCAGGTCGGTGAGACTCCCCAGACCCTCGGCGATCACCCGAACTGCCAGCGGCGGGACGGCCGGTAGGGGACCCGAAGATGTGGTCGTTCCGGGAGTCGAGGTCGTGGTGGCCCCGGGATCCGTGGTGGCTGTAGTCGTAGAGTCGGAAGCGATCGGCAGGGTGGTAGAGGAGGGCCCCTCGTCGGATCCCCTGAAGAAAATGGCAATCAACAGGAAGATCAGGATCATCCCCACTACCAACAGGGACAATCGACCACGATCTGGAGTCGACTGATTCCGGTGGCGTGCGGTCACCACGTCCCGTTAGGCGTTTTCGCCGAGGAAGATCTCCGAGACCGACGAGTCGAGGAAAATGGCATGCAACGTCTCGGCGAGGATCGGCGAAATCGACAGGACCTTCACTTTGTCCAACGCCTGAATGTCGGGATCGACCGGGAGGGTGTTGGTGACGATGACCTCTTCGATCGGGGCGTTCTTGATCCGGTCGACTGCCGGCTCGGAGAAGATGCCATGAGTGGCGGCAATCCGGACACTCAAGGCTCCCTGGTATCTCACCATCTCAGCCGCATTGCACACGGTTCCGGCAGTGTCGATCATGTCGTCGATGATCACCACATGCCGCCCTTCGACCTCCCCCGACATCGACAGGGCAGCCGATTCATTGTGACTGACCGGGTCACGCCTCTTGTAGACGAATGCGACATCGGCATCGAGACGTTTGGCGTACCGCTCCGCCCTCTTCACTCCCCCGGCGTCGGGTGAAAGGACGGTGGTGGACCCGTTGAGACTCTCAGCCAAATAGTCGGCGATGATCGGAAGAGCGGTCAGGTGATCCCAAGACTTGTGGATGAATCCCTGAAGCTGACCGGAGTGGAGGTCGACCGAGACCAGTCTGTCGGCCCCTGCCTGCATGAAGAGGTCGGCCATGAGACGTGCTGTGATCGGTTCTCGCGGGCGAACTTTCTTGTCCTGACGGGAGTACCCGAAGTAGGGGACAACGGCGGTGATTCTTCTGGCCGAGGCCCGCTTCAGTGCGTCGATGGTGATCAACTGCTCCATGATGTGGTCGTTGATCGGCTTGGAGTGGCTCTGGATGACAAAACAGTCGGCCCCTCGAACACTGTCCATGGGCCGGACGTATATCTCACCGTCGGCGAAAGCGGATCTCTCCATCTCCCCCAAACGGATGCCAAGATCCTCGGCCACTTCCCGGGCAAGAGGCTCATTGGCCCCCCCGGAGAAGACCATCATGCGGTTACGGGAGACGATGTCCAAGTCAGTCCTCTGTGTTGAGCGCTGCCCTTCGCGCCTTTCGTCGCTCAGAGTAGCCGGGGATCTCCACCTGCTCACTTCGTTCCACCGCCAAGGATCCTGCCGACACGTTCTTGGTGATCACCGATCCGGCCCCGGTCATGGCACCGTTGCCAACCGTCACCGGCGCTACCAGCATCGTGTCCGACCCGATGAAGACATCGTCACCGATCTCGGTGTGGTGTTTGTCGTGACCGTCGTAATTCACGGTGATCGCACCAGCGCCGATGTTGGTGCGTGCCCCGACCGTGGCGTCTCCCAGGTATGCCAGATGGTTGGCCTTCGCCTTCTCGCCCATCGTCGTGTTCTTGGTCTCGACGAAGGTTCCCAACTTGGCACCCTTCTCCAGGACTGTCCCAGGGCGAAGCGAGGCAAACGGCCCCACCTCGCAGTCCTCCCCGACGACAGCTTGGCGCAAGACGGAATACCAGACCGTGGCCCCGGAGGCAATCGATGAGTCAACGGCGTAGACGTCTGGCCCCACACGTGCTCCCGACCCGACCGTGGTGGTGCCCATGAGATGCACTCCGGGAAAAATGTGCGCCCCGGGTTCGACGACCACAGTGTCTTCGATGTACGTCCGGTCGGGATCGAGCATCCAGACTCCAGACTCCATCAGTTTTTGGTTGATCCCGGAACGAAGATGGCGCTGGGCCACTGACAGCTGATCCTGGGAGTTGATTCCCGAGACCTCCTCTTGGCTTCCTTCGACCGCACTCAATGTGTCACCTTCGCCAGACAGTATGCCCACAATATCGGTGAGGTAGTACTCGCTCTGATGGTTGTTGTCGCTCAGGTTCGACAGTGCATGCTTCAGACGACCAGCCCTCACTGCATAGAGGCCGGCATTGACCTCAGTGATCGAACGTTGCTCGTCAGTGCAATCGCGGTCTTCGACGACTCCGACGACCCGTCCGTCACTGTCGCGAAGCACCCGCCCATAACCCGCTGGGTCATCGAACCTGGTGGTGACCAGTCTCCCCACCTCGCCCGATCGGAGATCGGCGAGGTCGGCGACCAGTCGGGCAGTCAGGTGCGGGGTGTCCCCGTAAAGGATGACAACGGTGTCATCGTCGGCGACCATGGGTATCGCATCGAAGCCCACTGTGGCAGCGTGACCGGTGCCCAACTGCTCGATTTGGAGGGCGGTCAGCACATCTCCGGGGAGCAGGTCGCGAACATGGTCCGCGCCGTGACCCACGACCACCACTGTTGTGGCGGAGTCCAGAATCGAGGCGGCCCTGAGGACCCACTGGACCATCGCCCGACCGGCTACTGGATGGGCCACCTTGGGCAAGTGGGACATCATCCTCTTGCCCTGACCGGCGGCCAGTATCACCACATGTGTCGACAACCCGGCTCCACTCTCTTGCGCTGGGGGGGAAGGACTCGAACCCTCTCTAACAGGACCAAAACCTGCCGTGCTGCCAATTACACCACCCCCCAATGCGGGGTCCTTCGTACTTCGTACTCTGGCGTTCCGTCACGGAAAGAGTAACCCGTGCATGGTGTCTATCGCTCTCCGACGCTCACCGGCGACACCCCGCGGTCACGAAGCGCCACCCCGCGGGAGTACCGAGAGATAGCGGTCACTGCACGGGCCGCGCTCTCCGCCTCCTCGACCGTCGGGAAGTAGCCGAAGCAGGCGGTGCCCGAGCCGGTCAGGCAGACCGGCCCGCTCCAGGCGACACGGAGGTCGGCCATGAAATCCCCGAGCCGAGGTTCGAGGTCCATCGCCGCGGGAAGCAGATCGTTACGTAGCGGTATACCGTCGCGGAGGCCTGGCGGGACCTTCCTCTGGTTGATCGACTCACCCTGAGGGCCCTCCATCTCATCCCATCGGCGATACACGGCCGCCGTCGCCAATCCGAAGTCGGGGACCACCACGGCGAAGGCGAATCCACCAAGCGGCTCCACTGGCTCTATCACCTCCCCGATGCCGGAGACCATGACGCTCCCACCCGTGAGAAACAGGGGAACGTCGGAACCGATTCCTGGTGCCACCGTCTGGAGAAGGTCGGGCTCGGCGCGGGCCATCGTTACGGCGCCGAGGAGTGTGGCGGCGGCGTTCGAGCTGCCACCACCGAGACCCGCCTCCATGGGGATCCACTTCTCCACGAGAACCCTCAACGGCGGGACAGCCGTGTCGACCCTCAGGGCGGCGAGGGCCCTGGTGACCAGGTTGTCCTCAGGATCCAGTTCCGAGCCATCGAAGCGGACCTCGTCACGGCCCTCGGATGCCATTTCGAACACGAGGCGATCACACCACTCGATGGTTTGGACCAGGGAATCGATGGGGTGAAATCCATCGTCGCGAGGTGGTTGGACCAGAAGTGAGAGGTTCAGTTTGGCCGGCGACTCGATCGAGATCATCGGTTCGCCTCGGCAAGTCGGACGAAGTCGGCGGGACTCAGATCCTCCGCCCTCGAAGTCGGGTCGATCCCGGCGGCAATCAGAATCGACTCGGGATCCTCGATCAGTCCCCTCAACGACCCCCGCAGCATCTTTCTCCTCTTGGAGAATGCCGTCCGAGCAATCTCCAGGGCAGGCTCGGCATCGCGTGGGGACTCCGTCCGGTCCATGATCACGACTGCCGACTCGACCCGTGGCACCGGGTAGAAGACTTGTGGTGGGACCCGGAAGGCCAGTCTGGCCCTGGCGTGCAGCCCGGTGACCACTGAGGGAATCCCATAGTTCTCGGTCCCGGGCAGTGCGACCAGACGCTCGGCGACTTCACGCTGCATCATCACCACCAGTCTCACCACCGCTGGAGCATGCCGGAGGATGTCCATCACCAGTGAGGTGCCCACGTTGTAGGGAAGGTTGGCCACCAATAGCCATGGGCCGTCGGGAAAGGACTGAGCGAAGTCGATCTTGGAGGCGTCAGCCATCACCAAGTCGACATCCAGCCCGGAGGTGACCTCTTCCAGCATCGGTCTGAGACGGGGGTCCACTTCGAAGGCGGTCACATGACCGCCCGCCGCCGCCAGGGCCCTGGTGAGGGTGCCGGTCCCCGCCCCGACTTCGATGATCCTGTCGCCGGGGACCACTCCCGCCTCGTTCACGATCCTCCTCGTGATGTTCCCATCGACCAGGAAGTTCTGTCCCAGCTTCCGATTCGGTGCCACCCCGTGACGTTGCAGAAGACTCAGTATCTCCGAGCGGGACTGAGCCATCATGGTCTGAAGATCCTGGTGGCGTTACTGGATGTCTTCTCCGCAACCTCCTCGATAGGGAGTCCCCAGATCCTGGCCAGAGTTGCTCCCACATATTTGACCCATGCCGGTTCGTTCGACTTGCCTCGATGTGGAGGCGGGGCCAGATAAGGGGTGTCGGTCTCGACCATGGCCCTCTCAGGGGGGACCAGCGCCGCTCCCAGCCGGATGGTCTCGCCCGTCTCGAAGGCCACGATCCCGGAGTAGGAGAAGGTGACCCCGAGATCGAGGAATCTCCTGGTCCATTTTGTCCCGCCCGTCCAGCTGTGAAGCACGGCACGGTCCCCGGAGCCTGTTTTGTCGAGGATGTCGTGAATCGCCGAGAAGGCGTCACGACAATGCACGATGAGGGGCTTGTCGAAGACGTTGGCAAGTTCGATCTGACCTTCGAAAGCCGCGACCTGGTCCCGTTCCGGAGACAGCATGCGATAGAAATCGAGACCCGTCTCTCCGATGGCGCAAACATCCCTGACCATCCCCTCGATCAGCCCGCTATCTGCCTTCCAGCGGCCGGCCTCGTGGGGGTGCAAACCGGCGGTAGGCAGGATCCTGTCGGGGTGCATACGGGCGAGATGGATCGATGCTGCCGAACTGGCCGCGTCGATTCCCGGGGCCACGACCCAGTCGACCTCTACGGCGCGCCCGAGAAGCTCGGCCGGGTCTCTCCCATCGAGCTGTAGATGACAGTGTGTGTCTACCCAGGTCATCGACGGAGACAGTAGGCTGACCGGGCGTTATGGACTCGGGTATGACAAGAAAGATCGATGATCTCGGACGGGTCGTAATCCCGTCGGAGACCCGGAAGCTGTTCAACATCCGGGAGGGGGATCACCTGGTTGTCTCAGTCGAGGGATCCAACATCATCCTCCGGAAAATGACCGACACCTGCACCTTTTGTGGTGACGACGCCAACGTCATCCAGTTCAAGGACAAGGGTGTCTGCGGGGACTGCAAGACCCAACTGAGTTCCTGACGAACAGATTCCCGCTGGGAAATGGGTTCACTTCTCCAACAGCCGTTCATAGATTTCACGCCTCGATGCCCCTGTGGTCTGAGCCACTTCCTTGGCTGCTTCGGAGATCGACTTACCTGCCTTGACCAGACTCCGGGCATCACTGATCGCGGACTCGAGATCTGCCTTTGACGCAACGGCCGGTGCGATCACCACCGTCACCTCCCCTTTGACCTCCCCACTCCATCGATCTGCGGCCTCACCGAGGTTGCCGATCCAAACTTCCTCGTGGAGCTTGGTCAGTTCTCTGGTCACCGCGACCTGCCGCTCGGGTCCGAGCGCATGGAGCAGGTCGGCGAGATCGTCAGCGAGCCGGTGGGGGCTGGCGAAGAAGACGGTGGTCCGTTGCTCGGTCCTCAGATCTGAAATACGAACCGACCGCTGAGAACCTTTCCGGGGGAGAAAGCCCTCGAAGACGAAACGGTCGGCGGCGAACCCGGATAGTGCCAGCGCCGTGACCACGGCCGAGGGCCCGGGGATGACCGTGACCGCCATCCCCCGGGAGTGGGCCATGGAAACGGCGATCGCTCCCGGGTCGCTGACCGAGGGAGTGCCGGCATCGGTGAGAAGTGCCACCTTGGCTCCTTCCACCAACCGGCGGATCAGTTCTTCGCTGCGCTCCACTTCGTTGCCGGCGAACAGGGACCTCACCTTGACCGAGACTCCGATGTGGCTGAGGAGCTTCGACGCACGTCGGGTGTCCTCGGCATAGACGAGATCGACTGAACCTAGGACGTCCCGGAGCCGCTCGGTGATGTCACCGAGGTTCCCGATGGGGGTGGCGCAAACGTAGAGACGACCTTCAGTCATCACAGACCTCTATGTGGACAATCGAGCCACCGGGCGGGACTGGCTCCCCGACCGGGACCTCGAGGATATAACGGGCTTTGGGGAAGACGACCACCCGTCGGGGCCTCAGCAGCTTGGCGCCGATCACCCTCAGGTCGGCATCGATGCCGACAGCCATTATCGGCCAACGCATTCCGAAGCCGTGGACCGATCGTGTCGGAATCAGGATCGAGTCGCCAATAGATGACTTGCGGAGACCGGTGAGTCTGTCTCTGAAGCCGCGGGCCATCCGGGCCCGGTCGGTCCAGTTGTCACCGCTGATCAGGACTTCCACCCGATCGACCCTAGAGGATGCAGCGGCGGCTTAGAAGGGGCCTGTCAGTCGAGGCCCATCTCGGTGCGCAGGAACGCCCCAACGTCGGGGTCGTCCGCGGCGATGAAGAAGAGACGATCACCTCTGACCGCCACCCAAACGAACGCGGCCGCGGGGACGGCGCGTCCTCGATAATCGAGCAACGCCGTCCTCATCTCCTCGATGTCCTCGGCGGTGTCACCCGTGTAGACAATGAGCAGGGCGGAGCGGGTCCCGTCGAACCACTGGTGATAGAAGTCCCCTCCCCAGCCATCGGCTGCCCTGAAGGACGCGTTCTCACCCAAGACCTGGTTGAACATGAGTCGGAAACCCAACTCCCCCCACACCGATGTGGTGATCAGTTCGTATCCTGTCACCAACACCGGTATCGGCTCGATCGCAACAGGAAGGTCCCGACCGAAGTCGTCAGGAGTGATGATCTGTTCGGTGGACCCCGGCAGGTCGGGCATCACCCGGTAGGCGTCGTTGACTGCTTCCCAGCCACCCCGTCGGTGGAGGGCCTGCACAAAAACCAGACCGAACTCGTAGGGGAAGAACAGCGACTCCGCGATGAACTGCGGGGCCGAGTCGAGGGCACCGGTGTCGACACTGAGCGACTCGGCAATGTACTGGCCGATCTCGCGCTGGGTCAGGGTCTGAATCCACTGCAGTTCGGAGAAGGTGGCATCACCCTCGATCAACGCAAGAAGGGCCGCAGCCTCGTCATACCTCTCGGCATCGATCATGTCCCGACGTGTCTGGTCGAAGCCGAAGTGCTGGTCGGTCAGAGCATGGACCAGTTCGTGAATGATGGTTCCTTGCTGGAGCAGACTGAACCCGGTGTCCCTTGCAGGCACCACGATCTCCCCGGTTTCACCGTCATAGAACCCGGCAACCTGTGACCCGTACAGCTCCAACAGAGTGGCCTCCAGATCGGCGTCCGCCGGTAGCAGCCCCAACAACTTGTATAGCGACTCGTCGGAGGGCAACTCCTCGAAAGACTCTTCGAGCATTGCCTCCACCCTCGCTCTCAACCCGGCGGCATCGACGACGGTGATCGTCGGAGTCGTCAGAAATGGCAGACCTCGTATCTCCTGGGCGAGGATCAACAGATTCTCCAGTTGTTCCCTCACCTCTTCGGGTACATCCAGATCGCTCAGGTCGGGGAGAGTCGAGGTCGTGGTCACGCCGGGCACGGTGGTTGCAGTACCAGACCCGGTGGTGGTGGTCTGGCCCGGCGAGGTCGTATCAGTTGGAGGCGTTCCCTCAGTGCAGGCGGCGAGCGAGAGGGCGATACAGACCAGTGCGGCGATGAGCTTTCGGGTGGTGAGAGACATTGGCGGTCAGGTTATCGGCAGCCCGGGCCTAGACCTTGCCCATGATTGTGGGTCGGGCGATGTCACCGGCAGGCGTGAACCCAAAGATCTCCCCATAGAAGGAGAGCTCGGACTCGAGACTGTTGGCGATGTTCGCCGCGTCCCTGAACCCGTGGTCCTCGTTCTCATAGGTGACATACGCGTGGGGCACACCCTTCGCAGACAGGGCAGCCACGATCACTTCGGCCTGCGAAGGAGGAACCACCCGGTCCTTGAGCCCCTGGAACACGATCAGCGGGGTGACGAGCCGGTCGATGTGAGTTATGGGTGACCGTTCGAGAAGGGCCGACTCTCCCGCCCCGACCAGGGCCTCCTCGTAGCGGGACTCGAATTTGTGGGTGTCCTGTTTGAGGAGTCGAAGGTCAGCTATGCCGTAGTAGGAAGCTCCCGCCTTGAACAGGTCGATCGAGGTCAATGCGGCGAGAACCGTGAAACCTCCGGCGCTCCCCCCACTGATGGCCAAGCGGTCGGGATCGGCCTTTCCACGCTCGATCAGATAACGGGCCGCGGCCGCGGCATCTTCGACATCGGACACACCCCAATTGCCTTTGAGCTTCTCCCGGTACTCCCGGCCAAACCCCGTCGAGCCCCGATAGTTGACGTCGACTATGCCGAAGCCGCGACTGGTCCAGAAGGCGAAACGGGGGTCGAGGTGGGGCACCACCATGCTGGTCGGGCCACCGTGGATCTTGACGATCAGCGGAGGTGCTTCTCCGGACGGCGCCTCGAACTCCGGGTTGGCGGGCGGGTAGTAGATGCCGTGCGCGACCCCCAGAGCCGTCGGGAAGTTGATCCTCTCCGGAACAGTCCGGTACCGGTCTGGCACCGTCATCGGATTGGCCCTGATCTCGCCGAGGGTGCCCGTGTCGACGTCGTATGACACCAGGCCGAGCCAGCCGTCGGCCTTCCCTCCGACGAAGTGGACCAGTCCGGAGGCATCTGCTGAGAGATGGTTGTGGCTGGTGAACTCCAAAGGTATCGGGACGAGGACACCGTCTTCGATGACCCCGAGTCTCTGGACACCGTCTTCGTGGTAGACGACCGCGATACGCCCGTCTCCGATGAAGACATAACTCGACCGACCGAAGACCCACTCGGGGATCCCGCACTCGGCGTCGACCTGGATGACGGCCTGGGTGTCCGAGCCGTCCCAGCGATAGATGTTCCACCAACCGTCGGGGTCGGTGATGAAGTGGAGATGGCCGTCGGGTGACCATGCTGGCTGCATCACGGCCTCATGGCCGCCGCCGGCGACCAGCCGAGCCTCGCTGTCGAACCCTTTGACCATCAGTCTGGTGACATCCCAGGGCATATTGGGATGGTCCCACTCAACCCAGGCCACTTTGGAGCCGTCCGGTGAGGGTCGGGGGCTGGAGTAGAAGTCGGCACCCGTTGCGAAGACAATCTGATCTCCAGTCGAAGGGTCGAGGATGACCAGTTCGTTCGTCGCCTCCATCCCCTCGGTGTGAGTCTCCCTCACATATATGAGCCGACCGTCTGGGAAGGCGCGGCCGTCGGCGTAGCGGACGGTGCCGGGCCGTTCGGGCTCAGGAGTGATCGGAACAGGTTCTCCCTCCGCCCCCAGGCGGTAGACCCGCTGGTCGGTGTCGTTGGAGAGGTAGATGCCACCCTCGGCCACCAAAAGGGCACCGCC
Source organism: Acidimicrobiia bacterium (assembly GCA_041747855.1). Lineage (GTDB taxonomy): Bacteria > Actinomycetota > Acidimicrobiia > Spongiisociales > ZC4RG35 > ZC4RG35. The sequence goes on along the minus strand of JBGTEJ010000032.1, from coordinate 44,167 downwards.
CCCGTACTCATGCACCCTGGTCCGGACGCTGAAGGGTGCCGGTGTCAGATCCTCGGCTTTCCCATCATGGCCGAGGCGAACCAAAACTTGCCGGCCCTTCTCCGATGGTCGCCCTTCCAGCCAGTAGACGTTTTCCCCGTGGGTGGCCACCTCCGAGAAACTGACCGCAGCGCTGATGGTGTCGGCAGCAGAGATCGGTGACTCCCACTCTCCGTAGGAGCGAACCCTCGGACTCATCCGGTCAGGGTAGGGTCTGGCACATGATGACACGAACGGCCCTGACCCAGGTCGCCCAGAGGGCCACCGACCTCGACCGAGCCGACCAGTTCTATCGGAACCTGCTCGGGACCGAACCGATCGGCCGATTCGATCCACCCGGCTTGCTCTTCTTCCAGATCGGGGAGACACGCCTCCTCCTGGAAGCCAACGCCCCCAGTGCCCTGATCTACATAGAGGTCGAGGATCTCCCGGCGATGGTCGAAAGACTCCGGCAGCAGGGAGTGGTAATCGAGTCCGAGCCACACGTCATCTTCCGCCACCAGGACAACTCGCTGGGACCCGCCGGATTGGACGAGTGGCAGGCGTTCATCCGCGACTCGGAAGGCAATCTGGTCGGCCTGGTCGAGCAACGCTGATTGACCGACACCCTTGACATCACTTGTGTCGTCTTGTCTTGTTTGTGGAGCTGAGGGGATTTGAACCCCTGACCCCCTCATTGCGAAAGATGCGGTCAAAGCCCTGTGACCAGGGGAAACGGCCTTCATTTGCGGGTTTGTGGAGCGGCTGTGGAGCGAGCGACGTGAGGGGCCGCGAGTCGCTGTGAGTCACCGATAGGGGATCGACTCCAACTAAGCCACGACGCCTCAGGACAAGGCCCTTGGGAGACAGCCCTTCAAGGGTTGGATCTGAAGCAGCTTTGGTTGGTGATGACTGACGCTGTTCAGTGTCGTGGCGCCCGACCAAGTTACGTAACGCCATCCGTTCGTCTGGCTGGCTCGCTCTCACAACTCTGGGCGGGTAACGGCACGAGCAACAACAGGGCTGTCACCCGGAACGGCGACCTCTTCGTCTGTATCTCATATCCAGGTTCAAGGAGGACCAAATGAACGCTCTGGTCGAAAAGGCAGGGACACTTGCTGTCGCCGCTGTGCTCGTCGTGTTGATGGCTGCACCGCTCTCGGCGCGAGGCTCTGAAGTGACCAAGGGGACATTCGAGTCGTTTGCCGCAGGGAGCGGACACGTCGCCTACGACGGAATCCAGGGGAACGCGAGGATGATTCGCACTGCCGCGGGTGACACGATCGTCGTGGTCACGGTCAAGGGTCTCGTAGCGGGCGAGACCTACGGGTCCCACGTCCACAACCAGGCTTGCTCCGACGGAGATGCTGGCGGGCACTACCGCTTTGGCCACCTAGTGCCAGGTGGGGCCCTTGACGGTTTCGAGATATGGCCAGGCCCGTTCACCGCAAACGCAGCAGGTCACGCCGTGGGACGCACAGAGGTGGGAGCCACAGCCGGGCCGACCGCAGTTTCGGTCGTCATCCATGCTCCCGGTGGCGCAAAGGTCGCCTGTGCCGACCTCGGCTGACCAATTCATCACATTCGCTGTACCAGCCAAAGGAGAACAACCATGAAGTGGAAGCCGGCATTGGGGGCTGCGATCTTCATCGTGGCGATACCACTCGCCGGATCCGAGCTCATGGGGCCCGTCTGGTCCATCGCCGTGGCCCTGATCGGTATCGGGGCGGGCTGGCTGCTCATCCCCGGGTTCTGGCGAGGCGCCCTCCACGGGGCGATCGGCGGCGTGATCGCTGGTCTCCTCGTTCTCGGACCGGGACTTCGAGTCGCCATGCGGGTAGTCGCGATGGTCGACCCGGTCAGATCCCCTGAGTTCACCGTCGAGGGCACGATGTTCATCATCGTCGGGATCGGGGCCGTGATGGGAGGGATCTTCGGGGTCTACGGGAACGTCTCACGAATCGGGTTCAGCATCCCATCCCGGGCGGCGGGTCTGGTTCCTGCCCTCTTGGTGATGATGATGATCGGGCTCGACAGCGAGCTACGCGGCGAGATCCTGGAGTTGGGAGTAGGCCCCTGGTTCAACATCCCGATGTTTGGCGCAGTGGCAATCGCCTATGGATGGGTTTGGGCCCGCATCGTCGGCAGGCTCGAGAGGCGACGGCTCGCGAAGACACGTCACGGATCACCGGAGCCTGCCACGATGTCACTCACCAATCCGGGAGGTCACGAGACATGAGCTGGTGGGCGATCGAGCTGATCACCAATGTGATACTTCTCGCCACCGTCGTCATCCTCGGCCCTGTGATCAAGCGGTTCGGCAGGGCATATGCCGGCGACATCTTCAGGGGCAACCCGAGGACAGGGAAGAGTTATCTCATCTTGATGGACGTGGCCTACTACCTGATCTTCACCGCCTACATCCTGTTCACCGTCACGATCAGCCAGCCCCCCGAATGGCGACCCTCAGCGAGAGACCCACTGGGCAATCAACTCCAGCACGAGGTGGCAAGAGTCGGCGGGATGCTCCTGCTCATGGGTGTCCTTCATGGCCTCAACGTGCTCAGCCTCCCGCTGGTGGGACGACTGCTCGGCTTGAGCCGGAGTCTCGATGAGGACACGCCGGCTACCGGCTGATCCGTGCTCTGGCTGGCGGTAGTAGCAGCCGGCAAGACGGCCTGGACCACCGAGGAGTCAGCGCGCGCCGCCTTGGTAGAGAAGCTCTATCACCAAGAGGCGGTATCCCTGGTGCGGTTGGCTCGCCTCTTCACTGACGACCGAACCGGAGCCGAAGACATCGTCCAAGAGGCCTTCATCAGGCTCCATCGCGCGGCCGAGCGGATAGAGGACACCGAAAAGAGCGCCGCCTATCTGCGTTCGATCGTGCTCAACCTTGCTAGAGACCAAAACCGACGCGGCCTCCTGTCGCTCCGCCATCAAGACTCGATGATCGACTACAAGACACCCGACATTCCTGAAGACCAGGTCGTGAGGACGGAGAGTCAAGCCGAGGTCATCGACGCGCTCAATGGTCTCTCCCCTAGGCAACGGGATTGTCTCATCCTCCGCTTTTACATGGGCCTCACCGAGAAGCAGATCGCAGGCACCCTGGCCATCTCCCCCAACTCGGTGAAGACCCACTGTCAACGTGGAATGGCCATCCTGGCCGGAGTCTTGGGAGGTGAGGCATGAGTCTCGAGCGCCGGCTCACCGAAGCGTTGCATCACACCGATGACTTCCAGCCGAGCGTGGATCTCTTCGCGCGGCTCAGCCGAAGCATCGAAGAGGATCGGGCGCATCGACGGCGCGTGGCGATGGGAGGAGCAGTGGTCGTGAGCGGGCTCTGCGGCATCGCGATTCTTCTGAGCATGCTCGCGACACGAGATCCCCATGGCGTGCTGGTGCTGCCGAAGTGGTCGATGCAGGTGGTGATGCTCGTAGTACTTAGCGCATGCCTCCTGGTCTTCGGCCCGGTGATCAGACGGCTCGGCCAGCCATACCTCGCAGACATCTTCCATATGAACCTTCCAACCGGCGAGCGATTCTCCCGACTCCTCGACATCGCCTACTACCTGTTTTTTGGCGGAGTGATCGTCTCTGCCCTCGACCTCTCCGAGGTCGGATCCTTCGTCCCGGCCGTAGAGAGCCTCACCTCAGCTGCCCGACAGGTCGCTCTCTTCTTGACCACTCTGGGGCTGGCTCACGTCGGGAATCTCCTGCTGCTTCCAATCGTGGGCCTTCTGTTCACATCGCTGACCAGAAGAGGGCTGCGCCACTCCGCCGGCCCGGAGGCACCGCCCATCTCGCAAACAGCCCAGAGGACCGAACGGATGGTGACGGCCCTCGTGTTTGCAGTGGTGCTCCTCGCCATCGGCGGAGGTCTGCTGCTGATCGCCCTCGCCGTGTTGGGCGTGGGGTGATAAAGCGATCGCCATGTCCCCCGAGACAGTCATCCCGACGCTTCAAGTCCTGCACATCAAGGCCAGAACCTCGTCTGCTTCATGTGCCCAAGCAACCACTCGACCGAAAGAGGCTTCGATATAGACGCTTCTTTGTCACCCGTTCTTGAATCTGGTTCGTCTGTTCTCGTGTAAACGTTGGGTGCCGACGCTTGAACAGAGGAGGTCTGGCATATGTCTCAGAATCGTTCGAGTGGACTTGACCGGATTGGATGGATCTTGGGACTGGCGGGATTGGTACTGATTTTTGTGGGTTTCTTTATTGTCGACCATGGTGGTTGGCTGGGGTCCGACAGTCCGGTCAGTGATCTGGCGGCAGAGATCACTGACAACAGGACGAGACTCGTCGCTGGAAGCACGGTCGGCATCGTCGGAGCGTTGGTGTTGGTCGGGTTTGTTGCCTCGCTGCGGATGCGTCTTGCCCGGGACGGCTCAAAAGGTGAACTGTCGGCCCTCATCGTATACGCGTTCGGGATTGTCATGGTCATCGGAGCTTTCGTTCACGGGTCATATCGCATGGCGATTAGTGCACCGATCGAACCGAACCTCCTTGCCGACGCGGTGCTTCCGTTATCGATCCTGAAAGAACACATCATTGCCCTGTTCATGCTTGGTGCTCTTGGTGTCGCCGCCACCATGAGCATCAGCTCGTTGGTCATGAGATTTCTCCCCAAGCCGTTCGCCTGGTCGGGCGTCGTACTCGTCGCGGCCGCTCTGGCGCTCATCCCGACTGGTCTTGGTATAGGCGGTCTCGCCCTGTTCCTTTGGCTGATAGCCGCATGCCTCGTTCTCATCGCACAGGACGGATCGGTACTCGCGAACGACGTCAGGCGACCGGCCGACACGACCCGCCTAGACGGCTGAAACGCAAGCGCTTGTCACCCAGTGTTCAGTGCCGTACTTCCTTCAGTTGGCCTGTATGAAGAAAATCCGCGGTAAGCGGTGTGACAACCGGAACGGGCACGATGGGACACTTGACGATGTCAACATGGACTCCCTTCCTCACGAGAAGGCAACCGTTCTGATCGACCAGGGACGTTGCCCGTGCCATCCCTGCAACCAAAGCCTCCCTGACGCTTCCATTCATCCCCCGATGGGCCTGACCAAGCCCCTGGCAGCGGAAAGGTTCCACATGCAAAGGCTTCGACTTGAGGTGAATCCGTTGATCTTGACGCTGCTCCTCATCGGGCTGCTTCTCGTCGGGTGTACCGATTCTGGGCCCTCCGGGCTGCAGAGAATCGCCGACGATGCCGCTGAGGTTCGAGGTGGCTACGGGTTCCTGGTCGCCATCACAGATGGGGAAGGTAAGCGCACCACCGCCGTTGCCGGGGTCGATGCAACGGGTGCACCAATGAGCGACGACGTGACCTGGCACATAGGGAGCGTTACCAAGACCTTCGTCGCCGTGGTGATTATGCAGCTTGCCGAGGAGGGTCTGTTGTCTTTGGATGACCCTGCAGCGCGCTACGTCCACCACGAGTTCGTGCCGGCTAAGGCCACTCTCTTCGACTTGCTCCACCACAGCTCAGGAGTCCCCGACTACGTTGCCAGCGAACAGTGGGTGACTCTCATGCGTTCGTGCCCTGACGAAACCCCGAACACCTACGACTACGTCGCACAAGAGCCGCTCTTCGAGCCCGGCAAGGATTGGGGTTACTCGAACACCAATTACCTGCTTCTCGGAGAGGTGATCGAGAAGGTCACCGGCATGCCACCCGAGACTGTCATCCGCCAGCGGATACTCGAGCGGATTGGCTTGGCCGACACTTACTTGGCTGACGTCGAGACGGGGCAACCCCCTGTTCCTGCCGTGGCGGACTTCTTCGACTCGGGATTCGGCCCTATCGAGTGCGAGACGACCCCCGTTGGGGGCGTTACCGGGACAGACTCACGCATGGTCTCCAGTGTCGATGACCTCGATGCCTTCTTCCGAGCGCTGTTCGAGGGAAACCTCGTCTCCGAGGGCAGCCTGGAGGCGATGACCAGCGAACACTATGTCGGATCTGATGTGTCCGGTTATGGGCTCGGGATGATCCACCTCTTGAAGCCCCCGACCGACGCGGTGGACATCTGGGCCAACGGAGGAGGCGTAGTCGGTTACAAGACTTTGGTGATGTATGACCTGAAGTCGAGAACGACCGTCATCGCCATGACCCCCACTGGACGCGACATCCAAGAGCAGGAAGACTTATTGCGCTGGGCATTTGGCCAACGATCCACTGACGCTCAACGATCAGCAACAAAGGGAAGGTGAACCTCTCCGGGTAGCGCGCAGGCTCCAGACCTTGGAGGATGGAGTCATGACAGAGCTATGCAGGCAGGGGAAGTATCCGGCTGAGCTGCGTGACCGGGCGGTGCGGATGGTGTTCGAGGCGGAGCAGCATTCCGATTCTCAGTGGGAGACCAGTTCGATACACCAGATGGCTCGCAAATAGTTTCGATCCTCGGAAGAGTTCGAAGCTGCCAAGTTCGGCTTACTATCGCGAAACAACACCAACGCCACTCTGACCCGGCGTGAGGCACTTCGGGCTCCAGCCGGCCGTAGGTAGGTTGAGCTACTCACTCAGATTGATGTGGGGCGTGGTGAAAAGCACCTCGCTGCCTGCGAGGGGCTCACAGGCTAATCCTGTGGGGCGTCCGTGGAGCGCGAGACTCCAACCATCGCTCAAATCGGCGCGCCGGATGCGGACAGAAACGCCCTGACCAGGGTGTTTAGTGGAGCTGAGGGGATTTGAACCCCTGACCCCCTCATTGCGAACGAGGTGCTCTGCCAGGCTGAGCTACAGCCCCGTGGAACGGGAACCAGATTTTACCCGAGGTCAGGAAAGCGACGTCCGCTGATCAGCGGGCGATGACCTTTATCTGCGGCTCTTCCCATTCGGGCGGCCGCTCGGCGACGTGGATCACCTTGAGCCGCTCATCACGACGCTGTCTCATTTGAGACAGGAGAGCCACATAGAGGACGATCAAAGAGACGAACAACAATGCCCCCATCAGCCAGGCGACCGAACCCATCCTCCACGCCATAGCCAGACTCGCCACCGTGAGCAGTCCCAGCGCAGACAAGGTCCGACGCCGACGTTTCCTGATCAATTCACGGTTGCTGGCGGCGAGCTGGGCGGTCGACCGTTTCTGGACGTCGGCCATGGAGTGTGACCAACGATCGAAGGCGTCCGTGGACGACATCGCGGTGTCACGCTTCTCCCCGAAGACGACAGGCATCAAGTACACAGCCCATACGCCACCGATCACCAGCAGACCGACTACGACGATTGCTTCCATATCCCTGTCATCCGTTAGCTCGTTGCGCCAGAGGGTAGGCAGATAGACCGCCTCGATTCAACGACCCCCGGGAAAGGAACGGTAGCGGTAACCCTGACGGCATGCCTAACCCGTCATGACCCGAGCAGACTGGCACCAAGTATGGACGTGGCATGAACCAGACCAGCAGGCGTGCCCACGTCGAGCAGGTCCACTTCTGACACGAAACCGCGAAGCCGACCCGACTCGCCGAGGGTGTTGATGGCATCGGTCAACTGGATCTCCCCCCCAACTCCGACCGCGGTCTTGTCGAGGATCTCGAACACTTCGCGGGTGAACAGATACCTACCGTCGAACCCGAGCAAAGAGGGAGCGTCCTCCGGTGAAGGCTTCTCGACCGCACCGCCGACATCGAGATAGCCATCCACCACTTCGGATGCGGGAACCGCCACGCCAAAGCTGGAGACTTCGTCGACGGTCAGACCTCGCAAGAAGACCACTGAAACAGAGGCGTCCCTACTCCCCGCATACAGCTGCGGCAGGATCTCTTCCCCGGGTCTCATGAGCCGGTCGGAGAGCAAGCAGAAGAATGACCGGTCGCCGACTATGTCAGCTGCCTCCAGGACGGCATGCCCGAGACCAAGTGCCTCCTCTTGAACTACGGGTCGAACTCGAACATCCTCCAGACCGGGGAGCGGGCCCTCGAGACTGAAGTGCTGCGAAACCAGGTGCCCGGCATCGAGATCGACGACCACTATGGCTTCCTTGGCACCGGCGCGCGCCGCCTCTTCCACCGCATACTGGATGGCAGGTCGGTCGACCACGGTCAACAGTGCCTTCGGTATCACCCTGGTGGCAGGTCGCATCCTCGTACCCCGACCGGCGGCAGGTATCACAGCAACTTCGATACTCATGTTGGAACCTTCGCTTCCGTCCCGCTGGCCATCCTCTGGATGTTGGATCGGTGTCGCCAAACCACCAGCCCGAGGACCAGGGCCAACCAGAGAAGCGACAACCCCCGGATCCCGAGCAACAGCGCCACCGGGATGGCGGCGGCCACGACCACCAGAGATGCGATCGATGCCGTCTTGGTCACTTTGGCGATGACCAGCCACCCGATGAACAGGACCAATCCGAAGATCGGCTCGGCGAAGAGCAGCACTCCCAAACCGGTGGCGACGCCCTTCCCGCCCTTCAGCTTGTGGAAGATCGGGTAGCAGTGGCCGAGGACAGCAGCCAATCCGGCCGCCCAGACCCAATGGGAACGAAAGTCTCCCGCTCCCAGCATCCCCAGGTATGCGCCAACGACTCCTTTCAAGGTGTCACCGACGAAGACCATCGCAGCCGGGCCCCTACCCAGCGAACGCAGGACATTCGAGGTCCCTGGATTCCCGCTACCCACCTTGCGGATATCGACGCCGTGCATCTTTCCCACGAAAACCGCGAAGTCGATGCTGCCGATCAAATATGCGCCGATCAGGGCCAGAGCAAGCTGCACGAAGCGAATGATAAGGGTGGGGAATGGAACACATTGGCGACCGGATCTAGAATTACCAGGCCGCCACCGGAAACACCCTTTAACAAATGCCGACCTACGAATACATCTGTAAGAACTGCGGGGAGAACTTCGAGGTCTTCCAGTCGTTCGCTGACAGGCCACTCAAGAAGCACAAGACCTGCGGTGGAGACCTCAAGAAGGTGCTTCATGCCCGTGGAATCGTGTTCAAAGGGTCCGGTTTCTATGCCACCGATGCCAAAGGGACGACAACGGACAACGGTGCCGACAAGGGCGACACGACATCCGACGTCAAGCCCAAGCCTCCCTCCAAGGACAAGCCCGACAAGAAACCTGCGGCGGCAACCACCGACTGATCACAACCCTCTTCCAAAGGGTTCCCTCAACGCGTAGGTTCGGAACATGATGTGGTTGAGTTCCCCACCTTGGGGACGCTGGATCCTCGTCGTTGTCGTGGCCCTCGGAGTCATCTATCTCGAAGTCCGTCCTGAGCCAACTGTCCAACACCCTTTCGCCACCAGAGCGATCCTCGCTGGCGAGACCATCACCACTGACAACACCGAGCTCCGATCCGTGCCGATCGGCTTGTTCGAGACCATCCCGGGTTCCTCGACGGCGGCACGACTCATCCCCAGTGGCTCCCCGGTACTGACCCACGACGTAGGCGACAAGAGCGACCCCATCCCATCCGGCTGGTGGGTGGTGAGTCTGGATGTCCCGCGGAGCGCAAGAGAGGGAGACCGGGTTCGAGTGGTCGTTGTCGATTCCGGTCTAGTAGTCGAGGGCTATGTCGCGGCCGCACCAGATCCTGACCCGTTCTCCCATCTGGGAGGTGGGATCGCCATCCCTGGAGAACATGCGGCAACAATCGCCGGAGCAGCCGTAGACGGCCGCGTGGTAGTCCTGATCTCCACCGGCTGACCACTACCGTGACCGGGTGATAGCGGCAATCATCTGGGGCCTCGTCCAGGGACTCACCGAGTTTCTCCCGGTCTCGTCATCAGGGCATCTGGTGATCGTTCCCGCTTTCCTGGGACGACTCGGAATCGAGGTCCAAGCTCCGACATTGGCCGTTTCCGCGGTCCTTCACCTGGGCACGCTGGTGGCGGTCCTCATCTACTTCAGAAACGACATCGCCAAAGTCCTGAAGGCAAGAAGCGACCCGGAAGGTCGAACCATTCTCAAGCTGGTCGCATTGGGGACCGTACCAGCACTCATCGGTCTGCCCTTGCGCGACACTTTGGAGGGGTTCCAAGACTCGGTCGCCAATGTGGGATGGGCTTTGATCGGGACCGCGGTGATTCTGGTCATCGGTCAGAAACTCGCGACCGGAACCCGTCAACTCAGTGAGGGCCGACTCCCCGACGCAGTGGTGGTGGGATTAGCTCAGGCCATCGCTCTGATTCCCGGGATCTCACGCTCAGGAGCGACGATAAGTGCCGGCAACGGGCGGAAATTCGAACCGACTCAGGCTGCCCGATTTTCCTTCCTGCTAGGCATTCCGGCCATCGCCGGAGGCGGTCTGAGCGAGATGCTCGATCTGGCAGGTTCCGGAGGGCTCGGGTGGGAGATGTTGGTCGGGTTCGGCGTGGCAGGAGTATCCGGCTATCTCGCCATCGGACTCCTGTTGGGCGTGATCAAGCGAATAGGCCTCCTCCCCTTCGCTGCCTACTGCCTGATAGCCGGGGTACTCACAGTGGTGATGTTCTGATGGCCCAAACGAATGTTCTGGGCGGCGACCTGGAACCGTGCAGCGTCGACCCGCTCACCGGCTGGCTGCGGGACGGATTCTGTCATGTCGCATCCGACGGCACCGGGATGCACACGGTCTGTGCTGTGGTGACGGCAGAGTTCCTCGAACACCAACAGGGCATCGGGAACGATCTCAGCACTCCGATGCCGATCTACAACTTCCCCGGGCTGGTACCGGGCGACCGGTGGTGTGTGACTGTTCACAACTGGTATCGCGCTTTTCGCGACGGTGTTGCCGCGCCAGTGGTCCTCGCCTCCACCAACGCAGCCGCCCTGGAAGTCGTCCCCCTGGATGTCCTCAAACAGCTCGCCGTAGATGTCCCCGACACACCGGCCGACCTGGGGTAGGGGTCAGAGGATCGATTCAAGACCTAGGTGGACGCCGGCTGGGAGGTCGCCGATCTTCCGGACGGCCAGAAGCGCCCCGGCGGCGAACGACTGGTAGCTGGTGGAAAGGTGCTCCACGCTCAGGACTTCCCCGGCGTTGGAGAGGACGACCTCCTGCTGGGCGATCAAACCTGGAAGACGAACCGAGTGGACACGCACCCCGTCGACATCGGCCCCCCGAGCCCCTTCCACCAGTTCCCCGGCAATCGTGCTGGAGGATCCCCCAACCCCGGCCACACCCATGGCGGTGGCCAGGGAGGTGCCGGACGGTGCATCAGGCTTGGTCGAATGATGTCGCTCGATGATCTCGACCGCTTCGAAATGGGGTGCCGCTTCGCGGGCGAAACGCATCATGAGCACCGCACCAATCGAAAAGTTGGGCACGATCAGACAACGCGCCGAGACTCCCCACATTCCCTTCAGATCCGAGAGACGCTGCGGGGTGAAACCAGAGGTACCCACGACGACATCAATGCCGAGGTCCCGCCATGCCTCGAGGTTCTTGAAGACCACATCGGGATGGGCGGTCTCCACCAAGACATCACCCGAGACCTGACCGGGCTCGTCGACCAGGGTCACCCCCGACACGACGGCCCCCGCACGACGCGGGTTGTAGAGCGATGACAGCTCCAGATCGTCGGCTTCGACGATCGCTTCGATGATGGGGCCGGCCAGTTTTCCACCCGCACCCGAGACCGCTACCCGGATCAAGGGGTCACCGCACCTAACCGGCTCACCGCTCGGCCAGCGTCTCCGACAGGGCCTCGTCGAACACCTGGAGGGTGGTCGCCACGTCATCGTCGGTGTGGGCGGCGCACACGAACCACGGCTCGAGTGCATCGGGACACGGCATGACACCCTTGCGAATCATCTTGAAACAGGTCTCGTCATAGAGCTCGGAGTCGTGCTTTGCGGTGTCGCGGAAGTCCTTTGGATCGGCCGCGCCGATGAAGACGGAGAACATCGACGGATGCCCGGTGACCGTGCCCTCGACGCTCTTCTCCTTGAGAACGCCTTCGATTCCCTCCATGAGCGAGGTTCCCACCTTCTCGACATGGGCAAGTGGCTCGCCTGTCTTCAACTCCTCGACGGTGGCCTGGGATGCGGCCGCGGCGATGCTGTTGCCTGAGTAGGTGCCAGCTTGGGCGATGCCGCCTTTGGCCCAAGCCTCGACCAGGTCGCCACGCATGGCTATTGCCGCCACCGGGAAGCCGTTCCCGAGAGCCTTCGCGTAGGTGCCCATGTCGGGAGCCACACCGAACAACTCGTGGGCACCACCAAGGGCAACCCGAAAACCCGTCTTGACCTCGTCGAAGATGAGCATGGCCCCGTACTCGTCGCAGAGTCGGCGCAGACCCTCGAGGAAGCCGGGCACCGGCATGATACCGAAAGCGTTACCGAGGACTGGCTCGACGATGACCGCTGCCACCCTCCGGCCTTCACTCTCGAACAGCCTCTCGGTCAGTTCCAGGTCGTTGTAGGGGACGGTCCTGACGTAGGAGCGGATGCCCTCCGGGATACCGGAACTGCTCTGGACGGGGATCGGATGAAATCTCGAGCCCATACCACCGGCGTCGACACCCGCAGTCGAGAACAGCAGGTAGTCGTGCATCCCGTGGTACTGGCCTTCGAACTTGACCACGAGGTCCCTGCCGGTGAACCCCCTTGCGAGCCGCACTGAGTGCATGGTCGCCTCGGTCCCGGTGTTGGTGAAGCGCATGCCGTCGGACCACGGCAGCGTGGCACGGATGACCTCGGCAGCTTCGATCTCACGTCTCTGAGTCATGGCGAAGCTCACACCGTCACCGGCGGCGCTCCGGGCCGCCTCCACCACTTTCTCGTGGCCGTGACCGAGGATCACGGGGCCGAAGCCGAGCTGGTAGTCGATGTACCGCTTACCGTCCATGTCAAAGAGGTGTCCGCCCTCGCCATGGTCGATCACGATGGTGTCGTCGGGGCCCCAGTATCTGAATTGGCTGGAGACACCGTTGACCAGTGCCGCCGAAGCCCTCTTGTACCACTCGGCTGTCTTCGGTCCTTGCAGACCCATGTTTCTTAACTCCTGTCCAGTGCCGGATGAGCCTACACGGGCTAATTTGGAGGGTATGCCCACAGATCTGAAACTGTTCATCGCTGGTGAATGGACCGAGGGGACCGGCGACGACCACTACGAAGTCCACTCTCCCGTCACCGGTGAGCACATCTACAACGTCCCGAAAGCCTCTCAGGCCGACATCGACAGGGCCGTGAGCGCCGCACGAGAGGCGGTTGAGGAGATGCGCCACTGGACGGCCTTCGAGAGGGCCGAAGTCTGTCTGCGGGTCTACGACCTATGGCAGCACCGGGCCGAGGAGGTGGCGCGGATCCTCACCCTGGAGCAGGGCAAGCCCTACCACGAAGAGGCTCTGGGCGACATCGAGGAATCGGCCGACTATTTCCAGATCGCCGCCGAAGACGTGAAACGTCTTTCGGGTGAGGTCCTCCCGACCACCGAACGGAATCGGCGGATGTTCACCGTCCACCGGCCGGTGGGTGTCTGGGCAGCCATCACCCCGTGGAACTTCCCGGTGATGATCCCAATGGAGTACCTGGGGCCCGGACTCGCCACCGGAAATGCGCTCATCGTGAAGCCGCCGGAGTTCACTTCGTGGGCCCTCCTCGAAGTCGGAAAGGTGTTCGAAGAAGCCGGGGTCCCCAAAGGTGCGATCTCGATCATCCCCGGTGCAGGAGACATCGGAACCCAGTTGGTGACCCATCCGGGGGTCGACGCGGTGGGGTTCACCGGATCCTCGGCCACGGGAGCGAAGATCGTCTCGATGATGGGCTTGAAACGCTCCATCATGGAGATGTCGGGGAACGGTCCCACCATCGTCACCTCTGACGCCGACATCATCAAAGCGGCAGAGGCAGCCGTTTACGGTGCCTACTACAACGCCGGTCAGGTGTGTGTCGCCACCGAGCGGCTGATCGTCCTCGACGAGGTGCATGACCAATTCGTCGAGGCGGCGATGAAAGCCGCCGAGGAGGTGCGTCTCGGAGACCCGTTCGACGAGAACACCAACATGGGCCCTTTGAACAACGAACCGACAGCCCAGAAGATGGACCGTCACATGGCCGATGCCGTGGCCCGTGGGGCCGAGGTGTTGATGGGTGGCAAGCGGGCAAGCGGATATCCGACCGACCTCTACTACGAGTTCACCATCATCGACAAGGTCCCCGAAGAGTCGGCGGTGTCCCAGGAAGAGTCATTCGGCCCGGTCCTACCGATCCTGTCGGCACGGGACGATGAGGACGCCATCGGGGTTGCCAACCGAACTCGTTTGGGGCTCCAGGCCGCGGTCTTCACCAACGACCTGACCAAAGCGTTCTACTACGCCGATCGGATCAGGTCGGGGACGGTGATCGTCAACGATTCCACCGACACATGGGAGACCTTCCAGCCGTTCGGGGGAGCTGCGGGCACCGACACTGGTTGGGGCCGACAGAGGATCCACGAGTTCACCGATCTCCAAACGATCGTGTTCAGTCTTCGGGAGGAGCTGTAGCCCCCTGTCCGGCCTATACGGGTGACCGCGAACCTAGAGGCTTTCGAAGCGGTCGAAGAATGATTCGAGTACTACCGGGCGCTGCTGAATGCCCACTTCCACATCCAAGCAAAGGCCAGCTAGTTTCTCGCCGTCCACGAGGTCAATCGTTGGATGCCGACTAAGAGCGGCCCGTCGTGCAGGCTCTGAGAATCGACCAGTCGTGACGAGGATTCCGTGTTCGGCTCCAGCAGCGATTGCGTCACCCTGAAACAGCGCAACCACCTCCCTGCCAATCGTCGCAGAAGGCTCATATCGTTTGGCTTGGACTGCGATCGTTCTGGTAAGGACAGGCCCGATCGGTGCAGTACCGAGACCGTCAATCCCCTCGTCGCCCGAACCACCCACCCTCTGCAGTTGCATTCCATGGGCGCGCAGTAGATACAAGACGAAGTGCTCGAAAGCGTCAGGACTCAATTGATGGAGGCGAGTGAGAAGCGTCTCCTTCCAAGAGTCGTCTCCTATCTCAGGCGGTTCATCATCGTCTATCTGACCCGATGTGCTGTCTGCTTCCTTTCTCCGCCGACTAGATCGCACCGCGAGGTCGATATCCCGAAGCCTTTGACTGGCCGAGTCGTCCGGCAATGATGCGATTTCTCGGCCCAGATCCGTGATGAGAAACAGGCCCCGTCGCGGGCTGTCGAGCACGCCACCGAGCTTGTTATAGCTTCGCGCCCAGTCCAGGCGGTCTATCAGAACTGATTTGTCTCGGCCCTCGTACGTGACAGATAACAACTCTTCCGGGAACCCCTCACGCTTCACTACTGATTCGGTGATCTCTCTTCCGGTCCCTGAACCCCCGAGTTCAAGAACGGCTCGGACTATCGGCAACATCAAGTCGCGATATGTAGGGATACCTTGTTCCATCTACTCGACATGGTACGAGACCGATCGCACGCTCGCCGATCGCGCGGGGAAATCTGCAAGAGCCGACTGTTGTCCCTGCCCCAGAGGCATCGGACCGAGCCGACCCGGATCCCCCCGTCCCTTTCCGGCCTTGAGGCGGTCGACCGGCTAGTTAGCCCATCGTCCGGGTGAGACCTACGAAGCCTCCGGCAAGACCGCCCAGCATCACTCCGGGGAGGAGCGCGGTGGCGAAGGAATCGCCGAGATCGAGATCCGTGATCAGCCATACCGCTGCAGTGAGCAAGACGATGGCCGCGGGGAGTCCGAGACCCACGCCACGAAGGATCGCTTTACCCATCTTGCCGTCATTAGTGCTGTCGTCGCCGTGAGTCATTGCCGGGTAGCGTAGACGGTCGATGTACACCCCTTACGAGCAACGCAAGACAGAAATTCCCTTCGCCTCGTCCGAGTACATCTCGTTCGCCTCACGGAACTCGTTCCTAGGGGTTCCGGCGGTGACCCCGGACGCACTCGGTGACGGGGATGTGGTGATCATCGGTGTCCCGTTCGACTGGGGCACTTCATACCGCCCCGGAGCACGATTCGGGCCGTCGGCGATGCGCAACGCTGACTATGGGGCGATGGACGGATACCGACCCCATCTCCCCACCGGGATCAGCGCCTTCGAAACCCTCGGGGTCGTCGATGTCGGAGATGTCTATGTGGTACCCAGCGACCCTGATGTGTCCCTTGCCCGGACCCGGGACGCCATCGCCGGCATCTGCGCGGCTGGCAAGGTTCCGATCGTCCTCGGAGGCGACCACACCATCACCTGGCCCAATGTGATGGCCGTGGCGGGTTATCACGGGTTCGGGGAGATCGCCTTGATTCACTTCGACGCCCATGCCGACACCGGGTTCGAACAGAACGGAAACCTTTACGGGCACGGGACGCCGATGCGAAGGCTCATCGAGTCCGGCGCTGTCCCGGGCCATCGTTTCGTCCAGATCGGGCTGCGCGGCTACTGGCCGGAGCCTGAAGTGATCGAGTGGATGGCCGAGCAGAAGATGCGATGTTTTCGGATGGACGAGATCGTCGACCGTGGTCTCGATGCCGTGGTCGATGAGGCAGTTGCAGCGGCATTGGGAGGCGGGGCCAAGGGGGTCTTCATCTCGGTCGACATCGATGTTGTCGATCCGGGTCTGGCCCCGGCAACGGGTACGCCGGAGCCCGGTGGGCTGACCTCGCGGCAGATCCTCGACACGGTCAGACGTCTGTCCCGGGACCTGGTCCTGCTGGGAGCGGATGTCACAGAACTGTCGCCACCCTACGACGGCCCGGGTGAGCAGACCGCCTATCTGGCGAACCGGATCGTGATCGAGATGCTCAACGGCATGGCCGAGAGGAAGGTGGCGAGCAGGTGAGAGAAGGGCAGGGCTAACCCCCCGCACCCCCCTCGCCCGACCTTCGGTCGTGCAGTCCCCCCACACGTGGGGGGACATGAGCTTCGTTCTCCCAGACGATCAATGCGGCCCAACCGTCATCGGCCTCGTCCTCGATGTAGTTCTCGAGGAGGCCACGCACTTCGAAACCGTTTTCCAATTGGAAGCTCAAGGTCGGGTCGTGCAGTTCGCCGCTCACCACCTTCGCGACATACTCGTCAACAGGCATGGTCTCCTTGTGACCGAAGAAGCCGGGCAGTGACCCCCCGGCAATGATCCCCCGTTTCCCCGAGTCCACCACGAACTCCTTACGCCTGTCGTAGAGCATCCGTCCGATCCCCCGCCCTCGAAACTCGGGAAGCACCGTCATGTCGGTCCCGTAGTACCAATCCCCCTCCGGGTCGTGATTACCGCACTGGTGCTCGCCGGTGATGCCAGCGATCGTGTGCTGGGGATGGTCGAAGTCGAAGTCGAGAAAGATCCCGGCACCCATTCCCACCGGACGACCATCGTCAAGAGCGACGAAATAGCCCTCGGGAAAGATCCGGGCATAGGCCCGGATGTCGTCGGCGGAGAGGAGGTCCCGGGGATTGGCCATCGGGAAACAGGCCAGCTCGATCTGGGCGAGGTCATCGGCCATGCCCTCTTCCAGATTGACGATCTCGATCAAAGCTGAAATGTCTCCCAGGGACGGTCGCCGGGCAGACCCCAGACCGCTCGCATCCGCCTCTCCCGAGGCTCCACGATGACCGCTCCACAGGTGGCGATGTCGTGCGGATCGGTCGCCCTACGCGAAATTGCGGGCTCGCTGAAGAACGCCTCCAGGTCGTCGGCCAGCTTGTAACCCAGGTCGAGCCTCAGGTCACTGCTCTCGACACTGGTGCTGAGACGGTCGGCCTGTTCGGCTTGAGTCTCCGGTACGAGACAGTGATTGGAATGGACGAAGGGCTCGCTTGTGACTCTCGTCACCTTCTGGCTGAGGGGCATCGCCTCGATGTTGGCCCCCTCACCGTCGGGGCCCATGATGAGGAAGTTGTGTCCACCAGCCAGAGAAGCCGACAACACCATTTCGACGGCATCGTCGAGCGTCGTCTGCTGCAGGGCCTTGCGGACCACGAAGGGCCAGGTGACTCCCGGTCTGCCCCATGCCGTCAGATTGTTGATCCCGACGGCTATCCCGGCCTCGTTCATCCCGATCTGGCCGAGACATCCGGCGGTGGTCTGGACCACAAGGGTTGGGCCGTTGAGCGGATTCAGTTTGAGCATCACGACGAACTCGCCGGCAGAAGCATGCATGTCCCAGGTCTGTGCCAACACCCCGGACATTGGATTGATGATTGCGGTGCAATCGTCTTCGGTGACCGAGCGGCCGGAATGGGTGCGCACGACATCGACCAGGTCGGTGAAACCACCGACAACCACCGCCTCCGCTGGAGAGATCCCAGCGGCATGAGCCATTGATGTCATTTCTGCGAATAGCTCCTCGGAGTAACTCTCATGATGAGGGAGGGTTCCCTCGGCTATCTCGACTATCAGGTCCCTGGTCGAGTCGGTGCCGCTCCAACGCTCCTGGGCCGAAAGGGCCAAACGGTCCTCCAGATAGCGCACGATCATGTCCGAGCAGGTCGAACCGTGGCCCGATCCGAGATCCTCGGGGGCCCCATAGACCTCCAAGACGCGAAGAGATCCTCCGTGCATTGGCCCAACGGTAACTCGTCGGGAACCGCAAGCACCGGGGATGGCATCCAAATCTCACTACCCGAGAGGGATCTCTATCAGGAGTGTGGACGATGAAACGGTCGATTCTCATCTTGGCCTTCGCCACGATGCTGGCCGCGTGCAGCGGCAACGCCACGACCGGCCAGAACAGTGGGGCCGTGGAGACACCGGGGGGTGTCCCAGACCAAGCGCGGGATGGACTAGTGGGGTCCGAGATCGAGGTTCACTTCGAGCAGGGCGGTGGTCGCAGGGTCATCCGGACCGCCAGTCTCCAACTCCATGCCTCCGATACCCGGGCCGCCTTTGACAGCATCGTCGCGCTGGTCGAGTCCACTGGAGGTTTCGTCGCCAACGCTGCGGGAGTGCATCCAGCTCAACGGGAGGACGCTCAACCCGTCATCTCGATAGTCGTCAGGATTCCTGCCGAAGAGCTGACCGCAACCATGAGGGCGATCAAGGAGTCCGTCGACGACGTGGTTTCCGAGACCGTCTCGTCCCAGGATGTGTCCGAGCAGTACATCGACCTCGAAGCAAGGTTGACCAATCTCCGGGCTCTCGAAGTGGAGCTGCGGGCAATGCTGGAAGAAGTCCGGCAGCAGGATTCAGATCCTGAGAAGGTCCTGAGGGTCTTCAGCGAGTTGGCGCTGGTCCGTGGTCAGATCGAGCAGCTCCAGGCGCAGCTCATCCATCTGGCTGGTTTGACCGAACTGGCGACTGTCGAGATCGGTATCACCCAAACACCGGCGGCCGTGCCGATCGTGACCGAGCCCTGGGCACCAGCCGAGGCGGCCCGAGAGGCTGCCCGCAGTTTGGTGATGTCACTTCAAGGCATTGCCAACTGGGTGATCTCATTCGTGATCTACACCCTTCCGGTCCTCATCCTCACCCTCGCCATCCCCGTGCTGGTGGGCGTGTGGGTCTATCGGAAGTGGTGGCGAGATCGACTCACCACACCGGCTGCACCCGCCGGGTTGACGACCGAAGGCTGAAGGAGAAGGGGGCCCTCAGGCCCCCTTCTCTCAGTTCAGGTTCGATCAGCTTCGGGCTTGGGCGAAGAAGTCGGTGAAGTTGATCTCGAAGTCCCCCGTGTCCTCGATCACTTCCAGGATGGCCAGGGTCTCATCCGTCGGATAGATCCCCGGATTGCTTCGGGTCTCCGGATCGAGAAGCACCTCCGCCGCCGCGTTGGGTGTGGCATAGAGGTTCCACTCGGACAGCCGTGCTCCGTTCTCGGCATCCATTATGAAGTTGATGAAGGTCCATGCCGTGCACTGGCTGGTCGCAACCTTCGGGACCACCATGTTGTCGATCCAGACTGTGGCACCTTCCTTCGGGACGATATAGGCGAAGTCATCGGGATTGTCGGCACCGTCGAAGGCCCCGAAGAACGTCCCCGAGTAACCGTGCGAGATCGCCACTTCTCCGTTCACCAGTCTGTCGGTGTACTGGAAGCTGTCGAAGGCGGTCTGCCACTCTTTGACCCCCTGGAGCAGATCGACTGCCTCCTGGAGCGCCTCGAGACTCATCTCGTTGAGCGAGTACCCCAGGTACTTGAGGGCCGCGCCCATCGTTTCCCGCGGATCGTTGAGTAGCTGGAACCCTCCTGGGTAATCCTTCACGAGCTCCGGTTCGAAGACCAGCGCCCAGCTCGGCTCAAAGTCCTCTGGAAGCAGGGTCAGATTGACCCCAAGACCAGTCGTGCCCCACTGGTAGGCGACCGAGTAGACACCACCGGGGTCATACGGCTGGTTGGTAAAGAAGGGGTCGAGATTGGATATGTTGGGAACGGCATTCCGCTGGACCTCCCAGATCAGCTCGTCCTCGATCATGATCCCCACCATGTAATCGGACGGAACGATCACGTCGTAAGACGTTCCCGCTTGAAGCTGGGCGATCATCGCTTCGTTGGATTCATAGAAGGACTCGATGACGTCTACGTCGAACTCCTCCTCGAACTCGGCGATCAGGTCGGGGTCCATGTAGTCCGACCAGTTGTAGAAGTTGAGATTGCCGTCGGTCTCACCTGGCTGGCAAGCCTTGGGCTGTCCGGTGTCATCCGGTGTGGCGTCGCCGCAGGCGACCACCAGCAGGGCCAGGGCCAATGGCCAGGCCACCGCCTTGATCCGGGTGCTCCTCATATCTGTCCTCCGTTCGTACGACTCTTACGAGATTGCGACAAACACTAGACACGGTCAGGCGTTTATTGCAGGGCCGGTCACTCCTCGGCCGTAATCGAGTCCTTCATCCCTTGGGGGTCCGCAAGCTTGTGACCTCTTGCCGTAGCGCCGCGCTGCAGCCCGAGTGAGATGGCGACCAGGATCATCGAGGCCAGCAACATGAAAGTGCTCACCGCGTTGATCAGTGGGGTCACACCCCGACGGACCAAGCCAAACACGTAGACGGGAAGGGTGGTAGAGCCCGGGCCCGAGACGAACTGGGTCACAACGACATCATCGAGCGACAAGGTCATGGCAAGGAGGGCCCCACCGGCGATGCCCGGTGCGATCAAGGGCAGGGTCACCTTCATGAAGGTCTGCATCCGGTTGGCGTAGAGGTCGGAGGCAGCCTCTTCGAGACGCGAGTCGAACTGGGCCAGACGGGCACGCACCACGATGGCCACGAAAGAGATGTTGAAGGCGACATGGGCCAGCGTGATGGTCCCCAGCCCGGTGCTCAGACTGATCCCCACCAGACTGCTGATGAGCCCAAATGCCTGGAAGAAGAAGATCAGGAGCATCACCGCCATGGTCACATCGGGGATGATGATGGGGAGATAGGCCAGGCCATCGAGCGAACCCCTCCCCCTGAACCGGTATCGCTCCAAGGCAAGCGCCAACATGGTGCCGAGGATGGTGCTGATGATGGTGGCCGAGAAGGCGACGATCAGTGAGTTGCGTAGGGCATTCATCACCTGGGCGTCGTTGAACATGGCCCGGTACCACCGGAACGAGGCCTCGGTCCAGATTCCGACATTGTTGTTGTCGTTGAACGAGAAGACGATGAGTATCAAGATGGGGGCGTAGAAGAACGCGAAGACCAGCCATGCGTTGGCTGCCAGCATCCGGTCGAACCAGCTCTTGGGACCGGTGCCTTCGTAAGCGCTCACAGGTTCTTCGCTCCAGCTCTGAAATAGAAAATGGTGGCTACCAGCATCACCAGCATGACCGCGAACGAGAGGGCGGAGCCGAACGGCCAGTTACGGGCGGTGAGGAACTGCGACACGATGTAGTCCCCCAGGAGTGTCGTCCTGGCACCTCCCAAGATCGCCGGAGTCACATAAGCCCCCAGTGCGGGGATGAACACGAGGATCGACCCGGCTACGACTCCGGGCATCGACAGTGGGAGGGTCACCTTGCGGAAGGCGGTCGATCCGTTGGCGTAGAGGTCGCGGGCGGCCTCGACGAGACGCCAGTCGAGCCGTTCGATGGCGGCGTACAGGGGGAGGACCATGAAGGGCATGAATCCATAGACCATTCCGATCAGGACCGCCGAGTACGTGAACAGGATCCGGATCGGCTCGCCGCCGAGCGCCTGGCTGACCTGAGATAGGGGCCCGTTGGAGCCGAGAAGGAATGCCCATGCATAGGTGCGGACCAGGAAGTTCGACCAGAAGGGGATCATCACCAGGACCAGCAGGATGTTCCTGATCGAGGGCTTCCTGGTGGCGATGTAATAGGCGAAGGGATAGCTGAAGAGCAGGCAGATCAGGGTCGTCAATAGGGCGAGCCACAGAGACCTCGTGAAAATCTCGCCGACGATTGGGGTGAACACCCTCTTCCAGGCGTTGAGACTCCAGTCCTGGAGAAGGGTTTGACCGGTTGAAGATCTGGACGCGAACGAATAGACGAACACCAACACGAGCGGTATTGCGAAGAAGAGGACGAGATAGATCCATGCTGGCAGTGCAAGGAACACCCCCTGCCGTGAACGTCGCTTGGCGGCGGCCTTCTCCAGCTCCGGAGTCACTACCTCGGCCGACTCCTCGACTGTGCCCTCGGCAACCGGAGGTGACATCAATCGGCCACCAGGTTTGCGCCGCGTGGGCGCCACGAAACCCAGGCCTCCTCGCCGGTCTCGCAGGTCTCGATATCGGGACGGTTCTCTTCTTTGACCTCGAGTGACTGCCCTATCCCGACGTCGACGTCGTAGAAGAATGAGTCCCCGAAATAGACTCGGCGGGTGATTCGGGCTCGCAGCCGGTTCCGACCCTCGGCTATATCAGTCTCGCTTCGATGGAGGGTGAATCTTTCGGGGCGAATTGCCAGGGTCACCTTTCCGTTGGCAGTCTGGCCTTCGCCGAGATGGACCTCGACCCCATTGGCCAGCTTGATCATCCCGGGCCCGGATGCCGTGGCCTCGATGAGATTGATGTCGCCGATGAAGTCGCCGACGAACCGGGATTTCGGGGTCTCGTAGATCTCGGTCGGGGTGCCAACTTGGAGCAGCTTGCCTTCGTTCATCACCCCGATCCGGTCGGACATGGTGAGGGCTTCCTCCTGGTCGTGGGTTACATAGATGAAAGTGATGCCCACCCTGGCCTGAAGATCCTTGAGCTCATACTGCATGTTCTGGCGGAGCTTCAGGTCGAGGGCCCCGAGGGGCTCGTCGAGAAGGAGCACCTCCGGCTCGTTCACCAGCGCCCTCGCCAGAGCGACCCTCTGCTGCATGCCACCGGAGAGCTGGCTGGGTTTGGCCTCGGCCCGGTGACCGAGTTGCACCTGGTCCAACGACTTCCTGACCCGAGACTCGATGTCGGACTTCTCCACCTTTTGCATACGGAGACCGAACGCCACGTTCTCGAAAACCGTCATGTGGGGAAACAAGGCGTATGACTGAAAGACGGTGTTGACCGGTCGCTGGTTGGCCGGCTTCAAACCCATCTCGACACCGTGGAGTTTGAGGCTGCCGGAAGTGGGGAACTCGAATCCAGCGATCATCCGCAGAGTCGTGGTCTTGCCACAACCCGACGGGCCGAGGAGAGAGAAGAACTCACCGTCATTGACGACGAGGTCGACATTGTCGACCGCGATCACTTCGTCGCTGAACCGCTTGCTGACACCACTCAGCTCGACCGCTGCCGCCCTGTCCATCACTTCTCCTCGTAGACGACCTCGCCACCAATCATCGTCAACGCGACCTTCGCCTCACGGATCGGCCCTCCACTGAAGGGGTCACGGTCGAGAACGACGAGATCGGCGAGCATACCCACGACCAGGGCGCCTGTGTCGTGCTCAGCGTGGTTGATATATGCCGATCCGGAGGTGAATGCGGTGAGGGCCTGCTCGAGGGTCAGACATTCCTCGGGATAGAGGGGTCGGCCATCGTCGCTGGTCCGGGTCACCGCCATGTCAACCTCCTCCATGACGTTGGCTGTCGATACACCCCAGTCGCTCCCCATGCCCATCCGGACACCCGCCGTCAGTAGGGAAGCGAACGGGTATTGCCATGCTGCTCTGACCTCTCCAAGGATTGGGATGGTCAACTCATCCTGATAGATCTTATGACATGCCCAAAGAGGTTGGGCGTTGGCCACGGCGTCGAGCGCTGCAAAGCGTCGGATGTCGTCGGGGTGAATCACCTGTATGTGGGCGATGTGATGTCTGTGGTCGTTGGGCCCGTTCACGGTACGTGCCGCCTCGATGGCGTCCAGCGCGTTCCGCACCGCCCGATCACCGATCGCATGGAAGTGACACTGGAACCCGAGTGCATCGAGACGGGTGACGATCTCCCGAAGCTGCGTCGGATCGATGAAGTCGACGCCACGGTTGGCGGTCGGCCCGCCGTCCGCCCCCAGGTAAGGGTCGATCATCGAGGCGGTGAAGTTCTCCGCAACCCCGTCGAGCATGAGTTTCACTGATGTCGGGCTGAAGCGGTCCCCCGCCATGCCCCGACGCTCGACCAGCTCCTGGATCTGCTCCATCCCCCGTTCGCGGTCCCACCAGAGGGCACCAACTACTCGACCTCTCAGCCTGGCATCCGAAGCCAGCCGCAGGTATGCCTCCTGAATCTCGGGGGTCACGATGGCATCCTGCCAACCCGTTACCCCATACGACAACAGCTCCTGCTGTCCCCGGACCAGGCCACGTTCGAGATCGGCAGCGTTCTCCCGTGGTGCCAAATTCTCGACCAGCTTGATAGCCCCCTCATGGAGGGTTCCCTGGGGGCTCCCGTCAGGGTGGCGCTCGATCCTCCCGTCGATCGGGTCGGGGGTGTCGCCGTCGACTCCGGCTATGGATAGGGCCAGACTGTTGGCCCAGGCGCCATGACCGTCGCTGTTCGAGATGAGGGCCGGGCGGTCAGGAACGATCCGATCGAGCGTCTCCCGGTCAGGGCAACCTCTCGGGAACCAGGACTGGGACCAGCCGGCACCGATTATCCAATAGCGCTCCGGATGGTCGGCGGCGTACCGGGACACCACCTCGAGGGCACTGTTCGCATCGGACGCCAAATCGAAATGCAACCTGAGCTTGTCCAACCCGCTGGAAGCCGGGTGGACGTGGGCGTCGATGAAACCAGGGGCCAGCATCCTGCCGCCGAGGTCCACCACCTCTGTGGACGAGCCGCGAAGGTCGAGCGCCTCAGAGTCCCCTCCTACGGCCTCGATCCGATCAGCGGCCAGGGCCACGGCGGTAGCAAAGGGAGCCTCCGGATCGGCGGTGAAAACTCGCCCGTTGATGAAGATGAGATCTGCGGTCACCGCCGCAGCAGGCTAGACCAATAGGGGCTTCGAGAGGGCGCTGCGGTTAGCGCACGGCTAGCCTCCGCAGATCATGGGAAGTTACTGGCACCCCTTCGCCGACATGACGTCGGTTCAGCACCAACCGTTCATCGTCGACCGTGGGGAAGGCGTCCACATCTATGACGAATCGGGGAAGGAGTACCTCGACGGTGCCGCCTCGCTCTGGTATCAGAACGTCGGCTACGGGAGGACCGAGATCATCGAGGCGATGGACGCCCAGGCCAGGAAGCTCGCCGCCTTCCACACCTTCGTCGACTACGCCACGCGGCCACCGTTGGAGCTTGCGGAACGAATCGCCGCGGTGTCCCCGGACCCTGGATCGAAAGTCTTCTTCGGTTCCGGAGGGTCGGATGCCGTCGACACTGCCGCCAAGCTTGCTCGCCGATACTTCTCCGCGATAGGTGAGCCCGAACGCACGGTGTTCATCGCCCGTGAATGGGCCTATCACGGCACCCATGCATACGGGACCGCGCTCGGGGGCATGGAGATGAACCGACTTGGTTACGGCGGTGAGCTCGTCTCGGACATCGTCATCGTCCCCCATGACGATGCCGAAGCCGTCGAGAAGGCCATCGATCATGTCGGGGAGAACAGGGTCGCCGGCATCTTCGTCGAGGCTGTGATCGGCGCCGGCGGCGTTCGTCCGGTTTCCGCCGATTACCTGACCAGGGTCAGGAGTGCGATCCGGACTGCAGGTGGCCTCTATATCGCCGATGAGGTCATCACGGGCTTTGGCAGATGTGGTGACTGGTTCGCCGCCAATCTGTACGGACTCGAACCCGACCTGATCACATTCGCCAAAGGGGTCACATGTGGATACGCACCTCTTGGTGGCGTCGTGGCCGCATCTCACATCGCCGAACCATTTTTCACAACACCGGGTCTCATCTTCCGACACGGTTACACCTACTCGGGACACGCCGTCGCATGTTCGGCGGGCCTGGCCGTGATGGACATCATCCAGAAAGAAGGGCTGTTGGCCCGGGCCGCTGAACTCGAGGACGAGATCTATCAGGCATTACTCCCACTGCAGGACGCTCCAGGTGTCACCGGGATCCGACGTGGAGTCGGTGCTCTCGGGGCGATCCAACTGGATTACGAGAACGATGAAACTCTCCCCCCCAGAGCGGTCAAAGCCTGCCGTCAGGCTGGTGTCATCACCAGGGCCATGGCAGGCGGTGCCCTCCAGGTCTCACCACCACTCGTCATGACCAAGGAGCAGGTCGGCGAGATGGCGAAGCGGTTCGAGGACGGTCTTCGCTCGCTGTGAAGCATGCCCCTTTCTGGGTCGACGACTACCCGCGTCCAGCCGGACTGACATCACAGCTACCCACCGAGTCCGACGTGGTCGTCGTGGGTTCGGGATTCACCGGATTATCGGCTGCACTCCGACTCAGCGAGGCGGGTAGATCGGTTGCCGTCCTCGACAGCTCGGAGATCGCGGGAGGAGCTTCGTCGATAAATGGTGGCATGGTCTCACCCGACATCAAGGGTGGTGTCGGGGCCGTCGAGAGTCGTCACGGCAGGGATGTGGCCACCGCCATGTGGGAGTCTTCGGTGCGCTCGATCGAGATCGTCAAGGAGATCGACCGACGTTCGGGGGTCGACGCCCTCATCTTCGAAGGCGGTTTGGCTGCCTTGGGCCGCGGGGAGAAGGACCGGGACAAGTTCATCCGTTCGGTGGCCTGGTATCGCGACCGTTTCAAGGTCGAATGGGAAGTCCTCGGCCCGGATCGAATCGGCAAAGTCGTGGGAGGCGAATACTTCGACACCGGTCTGTTCGAGCCTGAAGGATTCGGGGTTCACCCGGCACGTCTCGCGTTCGGACTCGCCGGCGAGGTCAAGAAGGCCGGTGCCGTGCTGGTGGACCGATGCGCTGCGAAAGGAGTCGTCGAGCAAGGGACCAGCTACGAGGTGAGGACCAGCCGGGGTCCGGTCAAGACCGGCGAAGTGATCATCGCCACCAACGGCTACACGACGCCTTACCCGAACAAGCGCGTATCGCGACTGGTGGTGCCGATCGGCTCCTACATCATCACCACGGAGCCGTTGGGACCTGATGCCGCCAGGGTGTTCCCGTCCGGTTCCATGACCTACACCAAGAAGCGGTTGCTCCACTACATGCGCAGGACCCACGACGATCGAATCCTCATCGGGGGCCGTCGCAACCTGCATCCAGGACTCGACCCCGACGAATCTGCCGCCGACCTTCGCAGGGCCATGGTCCGCTACTTCCCCTGGCTGGAAGGAGCGGAGATATCCCACTCATGGGGAGGCAAGCTCGGAGTCCCATTCGACCTCATCCCAAAGATGGGCAAGACCGATGGCATCTGGTACGCGATGGGCTACGGCGGGCACGGCGTGGGACTGTCCCTCCAACTCGGCCACGAACTGGCTGGGATGATCCTTGGCGAGGACCCTCCCTCGGTCTTCGCCCAGGTTCCCAACCGTGGCAGGTTCTACTACGACGGTCGACACCCCTGGTTCCTGACACCGGCTTCGGTCCTGTACCGGACGCTGGACCGCTTCGGCCTGTAGAGACCGAACCCTCGGCCGGTCCGGACCTCGTAACCTGGCTGAGATGAGCAACGATGGTTTCGTGCCCTACCGGCCCCCACGATTGCCGATGAACGAGGTGGAGCGCCGCGCCCGCGCCTTCTACGAGCTGGTCGACTCTCGTCGCAGCGTCCGCATGTTCGACCCCGACCCGGTACCCCGTGCGGTCATCGACGATCTGGTCAGGGCCGCCTCCACGGCACCTTCCGGAGCCCACCGTCAGCCGTGGAGATTCGTGGTCATCGGCGATCCTCGGACGAAGCGCTTGATCCGGGAGGCCGCCGAGGCAGAGGAAGCCGTCAACTACGGTGGCCGCCTGCCCGCGGACTGGCTAGAGGCTCTGGCTCCCCTTGGCACCGATGAGAACAAGCCGTACCTGGAAGTAGCGCCGTGGCTGGTCGTTCTCTTCGAAGAGAGGTATGGAATCAACCCGGACGGCTCACACCGCAAGAACTTCTACGTGAAGGAAAGCGTGGGAATAGCTGCGGGCATGTTCGTAGCGGCGGTCCACGCAGCCGGGTTAGCGACACTCCCCCACACCCCGAGCCCGATGGCCTTTCTGGCAAAGGTGCTGGATAGGCCGGAGAACGAAAGGCCGTTCGCCCTGTTCCCCGTTGGATACCCGGCCACAGACTGCGTCGTGCCCGACCTCACCCGGAAATCTCTTGATGAAGTAGTGTCGGAGCCGCCAACGCCAGACTCCTAGTAGGCAACGGCGTCCAGCTCGAGTGGCTGGGCACCGGACAGTTCAGGGTTCCCGGACTTACTCCGCCGCTTCAGGACCCAGGCCACCAGCACACCGACCCCGGCCACGCCGGCAACCAAGAGCGGCACCATCCACTTGGATTGGAACAGTGCGGACATGGTCTGGGACACGGGTGCCCGACCACCACTGGGGTTGAGAACCCAAGACCCGATTCTGAGCATCACCGCAAAGCTCAAGGCTCCCAACGAGACCCGGGTCAACAGACCCTTGACGGCAACCAGTCTGTCCTTCGAGGACGCCACTACGAGCCAGCCGGTCAACAGCATGGTCAGCATGGCGAGCAGCGTGGCGGTCCCGAGACGCCCCGCTATCGGTGAGCTACTTCCCACCACCGGAGTCGACCCCGAGGCCCTCACCACCAAGGGCTCCAGACCGTCGATCACACGTGAGATCTGTTCGGTGGTGACCTGTCCATCTGATGATTGGGAGATGGAACGGGCAATCGCAGGTGCGGCTGGTTGGAGAACCGCGGCGACATCGACCGTAGAAGCCCCGGCACCGGGGATACCGGCGGCGAGTACCACCTCGAGCAGGAGCCGATCGAGCGCCGACACCACTTCGGGCTCCTCGAGTACGTCGTCGACCGCCCCACCAACAACCTCCAGGGTCGACGCCGGCATCGACCATCTGCTGTGAGACCCAACTGGTGAAGAGGTCGAGCACCGGGGTGGCCGTGGCCATGGGTCCCACTGAATCGGCAAGTGTCTCGGTGTCGGAGATCAGGGAACGGCCCCACATCGAGACGAGGAAAATCGTGACGGCCAAACCGAACACCCACATCAGGGTGGTCCGACCAAGAGACCTGACCCTCACTTGATCACCAGGGCCGGGTTGGTGCGAACCCGGGGTCGCTTGTCGACCACGGCAGCAGCGAGGGTCTCGAAGGCCAGTGCGGCCTCACTCCCCGGGGCCGCTACGGCGACCGGTTCTCCCACGTCGGCGGCGCGTCCCATCGCCGGGACGAGTGGAATCCTGGCCATCAGATCAACACCGATCTCTTTGGCCAGCTCGGCCCCACCCCCACTCCCGAACAACTCGTATTGCGTGCCGTCGTCTCCGGTGAACCAGGACATGTTCTCGACCACCCCGATCACTTGCTGGTCGACTTCCTCGGCCATCAACGCCGCCCGTCGGGCGACGCGCTGGGCAGTCGGCTGGGGCGTAGTGACGATCAACACCTGGGACCGCGGTAGAAACTGGGACATCGAGATAGAAATGTCACCGGTACCCGGTGGCATGTCGACGATCAGGAAGTCTGGGTCGTCCCAAAAGACATCCTTCAGGAACTGCTCGACCGCCTTGTGCAGCATCGGGCCTCGCCAGATCACAGCCTTGTCGTCGGCCACGAAGTAGTCCATGGACATCACCTTGACCCCATGAGCAACCGGGGGCACGATCATGTCGCCGACCATGAAGGGCGGGGAGTCGATCCCGAGCATTGCGGGGATGGAAAACCCCCAGATGTCACCGTCGACAATGCCCACCTTGTGACCGGCCCTCTTGAGTGCGACCGCCAGGTTGGCCGACACCGACGACTTGCCGACACCACCTTTACCCGAAGCCACCGCGATCGTCCTGGTGCGGGACCCGGGCTCGCCGATCTGAGGACCGGCGACGACCTTCCGCTCGTCCATCCATGCATTGGCGGCGTCGTCTTCCATCACTTCGACGTCGATGTCCGCCCCGTTGGCATAAGGCTTGAGCGCCGTCTCCAGTCGGGATTCGAGTGTCTCGGGTGGGTTGGGTGCAGGAAGGATCAGTTCGACTTTGATCTTCCCGGTCAGCTTCTTGGAGACCGATTTGACCATTCCCAACTCACCGAGGGTGCGTCCTGCGAAGAGGGGGGATTCGATGGACGCGACTGCGTTTTGTATTTCTTCCTGGGTGGCCATTGGCACTTCCCCACTGGGTCGAAGGTAGGTGGGGACCGCAAACTATAATTGGGTCCAGGGCATACCCAGACCAGCCAGTCAGGAGACCGACCGGTGGACCACAAAGTCCTCGACCGCCACATATCCGATCTCACGTCAGCGTTGGGCGATCCGACTCGTCGAGCCATCTACATCGCGGTCAGGGAGTCCCCGGAGCCGCTCACGTCCTCGTCGATCGCGGCCCTGTTCGAGATCCACCCGAACGTGGCCAGACACCACCTCGACATCCTTGCGACCGAGGGCTATATCCGCGAGAGCGCTCACCGACCCAAGGGGGCGGGGGCGGGTCGGCCAGCGAAGGTTTACGAGGCCACCAGCAAAGAAGTCACGGTCCACTTTGCCCCTCGCCGATTCGAGATGCTCACCGAGATGCTTTTCCAGGTGCTCGACGAGATCGCGCCAGAGAACGTGTCCGACGTCGCCGAGAAGGTGGGTCGGGCCTATGGCAAACAGCTTGCCGAGGAGATCGGTGGCCCTGAGGACCCCGGTTACGACGAGGCGATCAAAGCGGTTGCCTCGGCGATGACTGGTCTTGGCTTCTCGATGGACCCGGACATCGAAGGACAACGACTTCTCACCTCGCACTGCCCCTTTGGGGAAACGGCGGTGGAACACCCGGAGGTGATCTGCTCACTCGACCGAGGAATCGTCTCGGGTCTGTTCGGTGCCCTCGGGACTTTGTGCAACCCGGTGATCTTCCCCCATCAACACTTGGACGACGACTGTGTCACCAGCGTCCCGGTGATCATTGGGCGCAACTAAGACTCCAAAACCGGCACTTCTTGCACTTCGGCGCGTCTGATGCGGTTCTTGCGGGTTGGGGGAAACGGTCAACCAACTTGGCGGCGGTAGGCTCAGGGGTACAAGAAAACCCATTGAAAGGCTGACATGTCCATCGACCCTTACGGGGCACAGGACATCCTGGAAACCCCGCTCGGTAGCCGTTCCATTGCCCGTCTCGACGTGTTCGAGGGCATCACTTCGGTTCCCTATTCGATCAGGGTCCTCCTCGAGTCCGCCCTGCGCAACCTCGACGGTTTGACCGTACGTGAAGAGGATGTACGTCGTATCGCCGCCTATGACGCCACCGAGGTTGGCGAGGTGGAGGTCCCCTTCATTCCCGGTCGGGTGGTCCTCCAAGATTTCACCGGTGTCCCCGCGGTGGTCGACCTTGCCGCGATGCGCAACGCCATCGTCAGACTGACCGGTGACATCGGCGCCGCTCAGAAGGTGAATCCTCTGATCCCTGCCGACCTGGTCATCGACCACTCGGTCCAGGTGGATGCCTTCGACCGCCCCGATGCTCTGATGATCAACTCCCGGATGGAGTTCGACCGGAACCGGGAGCGCTACGAATTCTTGAAGTGGGGTCAGTCTGCCTTTGCCAACTTCCGTGTCGTGCCACCGGCCACCGGGATAGTCCACCAGGTGAACCGGGAGTACCTCGCCAAGGTCGTCTGGGATGACGGCCGCTACCTCTACCCCGACAGTCTCGTGGGTACCGATTCTCACACCACAATGATCAACGGGTTGGGTGTGGTCGGTTGGGGAGTGGGTGGCATCGAGGCGGAAGCGGCAATGGTCGGACAGCCGATCTACATGCTGCTTCCTGAGGTGGTCGGGTTCCGCCTGACCGGAAAACTACCTGAAGGCTCCACGGCAACCGACCTCGTCCTCCGGGTGACCCAAATGCTCAGGGCCCATGGTGTGGTCTCCAAGTTCGTCGAGTTCTATGGACCAGGTCTCGATGCCATGCCGGTGGCGAATCGAGCGACCATCGCCAATATGGCTCCCGAGTACGGGGCGACCGTTGGCTTCTTCCCCGTCGACGATCAGACCCTCCGCTACATGCGTCTCACCGGCCGCGACGAGAAACTGGTCGAAACGGTCGAGACCTACTACCGGGCCCAGGGTCTCTGGCGGGACGATTCTCAGGACGTCGTCTACAGCTCGACCCTCGAGCTCGACATGTCAACGGTGGAGCCAGCCCTGGCAGGGCCACGCCGACCCCAGGATCGGATCGCGCTGAGTGCCATGAAGAACCAGTGGAAGACTGACCTGACCAACATATTCGGCAAGAACGGCGGCGCCAAAGGTTCGACCGTGGTCTCCTGGGAGAGCGAAGGCGGACCGGTCAACGAAGCCGATCCTCTGCCGGCGAAGGTCAAGATTCCCGTCGAGTTCGAGGGGAAGAATTTCGAGCTGACCGACGGCGACGTGGTGATCGCGGCCATCACCTCCTGTACCAATACGTCGAACCCCGACGTGATGGTCGCCGCAGGCTTAGTAGCCCGTAGGGCCCGTGAGCTGGGTCTGAACCGGAAACCATGGGTCAAGACTTCGATGGCCCCGGGTTCGAAGGTGGTCACCGAGTACCTCACCGAGTCGGGCCTTTTGGAAGATCTCGAAGCACTCGGCTTCGGGATCGTCGGCTACGGCTGCACCACATGCATAGGGAATTCCGGGCCACTACCCGAGCCGATCTCGAACGCGATCGGAGCCCACTCACTGGTGGCAGCTTCGGTGTTGTCGGGAAACCGCAACTTCGAGGGCCGGATATCCCCAGACGTCCGGGCAAACTATCTCGCCTCCCCTCCACTTGTGGTGGCTTACGCCCTGGCTGGGACGGTCAACTGGGACCCCATCAACCAACCGATCGGGCAGGACAAGGAGGGACATGACGTTTACCTCCGCGACATCTGGCCGACGACGTCTGAGATCGACAGCCTGGTGGCGGCGAGCGTTCACCAGAGCCAATTCATCGACCGGTACGGTGACGTATTCACCGGCTCAGACGAGTGGAGGGCCATCGAGACACCCGAGTCGGACCTTTACGACTGGCAGGAGTCTTCGACCTACGTGCAGAACCCGCCGTTCTTCACCGACCTGACCACCGAGGTCACCCCGATCGAGCCCATCACTGGGGCCAGGGTGCTGGCGATGCTCGGCGATTCGGTGACCACCGATCACATCAGCCCGGCTGGCTCGATCGCTGTCGAGTCACCTGCTGGTCAGTATCTGATCTCAAAGGGTGTCCAACCTGCGATGTTCAACTCATACGGGTCACGACGGGGTAACGATCGAGTGATGACCCGGGGCACTTTCGCAAACATCAGGGTGAGAAACCAATTGGCACCCGGAACCGAGGGAGGATGGACCACCGACTTCACCGATGGTGCCATCAGGTCGATTTACGAAGCTGCAATGAGTTATCGGACCGCAGGGGTGCCTCTGGTGGTGTTGGGAGGTACCGACTACGGAATGGGCTCGTCCCGGGACTGGGCGGCCAAGGGTGCGTTCCTTCTCGGGGTGAAGGCGGTGATCGCCAAGTCGTTCGAGAGGATCCACCGGTCGAACCTGGTGATGATGGGAGTCATACCCCTCGAGTTCTTGCCCGGTCAGGACCCTGAAGTCCTCGGCTTGGACGGAACCGAAGTGTTCGACATCTTCATCGACAACAACCTCCTGCCACGTCAGTCCGTGACTGTGCAAGCAACCAGGGCTGATGGGACCACAGTGGAATTCCTCACGACGGCAAGGGTCGACACTCCCATCGAAGTCGTGTACCTACGCAACGGGGGGATTCTCCATTACGTTTTGCGGAGGATGGCCTCTGAGTGAGTACCCCGGCCCCCTCGAGGGTCGTCCGCTTCGGTTCACACTGGTCTTCGTCGGTCTGGTCGCCGCGGGTCTTCTCGTCGGCTGGGTGATCCGGTCGCAGCCGTCCGAGACTGCGATAGTGGGTAGTCCGGCACCTGACTTCACCGTAGAACTCCTCGATGGTGAAGAGTGGTCGTTGGCTGACCATCTGGCGACGGGACAGCCATTGGTGCTGAACCTTTGGGCATCCTGGTGTCTGCCGTGCAAGACGGAGATGCCCGACCTCGACGAGTTCGCCCGCACCCACCCTGAGGTGGCCGTGTTGGGTGTAGCGGTCAACGACACTCTGGCGGCGGCAATCAACTTTGCCGCAGAGGTGAGCGTCGATTACCCATTGGCTTTCGGCAACCCGACTTTCGAGGGCGCCTACCCATGGCTCGGACTTCCAGTCACCTGGGTCATCGACGGATCGGGGACTGTCACCGCCCTCCACAACGGGATCATCACCGTCGAGGGACTAGAGCGCTTGATCTCGCGCTAGGCGCCACCGCCCGCTTGTAGACGGACGTAATCGAAGTTGGGGCCACCCACCATCTCGGCCCAGACCACCAGACGTTGGCGGGACGAGAACTTGGGGTGACAGGTTGTGAGTGTCAGCCATGAACCGGGACGCTCCTCGGTGACCCACCATGCATTGGGCGGCACCACCTGGGACTCTCTCACCTCGTACACATGGAGCCCCGAGCGGGTCTCCACTTCTATCCGGTCGCCCGCCACCAGCAAGTCGAGATCGTGGAAAGGACTCCCATAGGTAGTCCGATGTCCCGAGATCACGGCGTTGCCCGGTTGGCCGGGGACAGGCGTGTGACTCATGTGCCCCGGCCCGAGTCGGAGAGTCCCTATGGACACTCCACCGAATACGACGTGGTCGACAGCGATTTTCGGTATCCGGATGAAGGCGAAAGACTCCCCCTCCTCAGACGAAGTCTCGGATGTGAAGTTGACCACAGACGGGGTGTCGGGGGGCAAGGGCCGTCCCTGCAGCAAGTCGGCGGGGTCCAGTTCCTCGACAGCGAGGGGGTTCTCGGTGATCACTTCCCGCAGATCGGTCTGTTCTCGGGCCTGGATCCCGGTGTTCAGGAAGTCGGTTACCAAGAGTTGCCAGCCGACATAGCCAATCACCAGGACGCCACTCCAGATGAGCGTCCACCCCAGAATTTGTGCCCGTCGTTTCACCCTCTGGCAGGCTAGATAGAACCCGCCGCTAAACCGACATCATCGGCCGGTCCACTCCGGGGATCTCTTCTCGATGAAGGCTTTCACACCTTCAGAAGCGTCTTGGGTGAGCAACACCGACGTCAACCCGCCCTGGAGACGGTCCAACGCAGTGTCGAAATCGATGTCGGTCATCCCGTAGAACGAGTCCCGGCCGAGAGCGATCGTGGCGGGCGAACTCGCCAAGAGGGACGACACGATCTCATCGACCGCGGCGTCGAGACCGTCCCGAGTGACAACCCGGGTGATAGCTCCGAGCTTCAATGCCTCATCGGGTGTTACGAGTCGCCCGGTGAGCATCATCTCAAGCACAGCCTTACGGGGCATTGCCCTAAGGAGGACCGCCGAAATCATCATCGGCCACAGTCCGACGCCGATCTCGGGGACTCCCAGTCGGGCGTCGTCAACGGAGATAGTGATGTCGCAGGCCACCGCAAGACCGAACCCACCCGCCAGAGCGTCTCCGTTGACCCTGGCCACCGTCGGCTTGCCGCCCCTCACCATGAGACGGAAGAGCTCGGCAAGCACCCCACGCGCCTGGTGAAGGCCCAAAGCGTCGTCGGCGAATGAGCCGGAGAGGTCGCCACCCGCGGAGAAGGCCTTCTCCCCGGCGCCCGTGAAGACGATGACCTTCACCTCGGAGTCGGCGACGGCGTCGGAGGTCGCTTTGAGGAGCCCGGACATGGTGGCCACCGACAGCGGGTTTCGCCGTTCCTGGTCGTCGATGGTGATCACAGCCCTCCCAGAGCCAGCGTCGAGCCGAACCGTCATGGGGTGTCCCTCTCTGTAAGCCTCAGCACTCTGATACCGTCGCCCATCATGCTATGGCTAGCGGTGGTCCTCTTTCTCGCACTGGTTGTAGCAGTGTTTCGGGGTGGTCGCCTGGTCAACCTGGGCGACATAGAGCTGAAAGCATGGTGGTTGCTCTTCATTGCGCTCGGACTCCAGATCGGGACCAACTGGCTTCCAAATGACGGGTCCGTCGACAGTGTCGGCCTCGGCATGGTCCTCGCCTCCTTCCTTCTGCTGCTGGCGCTTGTCTGGACCAATCGGAAAAAGCCCGGGATGTGGATTGCGGGACTCGGTGTGATGATGAACTTCATGGTGATCGCCTTGAACGGCGGAATGCCGGTTCTCTCCGAGGCGGCATGGGTGGCCAGTGGCTTCACCGTGGTCGAACCTGACCTGACGGCGTCTTTCAAGCATGTACTGCTCGATGAGACGTCCCGACTCACCTTCTTCGCCGACGTGATCCCGCTCCGGCTGGTCGGAATCGGGGAGGTGATCAGTCTCGGTGACATCTTCCTCGCCCTTGGTCTGGGGCTATTCCTGGAGCACGAGCTGCGACGTCCGAGACGCTGGTTCAAACACGGCGCACGTGCCCAGTCGGGCTCGGCCCACCGCCCCACCGACGTTTGAGATGCGGAAGGTGGTGGTCGTGTCTCCCGTTCACGGGGGGACCGACCGAAGCGGTAGCGAGGTCGAGGGGGGCGCCGGACGGAGTCCGGCCCTACTATCCCCCCGTTCACGGGGGGACCGACCGAAGCGGAAGCGAGGTCGAGGGGGGCGCCGGACGGAGTCCGGCCCTACTGTCCCCCCGTTCACGGGGGGACCGACCGAAGCGGAAGCGAGGTCGAGGGGGGCGCCGGACGGAGTCCGGCCCTTTTCTCACCTATCGCGCGACCATCCAAACGTGGCCAATGCCACTCCCCCAAGGATGACAGTTCCGGCGAGGACCAACCGAAGAGTCACGTCCTCTGCCAGGATGAGGACTCCCGCCCATGCGGTCAGTGCAGGCACCGCCAGTTGGATGATCGAGGCCCGGGTGGCAGTCAGACCAGGCAAGGCGGCATACCAGACGACATAACCGAGACCGGAGGCGACGGCCCCCGAAAGCACGGCGTACCCCACTCCGCTGGTGGTCACCGAAAAGGACGGGACCGCGACCGCCGACACCACGAGCATGAAGGGAAGGGCGCGAAGGAAGTTGCCTGCGGTCGCGGCCAGAGGGTCTGTGGCGCGACGTCCCCGCAGCGAATAGCCACCCCAGGCCACCCCGGCCACGGCCATGAGCACTGCCCCGGATAGAGGGGCCCGGTCGACACCCGGCGATACCAGCCAAACCAGACCTGCCACGGCGGCGAACAGCCCGAGCCATTCGGCTGCAGAAGGACGGTCCCCACGCACCACCCCGGTGCCGATCATCGTTGCCTGGACCGATCCGAACAGTATCAATGCTCCCGTCCCGGCGGTGAGTTCGAGGTAGGCGAAGGAGAACGGGGCGGCATAGAGGGCGAGGAGGAGTGCGGATACCCACGACCCGGCCAGCGAACCCCTACGGGCCCGGAGGATCACCGCCAGCGTGAGGGCACCACTGGCAATTCGAATGGTCCCATAAGACGCGGCATCGGTGAGCCCGCCGCCGAGGGCCAGTCGGGCGAGGATCGAGTTGGCCGAGAAGGCGACCAACGCCCCGATGGCCAGGGCAACGACGCGTGAGTCGAGACGCTCTGAAGGGGCGGGCACGAGCGAAGGATAAGTGGGGCCACGCCGGGCCATGGTTTCGGGCCCGTCAGACTCTGGTTGGCTTGAGCTTGCCTCGGGACTCGAGGAGACGACGGAGGGAGGCCACCACGTCGGGGTCGTAGTCGTAGGCGGCGCCAGCGTGGAGGGCTTCAAGCGCCTGAAGCGGGCTCGACTTCTCCTGATGGACCCTCCAGTCGTAGGCGGCGGCGACCTTGACTATCCGGGAGACAATCGAAATCGTTGGATCGTCCTGTTCGCCCGGTCTCCGATACGGCTCGTACTGGGCCCGCACATGGTCGGCCACCTTCTCCAGATACGGGGACTCGGCGATGATCTCAGCACTCCATCGAGCGATGTCGTCGTCGGTGTACCCCATCCTGAGCACCTGCGGCTCATTCAGGCTGACCCGACCGATGTCATGCATGAGCGCGGCGAACTCGACATGCTCAACCGTTGTCGGGCCCAGCCCGAGCTCCTTGGCGATGGACGAGGCAAGGTCGGTGGTGCGGTCGGCATGCCCGTCGACTCCCAGACCGGAAACTTCCGGTATCCGGGCAAGGGCACGAATGGTCTGCTTGTAAGTGACCTTGGTCTCCTGAAACCTTCGGAAGGCAGAGTGGGCCAGGGAATAAGGCAGCAGGGCTATCGGAAGCGCCCACCATTTGAGGGGCGGATACAACTCGCCGAACAGGGCACCGGTGAGGACCAGACCGACGAACACATTGAGGTCCTGGAGGAGTGCCCTCGCCAAATAGGATCGGGACAGCTCCCTGCGCCCGAAGACGAGGAGGGCCCGGATGATCACCTCTACCCCGAGCCAGGCGATCAGGGCGATCACGAACGGAACTAGGTCGCCAACATCTCCTCTGAGTTCGGCGAAACGGCCCACACGGAGTGCCGAATAGACCACCACATAGGTGACATAACCCCCGAGACGGCGGGCCATCAACGGGAACAGCTCGGCATGGTCCTCGCCCCTGGCGAATCGAAGTACCCATACCACGGCAAGGCCAACCCCGTAGACAGCCACTGTCCCAGCCATATCAACCCCGGAGAAGACCGCCTTCCCGGCTTGATCGATGATCTTCTCAGGGAAGACGAAGGGAATGGCGGCCGCGACGGCCAGACCAGTTGTGAACCGATTACCCGAGTTGGAGGCAGCAACACCGACCATGGAGGCGACGGCGAGCAGTGTGGCGGCTAGGACCAAATGCAGATGATCGGTGGTTGCCAACGTCGCCGCATAGACCCCGAAACCACCGGCGATCAATGGGAACGTCAAAGAGAGCGTGGCCACCGCTCTGTTGTTCCAATTAGCCACGGAGAGTCAGCTCCGGCTCTTCGGCGAGACGACGGGCCATCTCCTCGTCGTCGACGTGTGGGGCACCCCAGGTGTTCCCTGTCTTGACCAGCGCCTTCTCGAAGGCGTCTACGACATCGGGGTGGAACTGACCACCCGAGTTCTTCCGCAACTCACCGATGGCGTATTGCTGGGAGAGGGCCATCCGGTAGGGTCTCGCCGAGGTCATCGCGTCGAAGGCGTCGGCTACGGCCACGATACAGGCCTCCAGACTCGGTGCGTGACCCTCGTTGTGACCCCTTCCGCCATACCCCTTGCCGTCGTAATGACTGTGATGACCGGACGCAATGTCCACCATCGGCTGGAGGAAGTCGACCTCGGCAAGGATCTCCTCGACGAGATGGGCATGGGCCTTCATGTCGGCATACTCGTCATCGTCGAGACGTCCCCGTTTCCGGATCAACTCGGTGGGGACCGCCAGTTTGCCCAGGTCATGGATCAGGGCCGCCCACTTGATCGTCTCCAACTGGGTACCGGTGAAAGCCAGCTCTTCACCGATGAGCTCGGCGAAGAAGGCGACCCGCTCGGTGTGTCCCCTGGTGTACATGTCCTTGGCCTCGAGGGTCTTGACGAAGCCTTTGATCGCCGAGAGATGGGAATTGCGGAGTTGGGAGAAGGCGTACAACGACATGTGTCCGATGGCATAGACCGCCACCATCAGAATCAAGACCGCGGGGGCATCGGCGATCAGATAGGCGGCGCCGATGAGACCACCGAGCAAACCCATCGTCACCTGACCGGTGAACAGGACATGCATCTGGGACCAGGGCTCAAGACGGTCGTTCCCATAAACGGTCTTGACCGCCTTGCGCACAAGGACGTTGTTGACCGTGACATAGGCGAGGGCGGCCAGGGCAGAGGCGACTGCCACTCGAAGCAGAATTCCGGTGTTGAGCCCGCCCACCAGCGAGGGCGCGAGGTTGATGTCCAAGATCAGGCCCGCGACGACAGCGGTGAGAACCATCTGACCAAAGTTGGCCATCGGTTGGAACCAGCGACGCTCCTTGAAGTCAGTGGGGACAAAGGCACCGGCCGCGGCCATGAGAGCCATCCCGAAGGTGGCCGAGTAGGCATCATGCAGGGCAAAGATGACACCGGCGGTCATCACCACCATGATCGAAGAGGATTGGAAGAGTCGATCGTTGACTTCGACAGTGAAAAGTTCCAGCAGAACGAAGAGGAACGCGAAGAGGATCCAGATAGGCCAATCGGGTGGTCCCGACAGGAAATAGGAAGCGATGAGCGCGACGATGCCCAACGCCGAATAAGGAACAGCGATCCGGAGCCTCCGCTGTAGCCCTGGTTCGAGTCGGTTGTATCGCCGACCCAGATTGTTAAGCCTCATCAACCTCATGGGACCCCACTGGACATGTTGCCCGACAGAAGTGGTGAGCCGACGTCTTTACCTCAGCCGATCTTTGAAGTCGTTGACATCAGTTGATACGAGCGCTGGCCGATCCTGCGGCGACAAAAGCGCCAACACCGGCGACAGCCTTGAGAATCCGGACCATAAGGGTCTTCATACTCGAAACGCTCACCCTTCGGTTTTCGATTTGCGTTGTCATTGCATGACAACGGTCATCCGCTCCGCTAGGTAGTTGGGCGTAATTGCAATGCTGAAGCCGACGTCGGACTCACCCCTGCTTCCGACCCTTGCGGATCGGAAACCCTTCACATGTCAAATGGCCCCTGACTTCGCCCGCCGGCGACAAAACTGGCAAACGGTCAGAGACCGATCGCCCCACTAACAGTCGTTGCTCCCAGCACCACCCAATCTAGACCTCCATCCACACTGTCACAAGAGGAAAGGCGGTTAAGCGACGCTGGACGGTGTGGTGAGGCGGTACTCTGAGTGGTGATGGACTTCCGTTCGCTCCAGGACAAGATCAATCGCTTGGATGGGGTCGAAGCGGCCAGAGTGGTGGCGGCCAATGGTCACATCGACGAGATCCATGTGCTGGCGCGATCGAACAAGGTTCCCAAGCACCTGGTGCGCGACGTTCAGTCTCTCGGACAAGCCCTCTTCGGACTCAACATCGACCGGAGAGTGATTTCGGTGGTCCAGCTCGCCGACGCCGATCTCGACGGAGGACTTCGACCAGCCCTGGTGGACGTGTCCGAAGCGATGGAGGGACCACGCGCCGAAGTGACCGTCACCCTCCGTTGGCATGACAGCCTCCTCCTCGGACGCGCCGCCGGTGCGGCCGCCCTTGCCACTAAACCGCGTCTGATCGCCGAAGCCACTCTCGGGGCGATCCGTCAGGGGATCAACCCAGGGGTGGCCCTAGCCATAGGCTCGATGGATGTTCCGACTCTGGGAAGTCGCAGAGTGGCAATCGCCCAGGTCGTCCTGGTCAGTGAGGCGGCCGAGAGGATGCTCATCGGATGCGCCTATGCCGAGGATGATGAGACCCGGGCGGTGGTGAGAGCCGTGCTCGACGCCCTCAACCGGTTCCTACCCGATCTCCGCGACGAGTGAAGGCGGTCAGCGCACCCCATCACCTGGCCACTGAGGCAGGACACAGGGTCCTGTCCGAGGGTGGCAATGCAGTCGACGCCGCCATCGCGGTGGTGGCCGCCCAAGGCGT
This sequence comes from Acidimicrobiia bacterium, assembly GCA_041747855.1. Lineage (GTDB taxonomy): Bacteria > Actinomycetota > Acidimicrobiia > Spongiisociales > ZC4RG35 > ZC4RG35. The sequence continues at coordinate 2,342 of JBGTEJ010000032.1, read as the reverse complement.
TGTGGCACCCGAGACCTGTGGTCTCGGGGGTGATCTCTTCGCATTGGTGCATCAACCGGGTTGGGACCGACCGAAAACCCTCAATTCCTCCGGGCACTCAGGGAGCAACATCGACGCGAGTCGACTCAGAGACGCCGGCCTGACCTCGATCCCCCTGGACCACCCGACTGTGGCATCCATTCCCGGAGGTGTGGATGGTCTGGTCACACTCTGCGACAAACTGGGATCGAAAGACCTGCACTCGCTTCTGACACCGGCCATAGATCTGGCGTCTGGAGGATTCACCGTGTCCGACGAGCTGGCAGGATCCTTCCTTCGCCAGGCCGACAGGTATCGGCAAAACCTTGCGGTGTCCGACTTCTTCCCGAGCGGTATCCCCGTGGCGAAAGGTTCGCGGGTCACCCGTGAAGACCTCGCCGCCACCCTGGCGGACCTGGCCACATCGGGAGATCGGAACACCTTCTACCTGGGCCAGGCGGGCACCGACATCATCGAAGCGGTCGACGGTCTGATCACCACCGACGACCTGGCCCGATCGCAGGCGGAATGGATCGACCCACTCGGGGTCGAAGTGTTCGGACACACGGCCTGGACAACTCCCCCAAACTCACAGGGATATCTCGGCCCCGCCTCCCTCGCCGTGTTCGAGATGCTCGACCCTCCTGACGACACTGACGATCCTATGTGGTGGCATCTCCTGATCGAGTCGTATCGGTGTCTGGCATGGGAGCGCGACGATCTCGTGTCCGACATCAGATTCGGGAGATTGGACCCGGATGAGATGGTGTCCCGCATGCGACTCGAGAGCCTCTCGAAGACCATCCAGCCAACCTCCGGGGTCTGGCCAGCCTCCATGGGCGGTCTCGGCAGCACTGCCTACATGTGCACCGCCGACGACGACGGCATGTTGGTCTCGATCATCCAGTCGAACTACCGGGGGCTCGGCTCGCCGTTCGGTGCGGCCCGTTCCGGATTCCTGCTTCAGGACCGGGGTCTCGGATTCAACCTCATCCCCGGGCACCCCAATGAGCTAGGCCCGGGCAAGCGGCCGCTACACACCCTCTCCCCCACACTCTGGACACATGGGGATCAGCCTGCATGGTCCATCGGAACCAGAGGAGGCGACATCCAACCGCAGTTGGTGGCTCAGATGGCCGCCCGGGTGGTACGAGGCGGCCAGGATGTGGGGACAGCACAGGGGTCACCACGGTGGTCCATGACCGACTTCGGCCCGGGCACCGGCTCTCAACTGATGTGCGAACCCGGTCTGTCCGAGACGGTCGTGAATGACCTGAGGGCCAGGGGCCATCAAATTCAGGTCACGGAAAAACCGCAACCGGGCTGGGGGCCCATGTCGGTCATCGGAGTGGACGGCGACCACCGTCACACCGCACGCGACCCGCGAGTCGAGACTACAGCGGCGATCGCCTTCTAAGCCTTGATGTCGGCTATCACCTGTGTCAAGGCGTCATGGTCGCCCAAGGCGCCACCCATCGCGTACAAGCCCACCCGCTGAACCCGACTGCCGTACTTCGACTTGATCGCCGAGCCGAGTTGGTCGATTGGGGCGACCACTCCGACCTCGGCAACCAGATCATCGGAGATGAGACCTGCCATCTCGGCCCACTGCTTCCTCCGGGACATATCGTGCAGTTTCGGCCCGATGTCCGAGCCGCTTGCCTCCAGGACCGGGTGATAGGACGGTGTCGATCCGTAGAAGGCGATCTGTTGACGGACAGGGCCCATCGCTTGCTCCATCTCCGCTTGGTCCCGACCCGTGACCACGAAGACCGTGGTCGCCCGGGTCACATCACCCAACTCCCGACCGGCGGAGACAGCTCCCTTCTCGATCTGGGGTAGCACCACCTCATCGAGATAGGCCGCGGTGTGGAAGGGGTGCACATGGAAACCGTCACAGATCTCGCCCGCCATCCGACTCAGGTGGGGCCCGACACCGGCGATGTAGACCGGGATCTCAGGATGTGCGATTGGGCCCGGGTCGAAGAACGGTGTCATCAGCGAGAACTTGTAGAACTCCCCGTCGTACCTGAGCGGTGAAGAGGTTTGCCATCCATCCCAAATGGCCCGCAGGGAGAGGATGTAGTCTCGAAGACGCTCGGTCGGCTGTCCCCACTCGGTGCTAAATCTCCTGGTGACATGGGCCCTGACCTGAGTCCCCAGACCGAGGATGAATCTCCCCTTGGTGAGTCTGGCCAGGTCCCAAGAGGTGTAGGCGAGGACCATGGGTGAACGGGGGAAGGCCAATGCGATGGCCGTGCCCAGGTCGAGGTCGTGTCCGGCCATACCTGCGACCACGAGTGGTAAGAACGGGTCGTACTGGG
>JBGTEJ010000031.1:0-7518 GCA_041747855.1 Acidimicrobiia bacterium | reverse complement strand
GTCGCCTCCGTTGCCGCATCGGAATTCCTGCGGTGGGTCTCCTCCCACAACCAACGGGCGTGCCGTCGCTCGACCGCACCCGCAGCCAGGAGATATCCTGCCCGCACCTCCGGGGTTCCCAGACCGGTGAGCCGCTCCCAGGCCCGGGTGAGGATGGCAGCCAACCGCAACCAGACTCGACGACGCTCAGGGAACGACGAGAAGGTGGCGATCAAGGCGAGTTTGTCGACTCGCTGAGGATGGCGTATTGCCAGGACCTGGGCAATCGTTCCACCCATCGAATAGCCGGCCACATCGACGACCCCCAGTTCAAGAGCATCGAGGATTCCGGCGATATCGTCGGCGACATCCTCCACGTCGTATCGGCCACTGGCTAGCGGTGACAAACCGTGGCTGCGATGGTCGATGAGTATGACCCTCCTTTGGGTGGCCAGCTTGGGGGCCACCTGATACCACTCACTCAATGAGGACCCACCGAGCCCATGAATGAGTAGGAGAGGTCTTCCTTCGGAGGGACCGGTGTCACGCACCAGGAACTCCTGGTCAGCAACGAAGACGGTGCGACCTGCGAGTCGCCAGGGGTGTTCTTGTGGTGGTCTAAAGCGTGGTCTCAGTGGCGGAACCAGGAGCCGCCACAGAATCCAGATCAGGGTGAGCGGTTTCAGCCATCTCATTACGACAAGTCTCCCCTGGTGAAGATGAGTTCGCCAACCGGCACCCCGCCGATCAGATGCTCGTCGATGACCCGGTCCAATTTCTCCTTGTCGAGACCGGCATACCAGGTGCCTTCTGGGTAGACGACTGCGATGCAGCCGGCCTCGCAGATTCTCAGGCAATCGACCTTGCTGCGAAGCACGCTGCCCTCACCGGGTGGGACCGGATAGGGCTCCCTGTTCTCGTCTCCGTACCAGGACGGCGGATTGGAACTGAGACCTAGCTGGTTCAGACGGACCTTGAGGTGAGTCCATAGTTCGTGGGTCTCCTCCCGGGATGCACACTTCGGGTTTGTTTGATCGGCGCAGAGGAAGATGTGACGACGGGCCCTCGGAATCGAGAGCGCTTCGGCAATAGTTTCCAATCTCTCTTGCTGGTCCATCATCCCGCCACTCGTAAAGGGGCCCACCGACGCCAAGCGAGGGAGAGTGAGGCGTGGGGCAGGGAGCCGGACTCTTTTTTCACGCCTGTAAGGCTAGAGCTGCTTTCTCGCCACCACTTCACCGTGTTCGATCTCGCCGGTCGGTACAAATCCGAGCCCGGTGTAGAAGTTCCGGGGCGACCCTTTTCCATCGACCCAACTGACCACTACGGACCCGGCGCCCTGGCCGGTCAATTCTTCGAACACGAGGCCCAGCGCGGTTCGTCCGATCCCTCTCCGTTGATGGAGACGATCAATCAGCAGACGCCACAGGTAGGGCTCGTTGTGATGCTCGGTCTGGAGCGTCAGCATCACCGCACCGACAATGTCACCGTCGGCCACGATGGTCTTGAGCCAAGGTACAACCGGTGCCCCATTCTCCTCGTCGGGGAAGGCGTACTGGGCCACGGTCCAGGCCATCGGGGCAACCATGCGTTCCTGTGAGTGGTGGGTGCGAAGTCGCATGACCGCGCCGAGGTTGTCGGAGGTGACGTCTTCCAGCGTGACCGACTCAGGTGAAGTGTGAGGGCGGGCCACCCAGGTCTCCCAGTCGGACCTGAGCATTCCGTAGATCCAGTCGTCCGAGTTCTCGTCCCCCAACCAGAAAGATCCACGGGTGTGACCCTCGAAGAGCATCCCGACCCTCTCCAGGACCATTGCGGAAGCGATGTTGTCGGGATAGAGCATGCCAAAGATCCTGGTCACGCCCAGGTCATCGAACAGATACCGGACCAGTGCGGACACAGCCTCAACGGCGTACCCCTTGCCCCAAAAGTCGGGGTGGAGCGTGTAACCGATCTCAGCGCTCCGACCATCCAGCGTGAGATGGACCACGACATCGCCAACGACCGTCCGCGTTCTCGCCTCCTCGAGTGTCGCCATCCACCATTCGTCGTTCTCGGGTCCGACCATATCGACGAGCTCGGCAACCAACTCGTCGACCCTCTCACGCGGGTATGGGAGCTGCCAGTTTTGGTAGCGGGCAGCGTCCGGATGGTTTCGCCTCTGATGCAGCGCATCGGCGTCGCTGGCTCGCACGGGACGGATCAGAAGGCGCGAGGTTGGGATTGGCTGGAACAAGATGCGATGACTGTAGGAGCGTCCAGGAATACCTCCTATCCAAAGAGCAACCCGAAAGCGACAGCCCTAGGCGCCCACCCTGTTTACCCTCCATTGCCTCATGTCCGAGAATGATCAAACCACCTTCCTGACTCCGGCCGCCATGGCCAAGACTGTCGCCGAATTGGAACAGCTCAAGACGGATGGGCGCCGTGAGATGGAAGAGCGAATCGCTGAGGCGCGGTCACATGGGGACCTTCGGGAAAATGCCGACTACGACGCTGCCAAGAATGCCCAGGGCCTTATGGAGGCGCGCATCCGCCAACTCGAGTATCTGATCAAGACTGCGGCGGTACGTGTGGTAGAGACCTCCGACACCGTGGATGTCGGGTGTGTTGCCACCGTCGTCGATTCCGATGGCGACGAGATGGAGTATTTCGTGGCCCCTCAGGAGAACAAAATCCCGGGGATGCTGCTGGCCTCACCTTCCAGCCCTCTCGGTGCCTCCCTGATCGGGGCCAAAGTGGGGGACCAAGTTTCTTACGAGGCGCCGGCCGGAACGTTCACTCTCACCGTCAAAGCGGTGAGGGCATACGAATAGGTCTCACCGGGTCTTCCCGTTGAAGATAATCTGTCGGGGCTACCCGTTCCACGGGGGGACTAGATGAGACTCCGGCTTAGAAGCCCGCGCCAACTTGCCAAGACCCTTCTCGACCTCGCCCGACGCGAGCCCGAGGAGGTTGCCGACTACCTCGAGTCGAACCCCGAAGAGTGGGAGGCCCTGGCGGGGTCCCTTCCCGGGGATGCCGCAGACGTCTTGGAGCAACTCGACGAGGAGGACGCTGCCGGACTCCTCGCCGGTTTGGACGCCCAAGAGGCCGCTGAAGTACTCGAAGAGATCTCCCCTGAACTGGCTGCCGAACTGGTCGAGGACATGCCGGTGAAAACCCTCGCCGCCGCCCTGAGCGAGATGACCGGGGACGCTGCCGCCGACCTCCTCAGCGAGTTCGACGTGGATGCCCAGGAAGACCTGCTCGCCGCCATGGGGGACGAGGCCGAAGAGGAGGTCCGAGGTCTGATGGCTTTCCCGTCCGATAGCGCGGGCGGACTGATGACCACCGACATAGCCAAGCTGCCTCTGGGCCTCACGACCGGGGAGGCCATCGAGCGGATCCGCCAACTCCACGACCAGTACGAGGACCTGTCTTATGTATATGTCGTCGACGACCATGACCGACTGGCTGGGGTCATCTCATTCCGCGACCTGGTCTTCAGGAGACCGGGTTCGCCACTCGCCGACGTGATGTTCCGTGACCCGGTTTCGGTGAATGTCCACACCGACCGGGAGGAGGTAGCCGAAATCTGCCAGAGGTACCACTTCTTCGGTGTGCCGGTAGTTGACGATGCCGGCGTCCTGGTTGGGATGGTCACCACGGAAGCCGTGATCGAAGCAGTCCAAGACGAGGCCACTGAAGACTTCGCTGCGGCGATGGGTGCCGGTGTCGGCGAGACCGTCTACACCGACATCACCATCTCTTTCCGGATGAGGGCCCCATGGCTGCTGCTCAGTCTCCTGCTCGCCCTGGTAGTGGCCTTCATCGTCGAGACACAGACGGGTGTGATCAGCAGAGAACCGGTCCTTGCCGCCTTGATGCCCCTCGTTGCACTCATCGGAGCAAACGGTGGCAACCAGAGCCTGGCAGTCATGATCCGTTCGCTGGCCTCAGACGACGTCCCCGGTTCCCAGGTCCGGGCGATTCTCAAGCGTCAAATCGGAATCGGGGTGATGACCGGGATCACGCTGGCCGTGCCCGCCGGGGCAATCACATTCACCCTCCTCTCCGCTGGACTCTTCAAGAACCAGTCGGATCCTTTGACGGTTGCCCTGGTGGTCGGCTTCGCCATGATGATGAACTTGATCATCGGATCGGTCGCAGGTTCGGGAATCCCCCTCCTGTTACGGCGACTCGGTCAGGACCCGGCCCTGGCATCGGCGATCTTCCTCACACTCCTCACCGACGTCGTCGGGTTCGGGGGCTTCCTGATCGTCGCCGCGCTGTTTCTATGAGCCGAGGATCACCTGGCCGAGACTGGCGAACGGTCCACGCCAGATGAGCGTCTCCCCTTGCGTCAGGGTCAGCAGGTGATGTCGGGTGACCAGGGTCCGCTGCTCCTCGGTCCGCAATGAGTCGGAGACCAAATAGGCAAGTTGGGCATCGTCGTCGTCGAAGAGCTGGACGCCCCACAGTCCCGGGGTTGCCGCACGGAAGTCTCTGATGAAGTTCTCGAGGTCGATGTCGGTATAGCCCGCACGGGGTATGACCAGATGCACCACGAGGCCGTTCAGGGTCTCCTCACTGTGGGCGAGCCGGTAGGAGTCGACCGCCCGTCCCGCAAGGGTCGTCGTCGACTCATTGTCAGGGATGGTTGTAGAGGATGTGTCGCCGCCGCCCCCCGAGGGCACGGAGGTTCCGGATCCCTCTGTCGTCGTGGTCGGGAGCGGCTCGTCGCTGGTACAACCGACGACCGCAATCATCAGGGCGGCCAGGATAAAGCGTCGCATCACAACAAGAACGAGCGACCGACTGGTCGAGTTCCCCGTCAGACGCCCACGATGGCGTGGAAAGCCTCGGACAGGTTCTTCGTGATAGGGCCTGGAACCCATGTCTTTGCACCAACCGCTGAGACAGGTTGGATCTCCCGGATCGTCGAAATCGCCATCACTTCGGAGGCGTCTCCGAGACGGTTCAGATCGGCAGTCACCTCCACAACTTCGAGCCCGAGTCCTCCGGCCAACTCGAAGAAGACCCGACGGGTGATCGAGTCGAGGATTCCCAAGTCGAGGCCAGGGGTTTCCACGACACCATCGACGACCCAGGCCACCGAGAATGTGGGGCCCTCGAGGATGGCACCCTCCAAGGACAGCAGAAGGGCGTCGTCGAACCCTGCCCCCTGAGCCGTCCTCGAAGTCGCCATGTTGGGGCCATAAGAGATGATCTTGGCCCCGGCCAACTCCCAGGCGACCCCAGCGGCATGCCAGGGAGCGGTCACCGGGTACAAGCGCGCCGGCTGATCGGACCCGGACCAGGTATGCGCGAAAACGATCACCACAGGGCCGCCTTCGAGCCCGGGAATGTTTGGGCCGCGTGTGACCACTATTCGCACCGCAGAGTCCGGGACCTCGCCGGCCGAATCGCTGGCCCACTTCGCGATGTCCTCCAACGGGGGAAGCTGTATGTCCAGCATCGCGGCGCTGTTGGCGAGACGCTCGAGATGGTCTTCAAGCCTGAAGAGGACAGACCCGTAGGCCCGGATGACTTCGAAGCATCCATCACCCCGAAGGACCGACGAGTCGGTCACCGGGATCAGCCCGTCAGAAGGCTCGCCGTTGATGAGAATTGTTGAGACGGTCATGGCTCTCCATGTCGGAAGGCATTCGTTATAGGCAGACGACGGTCCCTACCGAAGGCTTTCGTGGTGATCTTTACTCCGGGTGCTGACTGTCGCCTCTTGTACTCGGAGCGATCCACCATTCGAGCAACTCGGAGAACCAACTCCGGCTCGAACCCATCGCCCATGATCTCGACCAATCCAAGGTCCTGTTCGACGTAGCGTTCGAGGATGGCGTCGAGCAACTCGTATGGGGGCAAGCTGTCGGTGTCCTGCTGGTCGGGGCGGAGTTCGGCCGATGGCGGTTTCTCGATGGTGCTCCGCGGTATCACCTCGCCATCGCGATTCCGCCACTTCGCCAGATCGTAGGCGAGGGTCTTGAACACATCCTTGAGGACCGCATAACCGCCGACCATGTCGCCATATATGGTGGCGTACCCGACAGCCATCTCGGACTTATTGCCGGTGGCGACCACCATGGGGCCGAACTTGTTGGACAGGCCCATGAGGATCGCCGCCCGGACCCGAGCCTGGAGATTCTCTTCAGCGACACCGAAACCTGTCCCGGTGAACAGTTGGGAGAGGGCGTCGAGATGGGACTGGTAGACATCATCGATGGGCAACACGTCGAACCTGATTCCGAGATTCGACGCCAGGTCCCGGGCATCGTCGATCGAGTGCTGGGAGGAGAACCGGGAGGGCATAGAAACCCCCCAAACCTTCTCCGGGCCTAAGGCATCCGAGGCCAGCGTCGCAGTCAGCGCCGAGTCCAGGCCACCACTCAGACCCAGCACGACCCCATTGAACCCGTTCTTTCTCACGTAGTCGCCGAGACCTGTGGTCAGGGCTCGGTACACCTCTTCGACCGGATCGAGGAGAGGGGCGACCTGGCTCGGAGCCGGGTCTGATCGAGCCAGGTCCACGACGAAGAAGTCCTCTTCGAACTGTGGGGATCGATGCATCAATTCACCGTCCGAATCGAAGACCACCGACGCCCCATCGAAGACGAGCTCGTCCTGACCTCCGACCAAGTTGAGATACACCAGCGGCACTCCGGCCGATCTGGCCCGCTCAGCCAGCATCGTCTCCCTTTCCGCAGCCTTGCCCCGGTGAAACGGCGAGGCGTTGATGTTGAGGAGCAACCGCGCCCCGGCCGCCACCTGTGCAGCGGGAGGCCCGTCGGTTAGCCAGATGTCCTCGCAGATCGACACTCCAAACCGGACGCCGCCCACAGTCCAGGTCCTCCCGGGGTCGGTTCCTGGCGAGAAGTTGCGATCCTCGTCGAACACCCCGTAGTTCGGAAGCAGGACCTTGTGGTAGACACCGACGATTCGCCCATCGCGCAGGATGGCGGCTGCATTCGCCACATTCCGTTCCCACGCATCGATCGCACCCGAGTGAGTAGACGGGGCCGTGTCGACGAACCCGACCACCGCAGTGACGTTTCCAGTCTTTGTCGCCAGTCGCTCGACGGCCTCCTTGTTGGCCCGGACGAAGTCGGTGCGATTGACCAGGTCCTCCGGGGGGTACCCGGTGAGTGCGAGCTCGGGGGTGAGAAGGATGTCCGCTTTCTCCGCCTCGGCCCTGGCAATCGCATCTGCGATCAGTTCCTCGTTGCCGCGGATGTCCCCTACATGGAGGTTGAGTTGTGCACCGGCCACGCGGAAGGTCATGCGGCCAAGGTTACGGCCCAGCCAGGGCTGGGCGGCACCAAGACAGGAGTCTTGATCCGCTTGAGTCGTCATCCCGGATCATCGGTGGGGCCAGCGGTCGGCGATCGACATAACCTGGCAGGGTGATCGACGAAGTGCTCAGAACCGCTGTGGCCGGGACCGCTGACCCTGAGGGTGGGTACATGAGGCTGAAGGCGATCATCGAAACCGACCCTTCGATCGCTGAGGACGAGGCCCTCCTCCAACGAGCTGCGGCGATCG
>JBGTEJ010000030.1:0-6049 GCA_041747855.1 Acidimicrobiia bacterium | reverse complement strand
TACGGAAGCAGGGAGCGTGACTCAGGAAGCACCGGTTATCGAGGTCACCAACCTCACAACCCGGTTCAACACCCAGGACGGGGTTGTCCACGCCGTCAACGGTGTCAGCTTCAAGCTGAACCGCGGGGAGTTTCTCGGTGTGGTCGGCGAGAGTGGGTCGGGCAAGAGCGTGACCATGATGTCGCTGCTCAAGTTGATTCCGATGCCTCCCGGTGAAGTCGTGGCCGGAACCGCCATCTTCGAGGGTCGTGACCTGCTGACCCTCGACAAGGACGATCTGCGGGAGGTTCGGGGCGCTCAGATCGGCTTCATCTTCCAGGACCCTCTCACCTCTTTGAACCCGGTTCTGACCATCGGCTATCAGCTGACCGAGGCTCTCCGCATCCACACCGACCTCAACGACAAGGATCGCCAGAAGCGGGCGATCGAGCTTCTGCAGTTGGTCGGCATCTCAGGGGGCCGGCAACGTCTGAAGAACTACCCACACGAGTTCTCGGGGGGGATGCGGCAAAGGGTCATGATCGCGATGGCTTTGGCTTGTTCCCCCCAGGTGATCATCGCCGACGAACCGACCACCGCCCTCGATGTGACCATCCAGGCGCAGATCATCGAAATCATCAAAGAACTCCGTGAAAGGTTGGGCACCGCCGTCGTTTGGATCACCCACGACCTTGGTGTCGTTGCCGGCCTCGCCGATCGAGTCATCGTCATGTACGGCGGGCAGATCGTCGAGGAAGCGAACGTTCGGGATCTCTACAAGTCGCCACAGCACCCCTACACGCAAGGACTCCTCGGGTCTATTCCCCGACTGGACCAGAAGGGGGGCAAGTTGGTCAACATCAAGGGACAGCCCCCGAACCTCTACGACCCACCCATTTGTTGTTCCTTTGCCGCCCGCTGTCCTTTCGTCTTCGAACGATGCCTCGTAGAGAACCCGCCCCTGTTCCAGGTGGGCGAAGGACACCGGTCCGCGTGTTGGTGGGACTGCAACGAGGGGAGACCCAGAGATGGTGTCTGAGATCACCCAACCCATCGACACTGCACCAACTGACATCAGGGAAGTCATCTTGGAGGTCGAAGGGCTCAAGAAGCACTTTCCGATCATGAAGGGTGTCTTCAGACGTCAGGTCGGCTCCATCAAGGCCGTAGACGGGGTCAACTTCAACATCCGGAGAGGTGAGACCCTCGGACTTGTGGGCGAGAGTGGATCAGGGAAGTCGACGACAGGCCGCGTCATCCTCCAACTCGACACTGCCACCGCAGGTTCGGTCAAGTTCGAAGGACGGGAGCTCGTCGGGCTGTCGAGCTCGAAGATGAGGCCCATGCGAACTCGGATGCAGATGGTGTTCCAGGACCCGCACGCATCGCTGAACCCGAAGATGACTGTCGGCTCGATCATTGCCGAGCCTCTCAAAGAGCATCGGGAAGCCAAAGGTGCCGAGCGCCAACGCAGAGTTGGGGAGTTACTCGACCTGGTGGGCCTGGCTCCCAAACATGCCAACCGCTATCCCCACGAGTTCTCCGGTGGGCAACGCCAGAGAATCGGGATAGCACGGGCCCTCGCCCTCAATCCGGACTTCATCATCTGCGACGAGCCGATCGCCGCGCTCGATGTCTCCATCCAGGCCCAGGTGGTCAATCTCCTGGAGGAGCTTCAGGGAGCCCTGGGGCTCACCTACCTCTTCATCTCCCACGATCTGTCGATGGTCCGGCACATCGCCGATCGGGTGGCAGTGATGTACCTGGGGAAGATCATGGAGATGGCCGATGTCCAGAGTCTGTACAACGACCCCAAGCATCCATACACCAAGGCCCTCCAATCGGCGGTGCCGGTCCCCGACCCTGAGGTGGAGGCTGTCCGAAAGAGGGTCATACTCGAGGGCGACATCCCCAGCCCGGCCAATCCACCATCAGGGTGTGTCTTCAGGACCCGCTGCCCTATCGCCACCGACTTGTGCCGGGATGTCGTGCCCGAATGGCGTGAGCTGTCCCCCGGTCGCTGGGTGGCTTGCCACTACGCCGGCTGACGATTGGGGACATTCCGGCGGGCGTTCAACGCAGTGACCGCATCTTTGTTACGCTGGGATGGATTACCCGGGCGTACGTTCCGGGTAACGGAGGAAGAAACTATGAATAAACGGAAACTGGTTGGGACTCTCGCCGTCCTGGTCATGGTGGTGGCTGCCTGCAGCCCCACTGGGACCACTGGGACGACGGTCGCCCCGGCCACTACAACCACGGCTGGGCAGACCACTACGACTGCGGGCTCAGAGCCCGGAGGTCAGGGTGGCCCGCTCACGCTGATCATGTGGCAGGCTCCTGACACGCTCAACAACTATCTGTCGTCGGGCACCAAGGACACGATGGCAGCGTCGCTGATCATCGAGCCCCTGGCCAACTTCGGCCCGGAGACCGAGATCGTCCCCCGCCTCGCCGCGGAGGTCCCAACATTGGAGAATGGCGGACATGCCGCCGACCTGATGTCGGTGACCTGGACGCTCAAGGAAGGCGTGGTCTGGTCTGACGGGACCCCGTTCACTGCCGAAGACGTCGTGTTCACCTACGAGTACTGCACTGCTGAGGGCTCGGGCTGCGCCCAGTCCGGTGCTTTCCTCGGGGTGGCTACCGTCGAGGCAGTCAGTGACACCGAGGTGAAGATCACCTTCGAGTCGCCGACGGCATTCCCATACCTGCCATTCGTGGGATCGACCAGCCCGATCATCCAAAAGGCACAGTTCGAGAATTGTCTCGGTGCTGCGGCCGCTGGATGCACCGAGCAGAACTTCGCCCCGATCGGGACCGGTCCGTTCAAGGTGTCCAACTTTGCGGTTGGTGACACCGTCCAGTACGAAGCCAACGACATGTACCGCGACTTCGACAGCGGCAAGCCGTTCTTCGGTACGGTGACGATCCTCGGTGGTGGTGACGCAGAGGCGGCGGCCCGTCGGACCCTGGTCCTCAAGGAAGCCGACTACTCGTGGAACCTCCAGGTTCCGCCCGACATCTTGCGTCCAATGGTGGATGCGGGTAACGGCACGCTCCAAGTCGCCTTCGCCGGCAACATCGAGCACATCAACCTGAACCAGAGCAACCCGAGGAATCCGGCCAACGCTCCGTCGGACTACATGGACGGTGCCAATCCGCACCCGGTGTTCTTCGACAACTTCGAGTTCGTCAAGGCATTGTCCATGGCGCTCGACCGGGACATCCTGACCGAGCGCGGCTATGGAGTTGCCGGTGCACCCACCTGCAATGTCTGGCCTTCGCCCCCGGCAGTGTCGACCACCCATGACTTCTGCTTGACGCAGGACATCGCGGGAGCCAATGCGATCCTCGATGGTTTGGGATACATGCCTGGCGCAGACGGAATTCGCGTGCATCCGGAGTTCGGTCCGCTGGTGTTCACATACAACACCTCGGAGAACGCGGTACGCCAGACCTTCCAGGACCTGATTGGTGCCTGGTGGAAGGAGATCGGTATCGGGACCACGATGCGGAACACTCCGGCGACGGTGTATTTCGGAGGCGGTATCGCAGCCGACAACATCACGTCGTTCTTGGGTGACATGCAGATGTACACCTTCGTTCCGCTGCCCGGTGGTCAGTCGCACTTCGCCGGCTACACCACTTCGGAGATCCCGCAGTCGAGCAACGGATGGGCTGGGGCCAACCTGGTGCGCTACTCGAACGCCGAGTACGACGCGTTGTACGACGAGTTGTCCGAAACCACGGACCAGAACGCTAGGAACGAGCTGATCAAGCAGCTGAGCGACCTGGTGGTCGGTGACGGCGCTGTCATCCCGTTGGTGTGGAGGGCTTCTGCCTCTGCGTTCTCCAACGAGATTCAGGGCTGGAACGTGCTCAACGGCTGGGACTCGGAGTTCTGGAACATCGCAGACTGGTTCCGCGAATAGCACCGGACTGCTGACCAACTGACAGGAGAGCCTTCCGGGGAAACCTGGAAGGCTCTCTGTCGTTTATCCTGCGCAATCAGTGGTGGACGGACTGAGGAAAGCGATGGGCAGTGACACCGAACCGAACCCCGCTCAGCTCCGTAGTGATCGTGAAATGGTGAGGAGTAAACAGTGAAGCGTTCGATGAGCGCCGGACTGCTAACCAACTGACTGGCGAGTCCTCCGGGAGACCTGGGAGGTTCTCCGTTATATCCTGCGCAATCAGTGGTGGGGACGGACTGAGGGACAATGGGCAGATACATAATTCGTAGGGCGTTGGTAGCGATCCCCACACTGATCGCGATCGCCTTCATCATCTTTACGATCCTCGCGCTCGCCCCGGGAGATCCCACCTCGAACCTTCCCCTCAGTGTTCCTGAGTCGGTCCGGGCTCAGATCCGTGAGGCGCTCGGACTGGGGGAGCCCTTTCTGATCAGGTTCGTCAAGTGGCTCCAGCTGATGTTCATCAACGAGCCTCTTCACATCATCGAATCGGTGTTCAACGTCTGCATCGGTGACTGCGAGAACCGGGCCCGTGTCATCTCCTGGGCATCCCGTGCCCCGGCCCTGGATGTCGTCTGGCAGCGGATTCCGCAAACCCTCTGGGTGTTGGGAACCGCCTTCGTCATCGGGATCCTCATCGCCATCCCGGTCGGTGTCATCTCCGCGTACAAGCAGTATTCGTGGTTCGACAACATCGGGACCTTCGTGACGATGCTGGGCTACTCGGTCCCGACATTCTTCACTGGTCTCCTGATGATCATCATCTTCAGTGTGATTCTGGGCTGGCTGCCCTCTTTCTACAACACCACCCATGTCATCGACTGGACCAGCTGGGACAGCGTCTGGTTCCAGATCAAACAGATGATCATGCCAGTGGCAGTCCTGTCCCTCTTCAACGCTGCCGCCCTCACCCGCTACACGAGGGCCTCCATGCTGGACAACCTCGGTGAGGACTACGTCCGCACTGCCCGCTCCAAGGGAGCGCGTGAGCGGACGGTCGTGGTTGCCCATGTGCTCCGCAACAGTCTGATCCCGGTGGTGACCCTGATCGCCCTTCAGGTGCCGGGCATCTTCGCCGGCGCCATCATCACCGAGCAGATCTTTCGGATCAACGGGATCGGCGCTCTCTTGATCGTCTCCATAGGCAACAACGACGTGCCCATGGTGCAGACCCTGACATTCATGTTCGCTGTTCTCATCGTCACCTTCAACCTGGTGGCCGATGTCATGTACGGCGTACTCGACCCGAGGATAAGGTACGACTGATGGCCGATATCCAGCATCTCGAAGAGCCCACGGCGCAGGTGGTAGTCGGGCCGACAGGCGAGAAGTACCGCTCTCTTCGCGGCGATGTCTGGCGCCAGTTCCGCCGACACAAGGGTGCCGTCAGCGGGCTCATCATCCTCTTCCTAATCGCAGTGGCAAGCTTCCTCGGGCCGATCTGGTGGTCAGGCGATGGGGTGAAACCCAATCCGAGATTTCCCAACGCGTCTCCGTCGTGGGAGCACCCGATGGGGACCGACAACATAGGACGCGACGTCATGGCACGAGTTCTGGTCGGGGGGCGGATCTCCCTTTCAGTGGGCATCACGGCCATGTTGGTGAGCATCACGGTGGGGACGACCGTTGGCATCCTGTCAGGCTTCTTCCGCAAGCTGGACGGGCCGCTGATGCGGGTCACCGACCTGTTCCTGGCTATGCCCATCCTCCCTTTGCTCCTGGTGGTGATCATGTTTTTCCGAACCCCGATGGCCGAGAGGTTCGGAGCTGAAGCCGGGATCTTCATCATGGTGGTCTCCATCATCGGGATCACCAGCTGGATGCAGGCTGCGCGGGTTGTCCGCGGGCAGGTCCTGGCAATCAAGCAGGAGGAATTCGTGGTGGCCGCCCAAAGCATCGGGACCAGGAAGCGCAACATCATGTTGCGGCACATCCTCCCCAATGTCTTGAGCCCGGTCATGGTGGCCGCCGCCCTGGGGGTGGCGGTGGCGATCATCACCGAGTCGGCACTGTCGTTCCTCGGTCTCGGATTCCCCTCCAGCTTCCCCACCTGGGGTCGTCTCCTGTTCGACGCCAAGGACTACATGGATCAA
>JBGTEJ010000029.1:0-8711 GCA_041747855.1 Acidimicrobiia bacterium | reverse complement strand
CGGTCCGACGGGAGCATGTGCTGACGAAACGTCGACACGTTGTTGTACGCCTGGATCTGGGCGTCTAGGGCGTTGATCCCGAGTTGGGGCGCACCCGACGCATGGGAGGCGCGCCCGTGATACTCCACCGAGAATGCCTGGATCGCCAGCGCGATGGCGTCGACGACATCGCCGTCACCTACCGGATGGACCATGATCGAGGCTGCCACGTCTTCGAATGCCCCAGCGTTGATCAGGTCGACTTTCCCACCGATGTCCTCTTCGGCAGGTGTGCCAAGGATGGTCAGCCGTATTCCCAACTCTTCGGCCAGGTTGGCCAGGGCGATGCCGGCACCCAGAGCAGAGGTCGCGATCAGATTATGGGCGCATGCGTGCCCCACTCCTGGAAGGGCGTCGTACTCGCAGCAGATCACCACCCTGGGCCCCGAACTCCCCACGTTCGCTTCGAAAGCGGTGTCCAGCCCGTAGGCCGGGTATGTCACCTCGAAGCCCTGCTCGGCGAGATACGACGACAGCCGTGCGGATGCCTCGTACTCCTGGTACGCAAGCTCCGGGTTCTCGTACATCCAGAGAGCAATCTCCTGAAGTTCTGACTCGACAGATGCGAATGCTTGCTGGGCCGTTTTTTTACGGGTCATGACGCGGAGAGTACCCGGACTCTTTGGTCCCCCCACCCGTGGGGGGATTATTCGGACGCCAGCCCGGGCGAGAGGGGCGCGGAGAGAGCGACCCGGCTCACATTGAGGGGGTTCGAACAAACAATCACGTTTCCTCCGTTCCCGTCTCTCCGACCCCGTCAAGAGAGCCAGCGCTCTTCCTGTTCCAGTTCATGATCAGCACACCGATCAAGACCACGCCGATCGACACCCAGCCGTTGCGACTCAACCCCCAGAAGCGGAAGCTGGTATCGGTCCGGATCAGTTCGAGGAGGAAGCGCATCAACCCGTAGCCGGCGAAGTAAAGCCCGATCAGCCTCCCCTGGAGCCTTTCAGGGAATCGGCGCTCCAGCAGGACGATCGCACCGGCAAGTGCAAAGTTCCACAAGGACTCATATAGGAAGGTGGGGTGGAAGGTCTCAGACTGGGCGTACTGGGGTGGTCGGAATTGAGGCGCGATCTCCAGCGCCCAGGGGAGATTCGACGGGGTGCCGAAGAGCTCCTGGTTGAAGTAGTTCCCCCATCGCCCGATCGCTTGGGCCATTGGGAGACCTGGCGCCAACGAGTCGAGGAACAGTGACATCGGGATTTTCAGTTTCCGACATGTCCACCAGGCCGCGAGGATCCCACCAGTCAGTCCGCCGTAGAGGGCGATTCCCCCCTCCCAGATTGCTATGACCTTCCACCACTCGCCCTCGAATCGATCGAGGTTGGTGCTCACAAAGGCGAGCCGTGCACCGATGAAGCCCCAGATGACGACCCGCATCATGATCTTCTCGACCTGGAGTGGATCTCCGCCGCGGGTGACGAATCGTCGCTTGGTGATGATCCAGGCGACAACCACGCCAAGTGTCACCAGGATGCCGTAGAAAGTCACCCGCAACGGGCCGATACTGAACCCGCTGACTGGCGGCGATGGAATCGAAGCGAGGATGGCCCATTTCATGCCCGGACAGTCTCCTCCTTCGACCACTGGAACCAGAGGACCCCGATGGTCCCCCAGACGATCGGGATTGTGGCAAGTTTCATGAGGATGCCGGCGATCTGTTGGTCCTCGCGTGCCGTCATACCCCCGATTCGGGGTGCCAGCTCGTAGATGGCATAGACCGGCGTAGTACTGAAGGTGAGAAGACTTGCCGGTATGACCGCCACCAGGGCTGTAGTTCCGAAGAGGTAGAGCATCCGACCCCATACTGCTTTCAACCTGCCTTCGGGGAGCGGGGAGAGCACGGGCAGCCAAAGAATGAGACCGGCGATAACCCAGAAGAGATCCATTCCGAAGGACCCGAGTTGGCTACGTCGGAGGACCTCCACAGTGCTCGGTGAGTGGGTCACCAGGAGGATCACGTTGTAAACGATGGCACAGACGAGGGGTGCTCCACCCAGCCAGATCATCGCCCGTTTGGTACCGCCCGGAAGCGACCGCGCCATCCACTCAGGAGTGCCCAGGAGAAGCAGCGGCGCACAGACGAGGGTGTAGAGAAGGAACTGGGCCATGTGAGCTGAGGCCAGGTAGCCAGCCCCGAGGACCCCAAGCGGCCAGTCCGAAGCCACCCAGAACGCCAGCATTCCGAGTGCGAAGTATGTGAAGCGACGTCTGTCGATCGGAGGGCGGCGTCGAACCATCAGCCAATACCCGCCGAGCGGGAGAAAGGTGGCCAACCAGACACCGGGATATGGAGACCAGGTCCAGGTCCAGGGAGACTCCAATGCGACACACCACCACAGCATCAGGATCTCACCTATCGAGTCTCAGTCATGATCGTGGTTCTCTCCCTCTTCGATGATGGTCTCAGCAGGATCCACTACGACGGCAGTGGTAGTCATCTCCCCGGCATTCTCCCAAATCAACGTCACCTCCACCAGGTCTCCCACTTCGAGTCTGTCGACTTCGAAGAGCATCAAGTGATAACCGCCGGGTTCGAGAGTGAGGGAGCCACGAGCGGGCAGCTCAAAGGAGGCAGCTCCCCGCATGGTCGCCGTCCCGTCAGCGTTGATGACGGTCTCATGAAGCTCGACATCCCGGGCGACGGTCGTCCGTGCCGAGATCAGCCGGTCCCCTTGACCGTAAGCGTGGGCGGTCAAGTAGAGAGCACCATTGACACCGGTCGGCTGGCCGATCCTGGCATTGGTTACGTTGGGTATTTCTCCGGTAGGGGCGCAGCCAGCAAAGACCAGACCAATCATGAGAAGTGTCGTTGTCCGTCTCACTCACCTACCGCCGCAATGGCAGTCAGGACCCTGAGGTCGTTCGCCCAAACTACTTGTCGGGTCCCGAAGGGATAATTGGCGTGATTCAGCCCGTCCGGCCCGTAGGCGATCACCCAGGCGGCATGGTCGACGGCGTACCCGGTGCCCTCACCTCGCATGACTGCCACCGGCACACCGGCAGCCTCCTGAGCGACCCTCAACTCGTCGGCGGTGCCGGTGAGACCGACGAACCGACTACTGAAACTGTTGAGGTAGCTGCGGATCACCTCCGGCGTGTCACGGGCAGGGTCCACTGAGACGAAGACGACCTCGAGGTTGCGACCGAGAGTTGGGTCGGTCTGAATGGTTTCGGCGATCTGGGCGAGATGCACCGGGCAGATGTCGGGACAGAAGGTATAGCCAAAGTAGAGAAGAGTCACCTTTCCCTTGGTGCGCTCGGCGAAGTCGTAGGGCGCACCTGAGGTATCGGTGAGTGTGAAGGAGGGTTTGGGCTGGGGGTTCTCGATGACGACCTCGGCCTGGAGCCGCTCGGTGGGGACGCCGCCAGCACAGGACAGCAGAATGATCGACACCACGGCCAGCCCGACGACCTGCCATGACCTGATTCGAGCCACCCTCTCGGTCAATTCCGCCACCCTCGCAGGGTATGTCGATCGGGGAGATACGGCTAAACGGTCAGCGAACGATCAACTCCGCAATAGGTGTGTGGGTGTGCTCCAGCTCGATCTCGAAGATTCCGAAGGCGTCGGCTGTGAAGGTGTACTCGACCGGGACTCCACCACCCACATCGAACATGAAGTCGTAGCCATGAATGTGAACGTGGTCGGTGGTGTCAGATGTCACCCGAAGCCGTACAGCATTTCCCACACCCACTTCAATGGTGAGGATCCCCCCGACCGGCTGGCCACCCGCGATGACGATCTCGAACCAGGGCTCTTCAGGGATCGTCGTGTCGGGGACTATTGTGGAGGGGTCCGGGGTCATCGTCGTTGGGGAAGTCATCGACGATTGTGTGGTGGTCGGGGCGGAGGTGACGGACGAGGTGTCAGAGGTGACAGGGCTCCCACAGCCGACCAGGACGGTGATCATCGCCGACAGGAGCAGCCATCGACCCATAGAGCTCCTCTCACCCATCGGGCGGCTCGATCGGGATTCTCGACGAGGGACTCATATTCCTGAAACCGTAGACCGGCCCTAATGTACGTCCGGCATCAGTAGGATTCAGCGATGACAAAATTCGAGACCATCCAGTGGAAAGGCCGCCTAGGGCCATTCGACCTCAAGGTCGGCCCGGCAACCTTCAGACCGTCGACCATTTCGACTCTGGTTGCCGATTCCATCGAAGTCGACAGCAACAGCACGGTCATAGATGTCGGATGTGGTTCGGGGGTGCTGGCGATCATCGCGGCCAGACTCGGCGCCAAACATGTCTACGGCATCGACGCGGCACCTGACACTTTCGCTGTGGCAACAGAGAACGCTCGAGCCCAGGGAGTCGCGGACCGGACATCTTTCTTCGAGGGAAGCGTCTTCGAACCTCTCCCCGAAGGTGTCACCGCCGACCTGGTGATCGGCGACATATCCGGAATCCCCGACACCCTGGCCAGCGCATCCGGTTGGTTTCCTTCGGGGCTCGCTGGCGGTCCGACGGGTGCCGAGCTTCCGATTCGGATGCTTACCGAGGTCAAGGCGTTCCTCAAGAAAGGGGGAAAACTCCTCCTTCCGACCGGAAGCCTTCAGGACGAGACGAGCATCCTCGAGCGGGCGAAAGCGATGTTCGGGTCACTGCGTCAGGTCACCGAACGCAACATCCCCTTGCCTGCGAGTCTTGCCGAGCATCCTGTGATGATTCGACTTCGACGCGAACGTCTGGTCGATATCTCTGAACGGGGTAGTCGCTACCTGTGGACCGCCAGGGTCTGGGAGGCCACGTTCTAAGAACAGTGGTGCCCGCCGCAACCTAGTGGTAGTTCAAGGGTCCCGGCGTGCGATGCGAGCCGGAACCTCAGTTCGAGAAACTGAGACTGAAGGCATGGGCCCACCGCGCCACGACCTTGCCATAGCACTCTCCGGCCCGGAGCATGTCACCCTTCTCGAGAGCGGCAACCGACTCATGGACCAGTTCACAAGTGTCGTCGACCACAAGATCGGCCGCCTCGAAAAGGGTGGCAACCCTCCCGTAGTCGAGCTCCACCAGTGATCCATCATCGAACGGGCCCAACCACTCTGCCAGACGGCCCAACTCCTCGGCCGGTGCATCGAACCCCCCGACGCGACCGAGCACGTTCAGGGTGTGGTCAACCCGCTGTCTCATGTGGCTTATCGGAGTCCTGAACCTTATGGAGATACCGGACTCCCCCTCGTAGATCTCCTGATCGTCAGGATGGAAACCTGCAAACCATCGCACCGGGACGTGCCAGGCCGAAGTGAGAATGTGGGATCGATGGGTCGGGTGGGCCCAGTGGTAGGTCTTCAGCTCACTGGCCGCGGCCCGGGCGGCATCCTCCGGAATCAGCCCAGCACCCATACCTCGGAAGCTGTTGGAGAAGGCCACTGTCGACTCGAGGACTCTAAGGCGGAGGTTGCTCGGACAGATCAGCCGCTGGCCCTCCCAATCGAGGGTCAGGTCTGCCCGAGGCTGGCCCTGGAGAAGTATCCCGTAGCCGCGCACAAACCCGGGAACTGGCTCGGTTGAGCTTGCCGCGTCCGGCGAATAGACCCTGAGCGTCGCAGACTTGATCAAGTTCCCATAGTGGCACACCCGTCAAGACTGTATGATCGGCGCGGATGCAGTCGGCATGCACGAGGAGGGCGCCTTGATCGTATTCGATGAGGTAGCCAAGGAGGGTCACGAGCAGATCCTCTTCGGCTACGACCAGGTATCAGGCCTAAAGGCCATCATCGCCATTCACAGCACGGCTCTCGGTCCCGCCCTCGGCGGGACTCGTTTTTTTCCATACCAATCCGAGGCAGAAGCTCTGGTTGATGTTCTTCGCCTGTCTAAGGGCATGAGCTACAAGGCGGCCGCAGCAGGTTTGGATCTCGGGGGCGGTAAAGCCGTGATCATTGGCGATCCCCGCACCGACAAATCTGAGCGGTTGTTTCGGGCATACGGGCGGATTGTCGACTCCTTGCAGGGCCGCTACATCACCGCAGAAGATGTGGGCACCACCACCGACGACATCGATTTCATCCGGAGAGAGACCAGATGGGCACTGGGCAACTCGACAGCTCACGGGGGATCAGGAGACCCTTCCCCCGTCACCGCCAGGGGTCTATACGCCGCAACCCGCGCCGTCGCCCAGAAGCTCTGGGGCTCTTCAGATCTCGCCGGCCGAAAGTTCGCCGTCCAGGGTGTGGGCAAGGTCGGGTCCGCGTTCGTGCAACTGCTGGTCGAGGCGCGGGCAGAAGTGGTCATCGCCGACTCATACCAGCCGACTATCGACGCCGCAGTTGGCAAGTACGGGGTTCGGACTGTCGGCCTCAACCAGATACATCAGCTCGAAGTTGACATCTTCTCTCCTTGTGCCCTCGGCGCAGGACTAAACGAGACCACCATCCCTGAGCTCAACTGTGCGGCGGTGGTTGGCAGCGCCAACAACCAGTTGGCCACCGAGAAAGACGCCCAGCGCCTGGCCGACCGGGGAATCCTCTATGCACCCGACTTCGTGGTCAACGCCGGCGGACTGATCAACGTGTACGACGAGTTGCACGGGTATTCGAAGAACCGTGCCCTGTACCTTGTCGACTCGATCTTCGATGCGACCATGCGCATCCTCGACACCGCAGAACGGGAAGGGATCAACCCCAACGAGGCAGCCGAGCATGTAGCCGAGGAGCGGATAAGAGACATCGGCGACCTGCGCCGGTTCCGACGCCATGGAGAAGACCGGAACTGACAGTGCTCGCCAATGAACTGACCGATCATCGAGCCCTCGGGCTGAACGACGACCAGGTGGTCGAGATGTACCGCCTGATGCTCATGGCACGTCGGGTCGATGACCGTATGTACGCCCTACAACGTCAGGGACGTGCCGCCTTCGTCCTGGGTTCTTCGGGACATGAAGCGATACAGGTCGCTTCGGTGTTCGGCCTTGACAAGGAAAGGGATTGGCTACTGCCCTACTACCGCGACATGGGTGTGGCGCTCGCCTGGGGTTTCGAGCCTTACGAGATCTTCCTTGGTGTCTTCGCCAAGAGGGACGACCCGATGTCTGGTGGCCGTCAGCTTCCCAGCCACTGGTCTTCTCGCGAGCGACGGGTATTCACACAGTCTTCGGTGATCGGGACCCAGTTCCCGCACGCCGCAGGGATCGCTCACGGTCTCAAGATCCAAGGCTCCGACGCGGTGGTGGTGGTCTACGGCGGCGAAGGGGCAACCTCCGAAGGAGACTGGCACGAGGGAATGAATTGGGCCGGCATCCACAAACTCCCCCTGATCTGCGTCATCGAGAACAACCAGTACGCCATCTCGGTCCCCTCGAGCGAGCAGGTGGCCGGACGAGTCGCCGACCGCGCTGCCGGGTACGGGTTCCCCGGCCATGTCATCGACGGCAACGACCCGTTCGCCGTGGTCGCCACCATGCAGGAGGCAGTGGCGCGAGCGCGCGCCGGTGGGGGCCCGACCCTCATCGAGGCCGAGACCTACCGCTACTACGCCCACACCTCCGACGACAACGACACCCTCTACAGGACCCGAGAGGAAGTGGAGCAATGGCGGAGGAAGGACCCGGTCAGCCGTCTTCGCCAATATCTGATCGAGACCCGTTTGATCACCGAGGACGAGGAAGCCGCCCTCGACGCCGAGGTCATCGCCGAACTGGCGGCAGCGGTTGAACGTGCCGAGTCGGCCCCGGACCCCGACGAGCCGACCAGTCGGGTCTATGCCAGGGTGATTGAACCCGGCCCTGCGGCGACCGAACCGGATCCCACGGTGATCGGGCCTGAAGTCAACCTGATCACGGCGGTCAACATGACACTCCACGAGATCCTGGAAGAACACGACGACGCCGTGATGTTCGGTCAAGACGTGGCACGGGACAAGGGAGGAGTGTTCAAGGCTTCCCAGGGTCTAACGGCAAGATTTGGCGAGGACCGCTGTTTCAACAGTCCCATCGCCGAGTCGTCCATCATCGGTTGCGCTATCGGCATGTCGGCGACCGGGTTGCGGCCAATCCCGGAGATCCAGTTCGCCGACTACATCCACCCGGCGTTCGACCAGATCGTCTCCGAAGCGGCACGCGCCAGCTACCGGTCTGACGGTGTGTGGAACGTCCCCATCGTGATTCGTACCCCCTACGGGGCCGGGATTCATGGTGCCCAGTACCACTCCCAGTCGATCGAGGCTTACTACGCACACGTTCCCGGTCTCAAAGTCGTCATCCCCTCGACACCGGCAGACCTCAAGGGTCTGCTCCACGAAGCATTCGCAGATCCCGACCCGGTCCTGTTCATGGAGCCCAAGAAACTGTACCGGTTGGCCAAAGGCCCATTCCCGGAGGGCGAGCATCGGGTCCCACTCGGCAGCGCGGCCATCAGACATGCCGGGAAGGACATAACCATCATCGCCTACGGCGCCATGGCCCACTTCGCAGTGGAGGCCGTCCCCATCCTCGAGGAGGCAGGGATCAACCCCGAGGTGATCGATTTGAGGTCGATTCGGCCCCTCGACTGGCCCACGATCGAAGCCTCCGTGAAGAAGACCTCGAGAGTTCTGATTGTCCACGAGGACAACGAGTTCGCAGGGTTCGGAGCCGAAGTCGCGGCCCAGGTTGCAGACAAGTGCTTCGAATGGCTCGATGCACCTGTCAAGAGGTACGGCCTACCCGACTTCCCACTCATGCC
>JBGTEJ010000028.1:0-3493 GCA_041747855.1 Acidimicrobiia bacterium | reverse complement strand
GGCGGCTCAGATCTAGGCGATATCGACACAGAACTGCTGTTGGGATTCGATCTAGACGTCCGCCGACACGGTTTCGGGATCGTTCCGTGACCTCGCCACAGCCCACGTCACCGCTGCAGCCGTCACAGCGGTAGCACCCCCGGCGATCAGAGCCAGAGTTCGGCTCGGTTCGAATGGTTCGGCACCTCTACGCAAACCTCACCGGTCTCAAGTTCAGCATCGAGGTGTCTGGCTAGGTAGCGCAGACTGCAGAAGAGCGCCCCTCACATTGCCTTCATTGACGGTGAGTGATTGTGTCTGGGCCGAGGTGGTGCTCACCAACAGTCAAACTGGGCGACCGTGTGGGGTTCAAATGCCAATGCCGTGTCGTAGTGTTCCGTCACTAGGAGAGGGAGCCATGTGAAGTTGTCGAGGGCGAGCCGCGTCGCGGTTGGCGTGCTAGGCGGCCTAGTGGTGTTGGTGGGTCTGGGAGTCTGGAGTTTGGAGTCGGAATATGGGTCGGGATTGAACTTTTCAGTGGAGAGCGACGGCACGGTCCACCGGGTCTTTGAGATCGACGAGCAGGCCCCTGACCCGGAGGATCGACTAACTGTCGTGTTTGAAGGGACCGAAGAGGAAGCTTCGGCGTACATCGCACAGAGGCGCGCCGAGACGACGAATCTCGTAATTCCCGGCCTGGTCGTCGGAGTCGGAGTTCTGACCGTCATCGCGGCATTGATTCCGATCCGCAGGACCCCACCGAACGGGGCTGAAGCGCCTTAGATCGCCGCCGACAAGCTTCGGGATCAGGCCGTCGGGGCCGTAGATGGATCGGAACTCGTCTCCGTGGAGCGATACGAAGTGGTACTAGACGAACGCTGAGGGCACCGCTCGGTCTCAGGCAACCGTCTCGGAAACAGTGTGGGCCGCCCTCGGCTGCGTCCCTGACTAGGAGCAGGCCACCTAGGAGTAGAAGGCGTCGAAGGCGTATTGATCTTCGTGGAACACCCACACCTCGGTGATTCTCCCCTCGTTGACGTGGTAGACCCCTACACCGTGGGAAGTGAATCGGGCGTCGGCTCGCTGGCCGGTCCTGGTCCAGATCACCACGACGTGGTCGTCGTCGGCGACCACATCGTGCAGGTCCAGACTTTCCTCCGCGCTACGGTCGCTCAACATCCGCCCATAGGCCGCCGAGAGGTCAGATAGCCCGTCTCTGCCCGCATACTCCCCGGAGATCGGACTGTGACCGGCGAAATGCCAGACGATGTCGTCGGCGACCATCTTGCCCGCTGCGGTCATGTCATCGCGCAAAACCGCCCCAAGAAAAGCACGGACAACAGTCTCGTTTGGATGAGCCATCGTCTCCCCACGGTAACGCCTGTTGTTGCGGGATCGCCAGGACGGAACCTGAAAGCCCCCCGATCCGAAGATCGAGGGGCTTCCTTTTTGTCAGTGGCCGCCTCGGGCCGCGTTACTGATGGGGACCACGTGACAGCCATCAGACAATCACACAAAGTCGAACCCAAATGCGCCACCCTATGGGTGCCCCGGTGGTGCCTATCACTCCCCCTCGGACCCCTAGGGGTTCGAGAGCCCACAGCACCACCGGGGCAACTCCTATCAGGCCACCAGGGTCGGGCCGGTGGTCAAGGAGTCCATCAACACATTCCAGACGGACTAGTCACACGGGTGATGAAGGTCCGGTGCAATCCGAAGGATCAGGGATTTCCGGCAACACACGCACACCATAGAAAAGGGAGGGTTCATGTCGAGGTCACGCCACGAGGCATCCCCCGAACATCGCCTCCACCAGTGGGGCTGTTCGGGTTCACCAAGTCGGATCGAGCAAGAACCAGATAGACTTGCAAGTGTCGTGGAACGCCGATGGCGGACCGTGGCCCTTCGCAGCCTCGGGACATCCGGTATTGCGAACCCATCATGGGATTGCCTTACTGCCCCGGGACACGAACAGGCCCGATGAGGCCGAGACCACTGAACCAGTGGGAGATTCGGTGTGTTGTGGTCCAGCTATCAACGGACGTTGTCGGCGCTCCACGACACTTCGCCAGCCAAGTAGCGTTCCACCGTGACCAAGATCCCGATTTTCCTCGAACCAGGGCAGTATCTCTCCCCTCCTCTTCCCGCCGGGGTCCGCCCGTCTCTTCCGCGACTCCTTTGGGCGCATGGGGGGGCAGTATCTCTCCCTTCCTCCTTCCCGCCGGGGTCCCGCCCCCCACATTTCTCCCGACCGTCATCTGCTCAGCCTTCCGCGTCCCGCCGCGCTATCTGTCGGCCTGCCGCGACGGTGTCGGTGAGGGTTCGCGAGTGGCTGTTCCGCGGTCGGATGGGAAAGGAGCCTTTGAAGGGGCGTGGGGCCGCCGGGGTCCCGCCCCCCACCTTTCTCCCGACCGCCCTGGGCCTCCCCCGAAAGCGTGTAGGGGGGTTTACGCGACGTGGGGTCTGGTGGTGTTGGCCTCCTCGTATGTGATGGGCGGCTGGTTGCCGCAGTGGCTGTGACGTCGGATCCGGTTGTAACGGTCGAACCAGGAGATGATCGTTCGCCGGGCGATGTCTCTGGTGGTCAGGACCCTGCGGTAGATCATCTCGGTTTTGAAGGTAGCGAAGAAAGACTCAGCAACCGCGTTGTCCAGACATGACCCTGCCCGTGACATCGACTGAACGACCCCGAACTGTGCGCATAGGTCGCTGAACCGGTGCGAGGTGTATTCGCTTCCCCGGTCGGTGTGCATGATCACCCCACCGATGTTGCCTCCCCTAGTTGTGTAGGCCATCACTAGAGCGTCACAGACCAGTGTGGTGTTGTGGGTGTTCCCAATGGCATATCCCAACAGTCGTCTCGAGTACAGATCGATCACTGTCGCCACATACAGGTTCCCTTCCCAGGTTCTGACCTCGGTCATATCCCCACACCAGATCCGGTCCGGTGCTGGAGGGTTGAACGACCGGCCGACCAGGTCAACGAACTTGGGAGCGGCCCGATCAGGTCGGGTGAGGGACCGGCGACGGATCACTGGTTTAGCAACCAGTCCCAACAGCCGCATACGCCGGGCGACCGTGTTCTCTCCCACCGTCGCCCATTCGGACCGTTCCCGCAGCTCGTCTGTGATCCGGGGAGACCCGTAGGTCCCGTCATGAGCCCTAAAGATCCCCCGGATGGCCTCGTCCAGGTCCCTGCGACGCTGCACCGCGGCAGTTACCGGACGGTCCTTGTGTTTGTAGAACCACGACTCAGACACTCCCAACGCCCGACACGACACCGTATGAGCAATCCCATGATCGGCTCTCTCGGTAACGATCCGGTCGATCACGGCTTGCCGCCCATCGCCTCGTTCACCCAGAGAGCCACCGATCGTTTGAGGACATCACGCTGCTGACGCAGCTCCACGACCTCTCGCCGCAACCGGGCCAGCTCCTCAGCCTCGGTCTCGGTCACACCACCATCGCTCTGCTGAGCGTGACGATCCTTCGACACCCAATTCCACAACGTGTT
>JBGTEJ010000027.1:0-4499 GCA_041747855.1 Acidimicrobiia bacterium | reverse complement strand
CAACTTGTGCCAGTGCGACGTTGCCGTCGACAACGGGGCCGGTATCAGCTGGGAGGCTCAGATCTCGGCCGGCGCAGAACTTACCTTCTCGCACCGCACCCACCTTTCCCCGGAGGGCCGGGCAGCAGGCATCACATTCGCCAGCTCCGTGCCCGGACCCCCCGAGTTCAACCTGAGCCCGGCTGTCATCGTCACCAGCCTGGTGCTCGCCGCAGGCATCGTCCTCCTCGTCCCGTTCCCCTCTGCGTTGTTCAACTCGACCCTCGAAGAGAACTACGAGGAGATAACCGGCAACCTCCGCAAATTCAAGGATTCGGTCCGGAGTCGGTTGCGGGGCTTGTTCGCCGGCAAGGGAGAAGGAGTCGAGGGTGTCTCCACACCGAGAGCCGAGTCCGACAAGCCGCAGTTCTGGAAGACACGCCTTGGCTTCGTGGCCTTCGTCGCCCTCAGCGCGCTGATCTACAGTCTCCTCGACCCCAGCTTCGGGTTCCATGCTGATGCCCTGACCACCTTCTCCGGTCTCTTCCTCGGTCTGATCCTGACTCTGGTGGCGTTCCTGGTGCCCGTGTGGTGGCTGGCCCGTAGTAGTGGGACCAAGATGACGGTCTTGGTGATCCCCGGTTCCATCTTGGTCGCCATCGCATGTGTTGTTATCAGTCGGTTGGCCGACTTCCAGCCTGGCTACCTTTATGGGTTGATCATCGGATTTGGCTTCACCCGGGAGTTGTCCCGCATCGACGAGGGCCGTATCGAGGGGATCGCGGTGGCCAGCGGCCTCGGTGCCTCGATCGTCTCATGGCTGGTGCTCCCACTGGTCAGAGGGGTGGAAGGGGGCCTCCCCATCGTGGAGACAGCCCTGGTCACTGTGGTCGTCGCCGGTCTCGAAGTGGCACTCTTCGGGATGCTCCCCCTGCGTTTCCTACCAGGGGAAAGAGTTCGGGCTTGGAACAAGAAGTTCTGGATGATCGTCCTCGGGTTGGCCGCTTTCGCCTTCATCCACATTCTGCTCAACTCAGCCTCCGGCTATGTGGCTGGGGCCGGATCGAGCACAACCACGGTGATCATTCTTCTCGTGGTGTTCGGAGCCCTCTCGGCGTTCTTCTGGGCATTCTTCCGATTCCGCCCGGAGAACATGCAGGACCAGGCGCCGGAGTAGAGGAACGGGGACGGAAGAATTCGTCCGGGCCGAACCCCTCTTCAGAAGATGGTCGGGCAGAAGGGCAACGGGCTCCAGGAGAAGGCATGAGCCATCCTGGAGATAGCTTCAAAGTCTCCGGTCACCCGACCGGCACCGGCGAGCCCCGACATCCCGGGATGACCGAGGTAGAGCGAACCCAAGGCTTCCAGACCGAGAGACAGGTCGGCCTGCCCGTCCGTCGGTTCGCACTTCGTATCGCGTCCATCGGTGGTCAGCCTCCAACGACGTGAGGAGTCCTCTTCTGCATCGGTGATCTCGAAGCTCACGTCCAACGGAGCCGAGTAGCCGCGGCCTTCCAATGCGGCACCAACATCGAGTACCCGTATCCACATTCCATCGCTCATCTCGAGTTTGGCCTGGCGGGAATCGGCTAGGAGGCTGGGGAGGGGGTCGTCGATCGGCATGATGTGATGGATCACTTTGGAAACCAGGTCGTGGTTGAGAATGAAGTGCCACAGTCCCGCCCAGGCGCCAGGGGTGACTCCGAGGATCGACTTCACCTCGAGCTTTGCGTCTCCCTCGAAGACGTTGACGCCGTCCACCGTGAAAACGACGAACCCCGTCGGCTCACCCTCGCTCTCGGAGACGGCGAGTCGTGGTCGGGGTCCGGTCTCGGGTTCGGCGAGAGTCCTGAATTCCCACCATGACCTGGTCATCTGAGGGTTGCCGGGTCGGTCCAGAACTACCCGGTCAGCGATAGTCGGGAACATCTCCAACGCTTCGTCCCTGGTCACCATCCTGACGTAGTCCCGCTCAGGCACATCACTCCTGAATCCAGCCCGCTTCGGGTTGATCTCAAGCGAGGTGAACCCTGTCGCCGCTCCATATCCGAAGCGGCCGTAGATGACACTCTCCGAGGCCCAGAGGGACGCCAGCGGTCGGTCCTCGGATCGGGCCTGGTCATGCATCTCGGAGATGAAACGGGTGAGGATGCCGCGGCGGCGATGGGTGGGTTGGACTGCTATTCGACTCACACCTGCGCAGGGAACGGTGCGCTCTCCCGGCACCACCATGTCCTGCGGGATCCAGCCGGCTGTCGCGACCATCCGTCCGTCGTCGAAAGCCGCCCAGCATCTCTCGAGGCCGAATCCGGTCAGCGACCTCCGAGCCCGCTCCTTCCTGGCTGCGGATGGTGGGTCTTGATAGAAGCCGAATTGGAGTGCGGTGATGTAGTCGTCGAGCTCGTTCTCGGTGATGGGCCGAATGTCCATGAGGCCCGCGACGATAGTGCCGCCAGGCCTTCGTCGATCGGCGGGTTACGCCACCCTGTCGCTCCTCCAGAGCGTCGTGACTTCGGCCACCGCCACACCGAACGCGGAGGTCGGAAGTCCCGAATCCTTCTAGGACGGCAGAGTTCGGGATCCTTCCTGCGGGTCATGGCATCGGGAATGACTGATACCGTTGCGCCACCATGCCACCACGACGTCCCTGCCCCGCCCCGGGTTCGCCAAGGAGCCGGTAACCAGTGGAAACGATCCTCTTCACCGACATCGAGGGGAGTACCCGTCTCTGGGAGGAGCACGGTGACCAGATGGCAAAGGCCCTCGCCCGCCACGACGAGATCCTGGCTCGGACCATCAGTGACCGCAACGGACGGATCTTGAAGACGACCGGGGACGGCATGATCGCTGTATTCGAGGATTCAGTGGACGGGTTCCAAGCCGCGGTGACGGCTCAACAGAACCTCGGAGCAGAGCCCTGGGATCCATCAACCCCCATCCGTATCAGGATCGGGCTCCACTCTGGAGACACCGAACAAAGGGGCGACGACCTGTTCGGCCCGGTGATGAACCGAGCCGCACGGATCATGGCAGCAGGGCACGGCGGTCAGATCCTTGTCTCAGGGACCACAGCTGACCTGGCCCGGACCCGCCTTCCAACGGAGACAGGCCTCATCGACCTCGGCCTCCATCGTCTCAAGGATCTCACCACTCCAGAGCGTCTCTATCAGGTCACGGCCGTCGGCATATCTTCGAGCTTTCCACCGCCTCGAACACTGGACGGCAGGCGCAACAACCTCCCCCAGCAGACCACCGAATTCGTCGGAAGGGAGAGTGACCTGACTGCGATCCAGCTGATGATGGACTCGCCCTCCGCAAGGCTGCTGACCATCACCGGGCCCGGCGGTGCCGGGAAGACCCGTCTCGCCCTCCAGGTGGCTGCCGAACAACTCGACCGGTTCCCGGAAGGTGTCTTCTTCGTGGACCTCTCCGTAGAGACGACGCCACAAGGTGTGTACGAGGCGATGGTCCGGACTTTGGGCCTCGCCGCCCTGGGAAGCGGCGAACCGCTGGAGGTTCTCGCCACCCGCCTGAGAGACAGCCATCTGCTGCTCGTCCTCGACAACTTCGAACAGGTCCTGGGGGCCAGCATCGGACTCGTCTCGCTCCTGCATAGAGTGCCGAACCTCGAACTGCTGGTGACGAGCAGGGAGAGCCTCAAAGTGAGGGCCGAAAAGGTCTACCCGGTACCGCCGATGTTGATGGCCAATCCCGCCGCTCCCGCATCCGAGATAGCAGAGGCCGAATCGGTGAGTCTGTTCCTCGATCGTGCACGTGCGGTGAGACCCGACTTCATGATCACGGACGACAACGCGACCACTATCGCAGAGATCG
The DNA here is from genome assembly GCA_041747855.1 of Acidimicrobiia bacterium. GTDB lineage: Bacteria > Actinomycetota > Acidimicrobiia > Spongiisociales > ZC4RG35 > ZC4RG35. The sequence goes on along the minus strand of JBGTEJ010000027.1, from coordinate 686 downwards.
TCCTCCGTCTCGATGGGTTGCCACTTGCCATAGAGCTTGCCGCGGCCCGACTCAATGTGTTCACCCCGGCTGAGTTGCTGAAGCGGATACGTGACCGTCTGGACGTCCTCGGATCGGGAGGACGCGACCTCCCGGACCGGCAGCGAACCCTGTGGGGGGCGATCGGGTGGAGCTACGAGCTGCTCACCCCCGACGAACGCGACCTCTTCCAGGCGATGTCGGTATTCACATCTTCGACCTTCGAGGCTCTCGAATCCGTGACGGGCTCACGGGATGCGATCGACATCGTCGGATCGCTCGTAGACAAGAGTCTGGTCCGTTCAGATGACCGGGGGGATGTTCGACGATTCTCGATGCTCCTGATGATCAAGGAGTATGCAGCAGACCGGCTCGCCGAATCGCCCGAGCGGCTGTCGGAAGCGCGGCGAAGCCACGCTGCGTACTTCGCGGACCGGGCAAACCTCATGGCGACGCAGATCGGTGGGACTGAACGAGAGAAAGCTCTTACCGAAGCGAGCCTGGAGGCAGGAAACCTGGCGACGACGTGGCTCTACTGGATGGAAGACGCCGACCCGGACCGGGTGCTCACCCTTCTCGACGACCTCTGGATCATCCATGAGGCGAAAGGCTGGTATCGGGCGGCAATCGACATCACCACCCAGGCACTAGGACTCATAGGGGATTCT
>JBGTEJ010000026.1:0-4208 GCA_041747855.1 Acidimicrobiia bacterium | reverse complement strand
GAAGATAGAGGTGAGCCGACGTCCCCAGGCATCGGCGAGATGGCCACCGACAAAGAAGCCGACCCCACCCACGGTCCCGCCAGCCAGCAGGATGAGAACCGTGGTCCCGGTACCCAGTCCCACACGGTTGACAAGCCACTCAGTGGAGAAGGCGGTCACGAAAGTCCCGAATGCCGATGTCAAGATTCCGATGGTCACAATTTTCCAGAATCTCCCCGCCCATTCGCCGGAGAGCAGCTCTCGCCACTTTCCGTCGTGGCGTTTGTCGATCTGGTAGATGCGGGTCTCGGGAACACGACGGATCAGGGCCGGGATGAGCAGGACACCGGCGGCTATGAGCAGATGGGGTACCCGCCAAGACTCACCACCGTTGTCTGCCAGAGGCAGTGCGAGCAGGGCCATCCCGCTGCCGAGGGAGACCGCGGCACCGAAGATGGCGATTGCGTATGCACGGATGGTCGGTGAGACGGTCTCGGCGAGGATCACCACCGCCAGCCCTGAGATGGCGGCGGTGCCGGTGCGGAGGACAGCCTGCGAGGCCCCGAAGTGCCAGGCTTCGGAGGCGAGCCCTGCAGTCGATCCCCCCAATACGAGAAGGCTGGCCGCGATGAGGAAAGGGCGTCGTCGACCGTGATGGTCGGCCATCCAGGCCAGGGGCAGGGCGAAGAAGCCGCCGAGACGCGCCAGACCCAACAGGAGGCTCATCTCGCCTTCGCTGAGACCCAGCCCGTCTCTGGTGAATGGTAGTGATGCACTTCCCTGGGCTTGGGCGAACCCCTGAAGAAGCCCACCTATCCAAATGGTGATCGTGATCCGCCGGTCGGCTGCCGTGAACCGTGATACCGGCATCAACGGCTCGAGCCAGCGCTTCATCGAGAGCAGGCTAGGAAGTTGGATCTGACCTCGACCCATCTCGGCTCATATGGGACGACAGCCAGCCGTTCCTGCCCGATCATGGTCATGTCCGACGTTGGTAGAAGACACTGAGCGGGTCGACCTGGTACGACCCGAACGGTGGAATCTCGACGAAGCCCATCCTGCTGTACAGGTGGATCGCGGCGTACTGATGAATGCCTGTCTCCAGACGCAGGGTTGTCACGCCTTCTGCGCGGGCATGCTCGGTCAGGCGGTCGATGAGGCTTCGCGCCAGCCCCATTCCCCTGAAGGCGGGCCGGACATACATCCTCTTGAGTTCCCCATACTCGTTCCCGTAGAGTTGGACACCCCCGCAACCAGCGAGCTGCCCATCCACCCTGATGACGAAGAAGGCGACATGCTCAGAGATCAACTGTTCAATGCTGTATCCGTGTTGGCTCTCTCTCGGATACATGGGCCCGATCTCGTCGTCGAGCTCTTCGATGATCTGTCGGCCGTCCAGGGTGTCGGGTGACTCGGCGGTGATCGTGACTGGCATGGTCGGACACTACAACTGCCGACTTCCGATACATCGGCGTCTAATTGCGCGTTTGGTACCAAACTGAGCCGCGATGTTTGAAGGTGTCTCCGAAGCCGGTTTCGTCCTCCAGTTGGTGATCGCCTTCGGTGCAGGGGTCATCTCCTTCATCTCGCCTTGTGTCCTTCCCCTCCTTCCGGGCTATCTGTCGATGATGTCCGGCTATTCGGCGGCACAACTCGAGGCCGGCGACTACTCGACCGGACGGATGATGAGGGTGATCCTGACATTCATTGCCGGGTTCACCGTGGTGTTCACCGCATACGGTGCAGTGGCGACATCGCTGAGTCAGTTTCTGGTCCGCAACTTGAACACGTTCACAAGGATCGCCGGCATCGTGGTCATCTTCTTCGGTCTCCTCATGGTGGCCATGGCGGTATCGAACCGGGGGTTCCTCGGGGTGTTGAACCAGGAGCGCCGACTCGATGTCCGGCCCTCCCGGTTGGGGCGGTGGGCTCCTCCGGTGATGGGCGCAGCCTTCGCCTTTGCATGGACCCCGTGTATCGGCCCGGTCTTGACTGTAATCATCGCCACGGCCTCGACTCAGGAAACCGTGGTCCGGGGGGCGTTCTTGCTGGTTGCGTACTCCTTCGGGCTGGGGGTGCCCTTCCTCCTTGCCGGTCTCGGGATGTTCAAGGTGTTCGGTCGTCTCAAGCCCTACTCCAGGCAGATCGCGATCGTCTCCGGCATCCTCCTCACCGCCTTCGGAGTGATCATGCTCACAGGACACATCGACACCCTGGCCCGCTGGTTCTCAGAGCTCATTCTCTCCATACCGTGGTTGGAAGACCTGGCCGCGGTGTGAATACCCAAACCTCAGGTTTCCAGGGTCCCAAAAGGGTCCCAATCCGTGTAGAGAACGGCGAGGGTTCATGGTGAACACCTGGATCGCACCGTTAGGTGTGGATCTCGTCTGGTTCTCCGGCCCCGACTCGGTGAGGTTCCTCAACGACCTGATCAGCCAGGAGATCGCAACCCCCGATCCTGGTCAGGTCCGGCGGTCCCTGCTGCTCGGACCGCAAGGAAAGCTGGACCACATCCTCTGGGTATTGAAGGGTGAGGAGTTGGTCGGTCTTGTGACCGACGAGGGGAGGGGGCATGAGCTGGCCGGCACACTCGGTCTCTACCGGATTCGGGTGAAGGTCGATATCGAAGTGGAGGAGCGTCCTCGTTGGTTGGTCCTGGGGCCACTTGGAACCGGAACCTGGTCGGGTGATCGGTCGGGCAGTGTCGACGCCGATGTTTCGTGGCGGGACTCCTCTCGGACTCTGATGGTGGGTGAGCGCCCCGACCTTCCCGTGATGAGCCCTGACGAGTACACCCTCGTTCGGATCAGGTCGGGAGAGCCGGCATGGGGAATCGACGTCGACGAGGGGACCATCCCTCAGGAGGCCGGTCTGGTCGAGGCCTCCGTCGACTTCACCAAGGGGTGCTACCTCGGCCAGGAGCTGGTTGCACGGATCGACAGCCGGGGGAGAGTGGTCAAGAGGCTGAGACGTTTGGATCTCTCCTCACCGGTGGAGCCAGTTTCCGAAGTCCTCCACGAAGGGGCGACTGTCGGCACGGTCACGTCGTCCCAGGGGAATCTTGCCTTGGCCATGATTCGATTCGAGGTCGAGGTAGGGGAGACGGTGATGGTCGGCGACACCGAGGCGACTGTCCGACAACTCTGACAGGTCGTGCTCGGGAGGGTTCACTATTTGTCACTGCCGATCTATACGGTCGGGCCATGAGACCGGAAGGCGAGTACCGGCAGGCCCTCGATCTGATCAGGGCCGGGATCAACGACTGCGAAGTGGGCCGACGCCTGGGTATCCCCCGAGGAACGATCAAGAGCTGGCGAGACGGCTTCGAGTCGGGCAGCGGAGGGAGGACCGACGCTTGGACCGGGAGCCAGGTGGTCACTTGTTTTCGGTGTAACGAAGGCCCGGTCGACGAGGTGGCCTACACGTACCTGCTCGGGATGTACCTTGGCGATGGTTGGATCAGAGCTGCACACCGAGGGGTCTACCAACTGAGGATCACCTGCGATCGAAAGTACCCCGAGATCATCGACCAGGTGGCCAACCACATCATCGTCGTCCGGGGTTCTGAGGCCGTTGGCTTGGCAGGAAGGACGGGCTGTATCGACGTCAACTCGTACTGGAAGCACTGGCCATGTGTCTTTCCCCAACATGGACCTGGCAGGAAACACGAGCGGAAGGTCGAGTTGGCCGACTGGCAGAGGATCATCGTCGGCCGCCACCCCGAGTGGCTCATCCGGGGGCTCATCCATTCGGATGGCAACCGACACATCAACCCCATTACGAAGCGACTCCCGTCGGGCACGAAGGAGTACCGCTACAGCAGGTACATGTTCACCAACGCTTCCACCGAGATCCAGGACATCTTCACCGGTGCCCTAGATGCACTCGGGGTTCACTGGACGCAGACGATGCCACGGATCATCGCTATCTCGCGCCGTGATGACGTGGCCTATCTCGACACATTCGTTGGTCCCAAGAGTTGATCTAAAATCGGTGGCAACGCGGGAGTGCTGGAACTGGTTTACAGGATGGTCTCAAACACCATTGCCCTTACGGGCATGTGGGTTCGAATCCCACCTCCCGCACTCTGTGCAACTGACGTTGGTTGGTTACACCTTTGGGTTCTCGGTTGTCTTTTGTTTGAGCCGTTCGTAGGGGGTTTGTCCGTCGAGGGCTCCGTGGGGCCGGTTGAAGTTGTAGAAGTTCTCCCATTCTTGCAGCCGGTCGTT
>JBGTEJ010000025.1:0-27359 GCA_041747855.1 Acidimicrobiia bacterium | reverse complement strand
GGTGGGCGATGACGGACTCGAACCGCCGACCCCTGCCTTGTAAGGGCAGTGCTCTAGCCAACTGAGCTAATCGCCCGACTTGCCAATTCTACGGCAGCGAGGGCACCTAGCCCCATGGTCCACGTCGAATCGGCGCTGGCCTCCGACATTTGGGTCTGTGTGCCTATTCACCTGCTTGTGGATAAATGTCGATAGTGATTTCGACAAATGCCGGGGGACGGACGAACGGGTTTCTACCCTTCGCGGAGCGGTGAGGAAATGAGTAGGGCAATAGAACGCGAAGTCAGCGATGAGGCGATACGCCAATACCTGGATGGTATCGGCCATTTCGAATTGCTCACGGCCGAAGACGAAGTACGACTCGCCAAGGCGATCGAGAACGGTCGCAAAGCCGAGGCCTCCCTCGAGAATGAGAAAGACCCTGCGCGTCGGCGTCATCTCGGCCAACTGGTGAGAACTGGAGAAGAGGCCCGCCAGATATTCATCCGCTCCAACCTCCGACTCGTAGTGTCCATAGCCAAGCGGTACGGACATGCCCGACTCCCCTTCCTCGACCTGGTGCAAGAAGGCAACCTCGGTCTCATAAGGGCCGTTGAGAAGTTCGAGTATCGCAAGGGCTTCAAGTTCTCCACCTATGCCACTTGGTGGATTCGTCAAGCAATCACCCGCGCCATCGCCGACAAGTCTCGGACCATCAGGGTTCCCGTCCACATGATGGACACCATCGCTCAGATGCAAACCGCCGAGGCGAACCTGACCAGGCGGATGGGACGCAAGCCAACCGATCCGGAACTTGCCGAAGAGTCCGGTCTTACAGTCGAAAAGATAAGGGAGGCCCGGAAGGTTGCACCGGAGCCGATCTCCATCTTCGAGCCTGTCGGAGAGGACAACGCAACACTCGGTGACTTCATCGAGGACATCGAAGCTTCGGCTCCTTTCGAGTTGATCGCCTCAAAACTCAACATAGAAAACCTCCACTTCGTCCTCGACCGGCTCACCGAACGGGAGCGATTGATCATCGAGATGCGATACGGGCTCGGTGACCGCGAGCCGGCCACCCTCGATGAGGTCGGACGCCACTTCAACGTGACCAGGGAACGGATCCGCCAGATCGAAGCCAAGGCACTGGCCAAGATGCGTCACCCGTCCACTCCCGGAGGTCTCCGGGAACTGGCAGTCGGTTAAGCCGACCTGACCAGTTCCAGGAGTACCCCACGGTCGGCCTCGACAGGGAGATGTGCTTCAGAATGCCTGGGGCGCCCACGACCCCGTCGCCGGAAGTAGGCCTGCCCATCCCAGAAGATGACACCGCCCCAAACTCCCCACTCCAGATTCTCTTGAAGGGCGAGTTGGAGACATCGCTCCCTGACGGGACATGCGCTGCAGATGAGTTGCGCCTCCGCCAACTCAGACGCCAACTCTGAGAAGAAGAGCTCATGTCGCCCTTCCTCGATACATCGACCTTGTTCCTGTAGTTCTCTCAGTAGCTGATTCATTCGTTTCAAACCTCGTGTGTTCTCGTGATACGAGGCGGCCAACAAAAAAGCCGCCTGGTTTTCGACCGGCGGCCTCAGCTCCAAGAATCGTGATGTCACATGGTCATGTGACCGGAGGCCGCCATTTGGGACGGGAACAGTCCCACATCCACGCCCGTCATGGCGCGGCTGCGGAATCTGCCCATGGCATTAGTTGGGGTCATGTTGGTCAAGATCACAACGGCAAGCCTCCTTCCGACGGCGCCATCCTGGCCACTCCGAGCTGACCCGTCAAGGCATTTAACAAACTCACCTCTCCACGACCGACCTATCTGTGAATCGCTTAGAGTCACGAATGTGTTCAAGTTCATTTACCGAACCGTCAAGTACGCACTGGTAGCCGCTCTTGGGGCAGCGACCGCGGCAAAGTTCGTGCTTCAGTCGAGGGCCGACCCGGAAACCCAGGAGATCGACCTGGTGTCGATCTTCGACGGCACCAACCTGGCGTCCGTCGCAAACCCTTTCTACGGAGGGAAGATCCTCAACCTCTTCGCTGGCACCAACCTCGATCTGCGCAAGGTCAAACCAGGACCCACCGGTGTGAGTCTCGACCTCGCAGTGCTCTGTGGCGGAGTCAACATCCTCGTCCCCGAGGGATGGCGGGTTCGGTCGCAGATGAACATCAACGCAGGCGGCTTCAACGACGCCACCAGAACCAACGCAGATCCTGATGCGACAACAGTGACTTTGACCGGCTTCGTCGTCCTGGGCGGGGTCAATATCCAGTCTCGACCTCTGATGGAAGTCGTGTCTTGACGACACGGATCGAAGCATCCCGTCTCATACCGGGCCGGGGCGACGTGATATCTGAAGGTGTCGTGATCCTCGATGGACCCACCATCAAGTACGCCGGCTCTGCCGACGGAGCTCCAGATAGCCCCAACGCCACGGTCCTCGTCACCGACACTGTGATGCCCGGGATGTGGGAGTGCCATGGACACTTCATGGGCATTTACGGCGCCAACATGACCGAGCTGTTCGCCATGCGGCCACAGGTCGGCGCAATCCGGGCCACCGCTGATGCTCGTCGGGCGCTCGATGCTGGATTCACCTCGGTGCGAGAGGTCGGTGGCAACGGCGTATTTCTCGCCCAGGTGATCGAAGAAGGAGAGATCCTCGGTCCAACTATCTATGCCAGCGGAGGGGCACTTTCAATGACGGCCGGACACGGCGACTTCCACTCGATGAACCTCGACATCCTCCGCCAGCTGGACAAATTCGGGGAGTCATCGATCGTGGACGGGCCGGACCAGGCTCGGGCAGGGGTCCGACGCATGCTCCGGCTCGGAGCGCGAGTCATCAAGATCCACGCTTCTGGTGGGGTGATGAGCCAGCTCGACGACCCCCATCTGCCCCAGTTCTCGAAAGCCGAACTCGAGGCCATTGTGGACGAGGCCACCAGGATGGAACGTCTGGTCGCCGCTCACTGCCATGGCAAGCGAGGGATCATGGCCGCGTTGGAGGCCGGGGTGAAGACCATCGAGCACGGCACCTACCTCGACGAGGAGGCCGCCGACGCCATGAAGGAGACCGCCGCCATCCTGGTCCCGACCAGGTTCATCGTCGACCATCTGACCCGGGAGGGAAAGAAGGCGGGAATGCCCGACTATGCCATCAAGAAGATGGAGATGACCGCCGCCAACCATGCCAACGCGATCAGCCTCGCCATCGACAAGGGCGTCCGGATCGCGATGGGGACCGACATCTGGAACACAGGACTCTGGGGTAAGAACGCCACCGAACTCCAACTCTTGGTCGACTGCGGTATGACCCCGCTTCAGGCGATCGAGGCAGCGACCGCGACCGGCCCCGACACTCTCGGCCCACAGGCCCCTAATTCGGGGCAACTCGTCGAAGGCATGGACGCCGACGTGATATGTGTCTCCGGCGATCCGACGACCGACGTCTCGGTCCTGGTCGACACGTCGAACATCACGCATGTCTTCAAGTCGGGAGAACTCGTAAAGGGCTGATCGTCAGCTCAGGCGATCAAGTAGATTGAAGGCGCTGATGGTCATCGATCAGGTCGAAACAGACACCCTGCCGGTAGTCGCCCTGAACGCCGACATCGTCGGTTTCAGTAAGCTGATGGCCGATGATCCCGTGGCCACGGCCAACGCGGTCGACGGATGCCGGGGGATCGTCGGAGAGCTGGTCACGGCTAGCTCCGGCCGACTCATCAATTTCGTTGGCGACAGCTTCATGGCCGTGTTCGACACCGCGGTGGACGCTATGGAGGCGGCAATGGCGATCAGTGCGTACAACGAGGAGCACAACGCCGACCTGCCTCGAAACAGGTGGATCCAATTCAGGATGGGACTCGACCAGGGGGCGATCAGTCAGCGGGGCGACGACTACTTCGGTGACACACTCAACATCGCCGCCCGCATCCAGGCGAGAGCTCAGCCCGGTGGTATCAGCGTGTCCGGCCGGGTTTACCAGGCACTCGACGAGCCAGGACTGCGCTTCCGAAGCACCGGAAAACACCAGCTCCGCAACATTCCCGGACCTATAGAGATCTTCGATTTCGCGGCCCTGCCCAGGCTGGACCATGTCATCGGGTCATCAGGCGTCAAACGACTGAATCTGGCACTACCCACCGTCGTGTTGCTGCCGGTGATAACCGAAGGTGTCAGCCCTGCCCTCAAGTCCACAGCCCAAGTATTCCGCTCCGACCTCATCCACCGTCTGAGCGCGATCCCCCATCTGTCGGTGATCGAGTCCCTCGAATCCGAGGACCACGCGGGGAAGTCCGCCCACTATGTCATCGAGTCGGGGGTCATCGAGGTCGGAGAGCGAGTCAGGGTCTATGTGAAGCTGGTCGAGATCGCCACCTTCAACATCGTCTCCTCCCACAAGTGGGCGACCACCAGTGACGGAATGTACGACATGATCGAAGAGATGATCGAAGAGGTGGCCCGCGGGATCGAGGTCGATTTGGTGGTCGGTCAGCGCTCCCTCAACTTCGAGACAACAGAAGACCCCGAGATCCTACGCAGGATGTACCAGGGGTGGTATCACCTGATGACACCCAGTCAGCGCGATTGGCTGAAAGCCGTCGATCTGTACGAGGAAGTCGTCCAGGCCGCACCCGACTACGTCCTCGGGCGGGTCATGCAGGCGTTCGCAAACTGGCTCGGCGTGGCCGAAGGGCTGGCGCCCGATCCGGAGATCAGGAGGGAGCTTGCCTTCGACCAGGCCGTGAAAGTCACCGAGATGGGCGATCCGACCGGGCTGGGGAACATGATCATGGGAGCGGTATACCTGGACCGGGGGCTACCCGACGAGGCCCTGGCCATCATCGAGCAAGCCCAGGTCGTCCGTCCCACCTGCGACCTGACCTTGGCATTGGAGGGGAGCATCCGGCGCTACCTGGGCCAGTGGGAGCGTTCGGTGGACCTGATCGGCAAGGCGATCGATCTGGCGGCGGTGACCCCGCCCTGGTACCCAACCGTCCAAGCCTGCTCCCTCTTCATGGGTGACCGTCTCGATGCCGCCAGCACCCTGTCCGAAGAAGTGATCGAACACTATCCCGACACGTTGGAAGCCCTCCTCGTACTCGCCGCCGTCCAGACGGAGATGGGTCTGACGAGACGGGCCAGGGCAACCGCTGAGAACATCAAGGAGCGGTTCCCTTCACTCGACTTTGACGACTGGCTGCGGAATCATCCTTACAAGGACCGGGCGATCGTCGATCGGTGGAGACAGGACCTCATAGCTGCGGGTCTCATCCACGGCTCCTAAGGTGACCTGATGCCAACCAAGCCGAGCATCCTGACCGTTGACGACGAGCCCGAAGTGCTTGCGGCGGTGGTTCGTGACCTCCGCGCCCGCTACGGCACCGACTACAGCGTGGTATCAGCCGGCTCGGGATCCGAGGCCATCGACGCGGTCAAGCAGATGGCACTGGAGAGCAGCCCACTCGCTCTGATCCTCGCCGATCAGAGAATGCCCGGTGTCACCGGTCTCGACGTCCTTCGAGCTTCGGTGGAGCTCTTCCCGGCGACCCGACGCGCCCTTCTCACCGCATATGCCGACACCGATGTGGCGATAGCTGCGATCAATGAAATCGGCCTCGACCAATACATCATGAAGCCCTGGGACCCACCGACTGTGCGTCTGTACCCGATCCTCGACGACCTCCTGGAGGACTGGCACGCCGGATATCGGCCTGGCATCTCCGGGCTCAGGGTGGTGTCGGCGCCGTGGTCCCGCGAGGGACACGAGCTCAAGGCCTTCCTGGCGATGAATCAGGTCCCGTACCAGGCGTACACCGCCGGAGTCGATGAGGAGGCCGACAAGCTCACCGAGGTGGCCGGTGTCACGGCTGCGGAGCTTCCCCTGGTCGTCCTCGAGGACGGGACCACCTTGACCAGACCAGACCGGGACGTACTAGCCACCGCGATCGGGCTGAAATCGCAGGCGACACAGGAGGCCTACGACCTCGTAGTGGTCGGGGGCGGCCCCGGAGGGTTGGCCGCAGCGGTGTACGGGTCATCGGAAGGTCTCAAGACCCTCCTCATCGAGTCGTCCGCCCCCGGCGGCCAGGCAGGCCAGTCCGCCCTGATCGAGAACTACCTCGGCTTCCCGAAGGGACTGAGCGGCGCCGACCTGGCGAGAAGGGCGTCATCCCAGGCCCGAAGATTCGGCACCGAGATTCTGGTCCCGGCCACGGTCACTCGGGTCGAACGCAACGATCCGTTCCGGGTAGTGCATCTCGCCGACGGATCCCAGGTGACAACCAAGAGTCTGATGATCACAAGCGGTGTTTCCTACCGCCGACTCGAGGCGGAGGGCTTGGATGACTACCTGGGTATCGGTGTCTACTACGGCACCTCACGCATAGAGGCGGAGAACCACCGCGGCAGGCCGATGTTCATCGTCGGCGGGGGCAACTCGGCGGGACAGGCGGCGATGTTCCTCACCCGCTTCACCGACTCCATCCATATCGTGGTCCGAAGACCCTCTCTGAGCACGATGTCCCGCTACCTGGTCGACCAGATAGAAGCCAACCCGGCTATCTCCTTGGTGCCCACGTCACAACTGGTTCGGGCCCAAGGCGAGAAAGGGCTCGAGTCGATTTCTCTCGAGAATCTCGAGACCGGTGAGACCACAGAGCATGAGGCCGGCGCTGTTTTCATCTTCATTGGGCAGAAGGCGCACACCGACTGGATCGCCGACCTGGTGCAACTCGACGAGCAGGGGTTCGTCCTGACGGGGTCCGACCTCGGACCGTTGAAGGACTGGAACGTCGATCGTGACCCTCTCGGTCTTGAGACTTCGGTCCCCGGGGTGTTCGCCGCAGGCGATGTCCGACATGGCTCGATTCGGAGGGTGGCCGGCGCCGTCGGCGAGGGCTCCTCCGCGATTCGATTCGTCCATCAGCATCTAGCCCGGCTGTGATCAGGTCCGATGTCCTGAACTCCATCGCGTATTTCGCGGACCTTCCGCCCGAGATACTCGATGAAGTAGCCCAAACCACTGAGATCCAGGATGTCGGCGCCGGGCATCTGCTCATCGAGGAAGGTGCTCCTTCCGATGACATGTTCATCGTCGTAGAGGGCCAGATGACGGTGACCAAGGCCCAGCAAGGACGACAGGTCGAACTGGGCAGAGTCGGACCCGGTGAGATAGTCGGCGAGACGGGGCTCCTCGATCGGGCGGATCGGCTGGCCAGTGTCACTGCCTCGGTCCCTTCCGTGGTCCTGAGGGTTCCGGCGGCCACCTTCGATCGTCTCCTCGAAGACCCTCGGGTGGCTCGGAGGATGTTCCGGACTGTTATCCAAAGGCTTCGGAACACGGAAGTCACCCTCCGTCACGGCGAGCGGATGGCGGCCCTGGGTCAGATGGCCGCCCAGCTGATGCATGAGCTGAACAACCCAGCCGCCGCTGTTGGACGGAGCTCGATCGAGTTGCGCAGGCTCCATCGGTCCCTGGTCGACCTGATAACGGAGGGCATGGGTGCAGACCTCGACCTGGAGGATCCCCCGGCCAATCCGCTGGAACGATCTCGTAGGGAGGAGGGGGTCGCCGGCTGGCTGTCCGAAAACGGTGTCACCGATGTCTGGGACATCGCCGGGCCTCTCGTCCAGGAGGGCTGGACAACGGAATCACTGGCCCGGATTGTGAGTGAGATTCCGAATCCGTCCAGATACCTACGGCTCATTGGACTTCGGGCTGCCTGCGAGCAACTGATCCGTGAGGTCAGCGTGGGTTCGAGACGCATCTCCGAGTTGGTGCGGATCGTCAAGGAGTACAGCTTCCTCGACAACGCTCCCGTCCAGGAGCTCGACGTCACCGACGGGATCGCCGACACCCTGGTCCTCTTCCGCCACCAGCTCGCCAACGTCGAAGTGGTCATCGACTTCGAGTCCGACCTGAGAAGGGTGGAGGCACCGGGACGGGACCTCAACCAGGTTTGGACGAACCTGATCGACAATGCCGCCCACGTCATGCCGGAGGGCGGAACACTGACCATATCCGCCCGCAACGAAGGAGACGAAGTGGTGGTGGTAGTCAGCGACACCGGGCCGGGCATTCCCGATGATGTCCTTCCCCGTATCTTCGACCCATTCTTCACCACCAAGGCGCCGGGCCAGGGAACCGGTCTAGGGCTCCATACTTCCTACACCATCGTCGCCGGCTGCGGCGGCACCATCACGGTCGATTCTTCCCCCTCCGGGACCGCATTCAAGGTCACACTCCCCGCGACCTGAGTCACACGATGCGGCGCTTCGACGCCCACCTGGCCAACTCGTGGCGACTGGACAGCTGGAGTTTCCGTAGCACGGAAGAGACGTGGGTTTCCACGGTCTTGATCGAGATGTCCAGCTTGCGTGCCACCTGCTTGTAGGGGTACCCCCTGGCGATGAGACGAAGGACGTCCTTCTCCCTCGCAGTCAACTGGTCCATCTCGGGATCCTCCTCCGGCATCACACCGGCAAAGGCGTCGAGGACGAACCCGGCGAGACGTGGCGAGAAGACCGCGTCACCGGCATGCACCCTCCTGACCGCGTCAGCCAGATCGGGGGGTGAGATGGTCTTGGTCACATACCCGCGGGCCCCGGCCCGGATCATCCCGATCACGTCCTCGGCCTGATCGGAGACAGAGAGGGCGAGGAATCTCACATCGGGGTTGGTCGCCACCACCGCTTCGATCACGGCCACTCCCCCGCCGTCGGGCATGTGGACATCGACCAGGACCACATTCGGGTTGAGTCCCCTGACCTCGGCGATCGCCGTGTCGACATCTTCCGAAGAGCCGACGATCGCGAACTCCTCGGCCAGCTCGGCTTTGACACCGGAAAGGAATAGCCGGTGGTCGTCGACCAGATAGACCGTGAGGCTCACTTTCGCTCCAATGCCATCGACAGGATCACTTCCGTGCCCTCCCCTGCCTCACTCACGATGTCGACGCTCCCCCCGACCTTCTCCACCCTGGCCTTGATCGAACCTGTGATCCCCTTTCGATCAACGGGGACCGATGTCGGGTCGAAACCCTTGCCCTGGTCCGTCACATAGACCGTGAGCTCACTCAAAGTCGCTTCGAAGTAGAGGGAGATCCTCCCCGCCCCGGAGTGTTTGGCGGCATTCACCAGCGCCTCGCTGGCAGCTCCGACCAGGGCACGGGAGTTCTCGTCCACCGGGTGGTCACCCACTGTCACCACATCAACCGGTACCCCGTGGTCCTCCTCGATTTTCAATGCCGCTTGCCTCAGCGCGGTCGACATGAGGTCGACCCCGTCGAGTGGTGCGTTGCCGTACAACCAGTCCCGAAGCTCGGTCTCCTGATGCCGGGCCAGCATGTTCATCCGGGCCGGGTCCTCGGTCCGTTGGATCAGGGCCAGCGTCTGCAGCACTGAGTCGTGCAGGTGTGCCGCAACCTCCGCCCTCTCCTCCTGGCGGATCCGCTCGCTTCTCTCTGACGCCAGGTCACCGATGAGTCGACGCACCGCTGGGCCGAAAGCGATGAGAACGCCAAGCACGGTGAACAGGACCGCGGCGAAGACCGCCCCGAGTTCGAAGACCGGTCCGACAGTGGTGGCGAAGATGATCAGCCCTCCGACCAACAGCATCCCTCCCACCACCAGTCTGAAGCCTCCGGATCGGTCGGAGTCCGGGTTGAGCAGAGCAGCCAACGGCCGTTGATTGGTGTGGTCGGTGACGAAGGCCATACCGAATGACAGAGTCGCCGCGGTGACCACGAGGACCGCACTCGGCCACATTCCGGTAAACCCGAGCATCGCCATCAACCCCACGAAGGCCAGACCAAGACCGAAACGTTGCGATCCGTCGATCTCCCGTCTCGTCCTGTCTCCGACCGAGTCGAAGGTCACCGCCCACAGAAGGCCATACACCAGCCCTCCCAGACCCCAGACAGTGGCCATGGTGATGAATCCGGCACGAACATAGGAGTCATCCACGCCGAGCGAGTCGGCAAGTCCTCCAGCAACACCGGCGACCACCCTGTCAGAGCTTCGACGGTTGAGGCCGCGGTTGGAGTCGTTCATGGGTCAATCATGCCCTACCGGCAGGGGGATTCTCAATAGGGGATGCCCCTGAGTCGTCTCAGGGTTGATTCAGGGTGGTCACCGATAGCAATCCTGAGAGGGACCCCATTGAATTGCGACCATGGAACAAGACAACACCACCACCGGTGGACAGAACCGCTCACAGGAGGTGATCCGCCCCAAGGAGGGTCGGATGATCGCCGGTGTGGCAAAGGGCCTGTCCAACCGTTTCGACATCCCCGACTGGGTCATCCGGGTCGGGTTCATCGTCACCCTGTTCATGGGTGGCTTCGGTCTCATCGCTTATGTGGCCTGTTGGGCCCTCATCCGCTCCGAGGACGAGGAGGAGCCTGCCGCGTCGAGATTCTTCAACGGAGCGATCTCACCCCAAGCATGGATCGGCATTGGTCTGATCTTCGTCGCGTCGTTGATCCTGCTCGACAACTTGACCTTCCTCTCGAGAGGGGTCATCTGGGCGGGAGCGCTTCTGGTGATCGGAGTCCTGCTCTATGCGGGCCAGCTCCGGCTCCCGACGACGGACCGACAGGAGACAGGCGGCGACCGCCCCGATCACAAGGAGGGAGTTCAACAAGTGATCGACGAACCCAACGGTCTGTCAACCGGCGCGGCTGACGTCTCCCTCGTCAGCACCACGACACTCGAATCTAAGCTGACGTCGGAGGGGAAGCCTCCACGTCCGGTACCCAAACCCAAGAAGCCCAAGGAGAGGTCGATCCTCGGAGCCGTGACCCTCGGCGTGGCCCTCATGGCTCTCGGAGTTCTGGCGGCCCTAGACCTGAATTCGGTCCTGGCGGTCAACCCGCAGGCACATCACTACCTCGCCCTGGCCACGACGGTGGTCGGTGTCGGGCTGCTGGTGGGTTCGGTGTGGGGTCGTGCCCGCTGGTTGATCCTGGTCGGTGTGGTGCTCGTCCCTACGCTATTCACCGCCGCAATGGCAGGATACGGGTGGCCGGGAAGCGCACTGACGTCAACTCCGAGAAGCTTCACGGAAGTTTCCTCACAGTACGACTTCGAAGTCGGGGGCGTGATCCTCGATCTGACCGAGTTGCCCTGGGACGGAGAGCAGATCACCGTCAACATCGACGGTGACGTGGGCCAGATCAAGGTCTATGTTCCATACGACGTTGCAGTATCTGGCCGGGCACAGGTCGACGTCGGGTCGATCAACCTCCCCGGACACCACCAGAGGTGGGGCATTGGCCGCCGAACGGTCAACTTCGACCATCCCGGTCTAGCCGATGACCCTGACTACGGCGACGGCATCACCAGAGGAAGCTTGGAACTTAGGGCAAGTGTCGATGTCGGTCGAATCGAAGTCCTCCACGCATTCATCGAAAGGACCAACCCATGAAAACGCACCGATTCGATCCGATCTCGTTCATTTTCGGCCTCGGCCTGACCCTCCTCGGCCTGGTGTTCCTGATCCCGGCGACACCGACCGGTGTCATCGCCCTCCTATCCAGGGTGGGTGCATGGGTGTGGCCCGCGGTTCTGCTCGCCATAGGGGCTGCCATCGTGTTCTCCGCCGTGGCAGCGGGCCGGCACGAGAACGCCGACAGCTAACCCTTGCCGATCTTGTTCCCTGGCGTGTGCACTTCCTGATAAATCAGCCGGAGCGCGACCAGGAACAACACAACACCAAAGACCCGGGACAGGGTCGGCCCGTCGAGGCCCAAGGCGACACGGATGCCCACCAGAGCACCCGCCGCTCCCGCGAGACCAAGGAAGAGTCCGTCCTTGAGACGGATTCTTCCATTTCTCGAGTTGACGACGGTGGCTGACACGGCGGTGAAGATGATCGCCACCAGCGAGGTTCCCTGGGCCTCATGTTGAGACAGGCCGAGTAGGAGCACTGCTGCAGGCACGATGATCATCCCTCCGCCGACACCCGCCATACCCGCCAAGAACCCGGCCCCCATACCGATCGACACTGAAATCAGAACCGCAGCGAGGCCTCCCGAGTCTCCAAGCTCGAGGCTGGTGATCGGGCCGGCAAGCATCCTCACCGAAACCAAAAGGACCATCACCAGAAACACCAGCTTGAGGGTCCGGGCACTCACTCGGTTCATGGTCGTGGCGCCGAGAACAGAACCGGCGATCCCACCCAGACCGACCTTGACCCCCACCCACACATCGATCTCGCCCGCGGCACCAAAGGCCAAAGCTCCGGCGAGCCCGATCATGATCATCGCCGCTAGGGAAGTGGCATGGGCCCGGTGACGGTCGTACCCCAGGGCGACGAGCACAGGGACCATTATGAACCCGCCACCGAGGCCGAGACCTCCACCGATGACCCCGGCGGCGAACCCGACGAGGACGAGCTTTGTTGGTTGGATGGCTTGAACCTGGGTCACGGAGAAAGGTTAGGGCTCCGGACTTCCAGTTCTGACTAAAGACTCTGTCTTCCGGCGCCGATTCTCCCTCAGCGGTTGTGGTGTCAGGAGAGTCATATGGATAGGTCGGGTCTTTGAAGGTGGGGCTCGCCCGCGTCTCGATCGCCATGGCCTTCGCCCTCGCCGTCACGTCTGTATCGGTCCCCATCGCCGCCCAGCAGGCGGACACAGCTAGCACCCCTAATGTGCTCGGCGATCTGTCTGGCAATGACATGACTCGAGGTTCTTGGTCCGAAGCGGGCCCGGCCAACTTCGAGCGGGATCTCCTGATTGGCTCACAGCTGAGCGGTCCTGAAGCCCTCCTCACCGTCCCCGAACATCTCGACGAGATCGCCGTCCGGAACGGGATGACCCTGGACCGACTGATCCATATGCTCGAGGATCCTACTTCCCGTGTCGACGCTGACGGAATGGTCTTCTTTGTAGAACCGGCCCCGGATCTCGACTTGGATCTGGCATCTGATGGACCGATGTCCACACCTGCGCCACTCGACCAGACCTTCAACCTCCATAGCAAGCCAGGCTCCCAACGGACCATTTACCTCGACTTCAACGGTCATATCGTCTCCAACACCGCCTGGAACAACGCCTCGCTCCCCAACGGCTACCAGGCCGCCGCGTATGACACCGACGGCAACCCCGGTTCCTTCTCGACCGCGGAGCGGACCGTCATCCAGTTGGTATGGGCGAGGGTCGCCGAGGACTTCGCCCCGTTCGATGTCAACGTCACCACGGAAGACCCCGGGTTCGATGCCATCAACCGCTCCGGTACCGGCGACCAGGTCTACGGCACTCGACTCGTCGTCACCGGCTCATCGTCATCGGGCTTCTGTGGGGGCTGTGGAGGTGTCGCTTACATAGGTGTTTTCAACCGATCCCAGAGCCACAGCTACTACCAGCCAGCTTGGTGCTTCAGTTCCAGCGGCAGCGCCAAGAGCATCGCCGAATGCGCCTCCCACGAGGTCGGTCACAACCTTGGTCTGGGACACGACGGGCTCCAGGGTGGCTCGACGTACTACTCCGGTCACTCGCCTTGGGCTCCCATCATGGGTGTGGGCTACAACCAGCCGGTCAGCCAGTGGAGCAAAGGCGAGTACACGAACGCCAACAACCAGCAAGACGACCTTCAGGTGATGACCAACTACGGGGTCTCGTTGCGGGCCGATGATCACGGGAACACTCAGGGCACGGCCACTCTCCTCCTGGGCACAACCGCCGGCGTCATCTCCACCCAGAACGACGTCGACTTCTTCCGTTTCGTTGCCGGTTCCAGCGGGACGGCAACCTTCTCGGCTGCCCCGGCGGAGACCGGTCCCAACCTGGATATCAGGCTGACCCTCTTCGGGTATGAAGGGACGCAACTCGCCCAGGCCAATCCGACGGTGAATCGGGTCAATGCCAGTGTGGCTTCCGGGCTCGAAGCGTCGATCAGCTACCCCGTCGCACCTGCTCAGGCTTACTACATACGGGTTGAGGGAATCGGTCATGGAACCGGTGCTACGGGCTACTCCCAGTATGCGAGTCTTGGCGCCTACACGCTCTCTGTGACCGGTATGACTACGGGACAGCGCTTCGATTCGGTGGGATTGGTGGACACCGCAACGGGACAGTGGCACCTTCGGCATCGCGCCAGCTTGCAGATGAACAGCTTCTACTTCGGCGTACCGGGAGACTTCCCCTTCATGGGCGATTGGGACTGTGATGGTGTAGACACTCCCGGCCTGTACCGTCGGACGACCGGCCAGGTGTTCCTGTCCAACCAGAACGCACCGGGCCCGGCCTTCCGGTCATTCTACTTTGGGAGTCCGGGCGATATCCCGATCGCAGGCGACTGGAACGGGAACAACTGCGACACCCTCTCGGTGTACAGGCCGTCCACGGGCCAGGTCTTTATCGTCAACACCCTGCCCCCGCAAGGTGGAGGACCTGCGGCGGACATCTCCTACTACTTTGGGATCCCTGGCGACAAGCCTTTTGCCGGCGACTTCGACGGGGACGGTGTGGACACCGTTGGGCTCCACCGTGAATCGTCGGGCTTCGTCTACTTCCGGAACACCCATACCACCGGAGTGGCCCACGCCCACTTCTTCTATGGGATACCAAACGACCGGCTCTTCGCAGGTGAGTGGGTGCCTGATACCGGCATCGACACCGTCGGGATCTTCCGCCCGTCCATGGCCCGTGTGTTCCTCCGCTACACCAATACGTTGGGTGAGGCCGATGAGGAGTTCGCACTGGGCCACGGAGGCATGTTCCCAGTTGCGGGAAACTTCGGCCCGGGCAGCTGAGCGCCCCCTAGCCGATACCACCGAAATAGCGGGTCTTGGCTTCCACGTACTCCATGATCCCCTCGTGTCCCGATTCCCTACCGAGACCGGACTGCTTGAAGCCCCCGAAGGGTGCCTCCGGGGTGCTCGGGAACCAGTCGTTGATCCCGATCATCCCGAACTCGAGTTCCTCGGAGACTTTGAATGCGGTCTGCAGGTCACGGGTGTACAGGTAGGCGGCCAACCCGTACTCGGTGTTATTTGCCTGAGCGATCACGGAGTCGATGTCCTCGAATGAGCTCACCGGCATCACCGGTCCGAATATCTCCTCGTTGAGCACCGGGACGTCAGGGCCTAGGTTGGTAATGACCGTGGGTTGGTAGAAGTAGCCGCGGTCGCCGAAGCGTGCGCCCCCGGTGAGCACCTTGGCACCCTGGTCGACACTGGACGACACGATCTGCTCGACCCGGTCTCTCTGCCGGGCGTTGATCAGCGGGCCAATAGTCGTGTCCGGATTGAGACCGTCGCCAACCACCTGAGCTTCGGCGGTGGCCACCGCCACTTCTGTGAACTGATCGGCCACGTCACCATGCACATAGAACCTCTGCGGTGAAATGCACACCTGGCCGTTGTTTCTCACCTTGGTCGCCATCGCACTCTTGGCAACGGCGGCGATGTCTTCGGCATCCGGGAAGATGATCACCGGAGCGTTCCCACCCAGTTCGAGGGAGAGACGGGTCACGGTCCTCGAGGCACCATCCATGAGGAGTCGCCCAACCCGCGTCGACCCGGTGAACTGGATCTTTTTGACCCTCTTGTCGTCGAGCATCACCTGACCCATGGCCTCAGGATCACCGTTGATGACATTGATCACACCCGCGGGTGCTCCCGCCTGCTCGAAAGCATGGGCGATGAGCATCGCCGAACGGGGGGTGTACTCGGATGGGCGGCTGACCACCGTGTTGCCCACCGCAAGCGCCGCGGAGATCGCCCGCATCTGGTTGTAGACGGGGAAGTTCCACGCGGTGATCACCCCGACCACTCCAAGCGGTTGATAGATCACATCGATCCTACGACCCGGGACCCGGGAGGGAATCCATCTCCCGTAGAGCCGTTCCGCCTCGCCACCGGCCCAACGAAGCTGATTGGTGGCCCCTGCCCACTCCCCCCTGGCCTGGGCAAAGGGCTTTCCCGACTCCTCGGTGGTCACTTTCGCCAGGTCGTCGAGGTTCGACTCGATGAATCGGGCGGTTTCTTCGAGGACCCGGCTCCGCTTGTATGCGGTCAGGTGTGACCAGGCGTGGAATGCCTCCTGGGCGGCGTCTACGGCAGCAACGGCGTCGGATCCATCACCGAACGGAACCTTCTGGATCGTCTCCTCGGTGGCCGGGTTGAGGAGGTCCCAGGTCCCACCATTCGATGCGTCGACCCATTGACCCTTGATGTACTGCTTGAAATCGATCATATGCCTCACGGTATCAGGCTCACTTCGGGCAGTACATCCCTAGGTATGCCACAGCCGGCATCTCCGGCTACTGTCGGACCATGTCCCATCAGATCTATCGACCCATTGAGAGAGTCGTAATCAGACTCCACGAGGATGGCGTCCCGGTGACCGAGATCGCTACCAGGATTGGCAAGAAGCCAGGAACCGTGACCCGGATCCTCGAGATGTCGAGGCTGCGTGACGGATCTGGACTGTCTCGACGTGAGACAACACTCAGACCCATCGAGAGCGTGGTTCTCCGGCTGAGACGCCGCGGCGAGGGTTATAGCCAGATAGGGCACCGCCTCGCCAAGAGCGGTCGCCAGGTTCAGCACATCGAACGCTTCGCCAAGATGAAGCTCAGCGGCTAGCTAGCCGACCTCCACCGGCAGCGGGAACCACCTCAGGCTCTCTGAGCCGGGAGGTAGAGCCTCACAAGGTCGGCACTCTTCATCTGCCAACTCAAAGATCCCCACTGCCTCAGCAAGATATGAGGCGAGTCGCGACTGTGGCTCAGTGAGTCTCGGACTGGTTGAGCCATCGAGGAAACCGGCGAAACTCTCCGGTTCCACGCCGGTCCCATCCCGATGGCGCCACACGCCGGATGCCAGGTCGTACCGGTACTGCGGAAGCAGCCGCCATCCGTCGTCGGCAACCATATGGACCACTCGCACGAGATAGTCGAACTCCTCCTCGTCGATGAAGTAGTTGAAATTGATCCTGACCCATCCAGGTCTGATCAGCTCGCATCCGGAAAGGATTTCACCCTCCAGCTTTGCGCTCATCTCGGCATCGATTCCCAAGAGCCTGTGCCCGTAGGGCCCGGCGCACGAGCATCCGCCCCGCGCCTGTACCCCGAACAGATCGTTGAGAAGGGCCACCACGTAGTTGTGATGGAGGTAGCGGTCGGCTCCAAGATGGGGCGGTGCCTTAACCAGGAACGAGACGATCGAGAGGCGGTCCGCCTCAGGATTGCCGAGGATCCGAATGTTTGGGTTCTCTCCCCACGACTGGATTGCACGCCGAATGAACTCGTGCTCTCTCTTTCGGATAACTTCGGTCCCGACCGACTCCTTGAGTGAGAACACCAATCCGGCCCTGATCGACTCCACTATGGCCGGGGTGCCTCCTTCCTCCCGATGCTCGGGGTCGACCAGGTAACGGTGACGCTCCCCATTCACGTAGGTAACCGTTCCCCCTCCCGGCACCGCCGGAACCCGGTTGCGGAGGAGGTCCTTTCGAACCACTAGGACCCCGGGCGTTCCTGGTCCGCCGATGAACTTGTGCGGAGAGATGAAAATGGCGTCCTTGTAGTCCTCGCCGTCCGTTGACGGAGACCTCATATCTATTCCCACATAGGGGGCAGAGGCCGCGAAGTCCCAGAACGCCAGCGCACCATGCTTGTGCAGGAGCGACGAAATGGCCGAAGTGTCAGAAATGATCCCGGTGACATTCGAGGCCGCCGAGAAGCTACCGATCCGGAGCGGTCGATCGGCGTATCCGACAAGTCTCCTTTCGAGATCGTCGAGGTCGATGTGACCGTCGGCATCCTCGTTGATTTCCACCACTTGTGCGATCGTCTCCCTCCAAAGGACTTCGTTCGAGTGGTGCTCGAAAGGGCCGACGAAAATAACCGGTCGGTCGGCCTCAGGGAGGGAAGCCACTATGTCATAGCGGTCGTCGAGCGCTGCGGGCACCCTCAACCCGAGAATTGCGACCAGTCGATCGATCGCCCCGGTGGCACCAGACCCGGCGAAGATCACTGCGTGCTCATCGAGCGTCGCGCCCACGCAACGACGGATGGTGTCCCGTGCCTCCTCACGGAAGTGGGTGGTTTGATAGCCGGTGCCAGAAGTTTCGGTATGGGTGTTGGCGTACAGAGGGAGCACGCGTTCCCTGATGTAGTCCTCTATGAATCCCAGTGACCTACCGGAGGCGGTGTAATCGGCGTAGGTGACCCGACGAACTCCGTAGGGCGTAGTCACTGCCGTGTCGCAGCCGATGACAGAATCACGGATGCGTGCGATTAGGTCGGTCATCTCCATGTCAAGTTAGCCCGGCAATGGGTGGTAGCGATGTGGTTTCTGCTCCTCAACCCAATCCCGCCGCCACCTGCAGCCGCCCATTGATAGGATGATCAGGTGATAGTCGGCGCTCGACAGTCTCCGGTGGCGGTGTTGCGGTGGCTAGTCGTAGTGACAGCCACGATGCTGCTTATCACGGCCTGTGCGGCCGACCCCGAAGGCAGCGGCTCATCTACCACTACACAGCCCGGTGCCACCACCACGTCGTCCTCGGCTGGCACAACGACCACCCCACCGGCAGCGACAACCACAGTGAGCGGAGTCCCCCCAACACTTCCCGACATCCCGCTGGTTCCGCGCTCAGAACTGCCCGACGACTTTCCTGAGATCCCTGTTCCGGCTGGTGGAACGGCAGGTACCATTGGCTCCTTCGAAGGTGAGTCGGTCTCGTTCGAGTATCCCCCAGGCACTCTCGCGACTCTCGTTGCCTTCTATGAGGCGTGGTTTAGGACACAGAACATCGATCCAGGCCCGAGGTTCGGATCCGATCCGAGCCGATACTGGGAAGTCATGGTTGACGGTATGCGTGTCAAGTTCGAGCTCTACACGATCACGAATAAGCCTGGCGATCGGCTGTTCATCATCTACTACCCCTAGACGCACTCACGAGACTTGCCGGTCACCCCAGGTTTCAGTAGCTCGACGTTTCAGTAGTTCGAGCTCGGTCCGGGAGGCGATGGTTCTTCTTCGGCCCCAACCTCCACTCCGCCGGTCTCCTGGAGGTCCTGGATCACCGCAGCGTGAATCTCGAGTTGGGTTGGAGGGGCCATCTGGAGCAGTTGATAGCGATGAAGCTCACCGTCGATTGCCAGGGTGACTCCTGCCATGAGCCCGGACGGTGGTGTTTCCAAGATGTGGCCCGCCGCATCGGCGATGGTGCGTAGCGCGTTGAGGGCGTGCTGAAAGGTTGAGTACGGCCCGAACACTTCGGGCCCGGCACCTTCGGGAAGATAGAGGATCAGGAACACGACGACCTACCAGCAGTCTAGGTCCGGCCGATCGTCGGTTGAACCGTACGATCAGGATGTCCTATCCCGCCAGTGACCCACGACCAATGACTCTAAGAGTCTGGTTAATGGTGGCCATTAGGACACGGCAGGTTGGCTGAGGTCTGTGGGGTGCCCATCAACATCCGCTCCTCAGCAATGAGTCCATCAGCGATAGGAAGCGGCCATTGCGGGTAATGTCCGCTCTCCGCTCGCGCCATCTGAACCGGGCACGCCCGGGTAGAAAGACTGTGGGTTCTTTGACCTACCTACCGCGCCGGCTCCAGCCGAAGCCACCGCCGAGCAGTATCAGTACCAAGATGAGAATGATCCATCCAGTGGTTGTCATGGCTCCTCCTTTCCTTAATTGAGAGTGCTGAAACCAATCCTAGTCGTCGATGACCCAAGGGTGCACCGTCTAACGGTCAACAGATCGGCCAGGCCAATCAAGTGAACGGGGGCATGCTGCTCGGATGGATCAGCTCTCTGTTGGATCCGTGGGAGGCTGTTCGGTTACCCGCTGACGGTCAACCACGCCAACCACTAATACCGCGATGATGGCGAGCAGGACACTTCCGACCACACCCGCCGCGTCGAGTTCGATGTCGTCGGACAGAAGGAGGTTGGCGGCCACTCCACCGATCAAGCCACCTGCACCGCCGGTTCCTACCATGCCCGCCAACGACGAGGTCTCGGACTTAGTGAACCGAGCAAGCGCTCCCACCACCAGACCGATCCCTAAGTAGATCACTATTGCTGTAGCCATGTCTCCTCCTCGTGAGTCCGTCGACTTATTGTGGTCGTTGGCAAGTGCTCGTGACGGATTGGGGGTAGAACCCAACACACACCGCTGTCCTTTTCCGAACCGCGAGATCGGGCATTCCCGCAGCCGAGATCTCTCTCCCGACCTTCCTTGATAGGTCAATTAGTGGGCCCGGCAGGGTTTGAACCTGCAACCGTCGGATTGTTGAGTCCACTGAAGACTGATTCGCCGACCTGCGGGTTCGCCTTTGGCGCTGGTCAACCAGGGGTTTGGCGGTTGTCTGACGCTTACCGGGCCTCAAGCCCGATGTTGCCCAAATGTTGCCCGAGTGTTGCCCGGCTCAAGTACGGGCGGGAACGAGCCGGTAACGGTTGTCCACCGACGGCCCGGCAGTAGTTCTACACCGGGTTTGTCTCAGTAGCGGTATTGCCATGATGCAACTGTGTACGGTAAGACACGCCGTCAAGCGCGGACCTGAGTGACTGTCAAGGGAGACAGTCGGATAAGAGGCAGGCACTTCGCCTCGCAACACTGGGGTACCGAGTTCGTGTGGCGTGACCCGGACCTGGTCACGGAGCTCCCTGGGACTCTGCTGCGGTGGTACTGCTTCCGGTGGACGAGTTCAATCGTTACGGCTCGATATGGGCCGACTAACTCTTCTGACGAGTCACTAGGAAGAATCCTGTCGCCACGAGGGCGAGGGCCGCGATCATCAGGGGCGCCATAGGTTGGCCGGTCCTTGGTAGTTCATCCCTAACGGACAGTGCTATCAACAGAGACTCTTCGTCGGGCGTCAGAATCCTCCCTTCGCAACCGAAATCGTCGCGCGGGTCAGCTGATTCTGAGAAGCCGTGACAGATGCTCAGCTTCAGATGCTCTACGCCAAGGTCGGCTGCGATATCCTGCAAAGGTCGTGTGTCGACTTCGAGAGTGGGTCGGCCATCGAGGCTAGGATCCGGAAACCGGATGGTGAAGCCGACCCAGTGGTAACGCTCGCTGTTCTCCAGATCAATGTCGATGGGAATCTCCGACAGATCCAAAGCCTCTAGCACCTGGTGGGCCACCATATCCCGCAGTTCCACGCTCGGACCAGGTTCATAGGAGGGACCAACGACCACCGCGGCATCAATTGCATGAAGACCTCCAGTGCCGAACAGCAAGTCGATAGTCAACGTCTCGAAATCAGAGGGATGCGACAAAGCGGGGAAAGGCGACACGACCATGAATGCCACAACCCAAACGGCAACCAGCGCCCTGTGCACCAGGGCTCTCGTCAACACGCGCATTCCCCAGCGTGAGTCCACGCGGGGATCAGGCCCGATGACGTCATCGTCTATATGACGTACTTGCACACTGACAAGTTCCTAAGAAAGATCGGCTACCCATGAGGTCCTCGTAGTAGACAGCGTATAACGCGGCGATCCAAGAACCGATCGATTCGCCAGCGCAGGTAGCTCGGTGGACCGCTAGCCAATAATGCCGCGTCGGGTGGTCTGGAAGCCTGCCCTTTGCGATGCTGGCCTAGACGAAGGGCTGCGAATCCATGACCTGAGAAGCACCACCGCGTCGATGCTGATCTCGTCCGGAGCCTCGGTGAAGGTCGTCCAAAGAACCCTCGGGCATGCATCCGCGGCGGTCACTTTGAACGTTTACGCGGGCCTCTTCGACAGCGATCTCGACACCGCCGCCGACGCCCTCGACGACCGCTTTTCGGTGGCGAATGTTGCCCCGGTGTGCCCCGGGCCGGATCGAGAGGTCTCCGAGATCAGGCCTACAGGCACCTGACCAGGGGTTTTACTTGTGGGCCCGGCAGGATTTGAACCTGCAACCGACGGATTATGAGTCCGCCGATGGCAGTCCATCTACCTGGGGAAATGCACGATATCAGCGCCCTTGTGCCGCGTGCGTGCCGCATCAGGACCGAACTTCGCCTCAAGGCGGTCCGCCAGGTCCTCGAGATCCTCATCGAAGAGCGACCCGTAGGTGTCGAGGGTCATGGCCGCGGACGCGTGACCGAGGGCCCGCTGCACTGCCTTGATCGAGGCGCCAGCTGAGATCATCAGCGACGCCGCAGTGTCCCGCAGGTCGTGGGGCACCAAATCCACCGGCAAACCGGAGGCCTCGACCGCCGGATCCCATACTGACCGCCGGAAGTTCGAGTTGCGGAGCGGTCCGCCCTTCGGCGCTGAGAACACGAGCTCGTCGGTCCCACCCTTCGCACCGAGTCCGCCGACGACGAAACGCGGGACGATCACGGTCCGCGCCTCATGAGTCTTCGGCGTCCCCCACTCCAGCCGGCCCGAGACCTCGGTCGCCGAAGCCTTCACCCGGACCCGCCGCCGTGCGATGTCGATCGAGCCCCAGCGGAGTGCCACCGCCTCACCCCAGCGGAGACCCGACCAGGCCAACAGCATCACTACCGCTCCCGCGCCCGGCTGACGGTCGTCGCACGCCGCCGACAGGACCTCGACCTGGTCCGCGGTGAGGAATCGCTGCCGACGCGGCCGCACCTTCGGGGGCTTCACCCGCTCCGTCGGATTCCGGGCGATCAGACCGTCGGTAACCGCCTGCTCCAACGCGGCGTGGAGCACCTGGCGTGCTTGGCGGACCCTCGCCGGCGACAGCCCCTCGTCGAGCATCTCAGTCTGCCAGGCCCGGACCTCCGCCGGTGTGATCCTCACCAGCGCGAAGGCTCCGAACCGGGGCAGCACCCGCGAGCGGAGCAGCGACTCGTAGCCCGCGCGGGTCTTCGGCTTCAACGTCAAACCCCGCAGCCACCCATCGGCCCACCCGGCGAAAGTGGTGGCCGCCCCGGCCGTCGGGTCCACCCACACCCCGCGGTCGGCTTTCCCCAACTCGTCACGCAGCCAGCGCTCGGCATCCACCTTCCGGGCAAAGGTCCTCGACCGCTCCCGGCCGTCCGGTCCGCGGTAACGCGCCCGCCACGGTTTGGGGCGGTCTTGCGTCAGACGCTTCACCGAACCGTTCACATCGAAGCTCCAATAACTCCTGCCGCCCCGAGATAGAGGGTTGGCCCTGCGCGCCGTGGCATTTCCAATCCAAGATCGTAGTCCTCATCCCACGTCGAGTTGACCACGTGCTCAAACAATCGTCGAACGAGGATCTTTCAACGTGGTTCTTTCTCGGCTGCGTTCCTTTCAGAGCCGGGTTCGGGGTTCCATCGAGGACGTCGTCGTAGGCGGCAACGAGTTCGAGTAGGCGCTCCTCCGGGTATGAGAGCATTATCTCGAGCCGTTATTGGATGGCCCGCACCGCCATCAGCGCCAGCAACAGAGCGGTGGCACCGCCCATCAGCAAACTCATCTCGCGGCGGTGTCGAGTGGTTATGACCGAGACGATCCCGAGTACGAGAACCACGATCACCTGGGCCAGCACCCCGCTATCGGTTGCAGGTAGAAGCAGATCGATCATGCCGGGACTCGCACTGAGAGATCGGTTTGCTGGATCTCTTGGGCCGGAGAACTTCAGACCAGTAGGGAATCACTGACAATCCCGACCAACGATGGCCCGGTGTGCGCGACTCCGGCTTCTACGGCGTCGATGAGTTGGTCCGGGTGGGTGACTCTGAACCCCCGCGCGCCGCAGAGGTCGGCAAAGGCAGTGAAATCGGGGTTGTGAAGGCTTGTCTGCCAGACGTCGTAGCGGGCAGCTCGCTGCTCTTTGCTGATCTTCGCCAGTTCGCTGTTGTTGAGGAGGATGTGGGTGATGTGCATGTCGTATTTGACCGCAGTGGTCAACTCCATTGCGTATTGACCAAAACCGCCATCTCCGCTGATGGAAACGATTGGCCTGTCGTTCCCGGCGGCGGCCCAGGCACCCATCGCTGCGGGGAATGCGAACCCAATCGAGCCCAGGTAGCCGGACATCAACACCGTCTGGTTCTTGACCTCGAAGTAACGGCCGAAGGAGTAGGCGTTGTTCCCGACGTCGACACAGATCACGGCATCGTCCGGGACACACTCGCTGAGAATCGCAAATGTCCTTGCTGACGACAGGCCCTCGCCCTCGTTGTCGTGGAAACGTCTCGCTTTCTCCTGGCGCCAGATCTTCCAGCGTTCCGCTACCTCTGCTCTAGGGTCGAAATCATTCGAACGCGCTCCGATGCCGGCGGCTATTGCCTCCGCGGCTACGCCGACGTCGGAGAGCATCGGGATGTCCACACTGTGGAACCGGCCCAGTGACATCGGGTCGAAGTCAACCTGGATCGTTGGTTTGTACGTCGCCACGCCGGTGTGGTTGGAGAATGATGCGCCGAAGACGATGAGAAGGTCCGACTCGTTCATGAACCAGCTTGCGATCGGGGTCCCGGAACGACCGAGCACACCACAACCAAGTGGGTGGTTGTCGGGGATGAGCCCTTTCGCCTTGAAGGTGGTGGCAACAGGTGCCCCCAACGTCTCAGCAAGGGAAACCACTTGCGCCATGTCGTAGCGGGCACCATTTCCGACGATGATCATCGGCCGCCTGGACGAGACGATCTTGTCGATTGCCTGTTGGAGGACATCGGTATCCGGGGCAACCCTCCGACTTCCAACACGACCTTCCGGCGACCCGGCTTCGGTGTCTCCGGCGGGGAGTACCTGCACCTCGTCGGGAAATATGAGATGTGCGACGTCGCGTTCGACCAGCGCCGTCTTGCAGGCAAGGTTCACCAGCTCAGCATGGTTGGAACCGGCCTGGACGACTTGGGAGTAGCGGGCCACGTCGGAAAAGACCGAGGACAGGTCGGCGTCCTGAAACGCACCGCGGCCGCGCACGCTCGAAGCCACCTGTCCCGAGAGGGCGAGTACGGGAGCTCGGTCGGTCTTAGCGTCGTACAGGCCGGTGAGAAGGTTGGTCGACCCGGGCCCGGCGATGGCGAAACACGCCGCAAGCCGACCGGTCAACTTTCCGTAAGCGGTCGCCGCGAACGAAGCGGCACCCTCGTGACGGATTCCGAAGTAACGAAGGTCGCCGCGCTCCTCCGCCGACCTCAAAGCCTCGGCAAGGCCGAGATTCGAGTGGCCGACCATCCCGAAGACGGAGTCGACACCCCAGTTGACCATCGTCTCCACCATCAGGTCCGACACTGTGCGCTCCCGCGGCACCTCGGGTGGCAATGAGACATAGACGCCATCGTCTCGAACTTCGGTGGGGAAACACGGTGGAGCGTCAGAGAAACCCTCAGGCGGTTTGCCGTCGAGGGGGTTGTAGTCATAGCCGTGCCATGGGCATCGCAGCCAACCCTTCTCAATCGACCCTTCACCAAGCGGCCCACCCTGATGGGGGCAGGCGTTGTCGAGGCATCCGTATTCGCCCTGATAGCGGGTCAAGGCAAAAGTGCGGCGACCCACCGTGATCGTCTTGACCCTCCCGTCAGGGAGCTCGTCGACATCGGCAACCTTGTGCCAGCTCGTCTCCGGCGACTCCGTCACGCACAGCATCCAGGGTTGGGATACTTGGGCCAACGCGTGCTGGGGTCACGGAGGGGTGACTTTTCGTCGGCCCGTCTCAACGGCGTATAAGCGGAGTCGATTGTTCCACAATGGAAGGATGGCGCAACTTGACAGCTATGCACCCGAAAAACAATTCGACTTCTCGTATTGCGCATCCGAATCGCATAGTGTTTTGATCATCTCAACGAAGGAACTCGGCTGACAGATGAGCAGGCTGATCTTCAACAAGGTGAATCAGGACCGGTTTCGGGTCCTATCGAGCACCGCCCTGTGACCGGCTTCCTCACCGACGAAGGCATCTCGATTCCAGCTGTAACTGCAGCACAGATGCGCGAGGTCGACCGAATTGCAATCGAGGAAGGAGCACCCAACCTCTTTCAGATGATGGAGAACGCAGGTCGGAACCTGGCGCAGGTAGCGGTTGAGCATCTTGGCCTTGGGTGGCGCGATCGTCCGATTGTTGTTTGTGCGGGTTCGGGTGGGAACGGAGGTGGTGGAATCTGCGCTGCGAGACACCTCGCCAATCATGGTGGAGAAGTGGTCCTTATCCTTGCCGCGCCCACGCAGCTGAGCCCTGTGGTCGACCAACAGCTTCAAATCTTCCAGAGGACGCCCGGCCGGATGGGCACGACAGGATCAACTGAAGCTGCGCTGATCCTGGACGGGTTGATTGGATACGGCCTGGACGGTGCGCCGAGCGGTGCGACTCTGGAGGCGATCCAATGGTCGATGGGGTCCGGTGCACCCGTTATCTCTCTGGATGTGCCGTCGGGTGTCGAGTCGACAACGGGTGAGACGCCCGGCGACGCGATCACGGCCGCAACGACCATGATCCTTGCGTTGCCCAAGACAGGGCTGGTGTCGCCCCTGGCTGGTGAGCTGTGGCTGGCAGACATCGGGATTCCATCGCAGACATATGCGGCAGCCGGGATTGAACTTGCCCACCCCATCTTCAACGGACGGTATCGAATCCACCTCGACAGGCAGCCTCGGCGATGAGTGACACCCCGATCGCAGATCATGCTTTGCTCTCCGACTGCCATTCGGCGGCTCTCGTAGACAGCAACGGCTCGGTGGTCTGGTGGTGCGCCGCCCGCTTCGACAGCCCGTCATTGTTCGGCCAGATCCTCGATCGTCAGGCAGGGTATTTCGCTATCCGCCCGTCCCGAGTCGAGGAAGCTCAGCGGCGATACGTCGACGGAACACTGATCCTCGAGACGAGGTTCCACTGCGATCAGGGTGAGCTGGTGTTGATTGATGGGCTCGCCATGGCCGATGGAGTCCGGGGCCATGATCTGGGAAAACGATCACCTCACAGGCTCTTGCGCGATGTCCGATGCGTGTCGGGCAGAGTCGAGCTGGAGGTCGACTTCGTGCCCCGGATGGAATATGGGCTCACCACGCCGACTCTGAGTCGGGTCGACGGGGGGATCCTCGCAGTGGGCGGGCCCACTGCGCTGGTTCTCTCGACCGGGTCCAATTTGAATCTCATTGATGGGCGGGGTCGAGCGAGGGGCACTGTCCAACTGACCGAGGGCGATGAGGTCGCTTTCGCTGTCGAATATGCGTCGAGCTGGGCGCCTCCCCCTCCCACGATCGAAGGTGAGGAAATCCGGCGCATGATCGAGGACACCTCAGAAGCGTGGCGATCGTGGGGCGCCGAACACCAGAATTACAGTGGCAGGTGTGAAGAGGGTGTCTCTCTGGCGGGTCGGGTGCTTCAGGGTCTGACATATGTTCCCACGGGAGCGATCGTTGCGGCTCCAACCACATCGATTCCTGAGTTGGTTGGGGGAACTCGCAACTGGGACTACAGGTATTCATGGGTACGGGACGCAAGTCTGACCCTCAACGC
>JBGTEJ010000024.1:0-42655 GCA_041747855.1 Acidimicrobiia bacterium | reverse complement strand
AAGCCCTCAGCTGAGGACGACGTCGGTCGTGTCCTCGATGACGATTTCCGCCTGCATCTCCAGCCTCCGCCTGGCGGCAGCTTCGACAACGCCACGGAACAGCGGGTGCGGATCGTCCGGCCGGGATCGGAACTCGGGGTGCGCTTGGGTGGCGACGAAGAAGGGATGATCGACGAGTTCAATGTATTCCACAAGGTTGTCGTCCGGGGACAACCCAGACAATCTCATGCCTTTCGCCTCCAATTCCTTGCGGTACCGATTGTTGACCTCCCAACGATGGCGGTGCCTCTCATAGACCAGTTCTTCTCCGTATAGGGCCCTCACCTTGGAGCCCTCGGACAGCTTGGCGGCGTACAGGCCGAGACGCATGGTCCCACCCATGTCTTCTACATCCTCCTGGCTGGCCATCAGATCGATGACCGGATGGGGCGTAGAAGGGTCGAACTCGGTGCTGTTGGCGTCCTGGTACCCGAGGAGTTCCCGGGAAAACTCGATGACAGCACACTGCAATCCGAGGCAAAGACCCAGAAGGGGGATGTTGTTCTCGCGGGCGTACCGGATCGCCTGGATCTTGCCTTCCACTCCCCGGTATCCGAAGCCACCGGGGATGACCACCCCGTCGAGGTCCTCGAGATGTGAGTCTGCAAGGAGCCCGGTCAACTCGTCGCTCGGTATCCACCGGAGGTCCAATCGGAGCCCCTTAGCCGCAGCCGCATGTCGTAGGGCCTCAGCCACCGACAGGTAGGCATCAGGGAGACCGACGTACTTCCCGACTATGCCGATCGTGACGGCCTCGGTTGCCGACGCGGCACGGTCCACCATCGTCTTCCATGCCTCCAGGTTTGGAGGGCCGGTGATCATCCCGAGCCGATCGCAAACCACCTCGTCTAGACCGCCCGCATTGAGAATCAGAGGGACCTGGTAGATATTGGGGGCATCGGGACAGGAGATCACGGCCCGGGGTTCGACGTCGCAGAAGAGGCTGACCTTGCGACGCACATCGAGGTCGATATCCCGGTCGGATCGGAGGATGATCACATCCGGGTGGATGCCTTTGCTGCGCAGCTCGGCCACCGAGTGTTGCGTCGGCTTGGTTTTGAGCTCTTCGGAGGTGGCGATGTACGGGACCAGGGTTACGTGGACGAATAATGTGTTCGCCCTACCTATTTCGTTGCCGAACTGTCTGATCGCTTCGAGGAAAGGGAGGCTTTCGATGTCACCAACAGTGCCGCCGACTTCGGTTATGACCACATCGACGTCATTGGTGGCAACCCGTCGGATCCGGTCTTTGATCTCGTTGGTGATGTGCGGGATCACCTGGACCGTGTCACCCAAGTAGTCGCCGCGTCGCTCCTTCTGGATGACCGACAGATAGACCGATCCCGACGTCACGTTCGATGAACGTTTCAGATTCTCACCGGTGAATCGCTCATAGTGACCGAGGTCGAGATCGGTCTCGCCACCGTCGTCGGTCACGAACACTTCGCCGTGTTGGAACGGGTTCATGGTCCCGGGGTCCACATTGATGTAGGGATCGAGTTTCTGATTGACCACCTTCAGCCCTCGGGCTTTGAGGAGTCTTCCCAGAGATGCCGCGGTGATGCCTTTACCGAGGCTGGATACGACTCCACCGGTGACGAAGATGAAGCGGGGATGGTCGTTGGAAGGGGGGACCTGTGGGTCGAGTTCTGGTGTCTTCGAGGTCCCGTTTGTCACGGAAAGCCACAGTAGCACGCACCGCAACGATCGTAAGGATCCCTGGCTGATGCCCTTCCGCGTCTAGTCATGCCTCGCTGGACTCAGCTCCGGGCGATTGCGAGAAGCTCTCCTGCTGCCCCCAGACCGGCCTGGCTGTCGGGTAATCCAGCCAGCATTCGAGAGATCTCGACCACTCGAGCATCCCCTTCGACCCGTCGGACTTCGGCGGTGGCCCCTTCCCGGGAGACGACATAGTGAGTGTCGGCAAAAGCGGCGACCTGCGGCAGATGTGTCACACAGAGCACCTGGTTGCGGCGCGCCAGTTCAGCGATTTTGCGTCCGAGTGCCAGCGCCGTAGCCCCCCCGACACCTGTATCGACCTCGTCGAAGATGAGAGTGGTATCAGCCCGGTTCTGCGAGGCGAGCCTCATCGCCAGGACCAACCGGGACAGTTCTCCTCCCGAAGCCGCGTGGCTGACCTTGGCAGAGGTCAAGCGTCGGTCGGAGGCGAACCAGAGTTCTACCCGGTCGACGCCCGTAGGGCCAGGGGGCGCTGAGTCGAACCTGATCTCGAGCAACGGGCTATCCATGCCCAGGTCGCGGAGATGTGCCATGGCGCCGCCGACCATCTCCCTCGCGGTTTCGTTCCGGGATCGGCTCAGCTGGGCGCCCATGTCGGTGACGTCTGCCTCCAGACGGGTCAGGTCGCTTTCTATTACATCGACCCTCTCCAACAACGTGTCGATCGTCTCGGCGCGCCTGGCAGCCTCCTCGCCGAAGCTTGTGATCTCTTCGATGGTTCGTCCGTACTTTCGTTTCAGGTCACCGATCAGGGTCAATCGGTGGTCGATGAATTCCAGCCGTCCCGGGTCGGCATCGAGATGACCGACCATCCGCTCGATCGATCTGGTCAGTTCGTGACCGGCCTCTACTGCTGCTTCCGCACTCTCTGAGATGTCGCGTGAGGTCGGGTCTAGGTCGGCCATCTTCCGCGTCCGTGCCACCACCTCGCCCCCGTCGTCGTTGATCCGCTCGAGCAGACGGAGTGTCTCGGCGACGTGGGCGGCGATCTCTTCCACGTTCCGGAGTCGGGAAACCTCGGCTTCGAGACGGTTGTCCTCGTCGGGCTCGACTGCGGACCTGGATATCTCATCCGACTGATATCTGACCAGGTCGAGCTCGCGTCGCAGAGTCATCTGATCGCCACCCAGGGTTTCCAGCTCCTGTCTCGCGGTCGCCAGTGCGTCCCAAGACGCCCGATATCTGCCAAAGAGTGCCTGGTGGCTCTGGTCACCCTTGGCGTCGACCAGTCCGAGGACATATGCGGGGCGTCGGAGACTCAGCTGGTCATGCTGGCGAACGATCTCCACCAGAGGTGCGATCGCGTCTTCGAGGGTCGTCGCCGAGACCAGTATCCCATCGAGGTAGGCACGGCTCTTCCCGATCTTGGGCACTATCCGGCTCACCGCCACCTCGGCCCCTCCGTCCTCGAAGAGAGCATCGGCTTTGGCATGTTCGGAGTCGGAAGCGACCACGCTGCTGTCGGCGCGATCACCGGTGAGCAGGCGGAGCCCACCCAGGAGAAGGGTTTTGCCAGCACCCGTCTCCCCGGTAATGACGGTGAATCCTCGAGAGGGGTCGAGTACGGCGGTCGGGATGACTCCCATGCACTCGACACGCAGATGGTGGAGCACTACTGCAGCCTGAACTTGTCTCGGACCAGACCAGGGAAGTTCCGGTCACCGAGAATGACGAAGCGGACGGGTCTATCGCCCTTTCGAACTTCCACAGTCCTGCCTTCGGTGAGGACTCCCAGATCTGTCTTGTCGACATTGACCCGGACACTTCGATCCTTGGTGACACGAAGTTGAAGAACGGTGTCGGCGGAAAACACCATCGCACGGTCGAAAAGGGAGTGTGAGGCAACCGGGGTCAACACGATCGCTGCAACCCGTGGATCGACCAGCGGCCCCCGCGCCGAAAAGGAGTATGCAGTGGAACCGGTCGGGGTGGCAACGATGAGCCCGTCTGCTCGATAAGTGGTGAAGAGACGACCGTCGATGCTGACCTCAAGACTTATCAGACGGGTGAAATCGACCTTTTCGACCACAACATCGTTTACCCCGGTCGCGGTCTGCCCGTCGACCGTTGCGGTTATGGTCATCCGTTCTTCGGTCGTGTAGTCAGCGGAGAGGAGCCGTGCGACCACTTCTTCCATCTTTTCGGGCTCGGCCTGGGTCAGGAATCCGAGGGTTCCAAGGTTGAAACCGAGGACCGGAACATCCCATGCCAGGGCACGACGTACCCCGGCGAGCATGGTCCCGTCGCCACCAACCGAGATCACCATGTCGGGCCAGCCGTCTTCGTCGACCACCTCGCCTCCGGATGCCGTGATGTGGTCGGAGAGCCTCTCCGCAAACTGTCGGTGAGGCCCGGTGCCGAAGCGGACTTCCAGGGCGAACTTCATGATGCGACGATAGGTGGTCTGAGTGACGGATTGGCCGGACACAGCGTCGCAGGCAGGCGGGCGAGTTGCGAGAACCGCTGATCGGTGGGCCTCATTGTGAGAACAGCGGTAGCCAAGTGGCCATCAGGGGCTCACACAAGATGGCCAGCCATGAGCCAAACATGAGTGGCGGCCCGAAGGGGACTTCGTCTTTCCGGCCCTTTCTCCCCGTGATCAGGAGGATCAGACCGATCAGCCCGCCGGTCATGAAACCGATGATGATCCCCCCCATGAACACCGCCCATGAGAGGAACGCGGTGAATACACCGAGCAGGGCGGCAAGCTTCACGTCGCCCATGCCCATGCCCCCTTTGGTCATAATGGCCATCAGCAGGAGGATCCCGAAGAAGAGGACACCGCCGGCGGCGGCCCGGCCGAGATGGGCCTGAGAATCTTCCAGGAACGCCCCCACTGTCAGGAGGATCACCGCTACCCCGCCACCGGGGAAGAGGATCGCGTTCGGGATTCGCTTCCAGTCGAGGTCGGTGAGGACGAGAACCATGGTCACCAGGGCGAACGCCAGATATGCGGGGAGCAACCAATTGAACCCGATCCGGTATGCAGTCAACGCGAAGAGCGCTGCTGTCGCCAACTCCACGATGGGATAACGCAGTGAAATCGGTTCCCGACAGTTCCGGCACCGCCCTCGAAGGACGAGCCAACTGACAACCGGAATGATGTCGGCGGGTCTGATCAGAGTGTCGCAGTGGGGGCAGGTCGACGGCGGGTTCACGATCGACTTCTCCCGTGGCACGCGATAGGCGATCAGACCGGCAATCCACCCCACGAAAAGGCCGAGAGCAGCGACCGCCCAGGTCAAGACGTTGATCCTGTCCGAAGCTCGAGTGGCCGGGCTGGTTCGGCCCTCGACCGCAGGACGGAGGTGCAAAACACCATCAGCCTTCTGGCTCCAGACTGTCGAGGATCGTGTTGAGCAGGTCTGCAAGTTCTGTGACAGGCTCGGGAAGGAGAGAAGGATCGATCGAGGCCATCTTCTCCAAGGCCGACTCCAGTTCTTCGATTTGTACCCTCGTCAAGTCCATGTCTCCGATTATGGCGGGCTTACCCACGGTTTTATAGAACCGTGGCTTCCCGGGGTGTCAGCCGCCCAAGATGAGATCCACAGCCGCCGAAATGTCAGCCACCACGTGATCTGCTGGTGAGGTGTCGTCTTCCGGCCCGGTGACACCGGTCATGACAAGAATCGACCGCCATGACGGCTCGACAGCGGCCATAGCGATGTCGCTGTCCAGTCGGTCGCCGATCACCCAGACTTGGCCCCCCATGCGTTCTCTGATGAGGTCACGCATAGGGAGATGGGGTTTGCCCGCGATTTCGGGCTCGTGGCCGGAAGCGACAGCGATGGCGGCAACCATCGAACCCGCACCGGGAAGTAGTCCGTCAGCAACGGGGAAGGTCGGGTCGGTGTTGGTGGCCACGAATCTGGCGCCCCGGCGAACCGCCGATGCGGCGCCTGCCAGCATGTCGTAGTCGAAGTTCCTGGCCATCCCCACCATCACCGATCCCGCCTCGTCCGGGTTCTCGGTGATCCCCCATCCGGCCGTGCCAACGGCCTCTGAGATCCCCACCTCACCTACCACCAGTACCGGTCCGTCACTCACGGTGAGCATCCGTACCGCGGCCATCGGTGAAGTCAGCACCTGGTCGGCCTGACAGACGACACCGCACACCTGCTCAACCTTTGCAGCTACGTCTTGGGGCGTCTTGGTGGCGTTGTTGGTGACATAGAGGATCCTCGCCCTGCCCACGGCAAGCCGCTCGAGAGCCTCCTGAGCCATCGGCACAGGAGTGTTTCCCCGCCAAAGGACCCCATCGAGATCGCAGACGACGTCGATCAAGAATCGAAGAAGTGATGGAGAACTCGACCGTAGAGCTCGGCCGTCATCTCCACCGATACCGCGGAGACCCGCTCATCATGACCATGGAAGAGCGCCAGCATCTCCGAGAATGTCATCCGATCGTCGAAACGGCCGACACCATATCCGATGGAGCCTTTGGCGCGCCAGTACCGGGCGTCGGTAGCGACGTTCATCAGCGTGGGAACCATCCGACGGTGACCATCGAGGTCATCCAGACTGTCTGCTATCGCCTCCCAAAGGACGTTTCCCACCGGACTGATCGTGGCCGGGAAGTCGTTGACCGGGGCGATGTCGACCTGGTCGCCGGCATGACCCATCGCCTTCATGAGATGACTGTCCACAAATGGGCGGTCCATGCCCGGCAGGGCGCGGATATCCACATGAGTCTGGGCATTGTCGGGGATGACATTCGCCTTCACTCCCCCACTGATGACGTTCGGTGAGAGCGTCATGTGGGTCACTGCGTGGACATATCGGGCAAAGAGGGGGTCGTCGGCGGCCAAACGGTCGATCGCCTCGTCAAGACGGTCGGGATCGATGAGACCCTGCACCAGGTCAGGATCGAGATCGAGCGACGAAATGAACTCGATCCATTCGGGGATGATGTCAACGGGCATATCGGTGGCATAGATACCGTGGACGGCATCCACCATCTTCCGTAGAGCACTGTCCGCCCCATACGGTGCCGAACCATGACCGGGTCGACCCTTCGAGCCGAGTATCGACCAGAAAGCACCCTTCTCACCGATCGAAACCGGGATCACGGGACCTTCAGGGTTCGTCAGTGACGGGTAAGCGACTTCGGTCAGGACATAGTCCCCGCCTCCCAGGTCCCACCGGTCGCTGGAGAGGGGGGCCGCCCCATACACACCGCCCCCTTCCTCATCGGCCACTGCGGCAAACACCAGATCTCCCTTGGGCGCCAACTCCCCGGTTATGTAAGGACGCGCCGCCATAGCCATCGCTGCGGTCACGTTGAGCATGTCGAGTGCGCCCCTGCCGTAGACGAACCCGTCGACGATCTCGGCCGCGAAAGGGTCAACCGACCATCCAGCGGGGTCGGCCGGTACCACGTCGAGGTGTGGCAGCAACACAAGGGAAGGTGCAGTGGGATCGGTACCCTTGACTCGGAAGATCAGGGACTGGCGTCCCGGGGCAGGCTCGAAAACTATTCCCGGCATCCCGAAGAACTCTTGCAAGGTCGCCACCGAACGGTGCTCGTGGCCGCTGTCGATTGTGTGATAGTTGACACACTCGTTGCGGATCAAACGCTGGAGGAGATCTACGACTTCTGCTGTCATGACCGAAGGGTATCCAGCATTTCGACCATGGTGGGTGTCAGGGGCAAAGCACGTGCTTCATCGAGGGTGACCCACCGCGCTTGGGCGGCGTCATCCCCGGCCTGCAGTGTCCCGCCCACGACCCGCGCCGAGTAGTCGACGATTACAAGATGGTGTTCACCACTGATGATCTCCCCCACCCAGACCACACCGTCGACTTCCACGCTAAGGCCGGTTTCCTCGCGGGCCTCCCGTACGGCGGTTTCGGCCATCCGCTCGCCAGGGGCCACTTTTCCCCCAGGGACCGCCCACATTCCTTTCTGTGGTTCCCGACCCCTTTCGATCAGGAGGATCCGCTGTCGAGCATCGAATATGACGACACCGACCCCGACGACCGGTCCTTCAGCGATTGTCATCGTGATGCATGATTATCGAACGTGCCGAGAAGCCACCCGCCTCGAAGAAGTTCTTGGCCAGCCGATGCCCGGGCAGCACGTGGGCATCGAACCTGGCGATTCCTCGACCTCGCAGGATCTCCATCGCCTTGTCCCGCATCACCTCGCCGATGGCGATCTCGCGCGCTGGATGATCAACGTAGATCAGTCTTATGGCCCCGACTTGTTCCTCGTTGGCCTGAGCAAGCAGGTTTTCGACCCGTGCCACAAGAAATCCGAAAGGGATGTCCTCGAAGACACCGAGAAGGACGATGACGTCTGGATCTTCGATGGCCGAGGCGAACGACACCGACACCGGCTCATCGAGGCCGTCGGCCTTGGGCCACATGGGGTGAAGTGCCGTCATTTCCTCCTCCAGCCCCCGGTAGAGGGATTCCAGCACTGCAATGTCATCGATCGTGGCGAGGACAGCTTCCACTCTCATGCATGCTTCCTGCCAAAGAGACGTCCGAAGCCCCATTTGGTCACCAGCAACATTGCCTCGGCGACGATGCCTAACCCCATCTTCGATTGACCGCGAGTCCGGTCGCGAAAACTGATCGGGACCTCGACGATTCTGAGACCCTCCTGATGGGCCCGCCAGGCCATTTCTACCTGGAACCCGTACCCGGAAGCCTGGGCTCCCCGGTATGGGAGACGACTCAGGGCCGAAGCACGGAAGGCGCGAAAACCGGCGGTGGCGTCTCTGACGGGCACCCCCAGCAGCAATCGCGCATACAAGTTGCCACCCTTGGAAATCAGCCGTCGCATCAAAGGCCAGTCGGGCGTGGATCCGCCGGCCACGTATCTCGACCCGATTGCCAGGTCGGCGCCGTCGACCAGTGCCGACACCAGACGGGGAAGATCAGCGGGGTTGTGAGAGAAGTCGGCGTCCATCTCGATGATGATGTCGGTGTCATCCTCGACCAGGAGGCCATCGAAGGCCGCCCCGTAGGCCCTGCCCAGGCCTTGCTTCTCCGGGCGGTGCAGCACCGACAGGAGGGAGTTCGTACTCGAAAGCTGCTCAGCAAGCGCACCAGTGCCGTCGGGCGAGCTGTCGTCGACGATGAGCAGCCGGTAACCCTGCTTCGTTACTGCCGTGACCAGATCGGGAAGATTCTCGATTTCGTTGTAGGTGGGGACAACGACGGTGACCCGATCAGTCGACACAGTCTCGACAGATCATCTTGCGTTTGTTGGCGAGCTGGCTCATCCGTTTGACCATGAAACAACTCTGGCACACGAACTCGTCTGCGCGTTGAACATGTGCGTCGACGTTCATGGTGAGTTCTGCCCGACGCATTGCCCTCAGTTCTTCGACCTCGTCGACCAGCATTGCCTCGTTGGCCTCTTCCTCGAGCAGTTGAAGTTCCTGGCTCTCCAGTTCTTCAAGCGCGTCGGCGGTCTCCTCGTCGTGCTCTTCTTCCTCCTCGTCGTCGTCGGAGTCCTCGTCGAGTTCATCCTCAGCGATGTCTTCCTCGGGTACGACGTCGGGCACCTCCTCGACGTCCACGTCTTCGAGGTCTTCGAGTTCATCCAGATCGACCGGGACTTCGTCGGGCTCCTCTTCCGGGGCGTCGTCGAGGATCTCGTCGGTCTCCACCGGGTCGGGGGCTTTGGTTTGTGGTTTCTTTGCAGCCATAAGTCTGTTTTCTATGTGGGGTTGCGGCGGGCGGCGGCGGATTATACGACCGACGGCGCTAAATCTTGAGTCGGATCGCGGCCGGCACAACACGCCCCCGAACCGGAGTATTCCCGATCAGGTCTCCATCTGCCTCCAGCGGCCATGGGACATCGGTCTCGATGGTGAACTCGGCCGTGGCAAAGCGACGAACCGAAGGATCCGCGAGGTGGGTGCCATTGATGATCTTGGGTACCAGTCCAGGGGCTTGAGTTTTCTTGGCGCTGATCACCTGGATGTCGAGCAGGCCATCAACCAGGTTTGCCCTGGGTGCAACGTTCCATCCGCCAGCGAAGTACTGAGCGTTGGCCATGATCACCGCGAGAGCGTCCGCTTTATAGGTCCGCTTCTCGGTGGTCACTGTCACGTTGGCCCTCGGAAATCCGGGAAGACGGGCGGCAAATGCGATCGGATAGCGCAATGCACCGAACTTGCGACTCACTTTCGGAGCTGTCTCCGCGGCGGCCGCACCAACACCTACCTGGGCGACATTGATGTAATACCGCAACCCCCACTCACCCTCGAGGGCAACCGCCTCAGCGTCGTACACCGTATCCGTCATGAGGTGCCGGGCAGCTTCACCCATCCCCCTCGGCATCGCAAAAGTGCGCATCAGGTCGCACCCGGTGCCCCCAGGAAGCATGCCGATGGTGGGAGGACCTTCGAGACCGAGACCCAAAAGGGTGTCGACTGCGAGGCTGATGGTTCCGTCACCGCCCGCGACACAGAAGTGGGTCGTCCCCCGCCCTGCGGCATCGGTGAGCACAGCCCTGGCTTCTGAACGCGAGGCAGGAATCATCATGGTGTAGTCGACCCCGGCGCTG
The DNA here is from genome assembly GCA_041747855.1 of Acidimicrobiia bacterium. Taxonomy (GTDB): domain Bacteria; phylum Actinomycetota; class Acidimicrobiia; order Spongiisociales; family ZC4RG35; genus ZC4RG35. Next base: position 32,352 of record JBGTEJ010000024.1, on the reverse strand, counting down.
TCCAAGGCCTCTCGAACCGTTTCGGGTTGGGTCGGCCTTCTCCCTGACGCCCGATTGACCAGCACGAGCCATTTACTCACCCGGTCCAGCCCACTGTCTCAAGACCCGATCCCCTGGGCAGCCACCACGCCACGGTCCACATGGACTAGGGCCAGGTGGGCATCGTCTGCCAGTTCCCTGATCCCGTCCCTGATCTGACGGAGTAGATCGGCCAGTTGGCGGGACACTCGGACAAAGTCCCCGGGTGCCATACCTTTGGTCGGCAGATCCTCGAATTCGACTCCTGATGCCCACAGGTAGGCGAGATGGCCAAACCCGGGGTCGGGTCGACGGGTCAGAGGGAGCCGACGACTTCTCTCCTCGGTCGTCAGGCTCTCCCATAGGTCCTCGATCTCCTCCCAGCGCCAATGCATGTCCTGGGTTGGCCACTCGGCCACCGAGGCTTGATCAGTTCTCGGTTCGTACACGAACACGGAGAGCAATGCTGCCATCTCAGCAGGTTCCATGCCGTACAGACAGCCTCTTTCGATGGTTTCGGCGAGGAGAAGGTCTGACTCGTTGTAGAGCCTCCGGAGACGCTCCCCACGGGGAGTGAGGGCCCATCCCTCGGTGTAATGGAGCTTCTCGAGAAGCCCATGAATACTCCGAAACTCGTCGACAAGCGTATGTCCGCTACGCCGAGCCATCGAGAGGTGTTGCTCGAGTCGGCGGCGGGTGCGATTGGATCGTCTCACCGCTGCGAGATGCTTGGAAGCGTCCGGGCAGTCAGCGACGGGATGGCTCACCAAGAACTGTGACCTACCCGTCTTGGCTGGCTTCCTGATCGGTACCTTTCTGAGCTCTCTCAACGTTCCTTGTACAAATCGTCGATCACGTGGCTTGAAAGGCGTGGGGAGCTTGATACGTCCCGACACATAACTCGCTGCGGTGATGTCCCGGAATCCGAGGGTCACCACCGATCCAGACGACGACAACGCCAGGTATCTCACTCCGTCGTCTTTGCGGGGCATGCGTTGGAGTACGGCGAATCTGCCGTCCCTTCGCCCTCCGACTATCTGGACTACGTCCCCCGCTCCGAGACCCGTTGCGATCCCGTCGTTGTGTGTCTTCGGTTCGAGAGCTTCCACCAGGGCCAGGTACTCCTCGACACTGCCCCGTTCGCACTTCGCGGTCTCCTCTTCCCGGGCGAGCTGGTGTTCGAGTGCGTCGATCATCGTCTTGGCTTCTTCGATGTCACCCTCTCGCTGATACGCCGAGAAGGAGGCTTCCAGGAGCCGTTCCGCCTGTTCTCGCTGATAGTTCGCCACGAGATTGGCGGTCATGTTGTAGGTCGGTCGAAAACTGGACACCAGTTCATGGGAACCGAGTGAGGCAATCTGGGTCACTTCATTGAACCGGACGAACGGCGAGTGGAGCACGACACCAAAGCCCTCGACGTCGATACCTCTGCGTCCGGCACGACCGGTCAACTGGGTGTAGTCACCGGGCCGGAGCATCTCGTGGCTTTCACCGGTGAACTTAGAAAGCGCTTCGAGGACCACGGAACGGGCCGGCATGTTGATTCCTAGCGCCAGAGTTTCGGTAGCGAAGACCACCTTCAACAATCCGAGTTCGAAGAGCTCCTCGACCGTCTCTTTGAACGCCGGGACCAGCCCGGCATGATGGGCCGCCACACCGGCTTCAAGACCGGAGATCCATCTGCCAAACCCGAGGACATCCAGGTCGGGATCGGTGAGATGGGCAGTTCGTTCATCAACGATCTCGCGGATAGCCTTCCGTTCATCCAGATCGGTGAGCCGGATCCCCATGTCGACCAGTCGTGAGGCGGCTGCGTCGCATCCGGCCCTCGAGAAGATGAAGTAGATGGCGGGGAGCATCCCCTCCGCAGCGAGCGATTCGACAACTTCTGCCCTCCCGGGAGTGCTGAAGCGTTTTCGCCGTCCCTTCTCGAGACCCATCATCTGCTCGATGCGTGGATTGGGACGGGTTCTGCCATCTCGTTCCACGAAAGTGGGGAGCAGATGGACGGCTTGCTCGCCCACACGATCCTTGATCATGTACATCGAATGAAGCGGCACCGGGCGGTGATCGGTGGTGACCAACACCGAACCACCCCGGCGTTCACCAACCCAAGCTGCGAACTCGACGTTGTTGGAGATGGTCGCCGAGAGACACACGAACTGGACATGATCGGGGCAGTGAATGATCACTTCCTCCCAGGCCGCACCGCGGGTCCGATCCTGGAGGTAGTGCGCCTCGTCGAGGATGACGAGACCGACATTGTCGAGACTGGCGAGATCGGCATAGATCATGTTCCTCAACACTTCGAGGGTGGCCACGATGAGCGGTGCTCCCGGATTGACCACGTTGTCCCCGGTCAAGAGTCCAACGTTCGGGAAGGTGCCCGAGAAATCCGCGAACTTCTGATTGGAGAGTGCCTTGATCGGAGTCGTGTAGAACGCCTTGAGACCCCGGGAGAGAGTCAGGTGAATCCCGGCCTCGGCCACCAACGTCTTACCCGATCCTGTGGGAGCCGTCACGACCACGGTCGCCCCGTTGGCTATGGCCTCGGCAGCTTCGAGCTGGAAGGGATCTGGCTCCACATCGACACTGGCCAGGAAGCTTTCCAGGGCGGTCGTGCTCTGATGCTCGCTCACTTCTTCAGCACCAGACGAACCAGCCAATAGACGATCTCGTACATCAGATAGAGCGGTGTGGCAAGGACGAACAGATTCAAGGCGTCCCCAGTTGGTGTTATCAGGGCGGCCGCGATGACAACGATGAGTACGGCCCAACGACGTCCGTTTGCGAGTTTCTGTGACGAAACCAGACCTGACGCGGCGGCCACGAACAGGAAGACCGGGTACAGGAAGGCGATCCCGAAGGCAAACAGGAATCGGAGTGTGAACGAGTAGTACTCGGCCATGCGGAGGTTGTTCTCCACATCGTCGAAGATCCCCAATAGGAACCTCAGACCGAGTGGGAGCACGTTGTAGCCCAAAAGCACCCCTCCCAGGAACAGGGCCACCAGGGCGCCAGAGATGGGAAGGGCCCAGTTGCGCTCGGTCGTCGTCAGGGCGGGGTTGACGAACGCCCAAACTTGGTAGATGACCACCGGACTCGCCAGCACCAGGCCGCCAAACATGGCGATCCGCATGAGAACCCCCCACTGCTCCGCCGGTGCGAACGTCTGAAGGACGGCGTCAGGATCGGCACGGTTGAAAGGCGATTCGAGAATCACGCGGAGTGAGTCGGCGAAGACGAGTGAAATGATCCCTCCGGCCACGACGGCTACCCCAATTTTGAGTATCCTCCAACGGAGTTCCTCCAAATGGTCGATGATGGTCTGAGGGCTGTCTTTGATCATTCCCCGGCTTCCCGAGCTCCTGAGGTGCCCTCTTGATCCGACTTCTCGATCTCTTCGAGGTCGGCCATGGCGTCATCGGGAGAGGGGCCTTTTCTGACCGTGGGCCCGGTCCACTCGAACCGGGGGGTTGGTATGTCCCCAACAGTCTCAGCCAGGTCCCGCCGGACTTCGTCGAGAGGGGCTGCGGCACGGCGCACTTCCGCCTGAACCCCCTCGGTCAACTCTTGGGCAGCCTTTCGGATCTCCGCCACCCATCCCCCGATCTTCCTGGCTGTCTCGGGGAGTCTCTGAGGCCCGAGGAGGACCAAGGCCAGGAGGATGATGATGACGAGCTCTCCGGCTTGCAGCATGGGCTGATGGTACGGCGTGCGGCACGGATTGGTGTCCCCAGCTTTACCGGGGGCCCGGCCGGAGCAGAGCGAGGTCCAGGGGGGTGCCGCACGAGGTGCGGCCGGTCACGCACAATATTCTGGTCAGAGCCAAGCAGGATTCGTGTGGGGGTGAACAAGCGCTGTCGCCCCAAACAGGAGAAGGTGACGGCCCCCCCGGGACGTCACCTTCTGGCCACAGGCACCCTGCCCGGAGTGCCCGATGTACCCCTACCGGCCCATTCTCAGCCGGCCAAGAGACGGAGTGGATCCAGATCCGTCTCCAGGGCGGTTGCGAACGCCTCGATCTCCACCTCGGTGATCGGCTCAGGGTTGATTACCTCGAAATGAACACCGGTTGCCAAGAGCACACTCACAACCCGGGAGTTTGCTGGCCGTCTCTGCTGGTTGGTACAAGTGGGGCAAGTGAACGTGTAGTCACCTTCCCGGCCTCCGGGACGGAGCTCCAGCGCTACGTCTTCCGGGGTTAGATGTATGTCCCCGCAGAGACTGCAGGTGGTCTTGATCGTGGTCATTCCTGTTCTCCGGTCACCCATAGTTAAAGTGGTGATCGGCATTCGACCCCGGTCACTGAAGCCGGATTGGTAGGTCTTCCGGCCCGTACCGGGTTGGGCCGTAGGACCTATGAAGCTCGCAGGCAGAATTGGTCGGAGGATGGCCCTCGGCTGGCTACGAGTAGCGGTCCAGCAGGGCGCTTCCCAGTTGCTGCATTCTGGACCTGACTTCATCGCCCTCGATCAAAGAAGCCCTGCTTCCAAGCCGCAAGAGCAGACGGGCAGGTGTCTCCGGATCAGGTGCCCAGAACTGCACCCGCACCGAACCCTCGCCTCCGCCGAGCACCTTGACTGAGTAGTAATCGAGTACCCATTCGGCTTCTGGCCTTAGATCGATGACACAGGAGATGTCGCCCTCAGACGGCGAGTAGCCGATGTGAGGCTGGGGGACGATGTCGGGCCGCTCGAAGACCTCGTCGGTTGTCTCGAGTTTCAGGATCCGGTCAACCCTGAAGGTGCGCTCCCCGTCGACCATCCGGCAACGCGCAACCACATACCACTGGCCGATGGTGTGGAAGACACTCCAAGGTTCGATATCTCGGACCGTCACCTCCTCCTTGCTCAGGGAGCGATAAGTGATGGTGGTGACTCTTCGGTCAAGTGCAGCCTTCTTTAGTTTCGACACATGAGCGGTCTCATCGAGGACATCGACTCGAAGGACATCCCCTGAGTCTGGGATGAGGACCTTGGCGAGCTTTTTCACCGCTGAACGAAGCGCAGGGCTGTCCTCCCCCATCTCGAGGACGGTCATACCGGCGGCGAGAAGACCCATGGCTTCGGTCGGGGTCAATCGAGGCGCCCTTTGGAAATAGTCGGCGGCGTCCATCACAACGTCGTCTTCGTCGATATACGCCCACATGAGGTCACCGGGACCGTATCCGGGCAAGCCACAGACGATGACCGTGTTTATGTCTCTGGACAGCTCATCGAGCGTGTACCCGAACTTCTCGAGGACGTCGTCGACGGGCGCCACTTCCTTTTCGAGCAGGTACGGGATCAGTGCGAGGATCCGGCTCAGACGCGAGACCGTGCGGTCACTGGTCACCTCATACCCAATCTCGACATGGTTCGAAGGCCGGTCATCCTGTTCGCCCGGTGGCGGCGAGAACCCTCCGACGTACCTCTTCTCGGATCTCTTCGGGTTCGAGGACTTCGGCCTGATCCCCGAAGCTCAACACCCAGCCGAGGAAGGCGTCCAGGTTGGCCACGTTCATTTCGGTGGTGAGGGACTGGTCCACGGGATGATCACCGATGCCGAGTGTCCTGGCTGCCCACCAGGCAATGTCTGGATCGAAGGTGACGGTTGCCGTCACTGGATCCGCCGCCCCCGCCTCCCACGGTTGGACATCGATCAGCTTCTTGATATCGAATCCTTTGGGCTTGTCAAAGGCGTTCTTGGTCTCCCCAATTTCGAGTTGGGCGATCCGGTCAACTCGATACACCCGCTCCCCGTCACCGGTGCCGGCGGCTAGATACCAGTGGCCACGTCGGTGGGCAATGCCATGGGGGCTGACCGTTCGTTTGTCACCTCGGTATACAAACGCGACCTGCCTTCTCTCGGCAATGGCGCTGAACAGGGGCCCAAGAGTGGCCGCACCTGCCCCGAGGTCGGCGCCAACGGGTTCGAGACCACTCCCCCTCTCCATACCGCCGAGCTTCAGAAGGGCATCTAGGCCAACATGTGATCCTTCCAGACGCACCATCCGGGCCGCGATGGATAGGGCGGTGCGCTCCTGCTGGCTGAGTTTCGGATCCGCGATGGCGTACTCGTCCGGATCGACCTTGTAGCCGAACTCGACTTCCCAGGCGTCCATGGCAGCCATCTTGAGGGGAACACCCAGACGCCGCAGAACATCCTTGTCCCGCTCGAACATTCGGTGAAAGGCCTCGTCACTCTGCCCGGCATATCCCTGGACCGTCAATCGGACATCGTCGGCGGTGACGGGTCTCGGGGATTGCAGCAAGTAGATGAGAAGGTTGAGCACCCTCTCGACGACGTTCTGCATGTGCGAATTGTGCCACCGTGGCTCTCCAAGTGCGGGCATAGCCCCAAGCCCCGAGCCTCGGCCGCAGCCTTACAGGCTTTCGATGAGCTTGTCGACCCGCTCGTCGTGGGCCTTGAACGGGTCCTTGCACATGACGGTGCGTTGGGCCTGGTCGTTGAGCTTGAGATGAACCCAATCGACAGTGAAATCTCGACGCTTGGCCTTGGCCGCCTTGATGAACTCGCCTCTGAGACGAGCCCGTGTCGTCTGCGGCGGGGTCGTGACAGCCTGGGCAATCCTGTCGTCTGTGACGATGCGGTCGACCATGCCCTTCGCCTCCATGAGGTAGTAGAGGCCCCGGTTTCGGTCCACATCGTGGTACGAGAGGTCCATCATCAGCATCTTCGCATCGGACATCGTCAGGCCCCGACTTGCTGAATAACGTTCCAAAAGCCGATACTTCATCACCCAGTCGACCTCCCGATCCAGTGTCATCGGGTCTTTCTGAAGACCGGTGAGTAAGTGCTCCCATCGGTCCACGGCCTTCTGGACCTGGGGTGGAAATCCCGGACTTCGAGCGAACCGCATCGCCCGATCGAGGTACTCCCACTGAATGTCGAGAGCGCTGAGTTCCCGGCCGTTGGCGAGTTTGATCTTCTTCTCCATGGCCATGTCGTGGGAGACCTCCCGGATCGAGCGGATCGGGTTCTCCAAGGTCAGATCCCGAAAGACCACATCCCGTTCGATCATCTGAAGCAAGGCCACCATCGTTCCTACTTTGACGTAGGTGGCGTACTCGCTCATGTTCGAGTCGCCAGCGATGACATGAAGGCGGCGGTATCGCTCGGCGTCGGCGTGTGGCTCATCCCTTGTGTTGATGATCGGGCGTGAGCGGGTGGTCGCCGAGCTGACACCCTCCCAGATGTGGTCGGCTCGTTGGGCGATCGAATAGGAGGTGCCCCGGGGGGTCTGGACAAGTTTCCCCGCCCCCAGGAAGATCTGCCTCGTCACCAGGAACGGAATCAGTACGTCGACGGTCCGATGGAAGTCCTTGTGCCGGCTGACGAGGTAGTTCTCGTGGCAGCCGTATGAGTTACCTGCCGAGTCGGTGTTGTTCTTGAAGACGAAGATCTCCCCGCGGATCCCTTCCTCCTCGAGCCGTTCCTCGGCACCACGGACCAACCCTTCGAGGATCCTCTCCCCCGCCTTGTCGTGGGCGACCACGTCGTCCAGGTCGTCACACTCAGGTGTGGCGAATTCGGGATGAGACCCCACGTCAAGATAGAGCCGGGCTCCGTTCTCAAGGAAGACATTGGAGGAGCGACCCCAGGAGACAACACGACGGAAGAGATACCGGGCTACTTCATCGGGACTGAGTCGACGTTGCCCGCGGAGCGTGCAGGTGACCCCGTACTCGTTCTCCAGCCCGAAGATGCGCCGCTCCATCAGGTCAGGCTAAACCGGATGTGCACCCAGTTGGTACATCCAATGCGTACCGGACGTCTTTTGGGCCCCTTCTGGGCCCCGCAACCTGAGGTGCGCGGTGCTACTGGAGTTCGGAGGCTTCTACTCTGCGGAAGGCCCTGCGACCGTTCGCTTGGTCGAGGATGCCGATCTCCCAGCCTTCGGGTTCGCGACCCTCGGCGGTTCGAAATGCATCGACGCCAGCATGGAAAGCTTCCTTCATGGTCATGCCCGGACGCCAGTTGTCCTTCAGGGCCTGGCCCAACTCTTCGGTCTTCCCACCGATCGCCACGAAGTTGTCCTCGTCGTAGAGGGTTCCGTCGTAGGTGACCCGGAACAAACGGTGTTCACCATCGAGCCCCAATTCGGCGATCAAGATCTCCACCTCGAAGGGCTTCGGATCACGGGTGAAGATCATCCCGAGGGTCTGCGAGAATGCCGTGGCGAGCCCCATAGCGGTGACGTCGTCTCTGGAGTACAGATAGCCCATGAGGTCCGCCTGGCGGATACCCGCCTTCCTCAGAGTCTCGAATTCGTTGTACTTCCCGACACCGGCGAAGGCGATCCGATCGTAGACCTCACTGATTTTCCGAAGGGTGGTCGAAGGATTCTCGGCTAGGAGCATCAGACCATCGGCATACTCGATGGCGACGATGGAACGTCCCCGCGCAATCCCTTTACGGGCAAACTCCGCCTTGTCCCGGACCAGCTGCTCGGGTGCCACATAGAACGGGATGGTCATCGAATGCTCTCCACGGCCGACTGCGCATACGGCAGCAGGACGTCATCGGCGAACTCCCGGAATCCGGCGGCGTCGATCATGACCACGTTGGGAAGAATCCCCCTGGTCAGATCGGGTCCGCCAGTGGCCGTGTCTTCCTGAGCGGCAGCCACCATCGCTCGGACCGCCAGATCGGCGGCCTCTTCGGCGCTCATTCCATCGGTATAAGCGGTCCTCAGATATGACCGTGCCAGCCTCGAACCAGAGCCGGTGCTACCGAAATCGGTCTCCTCATATCTCCCACCAACCACATCGAAGCTGTAAACACGGCCGGTCCCTTGTCTTTCGTCGTATCCAGCGAAGAGGGGCACCACACCGAGTCCCTGGAACGCCATGGGAAGCTGATTCCTGACCATGCGTGCCAGGAAGGAGGCCTTGCCGTCGAGAGACAAGCGAACACCTTCGATCTTCTCGTAGTGCTCGAGTTCGACCTGGAACAGACGCACCATGTCTACCGCCAACCCCGCCGTTCCTGCGATGGCGATTGCGGAGTAGTGATCGGCCGGGAAGACCTTTCTGATCCGTCGGTGGGCCACCAGGTGACCTTCCGTGGCTCGGCGGTCGCCGGCCATGACGACCCCGTCGGCGTAACGCATTGCCAGGACGGTGGTGCCCTCTGGGGCAGAGAGGGTCTTTGTCCCTGGGGGCACTGCAAAAGTCGGCTCAGCCCCGACCGCCTCGAGAAGATCGGTGAAACTAGCTCCGGGCGCGGGGACCTCCAACGGCAGGGGCCCGCTCACACGTTCGGTCACTGGCCGCCCTTTTGGACGTAATTCTTGACGAACTCCTCCGCGTTCTCTTCGAGAACCTCATCGATCTCGTCGAGGAGATCGTCGAGAGCATCGAGGTCGGCCTCGGTTTCGGTCTTGGCAACCTCATCGCCAGACTGCTTTGGCTGATCTTCTCCTTTGGATTGCGCCCGTTCTCTGTCGGACATCTCGGTCAACCTCCTAGTCGGCGTATCAAATCGGCTGCGTCCGATGCTTCGTCGAGAACCGCACCGACGAGGTCGGCGCTTCCACGCAGAGGCTCCATCATAGGAACCCTCTTCAGATTCGTTTCTCCGACGTCGAACACGAGTGAATCCCAGTTGGCGGCGACGAGCGCAGTCGGGTATTCGGAGACACATCTGCCCCTGAAGTAGGCGCGGGTACGCGTCGGGGGGTTGAGTACTGCAGCTGCAATCTCACCCTCGGTGAATAGGCGTCGCATTGAGCCGCGCTCGGCGAGACGGTTGTACAGCCCTTTGACCGGATCTACGTCGTGATACTGGAGGTCGAGCGCCTGAAGCTTGTGGCTGGTCCAGTCGAGGCCATCACGTTCGACGTACCCGTCGAACAGGCGCTTCTTGGCGACCCAATCGAGGGTGTCGGCCAACCGCATCGGATCGGTCTCGAGCAAGCCCAGGGTCCTTTCCCACTCGTCGACGACACGACCCCAGACAGCATCGTCCAACTCCTTCTCCGCGTATTTCCGAAGCCACTCCAGGTAGCGACCCTGAATCTCGAGGGCGGTTGCCGTGCCACCTCCGTCCAGTTCGAGCGGCTTACCCAGACTCACGTCGTGGCTGACCTTCCAGCACGAGGCAACCGGGTCGGCTAGATCGAGCGGGTCGGGTATGGCTCCATCCTCGAGGGCTGCCAGCATGAGCGCGGTGGTGCCAAGCTTGAGGAAGGTCTGAACCTCGGAGAGATTGGCATCGCCGATGATGACGTGCAGTCGTCGATACTGGGAGGGATCGCCGTGAGGCTCGTCCCTCGTGTTGATTAAGGGTCGTTTCAAGGTGGTCTCCAGACCCACCTCTTCCTCGAAGAAGTCTGCCCTCTGCGTGATCTGGAAGTCGACATCAGGCCTGTTGTTCTCCACCCCTACCTTCCCGGAACCGGTGAAGATCTGACGAGTGACCAGGAAAGTCATCGCATATCGGATCACCTCGGCGAATGGGGTCTGTCGCGAGAGCAAGTAGTTCTCATGGGCGCCATATGAGTTCCCCTTGCCATCGGAGTTGTTCTTGTACAACGAGACGGTCTTACCTGAGATTCGTTCTGCGGCTTCAGCGGCGGACTGCATGACCCTTTCGCCCACCTTGTCATGGAGTGCCGCCTCCAGAGGATCGTAGGACTCAGGGGACGAGTACTCCGGGTGGGCGTGATCAACATAAAGACGGGCCCCGTTGGAGAGGACCGAGTTGACGATTGCTCCTTCGGCGTCGAGAAGCGGGTACCCGTCGTGACCATATCCGCGTGCGTCACGACCGGGAGACTCCTCCTCATAAGACCATTGGACCTTCACCCGCGGCCCGGGATAGGCGTTGACCACCAGGGACGAGGCCACTGCGGGATTGAAGCCGGAGTCACCCCTGACCACGATCCCATACTCGGTCTCGGTTCCGAGCACCTTGTGGATCGCCATCAGAATCCCATCAGAGGTACTGACCGCCTGAGACCTTCTCGATGAGTCGGCTTTCGTCATCGCCACCGACCAAGGTGCGAACGTAGACGATTCGCTCGCCTTTCTTGCCCGAGATCTTCGCCCAGTCGTCCGGGTTGGTCGTGTTCGGCAAGTCTTCGTGCTCGCGGAACTCCTGCTTGATGGCTGCTTTCAGATCCGAGACACGCACACCACCGGAACCCCCGGCGATCTTCCGTTTGATCGCATCCTTCTTGGCACGTCTGACGATGTTCTCGATCATCGCTCCCGAAGAGAAGTCCTTGAAGAAGAGGATTTCTCTGTCACCGTTTGCGTAGGTCACTTCGAGGAAGCGGTTCTCGTCACTTTCGGCATACATGTCATCCACGGTCTCTGCGATCATCGACTCGATGTGGGCCCCGATGTCACCGGCGAACGCCTGGTGTTCGGACTCATCGAGGGGCGTGTTGTTGGTCAGGTAGATCCGGAAAATCTCACGTGCCGCCTCCGGGTTGGGCCGATTGATCTTTATCTTCACATCGAGACGTCCAGGACGGAGGATGGCGGGATCGATGAGGTCCTCCCGGTTTGAGGCGCCAATCACGACCACGTTCTTGAGGGACTCCACCCCGTCGAGCTCGGAGAGGAGCTGCGGCACGATGGTCGACTCCACATCGGAGCTGATACCTGTGCCTCGGGTCCTGAAGAGGGAGTCCATCTCGTCGAAGAAGACGATCACGGGCACACCCTCGTCGGCCTTTTCTTTCGCCCTCTGGAAGATCAGACGGATCTGTCGTTCGGTCTCTCCGACCCACTTGTTGAGCAGTTCGGGGCCTTTGATGTTCAAGAAGTACGACCGCACGTCGGGATCGCCCGTGGTTTCGGAGACCTTCTGGGCGAGACTGTTGGCCACGGCCTTAGCGATCAGGGTCTTGCCACATCCCGGAGGTCCGTAGAGGAGTATGCCCTTCGGGGGATCGAGCTCGTACTCCCGGAACAGGTCACGGTGGAGATAGGGCAGTTCCACGGTGTCACGGATCTGCTCGATCTGCTCGAGGAGTCCACCCACCTTCGAATATGTGACGTCGGGCACCTCCTCCAAGACGAGTTCTTCGACTTCAGGGCGTTCCATCTTCTCGAGGACCAGAGCGGTCTTGGCGTCGACTCTCACGTAGTCACCAGGTCGGAGCAGGGTGTCCGAAACGGTTTCAGAACGTCCCATGACCCTCTCTTCGTCACCGTGACTTTGAAGCACTACCCGTCCGTCTGCGAGACTCTCTCTGACTCGGAGGACTTCGCCGGCTGACTCGAAGAGTCGGACGTCGATGATGTTGAAGGCCTCGTTGAGGAGGACTTCCTGGCCGATCTGGAGCATCTTCACTTCGACATTGGGTTGTGCCGCAACACGGAGCTTGCGGTTACCGGTGAGGATGTCAACAGTCCCATCGTGGTTGACATGAAGGACGGTTCCGAAGTTGTTCGGAGGTGAGGTCAGCTTCTCGACTTCCTCACGGAGGACGCCAAGTTGCTCTCTTGCCTCTTCGAGGAGCTGGGCCAGCTTGTCGTTCTGATTGACCGTCCGATCCAGGCGGTCTCTGGTCCTGTCGAGATCTTTCTGGAGGTCGGCAACGTTGGCGGGTGACTCGCGGGTTCGACGCCGGAGCACTGCGATCTCCTCTTCGAGGGCCGTCACGACCTGTTGAAGTTGAATGACGTCTTCGGATGTCCGTCCATCTGTCACGGTTTCCTCCTACCTGGTGACCGCTCGGTCAGTATACGAACGACTCCGCCTACTTACACGGGTTACCGAAATTGGGTTCGTGCGGCTCCCGGGCTCGATCAGATCGTTCGCGAGGCGACCTTGCGCATGAACATGAGGAAGCCGGTATGGCCGATCATGTTGTGTTCGGGCCTGACGCTTCGTCCTTCAACATGCCAGTCCCTCATCAGAAACTCTTTGATCTCGACTTCGGCGAATCTGCCGGTGCCCTTGGCCACCTCGACCACTGACTCGAGCTGTGGGACGGTTGGCAAGTAGATGCAAACGCCGGATCCGTCGGGTTGGTGTCGTGCGGCGGAGACCAGAACTGGTTCCGGTTCGGGCAGGTCGAGCACGATCCGGGTGGGCTGAAGTTCCTCCACCATCTCGGCCACGTCTCCATCCCGCATCTCGATGTTCTCTGGGACCTCTCCGTACCAGCGCTCGATTGCCCTCCGGGCATGGGCGGCATGATCGGCGCGACGTTCGACGGTGATCACCCGCCCGGTCGGCCCCACTGCCCTGGATAGGCCGAGAGTCAGGGCTCCCGAACCGGTTCCTGCTTCGAGGACGGTCATCCCCGGACCGATGTCGGCGAAAACGATGATGGGTCCAATGTCCTTGGGGTACACCACCTGGGCACTCCGCTTCATCTTGAGTATGTAGTCCGAGAGTCGGGGACTGATTATGAGCATCGAGGCGCCGCCGGACGTCTCTACCCACGACCCGTCCATTGCTCCGATGAGCGAGTCGTGGGGAATCATCCCTTGGTGCATTTGGAAGGTACGCCCCGCCTCGAGTTTGAGGAGGAACTGGCGGCCCTTGGAGTCGATCAGGAGGGCCGGGTCGCCTTCGGCAAAGTTCACGTGAAGAAGGACACGCCGACAGCGGCCAGGCTGAGGACCATCGCAATGACTATGGCCCACACGATTATCTGGACACTTTTCTTGTTCTGCATACTCTCAGTTGGGTTCGGTAGCCGCAACGGTAGAGCATCGTCCCGACGTCGGGTAGTCCTAGCCCGTCTACTCTTATGGACAAGAACATGGCACGTTTGACTGACAAGGCCATCCGGATGGCATTCGGCACGGCGAACCCCGGCTTGGCTGGCCGACTCCGTGTGATGAAGGGCATCAGGGACAACGAGAGTCGCGACCTCTATGTCGGGTTAGGACTGCTCGCCATCTCGTACCTGTCCCGCACACGGGCCCGCAAAGAGTTGCTCTATCGGCGGGAAGTGTCAGCGGGTGCTGCTCTGGTCATCCACAACAAGGGCGATGGCCGTCTTGAGATCATCAAGAACGGCAAGAGGAAGTCCTGAGCGGGGTCAGACTCGATACACCTCGACGACGGTCTTGTTACGTGAACCTCTTCGTCGTCCCAGAACGAATGCCGCAACGACAATCAAACCGGCCACGGCGGCCCCGATCATGGCTTTGTCCTTCGCGGCGGCCTTCGTGTCGTCGAACACCCCAACGATCTGCATCGCCTTGGCTTCGAGGTCTTCACGGGTGATGGTCATATCAAACTCCCTGTTCCGATGTCTTCTGCATTCTGTAGGCGACCACGAGCGCCGCTATCGCAGCTACCAGGGCAGTCCCGAAACGGGCGAGCACCCTCCACCAATCTCCCTCAGGTAACACTGTTCTAAGCCCGAAATAGAACCCCCATGCCAGCAGGAATACTCCAAATGCCATGAGTGAGGCGCCGCCAAGTCCCAAGCCGGCGTGACGGCCGAGCCGCTTGAAAGGTTCGACGGTCTCCTGACGGAGGTAATCCTTCGACATCTGGTAGAGCTCTGTGAGCATCTGAGGGATCTCTTGCGGGTTAGCCATCTCCATAGAATCTAACAAGGGACTACCGCTGTGCCACCCAGAAGTTAGGGTGTCGCCACCTGTGCAGCGTTTCTCTTTGGCCCGTGAGCTCGGTCCCCGCTACATGGCGTTGTGGACCAGCCAGACGATAAGTCAGCTGGGCACTGCGATTGCGATCTTCAGCATTCCGCAGTTGATCGACTACCTGGGGGCCGTAGCCACCCTCGATTTCTCGATCACTTACGCAATCGAGATGTCACCGGTCTTTCTGATCGGGCTCTTCGGTGGGGTTTTTCTCGATCGCTGGGGCCTTCGTTCTGTGATGATCGCCACCAACCTCGTCCGTGCCTCAGCTTTCTTCTACCTCGCTGGGTCCATCGGCAACTTCGGGCTGCGGACCGTGTTCGTGGTCGCCTTCCTGATTGGTTCGATGTCCACCATGTTCGACGGTGCGCTCTATGCGATGATCCCCCGGATCGTTCGAAAAGAGCGCCTCGCCGACGCTAACTCCCTGGTCAGCGTGAGTCTGCAGGTGAACGATGCCTTCGGCCCGTTCCTCGCAAGCATCCTCGTTACTGCGTTCGGACGACCCGACGTAGGCCTCTTCCTTACCGGGCTCCTGTTCTTGATTGGGGCCATGACCATGAAGTGGGTGGGACCGGTCGTGCCGGTCGCCACACCCCTCGAAGACAGGAAGCCTTTCTTCACCGAAGCGTCGAATGGGATCAAGTACTTGTGGGCGGAAGATCGACTTCGAATCACCACCATCACAGCCGGTGTGGCCAACTTCGTGATGGGCTTTGTCGAAGGTACCTACCGAGTGCTGTTCACGATCGTTACAGGAGCCCCGTCAGATCTGGCGATTGGACTCCTTCTCGCAGCTATGGGAATCGGTGGAGTGCTGGGAGCGGTCATCGCGCCTGGAATAACCAGGAGATTGGGACTCGGTCGAACCCTGATCCTTGGACTTCTGATCGCGGGGTCCGGACTCCTGGCCTTCATGTTCACCCACTATGGGCCTCTCGCTCTGGCTCTTCAGCTCGGATGGATGGTGGGTGTCTCGGTAGTCAATGTGCCCCTGGCCACCATCCGACAGCACTATTCGTCCGAAGCGATGCTCGGCAGGGTGATAACCGCGAGTCGGGCCATCGGTTGGGCCACCCTGCCTATTGGAGCGCTGATGGGTGGATGGTTGGGGAATACGACGGGCACATACCCATGGGTGGCAAGGACATTCCCACTGCTGCTCCTCCTCACCGCACTCTGGCTTTCGACCACCGTGATCGCCAATGACACCTACGGGCCGGGCTTCGAAACGGCTGACCCCGCAGATCGCGCCGCGGACTGATCACGGCGAGAGTCTGATCAGCCTCCAAGAACTCTGATCATCGGCGACTATGTACAGAAGACGGTCGTGGAGACGATATGGGCCACCTTGCCAGAACTCCATCTCCTGAGGCCTGATCCAGTATCCCCCCCAGTGGCTCGGTCTCGGAATCTCCTCTTCGTCTTCGAACTCGGCCAGGCACCGTCGATATGCGTCTTCCAGCGCTTCCCTCGATGGGATCTCACTCGATTGAGCTGAGGCGCGCGCCGCGATCTGTGCTTCTCGTGGTCGGGACCACCAGATCAGGTCGGATTCGTCCTCTGTCATCATCTCGACCCGACCCCGCGCGGTGACCTGTCGCTCCATCTGATACCACGGGAACACCAAAGCCGCATTGGGGTGGGCAGCCAGATCCTTGCCCTTCTGGCTATTGCGGTTGGTTGCGAAGCCGAGGCCGCGATGGTCCAGTTCTTTCAGGAGCACAGTTCTCGACCGCGGTTGGCCCTTGGCGTCGATTGTGGCAAGGACCATTGCTCCAGGTTCGTGGACATGCTCCAACACCTCACCCAGCCATCTGTCCAACTGGGTGAACGGGTCCGGGGCCATATCTCCCTCGAGCAACCTGGTCGCTCCGTATTCGCGACGTGCCCCTTCGAGGTCCTTCTTTCGCATGCGCCGACAGTACCGGGCTCGTCTTGTGCACGCTTCACCTTCTTCTAGAACATCCGGCCGGTAAGGTTTTGTCTCATCGTGTCGAACTTCCGCAGGAAATCGGATGGTCGCGGCCCGGTCCGGTGGCCCTTTTCGGTGATCGCCGTCACTGCGCTGATACTCGGACTCTCGGTCCTGGCGGGCAGCTTCGCCGGGGAGTGGGTGATCGTTGAGAGATTCCACCTGGGTTTCGAGTTGTTCCCCACCTCGCCAACCCCGCCTGATCAGACTTCAGAAGAGTCGTCACCCTTCGACGAGCGCCCCGAGTATGACCTTTCGATGCTGGGATGGATTTTGTTCGCGGTGTTCCTGACCCTGTTGTTCCTCGCGGCTTGGTGGCTGTTCAATCGAGGCCGTCGTTTGCGACCGACCTTCCCTGACCACGTCGTATCCGATTGGGGCGTCGATGCCACCGAGCCAGACCTTCCGACCTTGAGACAGGGAGCTGAAGACGCAAGACGCCTGATCCGTGGCACCGCCGATCCGTCTGACGCAGTGATCGCCGCATGGCTCGCACTCGAGGACGCCTCAGCACGATCCGGTGTCGCTCGAAAACCAGCCCAAACTCCCACCGAGTTCACCGTGACCGTCCTCTCCTCCAACAATGCCGACACCGGGGCGACCAGCGGATTGCTCGGCCTCTACCACCTCGCCCGTTTCTCGAGCCATCCGATCGGGAGAGAGGAAATTGAGGCAGCTTTGACTCATCTCGAGCGGCTCGCGGTGAGTTGGGACGCGGTGCAGGTTGGGCCTTCAATACGGGCCACCGGCCTGTGAGGGCCCCCGAAGAATATCGTCCTGCTCCTCCCTGGCCTTTGGTGATCGGTGGTTCGATTGCTCCAGGGATGCTCGCCTGGACAATTGGAGTGTCGGAGGGCCAGAGTGTTCTCCTGACAGTGGTGGTGTTCGCCCTCGTCGGGGGATATCACCTGCTCCCCGAAGTGCGGGAACTCGACTGGCCGGCCTTGGACTATGAGAGGAGTGTCAGGTCGCGGCGTGATGTCTCACGTCTCTCGTGGGCCTTGACGGGATCAGGCAGCATGGTCCCTCTGTCTGGGATCATCCAGTTGGAGCGACTAGCCGCACAGCGTCTCGCAGTTCGGGGCATCGACCCGTCCGACGAAGCCAGGGTCGCCACGTCCCTCGGACCGGTCTTGTCCAGAATCCTGGCCGAGCGCCCTACCACCATGCGCTACGAGACCTTCGCAAGATGTGTTGTCGCCCTCGAACAACTCGACGAGCTCCCTCTTGCTCCCCACACTGGTATTTCGCTCCCGGAAGGACTCTCGCATGACAACACGTGAACCACCCCCAGGCACCAACGCCGTTTCGCCGCTGGCGGTTGCCGAGGTGGCGGACCTGGGGGAAGCAGTTCTTGCGGAGGTCGGCTCGGTCGTGGTGGGGATGCGGACCGCGCTGCGAACCGCCCTCGCCGCGATTCTCTCGGGAGGCCACGTCCTTTTTGAAGACGTTCCCGGCCTGGGCAAGACCCTTGCCGCGCGAAGCCTCGCCAAGGCGCTAGGGCTGGATTTCAGACGTCTCCAGTGCACCCCCGACTTGCTTCCTTCGGACATAACCGGGTCGTATGTGTTCGATCCTGCAAACACTGAATTCGTGTTCCGGCCGGGCCCCGTCTTCACCGGCCTCTTCCTCGCTGACGAGATCAACAGGACAGCACCAAAGACCCAGTCGGCGCTCCTTGAAGCCATGGCAGAGAGACAGGTGACTGTCGAAGGCACGACCTTCCCCTTGAACCTGCCCTTCCATGTGATGGCCACCTCCAATCCCGTGGAGTATGAGGGCACCTATCCGCTCCCTGAGGCCCAACTCGACCGATTCATGGTCCGGCTCGAGGTCGGATACCCCGACCGCGATGGCGAGGTAGATGTTCTCCAACGCCGACTCGACCGTCGGAGGGAAGAGGCACCTGTCGAGACAGTCGTGGACTCCACGACCGTGCTTGGTATGCAGGCCGGAATCGAAATGGTGAACGTTTCCACGGACATCATGGGCTACTGCGTCGACATCTCGGAAGCGACCAGACGCCACCCGGCGGTGGAGGTGGGCGCCTCACCACGTGGTTCGCTCAGTCTCATGCTCGTAGCGAGGGCCACCGCCGTCCTTTCCGGCCGTGACTATGTCCTTCCGGAAGACATCAAGGATGTGGCGACCAGTGTTCTGGCACACCGACTCAATCTGACCCCGCAAGCGTGGGCCGCTGGTGTCGATGCAGGAACTGTCGTTAGGGGCATTCTCGATCAGGTTCCTGGCCCGACATCTGCGCCTTGAGCCTGACCGCCAGCCCAACTACAACGGCCCACCACAAATGGCAGCTCTCACCTGCTGGCGGGTTCAGGACCATCGGGGTGTTCCTAGTGGCATTGGGGATTCTGCTGGGTCGTCCCGATGTCTCGGTGCTAGGCGTTCCGATGATCCTCAGCTTCGTCTGGGCCCTGTCCCACCCCCCGACGATGGTGCCACAGATCAGTGTCGGCGACCTGGTCTCCGTTCCGGGTTCGAGCACCGTCTCTCAGTCTCTCGGGATGCGACCTGCAGAAGGCGTCGACACCGTCCGGTTCCGTGTCTCTGCCGTCGGATACTCAGCGGTCGAAGCCCTCGTCGATGTCTCAGGTCCGAGAACCTTCGAAATGTCAGCGACAACGGTCCGGACGGGGAGACGGCAATTCTTCGGCGTCGACTACAGATCCCAGGGCCGCGATTCCGTTCTGGCCACAGACCCCGAGACGATCGGCCCGTCGTCCGTGCTTCTGCTCCCCAGACCGTTGTGGCTGCAGGAGCTGCCTCTACCCTTCCAACTCCACGGACTCACTGGTTCACACGATTCTCGCCGACCTGGAGAAGGCGGCGAACTACGCGACGTGGCCCTCTTCGCACCGGGTGACCGTCTCCGACGTATCGATTGGCGGACCTCCGCCCGTCGTGGATCGTCCACCGGGAGAGGACAACAACTGTACGTGAAGAGGACCTTCGCGACTGCCGACGCTCACATCATGCTCGTGGTCGACCCCTTCGACGTGGTCGGCCCGGATGTCTCGACTTGGAGCACCGGGCGGATCAGGTCAGACCATATGAGCTCTCTCGACATTGCCCGCCGGGCTGCTGTCTCCCTGGCGCGCTTGTGGATCGACCAAGGCGACCGTGTTGGCCTGGTGGATCTGGGTCGGGAAGGTCGGCTTCTCCTGCCAGCCGGCGGTCGACGCCACTTGCACCGTCTTACTCATCACGTCGCCCTCGCCGACGCTGGCAGGGAGGCGGTGCTTCACAATCGGGCCCCTCAGATCCCGTCGGGAGCGCTTGTGGTCTTGTTCTCTACGTTTCTCGATGACGATCCGGCACATCTCGCCCAGATGTGGCGTCATCAGGGCCACAGGGTCCTCGCAATCGACGTGCTGCCACGATTGATACGCGCCTACCTCACTCCGGAGGGTTCTCTGGCCCATCGCATGGTGATGATGGACCGTTCTGATCGCGTCAACCTCCTATCCCTGTCAGGTGTCGAGGTGGTCCGTTGGCACGAAGGTGAGCGGGGCGTCGGGGCTGAGGCCCCGGTGACACCCCTGATGACTCTTGCCCGGATGCGTCGGAGGCACCGTTGATGGCCAACCCAATCCGCAGTGTGCTCTGGTTCAGGACCGGCGGATTCTCCTCCCCGGCCGCACCCCCGGTGGCCATTACCTTACGTCACCCCATCCCGGGCTGGGTGGTGCGAGTGGCGTGTGCCAGTGTCGCCGCCGGCTGCGTGGGTCTGCTTGCCACCGACCGCACCCGCTGGATCATCGGCGGCATCGTGGTCATGATGGTCCTGATACGCCCAGGCGGCGGTGGCGCAGTCACCCTGACTTTGCTCACCGGGTTCTGGGTCCTTCTCGGGGACCCGTTCGTCCCACAAGTCTTCCCGCTGCTGTTAGGCAATCACCTGGTGATCGTTCTGTCGGCGTTGGTGGGTTCTCTCCCCTGGAGAGGACATCTGGAGATGTCGACTTTGCGATCTCCGGTCCTCCGCATGCTGATGATCCAGGTCGTCGCCCAGTCTCTCGCCGTTATGTCGTGGTGGATACAGGCAAGATCCATCTCGTCCATCCCATTCCAGATCCTCGGCGCGATCGGGATCGCGCTGATCACATGGGTTGCCTACTCGCGTTTGAGGGAGACGGTCTGAGGAGTGATTTCCGAAGTGAGCTAGTGGAAACGTTGCCCCAAGGAGTATCCGATTATGGCCGCGGCCAGTCCACCACCCACTGATACCACGACATACCTCCAAGAATCCCCACGGTTATCGGAACCCGCCACTTCCACCGGCCAACGACTGTTGGCCAAATCAGTACGAAGCCCAACAGGAGAGAACCGATGAGATTGACGCCCAAGGTGGCCCAAGGGAATCTCGAGGCTCCCATCGCAAAACCAAATGCACATCGAAGGATTGATCCGATCGCCCCACCCACACCTATCCAAATGATCAGCACGAAGCAACTCCTTCTCGCAACGGCCAGGTAGGAGCTATCAGGTGCGCTGCGGTTATGGCGAGCCCCATCGCCGACTCAACCTTTATGTGACCCGACCGCGAAACGCCTACGATCGAGGAGGTGACAAGAGCACTATCAGAAGTTGCCTTAGAAGCCTCCAGCCGGTTCAAAGAGATCAACGGCAAGGCAATCCTCGTCGACTTCATGTCGCTTCTCCAGATCCCGAACGTGACCGGGCAGGTCGGTGACCTTCGTGTCAATGCGGTCGAGTTGGCCAGGAGATTCGAAGCCAGAGGGGCTTCGATGGAAGTTATTGAGCTTCCGGAGGCTTCCCCGATCGTTGTCGGCGAACTACGCACCGATTCGCCGACGGCAACTCTCGGGGTCTATGTCCACTATGACGGTCAGCCAATAGATCCGAGTGAGTGGGCCGTTCCACCATTCTCCGCGACCTTGTTGTCAAGGGCGATTCACCAGGGCGGGATGCCGGTCGATCTCGACGACCCCGAGATTGACATCGACCCGGAGTGGCGCATCTATGCGCGTGGCGCGTCGGACGACAAGACGCCTTTCGCCGCCCTGACCGCTGCCCTGGACGCCCTCAGCGCGGCAGACTTGGACCGCAGGGTCGACCTGGTCTTTCTCTTCGAGGGTGAGGAGGAGTCGGGTAGCCCCAATCTGGACCGCTATATGACCCACCTCGCCGACAGATTGAGGGCTGATGCATGGCTACTTTGCGATGGCCCTATCCACCAGACCCGACTCCCCCAGGTTGCGTTCGGGGTGCGTGGCTATACCGGCTTCGACCTGACCGTCTACGGGCCGGAGCGGGAACTGCACTCGGGCCACTACGGCAACTGGGTGCCTAACCCTGCGATGGAGTTGGCCCGATTCCTCGCTTCCTGCAAGGACGATGAGGGCATGGTGAGCATCGTGGGCTTCTACGACTCGACGCTGCCCCTCACCGATGCCGACCACGCTGCTATCGCAGCCCTTCCAGCAGTAGAGGAGGGGCTGAGGGACGACTTGGGTTTCGGCAGAGCGGAGGTCGAGTTCGGAAGTTATGCCGAGAGACTCATGATTCCCAGCTTCAATGTGCGAGGGGTCCGGTCGGCTGCCGTCGGACCCGATGCCCGCAACGTCATCCCGGCGGAAGCGACGGCATCTGTTGACATCCGGCTAGCAGCGGGCGACGACCCCGAGCGCATGCTCGACCTGGTACAGGCACACCTCGAGTCCGCTGGGTTCACCGTGTTGGACCGTGATCCCACTCCCGAGGAGCGACGGGCACACAGCAAGCTGGCGAGGTTGGACAAGTTCCCCGGATACCGCGCCGCTCGAGTCAGCATGGAGTCGCCATTGGCAATGATCCTCCTCGGCGCCTCCCGGCTGGCTGTTGGAGGTGAAGTGGTGGCCCTTCCGACCTTCGGCGGTTCGGTTCCTCTCTATCAGTTTGAGGAGATCCTCGGCGCTCCTGTCGTCGTGCTGCCCATCGCTAACCACGACAACAACCAGCATTCGGCCGACGAGAACATCC
Organism: Acidimicrobiia bacterium; assembly: GCA_041747855.1. GTDB lineage: Bacteria > Actinomycetota > Acidimicrobiia > Spongiisociales > ZC4RG35 > ZC4RG35. The sequence goes on along the minus strand of JBGTEJ010000024.1, from coordinate 9,771 downwards.
GGGTGGGGAACCTCTGGTACGGCATCGATCTTTGGGCGACCCTGCTCACCGCCGACTTCTCGACTACATCCGAACGCCATCATCAGAGTTGAGACTCGAGGTCCCCCATGCTTCAACTCTTCATCAGCCGAGCGCGGCACGGAATGAGGAAAGGCTCCTCTGGATCGCCGCGGAAGGGCTGGTGAAAGTGATCCGGAAGTGTCCGGGAGCCGCAGAGGTAGTTTCGGGCAGGACCAGCACGCCTTGTCCGGCAGCACGCATGGCGAAGCCCTGGTCGTCCTCTTTGCGGGAAACTCGAGTGGTCACGACCCCTGTAAGCGTTTGTGGGTCGGGGAGACGGCTTAGACCTCGACGCGGACGCGAACCCACCAGATCCTTGACTGACCCGTCGTCCGGTTCCGCCAGTCCGACAGGACGGACATATGGAATCCGGGAGACCGGACACCAGACGGGAGTAGGAGTCTGACCCGGCTCCATAGTGCATAGGCATCGCTAGCGTCGCGTTGTGCGCAGCCGTGAACCTCTCATCGAGTGGGTTGCCCGCTTTTGGTACCTGGTGATCCCGGTGGCGGTGGCTCTCGGGATCTTCATCGACTGGGCTGCCGAATCCCTCGGTCCAACCTTCGGAACCATGTCGGTCCTTTCCGATGACCCATGGACGTATTTGGAACGTTGGGAGGAGATCCGCAGCGGCGACACGCCCTACACCGACATGACCTTCGAGCACCTGCCGCTCACCCTCCTGATGTTGGTGCTCGCAGGGGTCGTCGCCGACTTCTTCGATATCCGGTATGTAACTGTGTTCACGTCGATCACGGCCGTCCTCGCCTTCGGGACCGCTTATGCCGTCTACCGGATTGGGCTCAACCTCGGAGACCGGAGGGCCGTGGCCAGGCTGATCATCCTGATGACGCCACTACTCCCCCTCGTCCTCTTCCGGACCGACCTGGTGCCGGTGATGTTCGCCGCGTTCGCGATGCTTGCCTGGATCTCCGGGAGGGGCAGTCAGGGAACCGCATCGGCCATGGCCGGGATCCTCGCCAAAGGATGGCCGGTCCTGTTGGCTGTTAGCGAGTGGTGGCGGGGACGACGGGTCAGAGCGGTTGTTCTGTCGGTCTTCTGTCTCGGGCTGGCCGTGTTTCTGATGCTGCTACCCGGATTCCAGTCCGGACGCGCTTTCAGCGGGATCCACCAGGAGACAGTCCTCGGATCTCTCATGCTGTTCTGGCGCCATGTCACCGGTGCCGATCTGGGCATCATCTACGAGGCCGGGGCCATCTACCTGAAGGCCTCGAGCTGGGAGCTGGTGGCCAACCTGGCCATCGGTGCTGTGCTGGGGCTGTGGGCGCTGACCGGCATGAGGAGATCCAACTTCAACTGGCGGGGTGCCCATGTGTTGGCCTCGGCGCTGACACTCAGCCTGGTGGTGGGTAGCCCCCTTCTCTCGCCCCAATTCCTCGTCTGGCCAGTCGCCTTCCTTGCCCTGGTGGCGGGAAGACGTGTCCTCATCCTCTCGACGGCGGTGTCAGGCCTGACCATTTTCCTCATCGGCTTCTGGGCGAACGAAGCGGCCTGGTGGTCTGCTCTGCTCGTGGTCAGAAACGTCATGTTGGTGGCTCTGGCCTTCGTCGTCGCTCGATCTGTTGCCATGGGCCACAGACACCTCGACTGGGCCCCCATCGAGGAGAGCCGACCTCTCGAGCCGGCGGGCGTCGGCGATTGAGCTCCTCCGACTCAAACCTCAGGTTGTGGGGTACCCAAAAGGGGCCCAAACCCGCCGGAGAATGACGAAGCAGGTCAAAATCACTTAACGCCGGCCGGGCACGAATCGGAGGAGGCATATCGATGTACGAGGATTTCGCAACCGAGACCACGATCTCCTGGCTCCTCGGCGGGGATCATTCGGTGCGTTGGCAGACCCACGCCCATCTCCTCGAGGCCGACCCCGACATCGTCGCCCTGGAGCAGGCGAAAGTCGGAACGGAAGGTTGGGGGGCCGCCTTTCTCGCACTTCAAGCCCCGGACTCGACATGGGGCGGCGGCATGTACAGCCCGAAGTGGACATCGACCCACTACACCCTCCTGGCGCTCCGCAGGCTCGGACTCCCCAGTGACAACCCCCAGGCAAGATCCGCGGCCCTGTTGCTCCTCGACCGCGGATTTCGGAGCGATCACGGAGTGGCGTTCGGTGGCGAAGCCTCGAGAGGAGGCGAGACCTGCATCTCCGGGATGTGTCTGTCCATGGTGTCGTACTTTGGTATCGACGACGAGAGAGTGGGTCTACTCGCCGCCCACTTACTAGGCGAGCAGATGGAGGATGGAGGGTGGAACTGTCGGAGGCCGAGGGGTGCCACCCACTCATCGTTCCACACCACGTCATCGGTCTTGGAAGGCCTGGCGGACTACCTGGCCTTTTGCCCCAACACGACCCTCCCTATCACTGAGGGAATGGCCATGGGACAGGAGTTTCTCCTGGCGCATCGGTTCTTCCGGTCTCACAGCACTGGCCAGGTCGTCAGCGATGCCATGACACGCTTCCCGTACCCTCCGCAATGGCAGCCCGACGTGATGCGGGCGCTAGACCACTTCGTACTGACGGGGCAAAGCCGGCCGACGGCGCCGCCGACGCCATCGAGCTCGTGCTGTCGAGGGTCGGCCCGGACGGGCGGTGGCGACAGTACCGGGGACCCAGCGGGGAGTATCACTTCCCGATCGAACGCCCTGGCAAGGCGAGCCGGGCTAATACCTTGCGTGCGCTACGCGCCCTGAGATGGTGGGGTCGCTGAAAAAGGTCGGGGCAAAGGGCCTCCGAAAGAACATTGGAGGTCTTCCCCTCCTCGGCAGATCCCGCTCTACTCAGAGTCGAAGATGCGTCCTAGTCCTTTAGCGTGAACAACGACGCGAAACGCCAGACCTCCTCGGCCGCGTCCACAAGGGTCGTACGCGGGCCGATCACAGATTCCAGGAGAAGCCCTCGGGTCTGGCCCGGCCATCCATGACCCACACCCGCAAGTCGAAGGTGCACCACCGGGGACCCGGAGGTGCATGGCCCCCAGCTCAACTCCTCCGCAAGGTGCCCGGCATTCCGACCCAGACCGCTAAGACTCCTCACCTGCACCGGCGTTGCTGGGCAGCCGTTTGCTGAAATCCAAGCATCGAGCGCGTCCACGACCGGTCGATGGACCACGGTCCTCTGGGTCCCCGGGAAAGGCGGACCCTCTCCACCCTCATAGAGGGCCCTGGGGTCATCGACGCTGTGTATGTGGTAAACGGGGACAGGCCGGACGGGATCAACCAGATCGAGCATCATCCCGCCAGCAACCGGGACAATGGCTGCGATCCGATCGCCAATTTCGGCTGCAAGACGATAGGACATCATTGCCCCGTTTGAATGACCCGTGGCGTAGACGCGGTCAGGTTCGAACCCGGTCCGTTGGGCCAGATGGTCGAGGAGTGCCAGAGTAAAGCCCACGTCGTCTTCGTTGTTGGTCGCTGCTGACCCACAGCATGCGCCGGCATTCCAGGTAAGGAGCCCTGCCACTCCGGTGCCATCGGGGAAGACGACCAGAAATCCCTCACGGTCAGCGAGTTCCGCAAGTCCCGACGTTCTTCGGAACTGGTCGCCGTTTCCCCCGCCTCCGTGGAAGGCCAGCATCAGTGGAAGTGCTGTGCCGGAACCCGCTTCAGGCGGGATATGGACGTGGTAACGCCTTTCAACCCCATCGTGCTCGAGTGTGAAGGTGTGAGTGCCGGGAGCCAGGGTGGTCGGGTCTCCAGACCGTGGAGTGTCGGTCGAACATCCGGCCAGAAACAGAGAAGCCACGATTGCGGCCACTGCAGTGCGCAAGATGGCCTGCTGAGAGTGGCACGGGAGCCTGCCTGCCTTCAAGTTGTGCCTGCCTCCATGGTCGGTGTCGGAGAGAGGACTCGAACCTCCACGGGGCGATAACCCCACCAGGTCCTTAGCCTGACGCGTCTGCCAATTCCGCCACTCCGACAGGCTGGGAGACGGGGATTGTAGGAGCTGCGATCCTCGAGACGAAGCCGTCGGCCGCAGCCTCCGAGGCGGTCCAACATCATCCCTAGCTTGAATCCGGGCCAAACCGCGATGGGCTTTCGAAGAAGTCGCCCGCGTGGGTCAGTCTCATCGGCGGTCCCGACTCCAGGTGTTGGCGGAAGATGAGTCCAGCGGCAAGGGGGTGACACGGAAGCTGGCGATCATCCCCACTCGATGACGGACAGCACATTCGAGTAGTCATCCGTCCACAACACATCTCCGATCCGCGCCTTCATCCATTCGACGCCCAGGTCAAGTGGCCTACCTGGCTCGAGCACCATCCAGGTTGAGGGCGATGCCCACTCATCTCCTGGTGCGGGGCTATATCGTCTGATCCGGGCTTCGATACCCAGTTCCGACGCGATCCGGCCGACAACGGGTTCGAGGTCGAGGTGCCGATTGGTGATGTGGACCATGAGGACTCCGTCGTCGCTCAGCGCATCTAGGTACACCTGGAAGGCTTCCAGCGTCATCAAGTGCACTGGGACCGCATCAGAGGTGAAGGCGTCCAGGATCAGCACATCGTGGGACGGTTGAGCCTTCTCCAACTCGAGCCGCCCGTCGCCTATAACCACGACAACGTCGGCCAGCGCTCCCGCGAGCTGTGTGAAATACCTGGGATCATTGGCCAGATCCTCGACTGCCGGATCGATTTCGTAGAACGTGTAGACGTCCTCAGGTCCTCCGTAGCTGACGAGATTTCCGACTCCCAGGCCCAAGATGCCGACGTTCCGAGCGAAAGGTGATGGAACGAGCACGTCGGCGACGGGCCCATTCGGGTGGTAGTAGGACACCGGATCCAACAGGCCCACGCCATCCTCGAAGAGTTGGGTGCCGTGAATTGTCGTCCCACTCATCAGATAGCGATATTCGCCGGCGTCATGGACCCGATACACCCCGAAGAAGGTCCGCTCGGTAGCTGTTACGTCCGAAGCCACACCGATGGACATGACAATCAGGATCCCAGCCAGGACGACGGCGAGTGATTCGCGTCCCATCCACAGCACGGCGACGACCCCTGCCAAACCGAACAGGACGGTCTTCGCTTGGGAGTTCGACGAGAGCACGCCGCCCAACATCGGAACTGCGACGGCTGCGAACAACAAGGGCAGACGAGGCACCTGATCAATCAGCCTTCGCCCGGCGAGTAGTGCGGCGAGGATGAGAGCGAGCGGATACTCCAGGATGAAATCGAATACCGCAGGAGCGACAAGGGAGGCGAGGAGACCCCCGGCGGCACCCCCGATCGACACCCACAGATAGAAGCCTGTGAGGGAGTCTGCCCTTGGTCGATCTCGATAGACACGACCGTGCGCTGCCAATGAAACTGCCAAGAGAACCGACAGAGGCAACAGAACTTCGAGCCACAGAGCGCTTCTGGCCACTAACGCCACCAACGCAGTTGGGACGATCAATATCCGGAGCGCATACTCCCCGCCTCTAGTCCACCTTTCACCCCCATCGCGGAAAGTCAGGGTGAAGCTTGCCAAATAGAGAACCAGCGGGATGGTCCACATCAGCGGAAACGCCGCCACGTCGGTCGAGAGGTGCCGGGTCACTCCCAAGAGGGCCAGTGACGGAACGAAGGCGGTGGCCGCCCACTTGATTCGACGCGATAGCAGGGGACGCTCCTGTACAGCATGAGAGACCGGCTGCCAGGAGCCGACGAGCCGGGTCGCAGCCACGGTGAGTACCACGAAGGCTCCGTAACCGAACGACCACAAGATCGTCTGGCCCCGAATGGACAAGAAGCGCTCCAGGATGATGGGATAACCGAGCAACCCGACGACGCTCCCGACGTTGCTCAGCGCATACAAGAAGTAGGGATCGGACGCTCGGGGATGCTTCGAATGCGAGAACCAAGTCTGGAGGGTGGGGGTAGAGGTCGACAAGGCGAAGAACGGGGCCCCCATCATCAGCGTCAGAGCGAGGAGCACCGCGATCGTAGGAGTCGTCGTCTGCGAGTCCAGGAACGCAGGCAGCGAGATTGGCAGTGTTAGAAGCGGCAGCACCACCAGGGCAGCCTGGATCGCCTTGTGGCGTCGGCTGTCGAGCCTCGCTAGTAGATGGGCGCCGGCATACCCAACCAGCAGGTTCACCTGAAAGAACACCAACGCTGTATTCCACACCGACGCCGACCCGCCGAAGCGTGGCAACAGCATCTTTGCCACCATCAGCTCGACCCAAAAGATCAGCAAGGAGGCGAGAAAGCTCCAGGATCCGAAGACCATGGCGAGCGCGGTACTGGGTTGATCCTGCTTTGTCGATGTCTCCTGCGAGATCTGTGAAACCATCGACTCTGTCTTCGGCTTCAAGATCTGCTCCTTTAGTGCTGGATCGGATCCATCATCGGTTACCACTTACACGGCGGCGGGGAGGCTCGAGTGAAGAAGGCTAACCGTGTCCTGTCATCGATCAGGGACAGTTGGCTCCAAGCGCAGCAAGGCAGGGTGCCGAGCAGATTCAGAAAGGTGGGACGAACGAAGACGGCCAACCGTTCCGATCGGGCCTGGTTCGGGGCTTATCCCAGAGTGTGGTGTCGGAGAGAGGACTTGAACCTCCACGGGGCGTTTAGCCCCACCAGGTCCTTAGCCTGGCGCGTCTGCCAATTCCGCCACTCCGACAAGAGTGGATGTAAGAAAAACTCAGTTCAGGACGAACGTCAGCAGAAGAGTGCTGGCACCGAACAGAACTCCGGCGATGATCGTCAACCGGTTCAGGTTGCGCTCAGCCAGCGTTGACCCCCCGAGGCTCGATGACGAAAGACCGCCACCGAAGGCATCGGATAGGCCTCCACCCCGACCGGAGTGAAGTAAGACCAGTGCGATGACGCCGAGTGACAGCAGTACGTGCAGCACGATTGCGAATGCGGTTAGAAGTCTCATGGCATTGAAAAGCCTGCCGCGGTGGCAGGAGCCCACATTCTACCAGCCACTCGGCGATTTGCCCCTTTGGGATTTCAAGCTGCGTGTGGCGGGACACACTCGAGCGGAGTCAGCCCGCCTGCTTTGCCACCGCTTCCGCTGCGGCACGAGCGGCATCCTCGTCTCCCAGGTAGCGCGAGGAGATCGGTTTCAATGTGTCGTCGAGTTCGTAGACCAAAGGAATTCCGGTGGGGATGTTCAGGTCAACGATGGCTTCGTCACTTATACCGTCTAGATGCTTGACCAGCGCCCGGATTGAGTTTCCGTGGGCCACCACCAGAGGCACCAGCCCCGCTTCCAACTGGGGCACGATCTCCTCGTACCAGTACGGCATCATCCGCTCCACGACATCGGCCAGGCACTCGGTCGCAGGTAGGTCATCAGGATCGACTTCGGCGTACCGCTCATCGAATCGCGGATGTCGCTCGTCGTCGTCGTCCAAAGCCGGCGGCCGCACATCGTACGAACGTCGCCAGACGAGAACCTGATCATCGCCGAACTTGGCGGCAGTTTCCTTCTTGTCGAGACCTTGCAGAGCCCCGTAGTGCCGCTCGTTCAGCCTCCAACTGCGTTGGATCGGGATACCTTCCCATCCGGCTTCGGCAATTGTGAGGTCTGCCGTCTCTGTGGCACGGGTCAGGAGCGAAACGTGGACGATGTCGGGTTCTAAACCGGCTTCAACGATCAGACGCCCTGCTTCTTTCGCCTCTGCCACTCCCCGTTCGGTGAGTCCGACGTCAGTCCAGCCGGTGAAGAGTCCTTCCAGGTTCCAGGTGGATTCACCATGACGAAGAAGAATCAAAGTGTGGGTCATTGGCCCCTCGTATTTGAGTGAGCTTGGGACCCTTTTGGGTTCCCCACAACCGGAGGTTTGCGATTCAACGCCAGTACCTGACGATGGCGGAGAAGATGTCCGGGTCGAGAGAGGCACCACCAACGAGGGCGCCGTCAATGTGTCGTTTTGCCATGAGGTCTTTGATGTTTCCGGGGTTTACGGAGCCACCGTAAAGGATTCTGATGCTCTCCGCAGCATCGCTGGTGCCAAGATCCCTGACCGTCTCTCTGACGAGCTCCGCCATTGCCCCGGCGTCATCAGGTGACGCATTGTGGCCCGTGCCTATCGCCCACACCGGCTCGTAGGCGATGGCCATGGCGCCCAACTCGTCGAGTCGCGAGAGCCCGGCTCTCACCTGCCCGGTGACCACCTGTTCGGCCTGTCCGGACTCTCTCTGGTCGAGGGTCTCGCCGACACAGACGATCGGGGTCATCCCGGCTGAGATGACTGCCCGGGCCTTCCTGTTGACCATCTCGTCGGTCTCGCCAAACATCTGACGTCGCTCCGAGTGCCCGACGATCACATGCTTCACCGCCAGCTTGGCAAGCATCGATGCCGACACCTCACCCGTGTAGGCACCGTCTGAATCCCAGTGGACGTCCTGGGCACCAAGTCCGATCCTCATCTTGTCCTGCTCGATGACGAGCTGGACGGAGCGGAGTGCGGTGAAAGCCGGGGCGACCACGACATCGACACGTTCGTAGTCTTCGAGTTCCAGCCGATAGGCGAGCTTCTGGACTTTCTGTATCGCCTCCAGGTGGGTCGCATTCATCTTCCAGTTGCCCACGATCAGCGGGGTCCTGTCGGTCATGTCACCCATCTTTCCAGAACCGCCACCCCTGGGAGAATCCTGCCCTCGAGAAGTTCCAGACCTGCCCCTCCCCCTGTCGACAGGTGCGAAATCTCATCTTCGAGTCCGAGAACACGGAGTGCGGCGGCCGAATCACCACCACCAACGGCGGTGAATGCCGTTGAGTCCGCCATCGCCTTGGCGACTGTCTCGGTCCCGTTCCGAAACGGCTCCCACTCGAACACCCCCATCGGGCCGTTCCAGAACACACTGCCGGCAGTGTGGATCACATTGGCGAAGTCCCTCGAAGTGGATGGTCCGATGTCCAGCCCCATCCAATCGTCAGGGATCTCCCCCACTTGCTCCACCACGAACTTGGCGTCCTCGGCGAATCCCTCGGCGACCACGATATCGGTCGGCAGAAGGATCTTGGAACCCAGGGCCGGGTCATCGAGCAGGGCACGAACGGTCTCGACCATGCCTTCCTCGACCAGGGATCCGCCCACCTCCATGCCCCTGGCTTTGAGGAAGGTGAAGCACATCCCTCCCCCGATCAGCATCATGTCGACTTTGGGCAGGAGGTTCTGGATCACCCCCAACTTGTCAGAGACTTTCGCCCCGCCGAGCAGCACGACGTAGGGGCGGTCAGGCTCCCCGAGGAACCTTCCCAGAGCGGCCAGTTCGGAGTCGAGTAGGGGCCCCGCCATAGACCGGAGGACTTCGGCAACCCCCACCGTCGAGGCGTGTGCCCGGTGGACCGACCCGAAGGCATCCTGAACGAAGAGATCATGACCCTCGGCCAGGTCGGCGGCTGTCTCCGGGTTGTTCTCGGTCTCGCCGGGGAGGAACCGCGTGTTCTCCAATACGGTGATGGCCGCCGCTGTGTCCCCGAACCCGACTTCGAGGTCGGTCAACTCCCCCATCCTCGCCGCGACCGGTGCCATGGAGTAGTCGGGGTCGACACCTTTCGGACGTCCGAGATGCGAGCAGACGGTCACCCTCGCCCCTCGGGAGACCAGTGTCTCCAGGGTCGGCAGGGCCGACCGAATCCGGAAGTCGTCGCCGATAACGCCATCGTCGAGCGGAACGTTGAGGTCGGATCGCACCAGGACAGAGAGGCCATCCACCTCCACGTCGTCGATTCTCAGATACTTCATCCGTCAGC
>JBGTEJ010000023.1:0-26180 GCA_041747855.1 Acidimicrobiia bacterium | reverse complement strand
CTTCATCGAAGAGGCGCGCGCCGAGTCGGTGGAGACGATCCTCGAAATGGAGGACCGCAAAGCCTCGGGGGCGAGGTCGGTGGTGATCGGGTGCATGGCCCAAAGATTCGGGGCCGAGGTCGAGTCCGCCCTCCCCGAGGTTGACGCTGTGCTCGGGCTCGACCGCTACGGGGAGCTGGTAGGTGTCCTCGACCGGCTGACCCGCTGGGAGCCGCTGCAGATCCGTCGTCGCCCGATCATGGACATCCTCCACGCCACCGGCCGCCCGGTGTCCGGACTGCCCTATGCCTACCTGAAGGTGGCGGAAGGTTGCGATAAGCCCTGCACCTTCTGTGCCATCCCGCTGATCAGGGGAAAGCAGCGGTCGCGGCGACCCGTTGAGATCCGCACCGAATTGGAGGGGTTGGTCGCTTCGGGCGTGCGCGAGGTGGTGTTGGTGGCACAGGACCTCGCTGCATACGGACGCGACATCCAGGCTCCGGGTGGGCTTCCCGAATTGATCCGGTTCGTCTCCGACGTGGAGGGGCTCGACCTCATCCGTCTCCTCTATCTGCACCCCCGTGAGATCAGGGAGAGCCTTCTCGATGAGATGGCATCGAACCCGGTGGTCGCCCCCTACTTCGATCTTTCACTCCAGCATGTCTCCAAGTCGCTTCTGCGAGGCATGAAGCGGCCGGGCAATACCGAGAAGCATCTGGCGCTGATCGAGAGAATTCGGGAGCTTTCACCGGACGCGGCATTGCGCTCCTCGTTCATCGTCGGGTTCCCCGGCGAGAGCGAAGAAGATGTCGATGAGCTGGACGATTTCCTCAGCGCTGCCCGTCTCGATTGGGCCGGGTTCTTCCCTTACTCGGCCGAGCCGGGAACGCCTGCCGCGACCATGGATGGACAGCTCCCGAGAGAACTTGTCATGGAGCGGCTCCGGCGGTTGTCTGCCACCCAGGAGGACATCACCGAGATGATGAATCACGAGTGGGTAGGTGAGACCGGGTCGGTTCTCATCGACCAGGTGGAGGACGGGGTTCCGGTAGGTCGCTCCTATCGGCATGCCCCGGAGATCGACGGCGTGGTCAGGGTCGACAGAGGACAGCCGGGGGAGCGGGTTCTCGTCGAGTTCGTCGCCACTTACGGCCCCGACATGGAAGCCGTGGTGGTGTAGCTGGGCGCTTAACGTCGCCTGGGGCAAGTCACTGATGACGAGGTAGCGACGCCTCGCCGGTCCGATCCTGCACAGTGCCGGTTCGACCGGTGGTATTGACATGCGGTGGGGGGGGGTTGTAAGGTTGATCTATGCGACGTCGGCGGTTGTCGGTGGCGGCGATTGTCTTCACCCTGGCGCTCGTACCCGTTGTCGCATCTGCGTCGAATTTCGGATCGACCTCAACGGCGGGTAGCCCTCAGTCGGGCGTGAGCTTGAGTCGCGTCCACTATCAAGGTGGCACCCATTACGTCTACTTCAACGCGGTCGAGAATCCGCAGTACGTCGCTACTGTCCAGCGGATGGGCCTCGCGTACTCGTCGGCGACCGACTTGAACATGGCAGTGACATCAGATCATGCTGGCGCTGACGTCATCGTCTATGACCATGCTTACGGGCTCAACGGTGCAGTCGCCTGGGTGGTGTGTCCGGGCGGAGCAACCACCTGGGGCAATCATCCCGATCGAGCATGCCACGGGCAGCAACTCAGGTACAACTTGTCGTACCCGGCCTATTACGACACCTCATTGAAGCGGGAGTACCTTGCTTGCCATGAATTGGGGCACACAGTTGGGCTTAGGCACAGCAATCATCAGTCGTGCATGAATCTCTCTATCACCTGGCCGAGCCTCAGCAGCCACGACATCACCCAACACATCAACCCGAAGTACTGAGAGAAGGAGTGGGATGATGGTGCGCACGCTGGCAGTGGTAGCGGGGATGTCAGTGCTGGTGACAGCGTGTGGTCCGGACGCGTCCACGAACCGAGATTGGACGTGGTGGGATTCGTACGCTGGGGGTGGTGCGGCCTTCGAGGTCGAGCGATTCTCGACCCTAGAGGAGATGACGGAGGCCGCAGATGTCGTGCTGGAGGGTGCCATTAGCGACGTTGTTCCAGGCCGGTCCATTCCCGGCCTCCCAGCTGACGATCGCGTTGGCTATGCCTTGGTAACGATTCAGGTCGACAGGGTGATCCGTCGTTCGGATGCCGACCTTCCCGGCGAATATAGGGTGGAGTTCCTGGTGACGGGCGATGACTGGAATACCATCCGCGATTCAATGATCGGCACGCAGGGGCTGTTCTTCCTGCGCAACAAGGGGGAGGAGGCAAGGCGTCTCGGCTTGCCGGATCACGTCGTTGACGCTGAGCGACCCTACTTCCGGTTGGTCAGCAGTCAGGGGCTAATCCTGGACCGGTCCGGTACAGCCTTCGTACCTATGGGGGATCCTGACGACGCTCTGGTGAGATCGTTGTCAGGTGGCCCGTACCCACACATCGAAACTCGCGGCTGACCAAGCGCGGTCGCACGGCCTATCGGAATAACCCCGTATCCTCGCTCGGGCTGCACTACTTGATTGCAAGAGCTGACTTTTGGAAAGGCTGTCCGGATGATCGTCGAGGTGATCGCTGTCGGCACCGAGCTGCTGCTCGGCCAGATCGTCAACTCCAACGCCGCCTACTTAGGGGCCAAGCTCGCCGAGCAGGGTCTCGACGCAAACCACCAGCAGGTGGTGGGCGACAACCTGGGGCGGGTCTCCTCCACCATCAAGCTGGCGCTGAGCAGGTCGGATGCGGTCATCATCACCGGGGGCATCGGGCCAACTCAAGACGATCTCACCCGGGAGGCGGTCTGCGCAGCGACCGGTCTGGAGATGCACTTCTCCGAGGATTACGCCACCCATCTCCGGGAGTGGTGGGCGGCAAGGGGGCGTCCCATGCCCGAGTCGAACCTCAAGCAGGCCCAGTATCCTGCGGGAGCGGAGCTGTTGATGAACCCGAGGGGGACTGCACCCGGTTTGGCCATCCCGTTCGAGGGGAAGCAAATCTTCTGCGTTCCTGGGGTCCCGGCCGAGATGGAGTTCCTCATGGAGAAGGAGGTTCTCCCGAGGCTGGTTGAAGAGAATGGCGCCGAGGTTCTGCTGAGCAGGCTGATACGGACCTGGGGCCAAGGCGAGTCCGCAATCGCAGAGATGCTCGACGATCTCTACACCGGCTCAACCAATCCCTCGATCGCATTTCTCGCGTCGCAGGGCGAGATCAAGATCCGGATCACCGCCAAGGCACCCACCACCGACGAGGCGGAGGTGATGATCGCACCGGTGGAAGCCGAGGTCCGTAACAGGCTCGGTGACCTCGTATTTGGCGCCGATGACCAGACGATCGAAGAGATCCTCCTGGGTTTGCTGAGGGATCTGGACATGACCATCGGAACGGCGGAATCGATGACGGGAGGGCTGGTCGCCGCAGAGTTGACGTCGCTGCAGGGGTCTTCGTCAGTCCTGAAGGGTGGCCTTGTGGCGTACGACCCGGAGTTGAAGAGGAGACTGCTGGGGGTGGAGGATGTTTCGAGGGTGGTCACGGCCGAGGTTGCTGAGAGGATGGCGGTGGGTGGCCGCGAATTGCTCGGGGCCGATGTGGTGGTCGCTGTCACAGGATCGGCCGGTCCGGATCCTCTGGAAGAACCGCCAGGCACCTTCTATATCGCGGTGGCGACACCCGAGAAGGTGATGTCCCGCCACTTCAGGATGGTTGGTGACCGGGAGAGAATCCGCGCCTTTGCGGTGACCTCAGCATTGCAACTGACCCGACTTGCCCTGATCGGTCGTTGGTGGCAACCATAGGTCCGGTCTTTGCGGCGGTCCCGATACCGGTGGAGATCAGGATCGCTCTCGCCGACCGGATCGAGAGCATTGAGCTTCCCGGGCGGCCGGTGCCGCCCGAGGATTGGCATGTGACACTCCGATACCTGGGGGTGATCGACCAGGTCACCTTCGAACGCTTCATCTTCGGGTTGTCGGGGGCCAGCGGGATGACCCAATTCAGGATCCACCTAGACCGATTCGGTGCCTTTCCGAATCCCCGTCGGGCCAACGTGGTGTGGGCGGGGATCGGCGGAGGTGTCGAGCAATTGACCAGTCTCAACGAAGTTGTCGAGTCTGCGGCACAGATGGCGGGCGTGGAGCCGGAGGACCGCCCGTTCAGTCCTCATCTGACCCTGTCCCGGGTCCGGCCACCGGAGAACGTCACCACATTGATGGAAGAGGACCTTGCTTTGGGTTGGGTGTGTGACCGGGTGGTGGTCTTTGCTACCCATCGTGAGGGTGAGATGAGGTATCAGCCGCTGGAGACTTGCTTGCTGAAGGCGAGATAGCGAGGCGTCGCACCAAGGGGACGCGGCTCCGTCGAGTGTCAACCCTCTTCCCTGGCGACGAACCATCCCGTACTTTGGCGAGGTAGGCGGTCAGACGCTCGGCGAAGGGGGAATCTGTCAGGGGCTCACTGTAAATACCAGACCGAACGGATGTTCGATGTAACATCGCGGGACTGTCTTACCGGGATCTGTCCCAGACGCCCGATACGGTGACATCGATTGAGTCAGGAAGGACGCGATATGGAACGCGACAAGTCAGGAGAGCGGGGCAAAGCACTGGACATGGCCCTCGGTCAGATCGAGCGACAGTTCGGTGCGGGGGCGATCATGAAGATGGGCGATGCCGCCAACCGGAAAGTCGACGTCATCCCAACCGGTGCGCTCTCGCTCGATCTCGCACTTGGAATCGGCGGCGTACCGCGGGGGCGCATCGTCGAGTTGTACGGGCCGGAAAGCTCCGGGAAGACGAGTCTCGCCCTGCACATCGTGGCCGAGGCACAGCGCAACGGCGGGATCGCCGCTTTCATCGACGCTGAACATGCCCTCGACCCGATCTACGCAAGGGCCATCGGGGTGGACATCGACGAGTTGCTGATCTCCCAGCCCGACACCGGGGAGCAGGCGCTCGAGATCGCCGACATGCTGATCCGCTCCGGGGCCCTCGACGTGATCGTGATTGACTCGGTGGCGGCTCTGGTTCCCCGCGCCGAGATCGAAGGTGAGATGGGCGACACCCATGTTGGTCTCCAAGCCAGGTTGATGTCTCAAGCTCTCAGGAAGCTGGCAGGCAACCTCAACAAGTCACAGACGACGGCGATCTTCATCAACCAACTCCGGGAGAAGATAGGTGTGATGTTTGGTTCACCTGAGGTAACCCCTGGTGGGCGGGCTCTCAAGTTCTACTCGTCGGTCCGACTCGATATCCGCCGGATCGAGGGGATCAAGGACGGAATAGAGAACGTCGGGAACCGGGTCAGGGTCAAGGTTGCCAAGAACAAGATGGCGCCGCCATTCCGTTTGGCCGAATTCGACATCATGTTCGGTCACGGCATCTCGAGGGAGGGAAGCCTGCTCGATGTGGCCGTCGACACCGGGGTGGTGAAGAAGAGCGGCGCCTGGTTCACCTTCGATCAGGATCAGCTCGGACAGGGCCGTGAGAAGGCGAAGCAGTTCCTTCGTGAGAACCCGGAGGTGGCGATGCAGCTTCAGGCCAAGGTGTTCGAGGCGGTTGGTATGGGTGCTGAGATCACACCATCCGCGATAGAAGAAGCAGCGGAACCGACAGCCGACGACTAAGCACAGGTTTTCGCGTTCTTGTTTGTTTCCAAGCGCCGATGGGTCGGGTACTATGTGCCCCCTACACACGAACAAGCACTTGAAACACAAAGCCGGAACCCACAGACCCACGAGGAGGAGCAACACCTAGATAGGGCGATTGAAACCCTGATCGGTTGGATGCTCATCGTGTGCCGGGTCCGGAATGGCCCGGCCACACTCGTTTAGAAGTCCAAAGGAACCCCCGGTTAGAAGGGGACCTAAATGTCAAACGGCCTGGTCATAGGACTCACCGTCCTAGGGGCTGCGCTCGGACTCGGATTCGGTTACCTGATTGCCCGACTCACCATCACGCGCAAGCAGGAGCGGGACGGAACAAACGCTGAAGACACTCTTGCCAAGGCGCGGGTCGAAGCGTCACGGATACTCGCCACCGCCGACGAAGAAGGGCGTGCAAAGGCCGAGACCTATCGGGAACGGGAGGAGGAGGCCCTTGCCCACAGAAAGTTGGAGCTCTCCAACCTGGAGTCCAGACTCGGTCAACGTGAGGAGACACTTGAGCAGAGGGCATCGAATCTGGCACAGAGAGAGACACTTCTGATCGATCGGGAGGCGGATCTGACCACTTCTAGGGGTGAACTCGAAGGTCTCAAAGAGGAAGCCCGTCACCGTCTGGAGCAATTGTCAGGAATCGACGTCAATGCCGCGAAAGCCGAGATGTTGGAACAGGTGGAGGACGATGCCCGCAGGGGAGCCATGATCCTGGTCCGAGATCTGGAAATGAAGGCACGCGAGGAGGCCGATCGCAGAGCTCGCCGCATCCTTGCCACGGCGATCCAGAGGCTTGCCGCAGAGGTTGTCAGCGAGTCGACGGTATCGGTAGTTGCCCTCCCTTCCGACGACATGAAGGGTCGCATCATCGGCCGTGAAGGGCGCAACATCCGGCACCTGGAATCGGTGACCGGCACCAATCTGATAGTCGACGACACTCCCGAGGCGGTGTCCGTGAGCTCCTTCGACCCGGTTCGCCGGGAGGTGGCCAGGTTGACGCTGGAGCGACTTGTAGCCGACGGGCGCATACACCCCGCCTCCATTGAGGAGGCCCACGAGAAGGCCAAAGCCGAAGTCGAGGCGAGTATCCGTGATGCTGGTGAGTGGGCGATGCTGGAGGTTGGCGTGTCCAGACTCCATCCTGAGCTGATCACCTTGATGGGTCGTCTCAAGTACCGGACTTCCTACGGCCAGAATGTTCTCAACCACCTCGTCGAAACCGCCCATATTGCTTCGATGCTGGCTTCGGAATTGGGTGTCGATCCTGCACCGGTGAAACGAGCTGCTCTGCTGCATGACATCGGCAAGGCTGTCACCCATGAGGTAGAAGGCTCGCACGCTCTGATCGGAGCGGAGATCGCGAGACGCTTCGGCGAAGATCCGGCTGTCGTTCACGGAATAGAGGCCCATCACAACGAGGTGGAGCCCCGCACCGTTCTGGCCGTTTTGGTCCAGGCCGCCGACGCTGTTTCGGCGGCACGTCCCGGGGCCAGGCAGGAGACCCTCGAAGGCTACGTCAAGCGCCTCGAACGACTCGAGGGGATTGCACTGGAGTTCAGTGGTGTGAATGAGGTTTACGCCCTCCAGGCGGGACGAGAGATTCGTGTCCTCGTCGATCCCGGAGAGATCAATGATCTCGAAGCCCGAGAGCTGTCACGGCAGATCGCCAAGAAGCTCGAGGAAGATCTCCAGTATCCTGGTCGCATCCAGGTGACTGTGATCCGGGAGTTCCGGGCCACGGACTACGCACGCTGAAGCAAGTCATGACCACATCCGTCGCCCTCCCCATTCCGACATTTCGGGAGCGGCCGGTGCGCCCGGCAACGCGGTCGGGCAAGTCGTACTTCGTTCGGACGTTCGGATGCCAGATGAACGAGCACGATTCGGAGAGAATCGCCGGTCTGTTCGAGCTCGATGGGATGCGACTGGCCCCCGACCTGGCGTCCGCCGACGTGGTCTATGTGAACACCTGCACCATCCGTGAGAACGCCGACAACCGCATGTACGGGAACCTCGGTCAGTTGAAGGCGATCAAGGACGACAACCCCGGGATGGTCTTGGTCGTGGGCGGGTGTGCCGCTCAGAAAGACCGCGACCTGATCCGATCCAGGGCCCCGTGGGTAGATGTGGTGATGGGCACCCACAACCTCGACCGGGTTCTCGACCTAATGGACCATGCCGAGAACTGGGGGCCGATAACCGAAGTCGTCGACGAGCTACAGGCCATGCCGTCCTCTCTGCCCGTCAGACGCGAGTTGGACCACTCGGCATGGGTCACCATCCAGATCGGATGTAACAACACTTGCACGTTCTGCATCGTCCCCTCGGTTCGCGGCGTTGAGATATCGCGTCGGCCCGGTGACATCATCAGAGAAGTCCAACGTTTGGCCGCTGACGGAGTCGTCGAGGTGACCCTGCTGGGACAGAACGTGGACACCTACGGTCGCGATCTGGCCATAGACGGAAAGAGACGGCCGATCTTCGGGGAGCTGCTGCGGCGTGTCGGGGAGGTGGAGGGGATTCGCCGGGTGCGGTTCACCAGCCCCCATCCCAACGACTTCAGGGAAGATGTTGCACTTGCTATGGCGGAAACCGAAGCGGTCTGCGAACAGTTGCACTTTCCCCTCCAATCCGGATCCGACCGGGTTCTCCGCGAGATGCACCGTGGCTACACCCGGACGAAGTATCTCGAACGGCTCAGAATGGCAAGGGAGCTCATTCCCGGTCTGGCCGTGAGCACCGATGTCATCGTCGGCTTCCCCGGCGAGACCGACGAAGACTTCGACTTGACGATGGAGGTCTTGGAAGAGGCCAGATTCGACCAGGCCTTCATGTTCATCTTCTCGCCCCGTCCCGGGACCAGGGCAGCTGAGATGGGAGACCGGTTCGTCCCCCGAGCCGTGATCGACGAGAGGTTTGCTCGCCTCGCAGAGACCCAGAACCGGATCTCCCTCGAGAGGAATCAGGAGATGCTCGGAGCCGTAGTCGAGGTGCTGGGGGAGGGACCATCGAAACGGGAAGGTATGGCGACCATGAGGACGCGGACCGGCAAGGTCGTGCATGTTGCGGGAGAGCACTCACCAGGCACATTCCTCGATGTGAAAGTCGATCGTGCCGCCCAGCATCATCTTGTGGGCAGCCCGGTCTAAACCCCGTTGAGCCGGCTAGTCGCCATTCTGGGGCCTACGGCATCCGGCAAGTCGGAGCTGGCAATCGAAATCGGGTCCCGGCTGGGAGCTGACGTGATCTCCGTCGATTCGATGCAGATCTATCGAGAGATGGACATAGGCACCGCCAAGCCAACCATCGAAGAGCGACGTGGGGTTACCCACCATATGATCGATGTGGCCGATCCCGAGGATGAGTTCGCGGTTGCAGAGTTTCGCGATATGGCGCGAAATGTCATCGAGGGAACGGGACGTCCGATGGTGATCTCCGGTGGCTCAGGCTTGCACTTCAGGGCAGTCGTGGACCCAATGACCTTTGCACCCACGGACCTGTCGCTCCGTGAGCATCTCGAAACACGTGAGCTCACCGACCTGGCCGGCGAACTGATCTCCGCAGACCCGTCGGCTGGACGTCATGTAGACCTGGCCAACCGGCGACGGGTGGTGAGGGCGCTGGAGATCTTCCAGCTCACGGGTCACACCCCATCGGGTCGGGCGGCCAGCCGGGAGGCTGCGGCCGTCAGGGAGTACGTTCCCGAGTTCGAATTCAGTGCAGTGGGGGTGGACCCCGGTCCGGCACTGGACCACAGGATCGACGAGCGTGTGTCCGCGATGATGGCGGCCGGTTTGGTCGACGAAGTTGAGCGCTTGTGGCCACGAATGGGGAGGACCGCCCGGGGTGCTGTCGGCTATCGTGAGATCGGTTCCTACCTTGACGGACAAAGCACCCTCGAAGGGGCCACCCAAGCAATCGGCAGCTCCACACGTCGCCTCGCTCGACGTCAGAGAACCTGGTTCAGACGGGACCCGAGGATCACGTGGATAGGCTGGTCGGATGATCCCGGCGAGCGATTAGGGAGTGTCGTGGAGGTCTTGGGATGAGACATCTGCAGTTCACCAAGATGCAGGGTTTGGGCAATGACTTCATCGTGGTCGACGGGCCGGCCTCG
Organism: Acidimicrobiia bacterium; assembly: GCA_041747855.1. GTDB lineage: Bacteria > Actinomycetota > Acidimicrobiia > Spongiisociales > ZC4RG35 > ZC4RG35. The sequence continues at coordinate 16,387 of JBGTEJ010000023.1, read as the reverse complement.
TTCGAGCCTGCGGAGGTGGCCCAGCTCTGTGATCGCCGCTTCGGGGTTGGCGCCGACGGAATCCTTGTGGTCACCCGGATCGACCCGGTCCGGATGGAGTACTGGAACGCGGACGGGAGCGCCGCAGAGATGTGCGGCAACGGTCTCCGATGCATCGCTCGCTATGTCTACGACCGCGGTTGGGTTCAGGACCGCAACTTCTCCATCGATACCCCTGTCGGTGAACGGGGAGCCAGAGTTCTGGCCGACGATGTGGAGGTCGATCTCGGCCCAACTCAGATGGTGGGTCAACGCTCGGTGGCGGGATTCGAGTTCGACTTGGTCGACGTCGGCAACCCCCATGCGGTCACGTTCGTCGATGACCCTTCACTCGTAGACGTCGAAAGTGTTGGCAGATCGGTTCAGTCGGACTTTCCGAACGGCACGAATGTCGAGTTCGTCAGTGTTGCCGACGAAGGCATCACTTTGCGTGTCTGGGAGCGCGGTGTTGGGGAAACCCTGGCCTGTGGCACGGGGATGGCGGCAGCCGCAATCGCTGCCAAAGCACGTCACCACACGGGTGACACGATCGCGGTCACAGTCCCTGGCGGCCAGGCGACGATCGAGATCCGTGAGGGTCGTGTCTGGTTGAGGGGGCCGGCCGATTACTCGTTCAGGGGTAGCGTCGGAGAACACTGACCACTTTGCCGATTATCTCGACCCCTTCGGTAAACACCATGGGCGGGTAGGCCGGGTTCTCTGACTCGAGGATCACCTTGCCGTCCCGGCGACGAAGTCGCTTGACGGTGGCCTCCTCATCGTCGATCAGGGCGGCCACGATCTCACCATCGCGGGCATCGGGTTGTTTGTGAACGGCCACGAGGTCACCTTCGTGAATTCCGGCGCCCACCATCGAGTCCCCACGGACCTCGAGAAGGAAGACCGGGCCCTCACCCACCAATTGCACAGGAAGCGGGATCACGTCGTCGACGTGTTCGATCGCCAAGATCGGTGTGCCCGCCGCGATTCGGCCAAGCAAGGGGATGTCTCTGGTCCGACGGTCCTCAGCGGGCATCGGGAGAGGATTCTCCACCACCATGATTGCTCGGGGCTTGGTCGGGTCGCGCTTGATGGCCCCCGCCTGTACCAACGAATTGAGATGGGAGTGCACCGTCGAAGGTGAATTCAAACCCACGGCCTCGCCTATCTCACGCACCGAAGGGGGATAACCCCGTGCGGCCACCGTGCTTCTTATGTGGTCGAGCACTTGCTGCTGACGATCGGTGAGATCCATTTTCTGCCTCCTGACTCTCGAACTCCTGTACGCATGATACCGGGCCACGGCCCAGAAACCAAACATCTGTTCGACTTGACACCGAACGTTAGTTCGGTAGAGTATGCGAACAGATGTTCGATAGTCCGATTCGTCCCGGGATATCGAACATCACAACCGATGGTTGAAGGTCAGCCATTCAGGTTTCCACCCCGGTGGAGGCCGAAGTGGGCCCGGTCAGGAGGAAGACAAGTGCAGACAGACCACAAGCAGATTGGACAGCTATCCGTCCGGCTGTTCTCTCTCGCCCTGTGTGTTACCACAGTCTTCCTTCTGATCGGCGGGGCCGCATCAGCAGATGCGCCCCCACCAGCCACGGTCGAATACGTCGTTGTCAAAGGAGACACGCTCTGGGCCATCGCCTCGCGTCACACCGCCGATGGCGGTGATGTGAGACTGATCGTCGACAAGATCATGGAGATCAACGCCACCAACACCAGTGGGTTGGTCCCGGGCCAGGTTCTCCAAGTCCCCGAGTCGTGACTTCAACACTTCCTGACCGCAGACCGACCTGCAGTCCGTAGTCTTGTGCCCCCGGGGGCGGTTACCCTGGGGTGATGCTGTGTCCGTCGTGTGGGGAGCCCGACACCAAAGTAATCGACAGTCGGCCCGCGGAAGCGGGCCGTGCCATACGACGTAGACGCGAGTGTGAGACCTGCACCCATCGGTTCACATCGTATGAGAGGCTCGAGCCTCAACTCATGGTGCGAAAGCGAAGTGGGAGGCTGGAGCCGTTCTCGACCACCAAGCTGGCATCTGGTCTCTCGGCCGCTCTGGCGGAACGTCCGATGACCGGGTCCGATGTGGAAGCGTTGGTGGCCGAAGTCGAAGATTCGGTACGACTTGCAGGGAGCCACCAAGTGACCTCTGAAGATATCGGTCATCAGGTACTCGAACGTCTCAAGACCCTCGATGAAGTCGCCTATCTCAGATTCGCATCTGTTTACAAGGACTTCCAGGACGCGGCCGACTTCGAGAAAGAGATGGCCGAACTGGAGTCAACCGAGTAGGGACGGAAGAGACTCCAGATCTGTGAGCGCCCCTTCGAGGATCCTGACCACGTTATCGGACACCTCCTGGAGGGCTCGGAACAGGGAATTGGTCGTGTCGGCCAGGGATCGTTCGAGAGCCTGCATCGCCGCGGTTGCGGCTTCTCCATCTCCGGTCCCGATTGCGTCTAGATAACTCTGCTGGATGCTCGGTAGCGATACGGAGATCACGTTGAGTCGTGTAGTGATCTCAGGCAAGACATTCTCGGGGAGCGATGTCCTGACACTGTCCAAACGTGCTTCCCACTCAGCGAAGATTCGGGCTGCCTGGTCGAGATCAGTAAGGGCAGGATCGGTCTCTACGGTGGGTGCGGCTAGCACTGGGATCACCGCGTTTCGGTAGGTGAAGGCCTCAGTGAAGAGTTTCTGAGCCTCGGAAATCTGGGTGGAGATGCTCGTGGCCAGACCACGCGCCACGACATCCGGCTCGGGGAGTCGACCTGCTGCGGCAAAGAAGCTTCGGTTGCTCGACTCCAGATTGAGCAACCCTGAGTTCACGGCGGCGTTGTCAAGGGAAGCCGCTCCAAGATTGGCGGTCAGCCCTAGCAGCGCTTCCAGGTTTGGACCCAGATCGGCCGCAGTCTCCACCATGGTGGCGCGTGCCTCCCGGGCTTCTGCTCTGGGCTGCTCATAGACCCAAAGTGCGATGGCGGAAACACCGGCCAAAATCACGAGCATCGAAATCAGGAGACCCCAGCGCACCCCTCCTTTGGTCAACCTCGGCCCGAACTCCTCAGGTTTCCAGTCGATGAACGGGTCCGCCTTGTCGAGCTTCTCGACAGCCACTTCTAGGTCGGGTGATGGGACTGTTGTCACCGCTACCGGGACTTCGACGATACGAGATGGCGGAGCACTAGCCGTCCCCGGAGTGTCCATGAATCCCAGCATCTCCATACCGGTCAGGCGAAAGCGACGCCGCTTGCGTCGTGTCTGTGGAGGTTGTGGTGTCATGCTCACCTACAGTCGGGTCGGTGGGAATCTGGCCCAAGGACCAATATGAAAGTTAAGTACAAACTACTTGACCCTCGTGTGCAAGAACCGAAGTCGGCCCACTCCGGGGATGCCGCTTTCGACCTGCAGTGCAAGGTCGACGTGAACCTTCAGCCCGGGGAGCGCCGGTCGGTGCCAACCGGTCTGGCCGTTGCGATCCCGGAAGGCTACGCCGGGTTGGTGTTGCCGAGAAGTGGGCACGCTCGTCGATTCGGGTTGGGCATGGTCAATGCTCCCGGGCTGATCGACGCCGGATACCGGGGAGAAATCGAAGTGTTGCTCATCAACCACGGTGAAGGCCCCATCGAGTTCGTGGCCGGCGACCGGATCGCCCAGCTGGTCCTGGTGGCCCTTCCCGATGTCCGTTGGGTCGAGGTCGAGGAGCTTGAAGCCTCGGATCGGGGCACTGGAGGGTTCGGCTCCACCGGCGTGTGACCGTTTGGTTCAGGGCAGACCCCTATTACACTTCCAGCACTCAAGCGCGGAAGTAGCTCAGTTGGCTAGAGCGCAACCTTGCCAAGGTTGAGGTCGCGGGTTCGAATCCCGTCTTCCGCTCCAGACGGTCGGTTCGGCCGCTTGTGGCGACGTGGCCGAGTGGTTAGGCGCGGGTCTGCAAAACCCGTCACACCGGTTCGATTCCGGTCGTCGCCTCCAAAGAGAGTTCCACGCCTGATGGTGTCTCACCCGTGGTTCGTCGGGAGGCCACCAGGAAGGTCCTCACCGGCCCAAGACCCTGTAGCTCGATCTCACCCCGAGGTTCGTAGTCGAAGGCGGCCGTGGTGAGGTCATGGGTGGTGTCGCTGACCTGCACCCGGCCCGCCAGCCCGGTGGTCTGGAGACGGGCCGCCTTGTTGACGGTAGGACCCCAGATGTCGTAGGCGAACTTGCGCCTCCCGACGACACCACCGGAGACAGGCCCGGAGTTGATCCCGACCCTGAGGTCGAGCCCTGCCCGGGCGCATAGCTCGCGGGTCGACTCGATCATCGCGACTCCGAGATCGACGACCCTGAGGGCATGATCCTCTAGAGGGTCGGGTAACCCGCCCGCCGCCATGTAGGCGTCGCCGATTGTCTTGATCTTTTCCAACCCCCGCTCCGATACCAGATCGTCGAAGCAGATGAAGAGCTCGCTGAGCAGCATCGTCACTTCGGCGGGTGGCAGTTTGGCGGCATAGGGCGTGAACCCCTGAAGGTCGGCAAAAAGCACCGAGACCGACGGGAACGAGTCTGCGATGGGCGACTCTCCGCGCCGTAGGCGGAGTGAGATCGACTTCGGGAGGATGTTGAGGAGGAGGCGTTCGGTTTCCTCCTTCTCCAATTCCAGTGCTTCGGACTGCTGGATGATGACGAGTTGCTGGTAGTGGAGACGGCGGCGTTCGCTTTCCGATCGTCTCAACCCGAGGACGTTGGCTATCGACGCCGTTGCCAACAGGAAGACATCCAGGGCCAACCCAGTCTGTTCCGGGTAGGTGAGAGCCGCGGCGGTGAATCCGACGCCGATGACCACGGTGCGCATCAGCGCATAGATGAAGCGGGTGCCGGCGACGAAGCCGAACATGAACAGGAGCATGATCCCGCCTACCACGTAACCCCTGAAAGCCGCTGCGGCGACACCCATGGCGATTATCACCAGTCCATTGCCAGCAGTGAGCCACGAGATGGCGAAATGCTGGCGGTCGAGGGTGGTCGCCCTTCTGCCGAAGAGGTAGCAGGCGAGGGATGCCACCGACATCGATCCGCCCGCAATCCACGCCACCTGGGCTGGGATACCTGTGGCAAAAGGAATCACTACGGCCGCGATCGCCCAGAGGATGGCGGCGGCGAGGGCCGCGATCTTGAAACCTATTAGACCTTTCGCCCCCTCTACCAGTTGGAACTCACGCTCCACGTCGTCGTCGCGGAACCGCAGAGTGAAACCATGCAGCTGCCCGGACTCGGCGAGGGATGCCGGATCGACCGACTCCACTCCGTCCCCTACTTCGCCGTCGTCGCCCATGAGTGGAGGCTAACCCACGAAACTGTGGCGATTCCGCTCTGACGCGCCTCGATCTCGGCTAGGTTCGCCGGCCATGGTCGCGCCGGTCTCAACCCCTACGAGCGTCGCAGTGTCATCGGGCGGTAGACGCTTCCCCGCTCTTGGTGGTGGCGTACTGATCGGCTTTCTTGAAGTTGCCTTCATCCTCTCGTTCGCTTCTTTGGTTTTCGCTGGGACCGCCCCGTCTGACTTCGCCCGGGGGCTCGGGTTCATGCTCTTGGGTGCCGCTGTGCTCAACCTCATCGGCGCCCGCTGGAGTTCACTTCCCGGCGCTGTGGTCACACCCCAGGACACCACCACGGCCATAGTGGCTGCAACCGCCGGTACGGTTCTCGCTGGGGTCGATCCGACGGTGGGGTTCGAGTCGATGGTGCTCTATCTCGCAGTCTGCGGCACCCTCACCGGGGTGGTCATGCTCTTGCTCGGCCTCCTGCGACGGGGGAATCTCATCCGTTTCATCCCACTTCCTGTCATCGGGGGGTTCCTCGCCGGCACCGGGTATCTTCTGGTGGTAGGCGGCGCCGACCTGATCACGGGTGGATTCGAGTTCAGCACGCAATCGGCATGGGCCCTGGCCGCGGCTGGAATCCTCGCACTTGCGGTTGTTGTCAGATTGCGGAGGCGGCCGAGCGTGGTGCTGGTCCCAGCCGCAATGGTGATCGGAGTTGCTTCCTTCTTCCTCGTTCTGTGGGTGACGGGCACATCATTCGACGAAGCCCGGACGTTTGGCCTGCTGCCGGGTGCGGCAGACACCGCCCTGAGTCTCCCCTTTGGCGTCTTCGGTAATGCCGACTGGTCGGTTCTTCGAGCCGGTATCGGTGGACTTCTGACTGTCCCCCTCGTGGCCGTGCTCGGACTGCTTCTCAATGTCAGCGCACTGGAAATGGTGGGGGGGACTGATTCCGACCTAGATCAGGAGTTGCGGACCGTCGGCGCCGCCAACCTGGCGGCTTCAGTTACCGGCACGGTCGCGGGCTATCACGGCCTAGGGTTGACCACCCTCGGATATCGAATGGGGGTAGTTTCCCGTTTGGTGCCCGCAGTTGCCGCGCTGGTCTGCCTCGCGGCGTTCCTGCTCGGAGGGTCTCTCATTTCAGTGGTCCCGATCCCGGTTGTTGGGGCAACCTTGATCCTGTTGGGTCTCGGGTTCATCGCCGACTGGTTCCTGGACGCCAGGAAGCAGATGACAGGGCCCGAAGTCTTGATGATGGCGGCACTGGTGGTCGCTGTTGCCACGATCGGGTTCATCGCCGCGGTTGCAGTGGGGATGATCGCTGCGGTCATCATGTTCGTGGTGGCATACAGCCGAATCGACCCGGTGCTTCGTGCTACGACCGGAGTTGAGGTCAGGAGCTCGATCGACAGGCCTCCCGCCGCCGAGATGCTGCTCGCGGCGAAGGCGGGGGCGATCGTCGTGGTCGAGTTGCAGGGATACCTCTTCTTTGGCACTTCGAAGACCGTGGTGGAGAAGGTGGCGGAGATGATGGAAGGGGCCGGGGACCTGCGCTGCCTGGTGGTCGACATGGGGCACGTGGACGGTGCCGATACCACCTCGGTGGCTGCTTTGACGAAGCTCGCCAGGGCTGCTGAACGGCGGGGAGCGTCGTTCATCGTCAGCCAGGTACCACCCGAGCTTCGAGTCGAGATGCAGACCACACTGGCGTCATATCCGAATGCCTCCATGACTGTCGACCTGGACCATGCGCTCGAGGTAGCGGAGGAGTTGGTCATCGGCGACGTTGTCGATCCGGTGGGCTGTGGTTTAGAGGAAGTGTTCGGCCTTACCCAATGGGAGAAGTTGCGTCCTTTGCTCGCGGAGCGCAGGTTCGGGCCAGGGGAGGAGATCATCGAGTACGGCGATGGCTCGACGAGCATCCTCATGGTCCACGAGGGTCGGATCGACACCGAGATCCCGACCAATGGAGGTTGGCGTCGAGTCCGGTCATCCGGGCCGGGGACCATCGTCGGCGAGATGTCGGTTTACAGGTCCGGTGGGCGCACCGCCCGTGTCCTCGCCAAAGAGGAAAGTGTGGTTTTCGAGCTTGACGCTCAGGCGATCACTGAGATAGAGGCGTCGGACCCGGCTTTGGCATTGCATCTTCATCGAACGCTGGCGGCTCTATTAGCCGAACGACTAGCGGCGTCCAACACGACGGTGGCTGCCCTCCTGCGCTGAGGGATTGGTCGGCGAGATTGTCTAGACTCCGTCTTTGAGGGCCCTTAGCTCAGCTCGGCTAGAGCGCTTGCTCGACACGCAAGAGGTCACTGGTTCAAGTCCAGTAGGGCCCACCAGTTGGAAACAGCGAGAAACTCTCGTCTGCCCTGTGCTGCACTGTCGAGTGGAGCAATCATGTGGGTCAGAGGGAGCTACTTTGACGCTAAGTACTCGTCGAAGACCGAGAGTGTCGCCTCCACTCCTTCCACGGTCGAATAGACAACGGATCTGGGGCTCGCCCATATGACGGGCTCAATCTCGGGGTGATTCGCTTTCACCCACTGTCGAAGGTCCGTCCAGGCGGCTCTGAAGTCAGAGAGTGTCTCGAGGTCGTGGGTCCGTTCGGCGGAGACGATAAGACCCTCCCTCACCACGTACTCATGATTGCCGGTCAAAGCCACCCCCATCTTTCGCAGGAAAACATCGCTCTGTTCATACCGACACGAGACGGACTCACCCTCGATTTGGCATTCGGAGTCGTGCAATTCCCAACCCGCTGCGGCCTGGAGCGTCAGGAGCTCAACGAAAGCCTCCCGGCGGCCGGGGAGTTCCATCGAGTGATCCAAGACTCGAGCGTCCCGGGACAGAAGGGCAAGGGCGGCATCGATGTCTCCGGCGTTGCGGGCTGCGCCCCAGGCCTGCACCACCGTGAGTGCCTCACGGCTCCCGCCCACCGTGGCCACCAGTACGATCCCCAGCAATAGGGCAAGAGCTGCTCCGGCGAGTATGACCCTGTTGGGCTTCCGAAACATCGCGACCACAATCTCTGGGTTCAGACGACCACGGCCCGGGAGACCGGTGTCGACCCAAGACTCCCGACTTGGTGGAGAAGCCTACATCCCTCTTGAGCAGTCCAGCCAAGCTGAGAGACAACTTCGCCGGGCCTACCTATCAAAACTCTGGGTTCCGCTATTTCGGTTCTTAACCCGGCTCGGGAGTATCCAGAGACCCAGTTTGACGGATGAGCTCAAGGGGCACCTTGTCCGACGCTCCGGGCATTTGTCGCAATAGGACCCAGTGGACCTCGGTCGGTCGGTGCTGGCAGACAGACGGTGGACACTGGTAGCGCGCGGCTGCCATGTGCAGACACAAGGTAAAGCGAGGCTTACTAGGAGAGTCGGCCGCGAGGAATCGACCCTCTGTCGCGGATCCACAGCCCGACCGCGCGGGGCTGGACAGTCTGATCGATCACCTCATAGACGCCCTGGGCGATGGTCGTTACGTCTGCCATGTCGCGCAACGACCCGGCGAAGTTCTCCACCACCTGTTGAGAGTCGTACCGGCTGCGGAATAGTCGCCGATCGATGAGTCTCTGCACCCGACGACGGGCGGGCGAGAAGAGCGCCGCCGCCAGCAGCGTCGATGCCACCACACTCAACGACGAGCCGGCTCCGGCGGCACCGCCGACAAATGCGCGGAGGACCATCACCGACCCGATATATACCGCGGCCAACAGCCCGGTGAGACCGGCATAGATCAGTGTCCGCCTGACGATCACATCGATGTCGAAGAGGCCACGACGGACGACGGCGTAGGCGATCACCACCGGAATGGCAACCACGCTCGCCAGAAAGACGAGGCCCGCCAACAGGGGCAGCGACCAATTCGCCTCGGTGGGTAGCAGCGCCGTCGCGGTGTACACCACGGCGAATACGACGATGGCGTACAACACCAACCCCAGCTGCCGCCTTTCGATCGGACCTGCCCGACGGAATCGGACGATGCTCGACGCCAGGCCACCCAGGGCAAGCACGATGAGGCCAGGAGTCCAGAATGCCACGAGGAATCCGTCGATGAACTCCTGACTGATGAAGCCCACCGGATTCTCGAGTGCCCACGTCGCTTCCGTGGGTCCGATTCGCTCAGCGAAAGCGCCGATCACCAGTATCACCGCGAGCATCCCGATCTCCAGCCAGGTCAACCAGCGCCACTTCGGCGACACCACTTTCCCTGTCGGGAACACTTGAAGGAGGTGGAGAAGTGGAAATATCAGAAACACCCAGGACAAGCCAACGATCAAGGCCGCCAGGTAGAGGCCTAGGGAGAGCGTCGTCGGTGTTCCGAGTGAATTCAGATGTAGCTCCATCGGAGAGATGAACGCCATAGCCGCTGCCGGAGTCAGCAGCAGCCATCCGATCACATTTCGGGGTTGACGGGAGACGATCAAAGCCCCGCTGAAAGCGAAGAAGACCGGCACAAGATTCCAAATCCCGTCCCAAGGCTCTTCAATCGGGGCACCACTCGCTCCTGTAGCTGCGATGACGCCTGTGACTACGGAAGTCACCGCCACCAATCCCGCGATCAGCCATGCAACCTTCGCCGTGGTGGTGACTTTCATGCCGAAGACCTTTCTACCCAGCGGTTACGACGGTATCGCAAGAGCGTTACGACCTCATTACGGCTCAGGGAATCGGGACCGTGAACACTGGTGGCTGACCCTGCCCCGCGCCGTGGTTACTCTGATGGGGACCATCCAATGAGCAAGCTTCTCGTCCACCTCGTCAGCGGGCCCGAGCATCCGACCCGTGCTGCACTGGCGTTCCTCGTTGCCCGCACTGCCGCGGAAAACGGCCACGAAGTTTCGATGTTCCTCGCAGGCGATGGCGTCGCCTACCTGCGCGACGTCACGATGGACGCAGCGCAGGGCATCGGCACCGGTAGCGTCCGCGAGCATTACGCCGCCCTAGTCGAGGTTGGCGCGCGGATCTACGCCTCAGGGATGTCGAGCAAAACGCGTGGTGTCGACGCTGCCGCTGTAGGCGATAAGACGGTCGAGTTCGCCCCACCGGACCGGCTGGTGGAGCTCGTCATGGCCGCCGATCGGGTGGTCACGTACTGATCCGGTGGGAGAAAGACCCGTTCCAAGACAGGCCTGCGTCAGCGCTCCAATGCACCCCGCCATCGGAGCGAGCTCGCGGCGACCGGCTTCTCGAATCCCCGGAGCGAGATGATGCGTGGTTCCTCATAGGAGAAGCCCTCATCCGACGTGAGGTGGCGCACGGCTGCAGAGACCAGGATGCTGCTTGCTTCGGCCACTTCGCAGAGCCGGGCGGCTAGGTTCACGGCGGCGCCGAACAAGTCGGCACCCTTTGTGACCGGTTCCCCGGTGTTGACGCCAATCCTGACCTCCAAGGGGCACTCCGGCTGCTCTCTCCGCAGCTCGGCCAGGTCCTGTTGTACTTCGATCGACAAACGAACGGCATCCGCCGGGGAGTCGAACGCGAGCATTACGCCGTCTCCGGTGTGTTTCACTTCCCGGCCTCCATGCTTGAACCGCACGGCGTGCACGGCTTCGTCGTGGAGCCGCACCAGTTCGATCCCAAAGTCGTCGCCACGGCGGTCGATCCAGGTAGTGGATCCCACGATGTCGGTGAAAAGGATCGTCCGGGTCGCTGGTTCGTCGATCGGCTTGTCGGTCACAGGGTCCTTCACTCGGCCGAGGATACGGAGGACCTCGTTGATGTCGACCTGGATGATCTCCGCTGGCAGATTGCCATGGGCTAGGGCGTGGACCTCGGTTGCTGTCTCGGCGCTGGGTGCCTCGACGAGGCAGTATGCCTTGTGCTGGTTGTAGTCGTACCAGTATGTGAGGAAGTCGACCCCGAAACGCCCCTGGACCCCCAGATCGGCCAGATGGAGACGGGCGAGCTCATCGGTTGCGATGTCGACGTCGTCGTGGCGGTCGAGATAGTGCGGCATCGGTCTTGGGTCGGACGATAGCGGCGAGCGGTGGGCGGGTGCGATGGCCAGTCACCCGCTCGAAGTGCACCTAGTGGGCGAACCCCGTGCGGAGCACCAGAGGCCCTCGCCCAGGTCAGGGTCCCTGGCCGCCCGGGACTAGCTCGGCGCGGCGCACGATCGCCCTGAGCCACACGCGGCGGACGAGCCCGCTGAACGGCCTGATCACAAGCCAGTAGGCGCGGAAGCGGCGTCGCGCCCGACCGTCGGTCAGGAGCACCCTCGTCTCGGTAGTGAGCATGGCGCCGTTGAGGCGAAAGCTCATCGCCATCTTCGCGTAGCCGGGGTCGCGGAACTCCAGGAAGTCCGTTCCGGGTTCTGGACGCCGCCCGCCTCGGAGCCGCCAGGGCTGGGCCACAGAGCCGATCACGAGCTCGCGACCCGGGTCGTCCGCGAGCAAAGTGAAGCCGCGCATCGCCTCCTGGAGCACGGGGCGGTTGGTCGCCGCCTGCATCCCTCTCATCCGCATCAGCATCCTCGCCACCGGCATCTCCGCGAGCGTCACTGACCGCACCGCGTCGAAGACACGCTCCGGCGACGCCTCCACTCGCGTCGAGTGGCGCTCCCGAAAGTGGAACTCCGGCAGAACGTCGTCGAGCGCAGCCATCTCCAGCAGCGTAATGCCAGGCCACATCGGAAAGGTGAGGGCGACGCTTGCACGGATCTCGGTCAGGAGTTCGGTCCCGGTTTGACCGGCCCGTGCTGTCCGGAGTGGCCTGTTCGAATTCGGAGAACCTATGATTCCCCATCCCAACCAACCATCCATGAAGATGTCCCCAGACCACAAGAGAGCCCTGGCCGAAGGGCGAGCGCAGGCGAGGGCTATCAAGGCGTATCTGTTAGCGCTGGAGAGCCGTAGGCCGGGGCGACCCGTGAGCAGGGAGAGCCTGCAATCGAGGCTCGACTCGCTGACATCGCAAATCGAAGCAGCCTCGGGTTTGACTCGTGTCGAACTCATCCAACGGCGGCTCGACCTGGAAGGGCAGATGAAGAGGATTGGCGCATCAGAAGACATGGAGGAACTGCAGCGAGGTTTCGTTGAGCACGCTGCCGCGTACTCAGGTAAGAAGGGGATCAGCTACGCCGCCTGGCGTGAGGCCGGTGTTTCCGCTGCCGTTTTGAGGTTGGCTGGCATCAAGGAGACCCGCCGCCGAGGCTGAACTGTTAGTCCCAACCCAGTTCGGTCAACCTGTCATCGTCGATACCTAGATGATGGGCAAGTTCATGCATCATTGTGGTGCGGATCTCGGACTCCAGTTCAGATCGCTCCAGTCCTAGGGCCAGGTGGGGCTGGCGGAAAATGATGATCCGGTCTGGCATCACGCCCGAGTAGTCGGCTCTCTCGTTCAGGGCGAAGCCCTCATAGATCCCAAGCACGTCACCCTGTTCCGCAGTCGGTGACTCCTCAACCACCACGACCAGGTTGTCGATCTCTTCGATCACCCACTCAGGAAGTCCCTCGATTATCCGATCGACGACTTCCTCGAACTCGTGAAGACGCATCGAGTGGGAGCGGTGGGCTGGCATGGCTCAATTGTGGCAGTAATCTGCGTCGCCTCGGGGCCCTTAGCTCAGTCCGGCTAGAGCGCTCGCCTCACACGCGAGAGGTCACTGGTTCAAGTCCAGTAGGGCCCACTCGGAAAATTGGCTCCTCGTGCCGTTCCACGGTGCCTATCAGGGTGCCTATGCATCCAAAGAGAGCGCACCCATAAGAAGCGGCACGCTCTCCAACCGTCCGACACGCGCCGGGTCGGTTGGTGTAGGTTCGCAGACCTCGACCGGTGGACCATGGTTGGCGGTTGAGAGCAAGGCCAACGAGGAGGAGACCTCATATGTACGCACGGGTAACCAGTTTTCAGGGATCGCCCGAATCTGTTGACACTTCGCTCAAAGTGATGCGGGAGCAGATACTCCCGCAAGCACGCGACATCGCAGGGTTCAAGGGCGTACTTTCGCTGGTGGATCGCGAGACAGGGAAGGGCCTCACGGCGACCTTTTGGGAGAGTGAAGAGGCGATGAAGGCCAGCGAAGAAGCCGCGAACCAGCTTCGGGGTCAGGCTGTCGGCGCCGTAGATGGAATGGAACTCGTCGGAGTCGAGCGATACGAAGTGGAGCTAGACGAGCGCTGAGGGGGACCATCCACACGTGGTGAGGGCTGTCGTCAAACTTCGGGAGCAGTCGGTTCCCAGGGCCCTTCGATGAACGTCGCCTCCATGTCGCCTGGCCAGCGCGGCATTGCGACGCAGAGGAACTGGAGCGGGTCTTCACCGGTGCAGCGATACTGGAAGGCGGTTCCGACCGGAATGTCGATTGAAACGCCTTTTTCCAGAACGGTTGTCTCTTCGCCTGCGCCGTCTCGTCGCCAGATCTGCCCCTCGCCGGAGAGAACGTACCAGAACTCGCTCACCGTGGCGTGGACGGTTGCCCGATTCACCTGACCTGGCGGGACGATGGAGTGGATCATGTTGCCGGTCTCGCCTTCCATCAGGTATCGGATCTCTGCCCCTGCAGGGGAGCGGGCATCAGGGGCGAAGGGGAACGGGCGAGTCTGCATGGAGAACCTCCTGTCTTTCGCAAGCATGATGCCAGACGGGCGCTTGGGTAGCTCTCGGTCAACGGGTGACATTCCTACACGCTGGCGTGGGCGAAAGTACTCAACAACCCACGAGAGAGTGTCCAGGGACCGCTTGCCGCGGTGAAAACCGGCGGCTTATTGCCATGCGGCGCGGTTCCGCCGGTTCGGGACAGAAGGGCCAAGATGCTCCTCCAGACGACCCCATACTTCGGGGTTCGCAAGGGTGCGCTTCATCGCAATCAAGGTCCGCATGAAGGTGGGCACCGATTTCGATGCGTCCATCGGGTTGGGCCGGGAAGTGTTCTGGACCGATGGAGGGGGAGTGAGCACCACAATGTCGGTGTCGGGCCAGGAGTTCTGGATCAAGGCGATCTCCTCACTCAGCGCCTTCGTGCCGACCCGGTCGAACATCTTCTCGTGGAAGCGGGCACGCTTCCGTTGGATCTCGGATGCCATTGGGGCCAGGATCAGGACCAGGTCCAGAGGTTTGGACACACCTAAAACCAGGTCGGCGTGTGTGCCCGAGGTGACCCCCCCGTCGACATACAAGCCGTCACCTATCTGGTAGGGGCGAAAGAGCATCGGGATCGCCGATGAGGCGGCCACTGCGTCCCCGAGGGCTACTGCCGGTACCCCCTCGCTTCCGAAGACCACTCGGTGCCCGGTTCGGAGGTTATGGGCCACGATGGCGGTGGGTCGATCGGGCCATGATCGGGACGCCTCGTCACCGATATGACGCGCCACCCAGGTGGCCAGACCACCCGAGTGATATGGAGCGGGTGAGCCCAAGAACATGGTCAGACCAGGGCGACGGACACCGGGAAGGATTCCATGGCGAACCCAGTTGCCCACCTGGACTCCGGCCCCCTTCGAATAGACGTGGGACCTTATCCGCTCGGCGACGTCGTGTCTCTCATCGTGTGGCAGGACCAGCGAATCCAAGTCGAGTGCCTGGTTGCGTACCAAAGCGGTCACGAACGATCCTGATGATGTCCCTACGACGATCTCAGCCTGGTTGGAGTCCCACCCGGTCGCCAGCTCGACTGCCATCAAGGCAGCCATCTCATATGCGGCGCCAGTAATCCCCCCACCCCCGAGGACCAGTCCTACCCTGCTCACTGACCCCACGTTAGGCGACGAAGATCGGCTAGGTATCGGGTCGGTTCGATCAGGTCGCCGTCATCCGAAATGTCGCCCACAACCGGTGCATCGTGAATCTGCCTCTGTGGTGGGTGCGTAACACCACGGGCATGGCAGATCATCGCCTCGCTCGTCTCTTGGTGCCAACACCAGAGATGGGTCGACCCTGAACTTTTCGTTGCCCCTGATTCCCTTAGCGAGAGCGAACAGTCCAGTTGTCGCCGTTGCTACAGCCAATGCTTCCAGCACCGTTCCGTCCTCCTAGCTAGAGAGCAGAAGGCTAAAGGTCGAAGTGCGGGTTTCCGTGGATTTGCCTGTGTCGACTTGGTCCGACGCCGGTATCAGGTGCCTAGAACGGCCTCGGTGAGGTCGTCGAGAAGATAGGAGAGGTCACCGAGTCGGCCTTCGCGTACCTCAGCAGCGTCGAGCATCATCACCGCAGAGTGATAGGCAACCCAAGATCGGTATCGACTTTCGGGGAGCTCGGCGCCGTAGCCCTTGCGGAACGCCGCTGCGGCGTCTTCTCCGTTCTGTCGTGCGAACTGCCACACAGCCAAGGTCAGATCGAGCTCAGGAGGCCCCAGAGTGGCCCACTCCCAACCCACGAGGGTCACATGACCCTTGTCGTCGACAACGAACTTGGAGGGGGTCGGCCGGGTATGGACCGGTACCGGACTGGTCGCCAACGGAGGTTCGATCTCCAATGCCTTGGTCAGCACCTGTTGGTCCATCCCGAACTTCCTCCGAAAGCGGCCGAGACGTTCGATGGTTGACCTGTAATGGCTGAGGATGTATTCACCGTCGATCATCAGTGCGAGATTGGTGATCTGGACGTCGGAGTTGTGTATTCCTCGAAGCGTCTGTCCCGCCGCCTCGATTACCTCCATGTTCTTGGGAAGGCTCGCCAGATTCCAGGAGCCACCGTCGGTCATTTTCAGCCAGGTTGTGTCTCCGTCGGACCCCTGGTCGAGCAGACGAGGCACCCCGTCGACCTGGGCTAGCTCTTGTAGAGCCCGTGCCTCGCGTTTTTGCCTGGAAGCGACTGGATAGACCTTGATCACATGGGACTCGTCACCGCTTTCCACGACTCGAAATACCTTGTTGGCGTGGGCCGCGAGTTCTCTGATGCGGGCGCCCGGATACAGGCGTTCCACCAATTCCCTTGCATCCGTCAACTCTCCACCCCTCTTGTGAAATCCGGCTTGTAGCCCCTGCGTGCGAATTACCCTGCGCCGATAAGGCTAGCCAGGATAAACCGGTGTCACTAGAGCTTCGATATCCAGACGGTACCGTCGTCGCCCACCCTGAGGGCGTGACCGGTCTCGAGGTCGCC
>JBGTEJ010000022.1:0-5110 GCA_041747855.1 Acidimicrobiia bacterium | reverse complement strand
GTGGGGTAACGTTTCGGGATGCTTTCGTACATCGCCCGACGGATGCTGCTCACCATCCCGATCCTCATCGCGGCGACCATGTTCACCTTCGTGCTGGTGGACCTTTCGGGCGACCCTCTGGCCGAGCTCAAGTTCGCCATCCCACCAGTTCCGGAGGCCACCATCCAGGCCCTCGAAGAAAAGCTGTACCTCGACCGATCCACCCCCGAGCGCTACTGGATATGGCTCACCGGTCTAGGGGGAAGAGGTGACATCGGTCTTCTTCAGGGTAAGTGGGGGCCCTCATCGAGGGGGGTCGTCGATCTCAGCACTGAGATCGGGGATCGGTTCATGATCACCTTGAGATTGGTAGGAGTCGCCACCATCCTTTCACTGTCGTTGGCGGTCGTCACCGGTGTGATCAGTGCGGTCAAGCAATATTCGAAAGTCGACCATGCCCTGACCTTATTCGGGTTCCTGGCCCTCGCCATGCCCACCTTCTGGCTGGCGGCGTGGATCAAGTCTGCCGGCGTATGGGCCAACGAGCAGGTGGGGACACGTGTCTTCCGCACTTTCGGTGCCACCTCCACCACCCACTTCCGCATGGAGGGCTGGGAGGCGGCTTGGGACATCATCTCCCACATGCTGCTCCCGACCATGGCCCTCATCCTCACGGGCTATGCCGCCATAAGCAGGTTCCAGCGAGCGTCCATGCTCGAAGTCCTCAACGCCGACTACACCAGGCTGGCCAGAGCGAAGGGTCTGCGCAACCGCGTGGTCATGCGACGCCACGCCCTCCGCACCGCCCTCATTCCGGTGGTCACACTGGCGGCGCTGGCGGTTGCCGGGGCCCTCACCGGGGCGGTGATCACCGAGACCATCTTCGGATGGAGAGGTTTGGGCACTTTCTTCCTCGCTGCTGTGAGTGCGGTGGATGCGTTCGCAGTCATGGCCTTCGTCGTCTTCGCCGGGGTCTTGGTGGTCCTAGCCAACCTGATAGCTGACCTCCTTTATGGGGTCCTCGACCCTAGGATCAGATATGACTGAGATGGACCTCCGCCCGACGGAGTTCGGTTCCAACCCGGCCCCTCCGGGTGATGCAGAAGCGATCACCACGAAGGAACGCACCCGTCTCAACATGATCTTCCGTCGGTTCTTCAGACACCGACTGGCTGTCATGAGTCTCTTCGCCCTCATCCTCATCGCCGGCTTCGCATTCATCGGACCGACGCTCTGGACATGGGACCATCAGGTCAACAGAGCCATACCTTCATTGGAAGGACCCAGTTGGGAACATCCCTTCGGGACCACTCGGGCCGGACACGACGTCATGGGCCAGGTGATGAGAGGGACCCAACAGACCCTCAAAGTCGGCCTCTTCGTCGCATTCATGGCGATCAGTATCGGGGCGTCGTGGGGGGCGATCGCCGGCTTCTACCGGGGGAAGGTGGACACCGTGATGATGCGCATCGTGGATGTCATCATCATCATCCCCCTCCTCGTTCTGGTGCTGGTGCTGGCCGGCATGGCCCAAGGAACTACCTGGCTGACAGTCGCAATCATCATCGGTGCTTTCGGTTGGACAACCACAGCACGTGTCGTCCGAGGTTTAACGCTCTCTCTTCGGGAGCAGGAGTTCGTCGAAGCGTCACGGGCCATGGGCGCCACTGACCGCCGGATCATCTTCAAGCACATAGTCCCCAACGCTTTGGGTGTGATCATCGTCGATGCGACCCTCATCATCGCCGGGGCCATCCTGGTCGAGGCCGCTCTTTCCTTCCTGGGATTCGGGATAACCATCCCCGACACGTCACTGGGGCTTCAGATTCAGAATGCCCAGGAATATGTGTTCACCCATCCGTGGGTATTCTACTTCCCAGGAGTCTTCGTCATCGGCATCGTTCTCTTCGTCAACTTCATCGGTGACGGATTGCGCGATGCTCTCGATCCCAAGCAGCAGATGGTCAGGCGTTAGAGGTGACATCCGAGTCCGGGAGGCAGAACGAGGTAGTTCTCGCCGTCGAGGATCTGACCGTCCAGTTTCCCAGTGAGGATGGTGTCGTCAAGGCTGTCAGAGGTGTTTCCTACGAACTACGCAGGGGAGAGGTCCTGGGGATCGTCGGGGAATCCGGTTCGGGAAAGTCGGTCACGTCGCTGGCGGTGATGGGACTGCTGCCCAAGACAGCACGCATCACCGGTTCGGCCAAGGTTCTCGGAAGGGAACTCTTGGGTCTCTCAGACTCCCAGATCAGTCAGGTGAGAGGAAACAAGATCGCCATGATCTTCCAGGATCCCCTGACTTCACTGAGTCCTGTCTACACCGTCGGGTACCAGCTGGCTGAGGCAGTCCTGGCCCACCGGGATGTCTCCAAAGACGATGCCTGGGCGAGGGCAGTGGAGCTTCTGGACATCGTCGGTATTCCCAATCCGGCCCAACGGGCCAACAGCTATCCGCATGAGCTTTCGGGAGGGATGCGACAGAGGATCGTGATCGCCATCGCGATGGCCAACAGCCCTGATGTGATCATCGCCGATGAGCCGACCACGGCTTTGGATGTCACGGTTCAAGCACAGGTCATGGAGGCCCTGCAGAACGCCCGTGAGGAGACCGGCGCCGCGATGGTTCTCATCACACATGATCTGGGGGTCATCGCCGGTCACGTCGATCGCGTCTGTGTCATGTACGCCGGAAAGCTGGTGGAGGATGGTTCGGTAGACGATGTCTTCTACACGCCACGGATGCCGTACACGTTGGGACTGCTGGGAAGCCTCCCGCGCTTGGATGCCACCCGATCCCATCGTCTGACCCCGATCCTCGGAACCCCACCTTCGCTGGTGAATCTTCCCTCTGGCTGTCCCTTCTCGCCCAGGTGTCCCATCGCGCAAAGCATTTGCGTTGAAGAAGAGCCTGAGTTGGAGTCCGTGGGCGGTATCCACCACGCCGCATGCCACTTCCACGAGAAGCTGATCGGAGCTGAGCCGATCGACTTGTTCCCACCGACGATCATCGATGCCGAGTTGATCGAGGCATTCGAGGAGGCTCCAAGTGACACTTGAGACCGAGACTCCGTCGACGGCGCCCGCCACCGAGCCGGTGGTCTCTGCGCAGAATCTCGTAAAGCATTTCCCCGTCAGGGCCAAAGGCTTCCTGAGGAGGAAGGTCGGCGACGTCCATGCGGTTTGTGGAGTGTCGCTCGATCTCAAACCGAGGAGGACCCTCGGACTGGTCGGCGAGTCCGGCTGTGGCAAGTCGACGACCGCCAGACTGATCCTGGGTCTCATCCCGGTCACCTCCGGAGAGGTGCACTACGGTGGGCAGAACCTCGTCGAGTTGTCCCGTGCCGACATGCAGCCGATCCGACGCGACCTCCAGATCGTCTTTCAGGATCCGTATGCCTCCCTCGACCCCCGGATGACGGTCTCCTCGCTGATCGCAGAACCGCTACAGATTCACGGGCTCTTCGGCGATGGGGGCAAGGAGCGGGTCAGGGAACTACTCAAGACGGTGGGTCTCAATCCCGAACACGGCAATCGTTACCCCCACGAGTTCTCGGGGGGTCAGAGACAGAGGATTGGTGTGGCCCGTGCTTTGGCACTCAACCCCAAGGTCCTCCTTCTCGACGAACCGGTTTCGGCCCTCGACGTATCGATCCGGGCCGGGGTGATCAATCTTCTGGAGAACCTGCAGGAGGAGCTGGGCCTCACCTACATGTTCGTCTCCCACGACCTGTCGGTGATCCGACATATCGCACACGATCTGGCTGTGATGTACCTGGGCAAGATCGTCGAGGTGGGCACTGCTGCCCAGGTCTTTGCGGCCCCTTCGCATCCTTACACCCAGGCCCTGATCTCGGCGATTCCCCTTCCGGACCCGAAGAAGGAGAGGGCTCGTCGCCGGGTGATGCTCACGGGAGACGTTCCGAGTCCGATCAATCCGCCGTCTGGATGCCGTTTCCGGACTCGTTGCCCCAAGTTCGCCAACGAGCTATCTGATGCCGAGAGGGACCGCTGCATCAACGAGATCCCCCGTCTCGAACTCCAAAACGATGGCCACCGCGCTGCCTGTCATTACGCGCAGGCTGTCGACTTGCTGACTATCGACACCCCCTGAATCCGCAAACCTCAGGTTGTGGGGGTCCCTAAAGGGACCCAAACGGTGCAGAGAACGCCCGATTCGCTCTCCGGTTCTGTGTCTGCCAACTACGGGCCAAAGACCCTAACGATCGGGACTCTTGGGGCTGCTGTTCTCCTGCACGGTCAGCCAAGATGGACTCAAACGACCGGAAGGAATCTCATGTTGGTAAGCGAATTGATTGGCGGAGAGACGATCACCTGTGAACCGCACGCAACGGTGCGGGAGGCAGCACGATTGATGGTCAGAAACGAAGCAGGGTCTATAGCGGTGGTATCGGACGGGGATCTCGTCGGAATCGTGACTGAACGTGATCTGGTCAGATTGCTCGCATCTGATTTCGACCCGTCCCTTCAGGTTGGGTCAGCCATGACACCCGGCCCGGACTCCCTCGCTCCAGACGTCGAAGCTTCCTACGCCGCCGACTGGATGTTGGCAGCCGGATACCGTCATCTTCCCGTCGTGGACGATGGCAAGCTTGTTGGGATCGTGAGCATCAAAGACGTGCTCTGGGGTGTCACTCAGGGTCGCGGCTAGAGCACCACCCTAGTCGCAAGCAGCACGGCCGCCACCGAGTAAGGCACCCGGGGCGCCCAAGGGCAATGCTTCAAACCGGGGCTACAGTGCCCAACCGTGACGCCCACCTTTACCACCGCCGCGCGTCGTCGGCGGCTGGTCAGCCGTCACCATCTCGACCGTTCCGCCACCGCGGTCAGCGAGTTGCCGGGCGCGGTTGCCGCTCTCCACTCGACAGACCCGACCACGCCGTACCTCGCGGCTTGGGCACGGGTGCCCGAGTTCGATTTGAAGCAGTTGGAACATGAGATCTACCACGACCGGTCGTTGGTACGGATGCATGCGATGCGTCGCACGTTGTTCCTGGTGCCGACGGTCGACCTGCCCATCTTCGAGGCAGGAGCCGCTCGGGACGTATCGCGTAAGGAGCGTGCTCGGCTGGTTGGCTGGATGTCCACCGATCTTCCGGAAGCCGCCATTGAG
>JBGTEJ010000021.1:0-79347 GCA_041747855.1 Acidimicrobiia bacterium | reverse complement strand
AGGATCGGCCCTCAGGGTGTCATCGAGCTGATCGTGGCCACCAATCCGACGATCGAAGGCGACGCAACGGCCATGTACATCGCCCGTGAGTTCAAACCTTTGGGGGTGCGGGTGACCCGTCTTGCCTCCGGTCTGCCCGTGGGTGGTGATCTCGACTATGCCGATGAGCTCACTCTGGGTCGAGCCCTGGTGGGCCGCTCCGAGCTTTGAGTACCCCAGTCGCCACAGGATCAAAGAAGGGAGGGGCTCTGAAGAGCCCCTCCCTCTTACCCCTTGCCGTCGATGAGTTCAGTCAGCGACGGAGAGGTATAGGTCTTCAATCAGCGACGGAGCGGTCTACGTCACGCCGTTCAGTGGGGACGGTCCTCGTGTCTGCCATCGCAGAGTCGACCCTCCGGTTGTATGCCTCGCCGACTGATCCGCCGATGATGCATCCGACGAAGAGTGCCGAGATCGCCAGAATGGCTGCCACCACGGCCAGGGTGGTCACATCCTCGCCGCGGATCTGCGAGAACCAGTCAGGCAACCCGGCCCGCTGAAGCAGGTTGTATCGGGCATCGAAGAAAACGCCGGCTGCGGCCGAAAGGGCTACCAGCAGCAACATCCACAGCGCCACGCCTACTCCGTTGATGACCCCGTCGAAACGAGCGATGCGAGCAGCAGCCCACCCGCCGACGAAGAACGAGACCAGGATCACAACAGTGGCGACAGCTATGCCGCCCATTCCCAGTTCCTGGACACCGCCCTCGATGTCGAAAGCGTTGATCTGAAGCGGGATCGCGGCTACGGCAGCCAAGGCTGCCAGAAGCACCAGCATCCCGAGACCCGCAAGCATTCCTCCCAGAGCCGCCCCGGTGTCGATTCCGCCGAATCGCTCCCGGACACTGGTGTAGTCGGGTCCTGCAGGTCGTACCCTGCTCTCCGCTCGTTCCTGTGTGATTCTTTCCTCTGTCATTGGGTCCTCCTTGGACGTCAGGTGATGAGGATCAGGATCAGAATGATGAGAATTAGAGTTCCCATGCCTATGTACATGACCCTTCCTTTCGTTGTGCGAAAAGTCCATACCCCGAGACGAGTTCCCTGAAACGGAAGTCAGATCACTTGCTGGAAACAGATCCCACCTGAGATCAATTGCTGAAGACGAATCCGACCTGGGAGCCTCCGTCTGAGGCTCTTGACCAGTGTTCATCGGCCAGTTTGGAGAGGGCCATCTCGGAGATTGGTCGTGTCGAGAGGTCAGGATTTCCGTATGAAGTCAGAGTGAACGCGATCGATGAGTTGTCCTCGAGGCTGATGACGATGGAGAAGCGGTCGCTCTCTGGGCTTTCCGCGGCATCCGACACCAGTGTCGAGACGAGAACGAGGAGGTCATTGAGTCGATCCACAGATAGGTCGAGTGGGCTTGCCGCGGTGGCGATCAAGTCACGCGTGAGACTGATCCAGACCGGACTCGCCGAGACAACGAGCTCAAAACCAAGCATGAGGCCCATGTTAATATCGTTGCCCATGCCTCTCGATCTCCGAGTCGATCTCCGGGGGACTCCAGATGAGTCCACGCATGCTGTGGTTCTCACCGTCCTCGGCGAAGTCGACATTGCGACAATCCAGGAGCTGGAGTCGAAGATCGACTCCCTCAATGATCCGCAAAAGCTCGTGATTGATCTGTCTTCGACAGACTTCATGGACTCGTCGGGGGTGAGGCTGTTGATGGCCGCCCACGAGAAGTTCCGCGAGTCGGGGCGGAAGTTGGCGGTGGCTGTCAATGGCGGCCCGATCGGCCGCCTCCTCGAGATCACCGGGGTGCTCACCCACCTCAACTCGTTTCCGTCGGTGGATCAGGCTCTCGACGGTTGAGCTCGGATACGCTCGCGATCCGCGCCTCTCCGGATCCGGGATCGGTCGCCTTAGTCCGGGTTTTCGTCGGCAACGTCCTCGCTGTCTTTGGTGTCGAGCAGCAAGAGGTAGACGACGTGAAAGTGGCAGTGTCAGATCTCGTATCCGGATTGGTAGAGGCGGGCATACCCATTGAGGTAAACGCACACATGGACACAACGGCGTTGATCTTGACCGGGAATCTCGCGGCCCGGCCGCCGGCTGCCGGTGCTTTGCTGCTCGGGTCGCGTCTCAATGTGGGTGAGGGCCATTGGACGATCGATCTGCACGCAGTTTGATCCGGTCGATCGAGGTTCCTATCAACCCAAGGTCGACGTCGGAGGTACGGGGCTTTCTCGCTGAAACGTTGAACGTCGACTCGATGCGTGCCGCAGAGGCCGCCCTTCTCGTTACGGAACTCTTTGCCAACGCGGTTCAGCATGGGCGGGCCTCCACCGCCGAAGTGTGGGTCGAGGACCGTGGCCTGATGGTGCGTGTCGGCGTTAGCCATCTGTCACCCGGTCCGATCATTCCAGTGGCTCACGGTTTCGGTCTCACTGTTGTCGACAAGATGTCGCAGTCCTGGGGCACCGAACACCGCGACGGGAGGCTCCATGTCTGGTTCGAGTTGCGTCAGCCCGGGTCGCTGGCAATGTCGCCCGACGATCTCGACGAAGAGCAACTGATCGCGGGCATGGAAGCTGAGCCCCTGTACGCGGAGGAGTTAGTCCGCCGCTACCAGCCATTGGCAACGTCGATTTGGAGGAGGTACCGCGGCAAAGGGATCACAGATGATGACCTGGAGCAGGTCGCATTGATCGCGCTTCTGAAGGCAGTTCACAGGTTCGATCCCAGTCGTGGGGAGCTTCGCTCCTTTGCAGCGGTCACCATCTCCGGCGAACTGAAGCGCCAACTCCGGGATCGAGGATGGTCGGTTCGCGTGCCGCGAGGTCTGCAGGAGCTCGCCCTCGAGGTGACCAGGGCGGCCCAGACGCTGACCCAGGAATTAGGAAGATCACCCCGGATGTCGGACATAGCGGCCAGACTCGAGATCAGCCAGGAAGAGGTGTCAGAGGCGATGAGCGTCGCCCAGGGGTACACCGCGCTATCTATTGAGGACCCCGGTGGGGAGGATGGACAGCCGTTGTCTGAGGTGCTGGGCGGCTTCGATGCCGAGTTCGACGACGCTGAGATCAGGTCCAACATGAGCCAAGCTCTGGCCGCATTGCCCGAGAGGGATAGGATCGTCGTCTATTTGAGGTTCTATGAGGATCTAACGCAGACCGAGATCGCGGAGCGAGTCGGTGTCTCTCAAATGCAGGTATCACGAATCCTGACCCGGGCTCTGTCCGAACTCGGAGACCTGCTCACGGTGGACTGAAGGCTGGCCAACAGGCCACTCGGGGCATCACTCCTCGACGGGTCTTGTCACGAAGATAGTTCTTCCATCGACAATCGTCGTTGGTAGTCCTCGGTGGGAGCGGTTCGTCCTATCCGTGGATTGCGCTTCCGGACACGTCTATAGGGTTGCCAGCGTGGTGTTGTCGAGGACGGCGCCGTAGGTTCTACGCAACCGCACTTTCCGCTCCAGTGCGGCCACTACCTCGGAGGCGAAGTCGACGCCGGCGATGGATCCTGCACTCCCGAGCCCGCCGGGACTGAAGACGTTGACCTCCATGAGGCGGTTGCCGACCATATCTAACCCCACCAGGAACATCCCGTCCATAATGAGCTTTGGTCGTATGGCGGCAATGACCTCGTGCATTTCCGTGGTGATCTTGGCCGCCACGGCCTTTCCCCCCACATGCATATTGGACCGAGGGTCGTCCGTGGAATTCTGGCGGCGGAAACTGGCGTACTTCCCGTCGACCATCAGAGGATTCCCGTTCATGACGAACACCCGCACATCCCCCTGCTCAGCTCCTTTGAGGTATTCCTGGGCCACGACGAACCCATCGCGGGAGATCGTCTCGATGATCTGATTGAGGTTCTGTTGACCCTTGCCCCCTACCACGAAGACCCCCTGGCCACCCGACCCCTGAAGCGGCTTCAGAACCGCCCTGCCGCCGTGTTCCTTCACGAACGCGCGAAGCTCCCGAGAGTTCCGGGAGATCATGGTGGCGGGCCTGACCTCCTCGGGGAAGTGTTGGAAGTAGGTCTTGTCGATGGCGTTAGCGAGATTGAACGGGTCGTTGACGACCACTACACCGCGAGCCGCCGCCAATTGCCCGAAATGGACGCCCGCCCGCTGTGCCCACGGCCGGTCGACGGCGTCTGCAGCCGGGTCGTTGCGAAGGAATAGGACATCCAGATCGTCCACGACGACGGTTTCCTGCTCCTGGTTGCGATCGAGCAGGTCAGCAGCGAAGCTGGTCAAAGATCGGTACTTCTTGTCGGCAGGTCGGTTTGCTGCGGCAGTCACGGAGCCGTTCGCCTGCTGGGCCAAATCGCCGACTGCGATCGTCCACACTTCGTGACCCGCCTTCTTCGCCGCGAACGCCAACCTCGTGGTCGTGTAGGCCGGTTCTTCGGTTGCGAGCGCGTTCACCACGAATGCGAGTTTCATGATGCCATCCTTTCGATGAAATTCTCCCCGAGTTGGATCTTCTGATAGCTCTGTCTGCCTTCGTCGGTATCCAGGAAGCGGGGTCTCAAAGGTGCCTCAGCGAGCACCCCTCTCTGGAGGAGGTCCTCTATCACAGGGGCGTCCTCCAGCCCCACCTTCCCGATCAAGAGGGTCTCGAGGTTGCCTCCTCGGTGTAAATGGTCGATGAGCCGGACAATTCCCCTCAGGTAGCCGGCATCCCGGGTCATCCCACCGGCACGGTGGCTCCGCATGGCAGTGATGAAGGCCACTCGTAGGCTGGCCCCAAGACGTTGAAGCTCGGTCACCGTCTCGGTGAATGTCGCCTGGGCTGTGCGCGTGTGAGAAGCAATCACCCTCAGTGCCAGCACTTGCAGCCGCGACGGGGATAGTCCGCCAGATAGGTGCTCGGCCATCACGCCCAGGGCCTCCTGATTCTCGTCGTAACCCGGCAATCCCGCAGCGAGTAGCTTCAGCGGCTGGGCAGATCCGTTGGCGTAGGTGAGTACGTGAACTCCGACTTCGTGTTGCAGGAGTGCCTCGACGCGCCCGGTTGGAATTCGAACGTCGGCCCCGATGAACAGGTCCCCGTTCTCGACTCGGATCCCCGCTACCTGGTCGCTGACCGTTACCTTCGCCTTGAGCTCAGGGTGGCGCTCCCTGTATCTGGCGATCTCGGCTCGTGCGATCCTGGCGAAGCCCAGCGGAGTGACGTTTCCTCCGTCTCTGGTGCGGGCGGGCCGGTTGGAGAGAATCCTTGACGCTACTTCGACCAGATTCTGCTCGACATGACCGAACAGATCGATGGCTGCGTTGAGAAAGGCTTCGGTCCCGCGCATCGTCAGCATCTCGATGATGACCTCGAGTTCACGCTTCTTCCTGCTCGCGATGACCCCGATTTGCGGATCCTCTGCCCGATTCGGATCGACTCTCGAGAGGCGCTCTGCGATCTCTATCAGGTCAGGGGGCTGGAGGTATTCGAACTCGGGCTCTGCTCCGTGCTCCACGAACCGCCGGTACTGCTCCGTCGTGTTGACCGGCGTGGCGAAGCGGAGCAGCGGGACGAGACCGGATATCTCGGCCAGTTCTCGGTCGACCGCCAGGTCGTTTTCGGTCACCGGCATTGGAGGTGGGCTCCCCAGACTTCTTCGACCGAGTTGCCGAGCGCGATCGACAACTCGGCTAGCGAATCCGTCGACAGTTCATTAGTCCACTCGTTCATGAACACCTTCTTGAACTCGATTGCCAGGGCGCAACCCCATTCCCCGTAGAGGGCGTTGACCCACGATGCTAGGTGCCCGCCTTGGAAGCGGACGTTGCTGCGGACATCGACGAACTCACCTTGGAGCCTGGATCTCCCAATCGAGTCCACGAGAGCGTCAGCCACGCCTTGCCACGCGGGGGGGAGGGTGGCGGATCCCAGATTGACCACCGGGTTCTCGAACTCGGGCTCCGGCGGTTCGTCTGGCCCGGCCCGTCGATGGTTGTAGGAGTGGACGTCGTAGAGGACGAAACCTCGGTGACGTTGGACCAAGTCTTCGATTACGGTCGCCAGCTCCTCGTAGAAGGCATCGTACTCGGCGAGGCACATTTCAATCTGTTCCGCCGACAACGGCTCAGCCCAAAGGTCCAATCCCCATGCGTCCTCTGGTAGGAGGTAGACCGCCTTGTGTCTCGGTCTGTTCAGATCGACCTGGAAACGGGAACGGTGCACCGTGACATGCGATCCGACCGACGAGGCTATTTCCCCTGTCCAGGGGTCCTCTTCGCGCAAGCGGGTCTCGTGGTCGACGGCCGTGAGCGCCTCTAGATCGAGACTCATGTTGTGACCATCGTGAATGGCAGTCGCTACCACCGGTAGGGTGCCCTCGACCGCCCAAGTGGCGAACTCCATCGAGTCCAGATACCCACTTCCGGTCGATCCAAACGTTTCCAAGGTCGCCAGTACCAATCCGGTTGTCACGTGCAAAGATCCCTGGCATCATCGATCTCACTACCCCTAGGGTTTCGTTCAACTTCGCAGGAAGGGATTCGGGCAACTCCAAGTTGAGAACGTGACAGTCGCTCCGGTGAGGAAGTGGGAGAACTGGCCGACGCTGTTGCTGGCCGACGGGTCTGCCGCGGCCACCTGGCGATGGCCATCATCGCCAGGGGGGATGGTCAGATTGTTCCTCTTGACCGCCGTCCTTTATGGCGGCGGCTCGGGTATCGCTCGTCTCTTGCTCAATCAGACCGACCTAGGGGCGGTCTTCTTCATCCCGGCTGGGATCACAATAGGTTTCCTACTTCGCACGGAGAAGAGAGTGTGGTGGGTCGTGCTCTTGGCCGCCGGTGTTGCCGAGTTCTCGATGAATCTGCTCGGTGAGTACTCCGGCGTCGCCCAAGCCGGATTCGTGGCGGCAAATCTGATCGAGCCCCTGGTCGGGGCGTTGATAATCAAGCGTTGGTGTGGCTGGCTCGACCTGGCACGGGTCCGCCACGTAGTTTGGTTTGTCGCCGCCGCAGTGGTGCTCGCCCCGGCGCTCGGGGCTGCGATCGGATCCTTGGCAGCTGATCTTGGAGGTCCTGGTGACTTCCAGGCCATCTTCTACCAGTGGTGGCTTGGTGATGCTCTCGGGGTGATCTTGGTGGGAGGAGGGATACTGGTTTGGGGGTCGAGCCCCGATCGGCGCTCATTCTTCTCGCCTTGGGGTTTGGCCATCTTGGCGGCAACGGTCGTTTCCCTCCAGATCGTCTTTTGGTCCGAGCTTCCCTTGACCTTCATCGTCCTCGTCGGAGTCGTCCTCGCAGGCGCCCTCTTCGGCACCCGCGCTGTCATGGTGACCGCTGTCGTCATAGCTATCACCCAGGCAGTCGACCTCGTCTATGGGACGGGCCCGCCCATTCTCGGAATACCTGATGAAACAGCCCTGATCGTCATAAAGCTGAGGCTTGCCGTGTTCAGCCTCGCCGGTCTTCTCGTTGCCGCCGAGGCCTTGGAGAGTGACCGGGCTCGTCGGGCTGAAGGCGAAGTCCGGGTGGGGTTAGAGAAGGAGGTGACCGAGAAGCGGGTCTATCGGGAACTCGCCGACCATCTCCAACAGGCGCTTCTGCCCACACAGGTCGTGCAGCGTCCGGAACTTGACGTGGCAGTCCGCTACAAGGCAGGGGCCACAGAACTGCTAGTTGGAGGCGACTGGTACGACGTCTTCGAAGTAGCGGAGTCCACAATCGTGTTGACGGTCGGAGATGTGGTGGGGAACGGACTAGAGGCGTCTGCCGCCATGGGGCGTCTCAGGACCGCCGTGTCGGTTCTCGCCCCTGTCGCCGCGGGTCCTGGTTCGATTCTCGCCTCGGTCTGCGATTACGCCCGTGACTCGGGCGCCACTTCCTTCGCCACCGCGGTCGTCGCCGCTTTGGAGACAGATACAGGGAGGCTGACCTATGGCTCCGCCGGCCATCCCCCATTGCTGGTCATTGACCCGGACGGAACCTCCCGGTGGCTGACCGACGGCAGGTCGGCACCTCTCGCCTGTGGGCAGCGGCAGATAGTAAGACCCGAGGGTTCCACCTATCTAGCGCCGGGGAGTGTCGTAGTCGGCTACACAGATGGTCTGGTCGAGCGGCGAGGGGAGGATCTGATGGAAGGTTTGGCTCGTCTCGAGCGTATCTGCCAGATGAACCACCGTCGGTCCATCGAGGAATTGGCTGACCTGATGCTGGCAGAGGCCGACGGGTCAGCGGACGATGTCGTCGTCCTGGTCCTGCGGTACCTCGGTCCCCGGTCATCTCTGCCGCCGGAGGGATGACCTGCTGAAGGGAGTCGGTGGCTGTTTGCTCGGTGTCCCATGGGGGTACTGACGTGCGGAAAGGAGGTTCGAATGTCACAACGTGACCCTGTAATAGTGAACAACCGTGAGGGCAGTTCATCGGGAGCCTTGGTAGCAGGGATAGTGGCCGTGCTACTCATCCTGGTGGCTGTCTGGTACTTCGGGCTGCGCACCGAAGACGATGCCGACATCGACATCGACATCACCGTGCCAGAGACCGCGATCACCCTCCCCTTGGTCTGACCAAGTAGTCGAGGGACACCTTCGTATCCATCAGGCCGCCCTAGGGCGGCCTGATGCCCGTTTTGATGACTATGACGCACGCCGGGCCCAAAGGCGCGCCCGCACTACGGCAGAGATGGACACCTGAATGAAGGTGTCGGCCGGTCCCACTTCGAATCGGCAGTATTTTTCGATGTATTGACCATCGAGCAGAGTTTGAAGGGACCCGCCTATCGGGTACGGGTAGTTGTGAAGTTGGAAACCAAGAACCGAGTCTCCCTACCGCCTATCGCATCGATGATGCTGCAGGGTGGTTCTTTCTCGTTCCAGGCTGGCTCGACGATTGTTGCCGCCGGGGGTTCGTCCGACACCTTCGGCACGTGGCGGTCACACGCCCCTTGGGGTGCTTTTGGCTATGCCATGCAACTTCCGTCCCGCGTGGGTGGCATTTGCTCCCGCTGGTCAGCGCACGTCAGGCGCTCTCTCCATTGGGTGCTCTTCGGCGGGGGGATAAGGCTCGGGTATGAGGTCTTCCCTGTCAGGCATGGCACCGCGTCGGGTGAGTTCCCCTTCGATAGCCTCTCCGGGTCGTTCCTCTTCAGCGGCCCTCTTGAACTCGTCATAGACGAGTTCGGCTTTCAGACGCCGGTACTCCTCGACGAGTTCCTCGTCACTCCGCCCCTCCAAGTCTGTGATGTTCTCACGATCGGTCATACACCTTCGGTACCCCATCGCCGGGGCGAATCAAACATCACCCGTGAGGTTGAGGAATCTCGAGCCATTGTAGGACTACGATGAGTCACCGTTTATCTATGGTTCCAAACAGAGGTCAAGGGGTCGAGAGGTGTTTTCCTGCCAGGCCCGATTCGGTGTCAGCCGCCCGCAGCTTCGTCCTCGAAGCAGTACCCCTCGGCGACCCCGAAGCCCGCTCCCGCCTGATGACACTGGTCTCCGAGCTCGCCACCAACGCGATCCTGCACGCCGGGACCCCATTCAAGGTGAAGGTATCCAAACGTCCCAGCCGCATAAGGGTGGCGGTGACCGACGGCAGCACGACACCTCCAGTGCGGAAGGTATACGTGCCTGATCAGCCAACCGGGCGCGGGCTGCTGATTATGGAATCTCTCTCAGACCGTTGGGGGGTGGACGTGGTCGACGACGGCAAGAGTGTGTGGTTCGAGGTCGACGAAGGGGACAAGTGACCACACCCGAGGCGGTCGTCGACGAAATCCACTTGATAGGGGTTCCGGTCGAGAAGTGGGCCAGGTGGCACTCCCACCACGACACGATTCGACGAGAACTCGAGGTCCTCCTCACCACCGAAAGAGTTGACCTGCCCCTTGAAAGGATGAAGACGTATGTCGACGTGCTCGGTCGCCGGGTCGGCGACTTCTACGCCCCGCTCATGCAGGGCTTGCGGGGCGCCCTTCACAGTGGGACGACCATTGTCGATCTCAAGGTCGAAGTGCGTCAGGAGAGTGCCTCGGAGGCCCTGGAACTCGACTCACTGCTCGATGAGATCAACCACTTCTGTAGGGATGAGGCGTCCCTTTCCCTGGTAACGGTCGCCACGCCACCGGACTTGGTCAGCTTCCGGAAGTGGTTTCTTGGGGAGTTCGCCAAACAGGCCAGAGGTGGCCCGCCCCTGAGCTGGCCGGATCACAGCCGGAAGGTGGGATCTTCGTCCGGCCGCGAGCGGGGTGACGGGGCCATCAAAGATGGTGGAGCAGGAGGGCAGGCCATGTTGTCCTTTTCGGGGGAACTGGATTTGGCTTCGGCGGCGGAGCTCCAAATGGCGATGCAAGACGCGAGGCGGACCGGGGCCAGCTCACTGCTGATCGACATGTCCGGAGTGACCTTCATCGACTCGGTGGGACTCAGCCTCTTGGTTAACGTCCGAAATCGCCTGGTTGAGGAAGGGGGGCGGATGCATCTCGTTGTTCCCGCCCGCCTTCGAACCCTATTCGACTTGAGCGGGTTGCTGGAACTCCTCGAAGTCGAGTTCGTTGAAACCTGATTTCCTCAGGGCTCCGGTTCCGCCAAGCTTCGTTTCCGTGACCTCAGCGATTGTCTGTCTCTTCCACCGTGTGTGCGCCCCTTGGGGTAGAGGTTTGCTTGCCGCCGGCGACCACACCGCCATCAGGATCTATCTCCCCGCGCCAAGCTCCTGTCTCGACCTCACGCTCCTCGATGAATTCCTTGAATCGCTCCAGATCACCCTTTGTGCGGGCCGCCACCAATCCCAGTTTGTCCCCGACGTTCTCGACGAAGCCCTCGGGATCGAAACTCATCTGAAGAGTGACCCTGGATTGGCGGTCGTTCAGTCGGTGGAAGGTGACGACACCGGCGTGGTCCACACCCGACGTCGCCTTCCAGGCGATCCGCTGGTCCGGATCCTGCTCGGTGATCTCTGTGTCGAACTCCCGTTCAACACCTGCGACTTCTACCGTCCACCGAAGATGACGGTCGTCAATCTGCTCGATGTGATTCACGCCCTCCATGAAACGGGGGAACTCCTCGAATTGTGTCCACTGGTTATAGAGGGTCTGGACATCGACGTCTACATCGATGCTTTGGGTTACTTCACCCATTGCGGCCTCCTTTCGGCTCTCCGTTTAGTCGTACCCACCTCGAGGCGAGTTGAAACGATGGGCAGGGCAAGCGGGCTCATGGCGAGCGGGATATCGTGGGCACGGTGCTGACTCAGCCCCGCCCCGGGAAGTGGTTGACCGACGTTGAGCGTTCCCTATCGCCCGGGGTACGGGTGATAATCGCCGCGGCCTTGGCCAGCGGGTTACTGGCCGGGATCGGGAGTGTCCTCGCCTGGCGCTCTTACACTGACCGGATCGATCGAGAGCAGGAGCTTGTCTCGGATGCCGCGATCGATGCCGCTCGAGCGGTGTCACAATTCTTCGCGGATCGTGTGGCCTTTCTCCAGACGATGGCTGAAATGCCCGGGGTGGCAGCAGCCGATCTCGACCAGATCCAAATCGTTGTCGATGCAGCCGGGTCGGAGGTGCTCGGGTTCACCGGAGGGGTCGGTTGGGCGGACCGAGAGTCCCTCCTCAGGGTCAGTTCGGTGGCCGAGCCGGAAGACCTGCCCCTGGATCTGTCCGACCGGGTCTGGGTCAAAGGTGTGCTGGACTCAGTTGAGCCTTCGATAGGTGAGGTGGTGATGGGGACGGAGTCAGAGATGTCTGGCATCTTGGCTGTGCCCACCTTCTCTAGCGGTCGGGTCAACGGGGTGCTTCTGGGATACGTGGAAATGGAGGAATTCGACATCGCGATCCCCTCCTTGATCCAGCCGAGATTCGAGACTCGTGTGGTCGACCGCAAGGGGAACGTCATCCTGACCGACGGTCGGGCGAACGGCTTCTATGTGCCGACCAATCCCGACCTGTTGGAGGAGCCATCGAGGATTCGGGGGCCTGGTCTGATGGGGGAGTCTGATCGGATGATCGGCATGGCGCAAGTCCCGGAGGCTGGCTGGACAGTGGTGGTTGAACAGGACAGGCTCTTCTTGCTCGCCGGGTCCCGGGGCCGGTTCCTGGGCGAGATGGCCGCACTGCTACTTCTCGGACTGACAACAGTGGGAGCTGCGGCGGGTGCCGCCGTCAGGATGGGTGCTTCGCATCGGCATATGTTGGAGGGCGCCCGCAACCTGTCGGCACTTGAGAACCTGAGTGAGATGCTCTCCACCGCTCCGGCCACACGGGAAGTCGCCGACGCTGTCTTAGAGGTTTTTGGGAGTGTCTTCGCTGCCAAGGCGGTGATCGTCGGGCTGGCCGACCGGGATGGGCGTCTGCTGGTCTACACGATCGCCGACGATAACGCCGTGGTTTACGCCGACACACCGGACGAGGTCACGACGATGGAGGACCATTCCATCCTGGTCGACGCCTTCGAGACACCCGATGTGCTGGTGTTCAGCGCCGCGGATATCAGGGCCCGTTACCCTGACCTGATCCTCCCAGTTGGAGCCACAGGAGCCATCGCTGGGCGCTTTATCGGTCGAAATGCACGTGGCACGGTTTGCGCATTTCTGCCCGGCGAGTTCCCCCCTAAGGACTCGGACATCGACTTGTTCACGACAATGGTGCCCCTGCTCGGCGATGCTTTCGGGCGGGCCGCTGCTGCTGAAAGCGAAAGGCTGGCATCCCGCGCCTTCCAGCATGCCCTGCTTCCCAGGGACACCATCGGTCCCGAGGTCGACCTGCAACGAGCAGTTCGCTACATCGCCGCGGTCGGTGATGCTGACGTCGGTGGGGATTGGTACGACCTCTGGATGATCGATGGGAACCGGGTCGGAGCGGTTGTTGGCGACGTGGTCGGTCGGGGTGTGGTTGCTGCTGCCGCTATGGGACAGCTGAGGAGTGCCCTTCGGGCCACCGCAGCCGTCTCGGCGAGCCTGGGCGAGGCCCTCGCCCAACTCGACGATCTGACTGCGCAGATCTCTGGGTCACCGAGTGCCACCGTACTCCTCTCCAGTTACGACATCCAGACCCGCGTTTTCGACCTTGCCAGCGCCGGACACCTGCCTCCGCTGCTGGCGACCCGAAAGGGTCTCCGCGCTATGTACGAGGTGCGGGGCACACCGATCGGGCTTATAAGCCAGCGAATGACCAGGGTCACCATGACAGCCGAACTGGAATTCGAGGACACACTGGTGTTCTACACAGACGGACTGGTTGAACGTAGAGGGGAGTCCATCGACGAGGGAATCGCCCGACTCACCCGGGCCCTCGCCGAGAACCGGACTCTGGGCGTGGAAGCGCTCGCCGATGCGCTTCTGAGGTCCTGTCTCGAACCCGACAATCAGGACGATGTGGCACTTGTCGTCCTCCGCCCGGTTGGGCCTGACCCGGCCAGCTTCACCCGGTCGTCGTCGATCGATCACTTTCCCGGGGTGGTGACCGAGGTACGAGCCTGGGCATCGAACCGATACTCAGAAGGAATCGGTTCATTCCTGGCCACCCGCCTGCAGGAAGCGCTCGAGGTGGTGCTTCGGTGCACCGCCCACGATCCTGTGGGTGACCTCGTAGTTGAAGTCAGTGGAAATGACCCCGAGAGCATTCGTTTGACCCTTGAATATCGAAGAGGTGCTATCGGCTCAGCAACAGACCGTGTGAATCGAACGATTCTAAGAGGTTGGAGGTACGGGGAGATGGCCCTGGGAGGGCCACGCCTCGAAGTGAGTGTCGGGGGTGATCCGCCTTCACTACCGGAACTCTGACCCCTTACCCCAACGGAGTTGAGAGGGTCTACTCGGTCAGGAACCGACAGAGATCCGATCGTCTACCGAGTCGACACCCGAGACTTCCCGGACCATCTCGAGCAGTTGTTGGCGATCTTTCTCGCTTTCGACACTTCCCCTGACGACTATCTGGCCACTCTCGGCCCCCGTCTCGATTTCCACCGCCCCGGAATTATTGACGGTTCGCTTCCATTGACCCACAGCTTCGCTGCGCACTTTCTGGACCAAGGTCTCGTTATCAAACTCTCTGGTTTTTCGCAGCGGTTCGGTGATCTTGTGAACTGCCCCTTTGGCAACACCCTTCTGATATTCGGCATTCGACCGCACAGTGGAGACACCGTCGCGGATCTTCGCCGCCGCTTGATCGGCGAGGCGCGTCCTTCGGGATACTCCGCGGTCAGGGTCAAAGAGGTAACCGGCGAGGAAGCCCAACCCGGCGCCGATCATGATCTTGGTGAAGTTCTTGATACGCCGTCCTGCGTTGCGGATTCGTCCATCACTCACGACGTCGTCCCTCTCCGCGAAGACCAGCCGGTGAAGGCAGAGACTGCCAACAGAACCAGTGCGATGATCAGCACCCAGCGGAGGGCCTCGAAGAAGAGACCAATCCCGCCAAGCAACAAGGCGATAAGCAAGAGTGCCCATACCATTTCAGTTTCTCCTTAAGTCGTGGATTATCTCTCTACCCGTGGCCTGGCTCTCCCAAACCTGGTTGGGTCTCTGATCGGGGTTTTGTTGACGGGGTAGGTGGGTACGGGTGGGCGAATGTCAGAAACTTTCTACGGTTTGACCCTCTCCAGTGAGCTGCACCCTCCCGCCCTACTTGTGGAGACGGCCGTCGCGGCTGAGGAGGCCGGTTTTGACTTCGTATCGATATCCGACCACTTTCATCCGTGGATCGGCGAGCAGGGTCACAGCCCGTTCGTGTGGACCATGCTCGGGGCGATTGCGCAGGCGACCGAGAGCATAGAGGTGGGCGTCGGTGTCACTTGTCCGATCGTGCGGATGCATCCGGCGATTCACGCCCAGGCGGTGGCCACTGCCGCGACTCTCCTCGACGGCCGGTTCGTCTGGGGTGTGGGAACCGGTGAGAACCTGAACGAGCACGTCCTCGGCGATAGATGGCCGCCCACGGAGGTGCGTCACTCGATGCTCGGGGAGGCCATCGAGCTGATCCGTGAGATGTGGACCGGCGAGAGCGTCACCCATCGAGGGGAGCACTACACGGTTGAGGATGCCCGCATTTTCGACCTCCCGAAGACGCTGCCTCCGATAGTGGTCTCGGCCTACGGGGAAATGTCGGCTGAGTTGGCCGCCGAGGCTGGCGACGGTTTGTGGATCACCGGGCACAAGAAGGACGTGATCGATCACTACCGGAAGTCGGGGGGTTCGGGGCCAGTCTGGACCCAGTTGACCGTTGCCTGGGATCCGGACAAGGACTCGGCTATCGAACGGGCACATCGCCTTTGGCCGAACACCGCCCTCGCCGGTCAGCTTGCGGCCGACCTCAGGACAGTGCAGAACTTCGAGGAGGCCGTGACCATGGTCAGCCCCTCCGACATCGAGGAGGCGATCCTCTGCGGCCCCGATCCAGGCCCGGTCGTCGATTCGATCGTCGAGGCTCGGGAGATAGGGGCGGACCACATCTATGTCTTCCAGGTGGGTAATCCGCTCGAAGGTTTCCTCGAGTTCTGGGCCGAGGAGATCAAACCGGCGCTCTGAGTCGCCGTTCCGTCTTTCGGAGTCCGCGGCGTCGCAATGGATGACAGAGAACCAGAGGCGGCCGTTGACGCCAGGAAAACCTCTCGAGGACTCCACAGGGCCGCCACCAATAGGGCCCGAGAGCGGGAAGAAATAGGACTGCGAATCCGGAAACCGACCAGTCGTGAGAGGGCCAAAAGGAGGGTCGAACGTCAAGCAGAACCGGCCGAGGATACGGAAACAATTCTTAGTTTGGCTTCACGCCGGGTCGGGTATACGGGCAGCGAAGTCCGGGGTTCAGGAAGTCCGGCGTTCAGAAAGGAGCACCATCATGGACAGCACACGCACCAAGTGGGACGGTCGCTGGGACCAACTCAAGGGCAAGGCCAAGAAGGCCTGGGGCGATCTCACCGATGACGACCTCGATGTTGCCGAAGGCAACTACGACGAGTTCGTCGGGCGCATCAAGGAGCGGACCGGGGAGACGGTCGAGGCGATCGAGGACAGACTCAACGGCGACGATATGGACCATCGGAACACCGATGGGAACATGGGGAACACCGGCGGCAACGGTGGTCAGCGGAACACCGACGGAAACATCGGTCAGCGGACCGACGGGAACGACGATCGGAACTTCGGGGACGATCCTGCGATCTGATCTGATCGCACGCTAGCGAAGGGGGCCCCTTTGGGGGCCCCCTTCCTTGTTCACTGGCATACCAGAGGCGTTGACGAGATATGTAAGGGTGCCCTTACCGGGCTCCCTCTATTCGAGCACCAGGTTTCGTAGAGGAGCACTCGGGTGGGGCAGGTTTGAGACCCAAAGGCCAGGGGTAGGGAACTGGGTACTACCTC
Organism: Acidimicrobiia bacterium; assembly: GCA_041747855.1. Taxonomy (GTDB): domain Bacteria; phylum Actinomycetota; class Acidimicrobiia; order Spongiisociales; family ZC4RG35; genus ZC4RG35. The sequence goes on along the minus strand of JBGTEJ010000021.1, from coordinate 63,050 downwards.
AAAGAAGGAGTGAACGATGTCCCATGAAAATGAGCGAGTCGTAACAAGAGACGACCGTGGCGCGGATGTCGTGGTCAATCAGAGACCTCAGGGTGTGGGAATCGTCATTGGTGCCGCGATCGCGGTGCTGGCCGTCCTGTTCGTGATCTGGCTCTTCGTCCTCAACGGTGCTGAGCCGGGCGAGAACGACACCGGAATCACGGTTCCAGTCGAGAACACCCTTCCCGTAGAGCCAACGCCCCCTGAAGGCTCCTGACCAACGATTGCGCCGGGTTGGCGTCTCCTCTTGGAGGTTCCGCCCGACGCTGTTACGTACGTATGTGCTGAGCGCAGGGGGGGGGGGACTGCTGAGGGGAGTCAATCGACGGTCGGAGACGATATTTCCCGCAGTCGCGCCAAATCGTGATACGCATACATGTACCTGATCGAACCGGTCTTTGAGCGCATGATCACCGAATGGGTGACGGCATGGTCGTCACCGGTGAAGATGACCGGGTCGAGGAACTCTCCCCCTGTCACTCCGGTGGCGGCGAAGAAGACATTGTTGGACGGGACCAGGTCCTCGGTTGTCAGCACCTGGTTGAGGTCGAGTCCTTGTTCCGCGGCCGCCTCCCTGTCGTCGTCGTCTCTGGGCCAAAGACGCCCCTGGATCTCCCCTCCGACGCACTTCATGGCCGCGGCGGCGATGACAGCCTCCGGCGACCCCCCGATCCCCACCATGATGTCGGCCTCATTCTCGTCCTGAGCGGTGGCGATAGCGGCTGCCACATCGCCGTCTCGGAACACCGAGATCCGCGATCCAACAGCACGGACAGCCTCGATGTAGTGCTGGTTTCGGGGGCGGTCGAGGATAAGACAGCGGAGTTCGCCGACGGCCTTGCCTTTGGCCCTGGCCACCTTCCTCAAGTTGTCCTCGAGGGGTGCGTCCAGGTCGATCAGATCTGCGGCTTCAGGCCCGACCGCGATCTTGTCCATGTAGGCGAGCGAACCCGGGGCGTACATCGATCCTCGTCCCTCGGTGATGGCAATCACCGAAATGGCTCCCGGCATCCCTTGTGCGGTGAGAGTCGTTCCCTCGATGGGATCAACGGCGACTTCGACCACCATGCCACGGCCGGTGCCGACCCTCTCACCGTTGAACAGCATCGGAGCGTTGTCCTTCTCTCCCTCTCCGATGATCACCAGACCGTCGATATCTAGTGTTGAAAGGTGGAGTCGCATTCCGTCGACGGCGACTTGATCGACCTTCTCCTTGTCACCTCGACCCAGCCAGCGCGCCCCTTCGAGGGCGGCGGTCTCGGTCACCCTGACCAGGTCGAAGGCGAGGTTCCGTTCGATGGGCTCGGCCATCAGGCACCCACCTTCACGATGATGGCGTCGCCCTGTCCGCCACCACCGCACAGTGTCGCCCCGCCCACACCGCCGCCTCGTTGCCGGAGCGCGTTGACCAGGGTGACGACCAGACGGGCGCCTGTGGCACCGAGCGGATGACCCAGGGCCACTCCTCCACCGTGCACATTGACCTTGTCCTCGGAGATCCCGAGCATCCGGGCCGACCACAGGGAGACTGCTGCGAAGGCCTCGTTGATCTCCACGAGATCCAGATCCGAAGGTTCCAAACCGGCCTTCTTCAAAGCCAGCATCAGGGCCTCGGCGGGACGTTCGTGCAGGGTGGCATCGGTACCACCGATCTGAGCGTAGGCGAGCACCTCGGCCATTACGGGTGCCCCGGCCGCTTCGGCAGCGTTGCCCTCGGCGAGAACCAGGGCAGCAGCCCCGTCGGAGATCTGGGAGGCGTTTCCCGCGGTGATGGTGCCGTTGGGAGAGAAGGCGGGGCGTAGACCGGCCATGGATTCGACCGTCGTTCCGGGTCTGATTCCCTCATCGGTGGTCACGCGCAGGGTTCCGCCACGCTCCGGCACCTCCACGGGGGTGATTTCGTCCCCGAAACCCCCTCCGGTGGTGGCCGACTCTGCCCTTTGCTGACTCCTCGCGGCCCATTCGTCCTGCTCTTCACGGCTGATCCCGAGAAGGTCGTTCTTGAGATCGGAGGATTCGCCCATCGTGCACTGATCGAAGGCGCAGAAGAGCCCGTCGTGCTGCATCACATCGACCGCGGTGGCGTCGCCGATGCGAGCGCCCCACCTCAGGTCTCCTAGGACATAGGGGGCGTTGGACATGCTTTCCATCCCCCCGGCTACGACGAAGTTGGACTCGCCGAGACGAATCGAACGGTCGGCCAGGCCTATGGCGGACATTCCGGACAGACACACCTTGTTTATGGTGACCGAGGGGACAGTCATTGGAAGACCACCGTTGACCGCGGCCTGTCGCGATGTGATCTGGCCTTCTCCTGCCTGAAGGACATGGCCGAACATGACTTCATCGATGGCTGCGGGGTCGACCTTGGAGCGGTCGAGGGCGGCAGCGATGGCTATGCCACCGAGCTGAACGGCCCGAAGAGGACGCAGTCCCCCGTTGTACTTGCCGATTGGGGTCCGGGCTATCCCGGTGATCACCGTGCGTTTCACGGGTCATACGGTACCCGAGGGAGGAAATCTTGCTCGAACGGTCGGGGTGTGAAACCCCGGAGGGTTCGTGCAAGTCGAAACGCTGATGTACACCGACATTGAGATCAGGGGTGGTGCTGGCGAGTTCGAGGTCGCCGTGGTCGGAATTGTGCTCGACCACATCGCTCGGGAGGAGAACGCCGCTCGTCACAGGAGCCCACGACCGACCGCTCAACTATCGGCCTGGATGCAGGCGATGCCTCAGCCGCTCCCGAATCAGACCCCACCCGCGGTCACTCCGGACGCCCGATAGCTTCTGGCCCGGGGGCACTCCGGTCACGGGTGAACAACTCCTTGATTTCGGGTGATCTGAGAGCGAGGGTGGCGAGCATGAATACCACACCAACGACAGTCCCACCCACGAGGAGGGCCAGCACCGCCGCCGCCACACCCGGTGACCCCTCACCGACTATCACAGCGACCACCTGACGTCCGGCCAGTCCGGCGGCGCTGGCAGCCACCAGTCCTTTCAAGACGGACCGGCCCAACGTCTTGATGTGATCGCCCCTGGTGTCCCGCCACCAAGCCACCAGCAAGGCGAGGGCGAAGACTGTCATCCCGATGCTGGATGCCAGCGCCATACCTTCAGCACCCCGTATCTCTCTGAGCCACAGCCATAGGGGGATGGCGAGGATGGTGGCGGCGGTTCCGATGGCGACCGGTGTCCACATGAGACGTCGTGCATAGAAGTGCCGGGCGAGGATCTGCTGGAGACCCCAGGCCGGGATCGACAAGGCGTAGATGGTGAGGAGGGAGGCGACCAGGGCGGCGTCCTCCTCGGTGAAAGCCCGATACTGGTAAAGGAAACGAACCAGGGGTACCGCCAGGGCGAACATGGCAGCCGCTCCCAGGAATGCGACATAAACGGTGACCCTGGCAGCCCGTGACGTGGTCCGCGCCAGACCTTCGGTGTCACCTCTCGAGGCGAGTCTGGCCAGGAAGGGGAAGGTGGCGACGCCGGCCGCCTGGGCGATCACACCGACCGGGACCATGTTGAGCTGTCGGGCCAGGGTCAGGGCGGTGGTGGTGCCCTCTTCGACCTGACCGAAGAACCGGACGAACTGCTCGTCGAGAACGGCGATGGACTGTCCGATCATCAGCGGGAAGGCCAGCACCAGATACTCCCCGACGGCCGAGTCGCTCCTTGTGATCGGTCGTAACCAGGTGCCTGTCCGTCGGGCGCCGAACCATTGGATCCCGAAGTTCCCGATCGCCGAACCCACCACCGCCCCCCAGAGAAACCCCTCAGGGCTGGGCTCTCCGGCGGCCGCCCCGATCAGACCTCCGGCGATGATCCCGAGGTTGTAAACCAATGGAGCGAGTGCGGGGATCATGAACCGTCTGTGTGTGTACTGGACGGCCATGAGCAGGGCCCCCATGACGAGAAAGACCTGAGCGGGAAGGACCAGCCTGGTGAGCGAAACCAGTCGGTCGTGATCGGCGACTTCCGGGAACACGACAGATACGAGGAAGTCGGCGAAGATCCACATGACCAGGGTGAGGGCGAGAATGGCGGAGGCGACGAAACGGAACACCGATGTAAAGGCGCGACTCGCCCCCTCCGAGTCGCCTCGTTCCATGTGTCGGCTGAGGATCGGGATCAGGGTGATGGTCAGGTAGGCGCCGGCCAGGAGATAGTTGAGAAAATCGGGGATGGTGAAGGCCTGTCGGTATAGGTCCCCTTCGGCGTTGACTCCGATCAAGGTGGCTAGGAGGACATCTCGTCCCAGTCCGAGCAGACGTGACAGGAGGACACTGGCCGAGACCACCAGTGCCGCCATGCCCATCCGGATCGGTCGTCTCATTTGCGAACTGCGTGTCCTCTCAACTCTTGGAGAACCCGATCGGGGACGTGGAGATCGCCGTAACCGACTCCGATTTCGAGACCGGGCTTGTAGACGCCGTGATAATCGCTGCCACCGGACGCCACCAGTCCGAAGCGTCTCGCCAGGTCGGAGTATCCCTCCCTCTCGTGTCGGTGATAACCCGCATAGATGGCCTCCAATCCCACCAGCCCGTACTCGACCAGCTCGTTGAGGAGTCGTGCCATGTCCTCGGCACGGTTGATACCGAGAGTGTGTGGGTGGGCAAGGATGGGCACGGCCCCTGATTCTCGCGCCAGGAGGATCCCCTCCGCGGGTTGGAGACGTCGTCTCGGGACATAACCGGGGCGTCCCCGTGCCAGCCACAGGTCGAAGGCCGTAGCGGTGTCGGGGACATGACCCTTGGCCAGCATGACCGCGGCGATGTGGGGTCGTCCGACCGTGCCCCCGCCAGATTCGATGGCGAGTTCCTCATCGGTGATATCGATCCCGTGGGTGCGGAGTGTGGCCAGGATCTCTGCATTGCGGATGTCGCGTCCTTGTCGGAGCTGCTCGAGACGATCTTGGAGCGGGCCTTCGCCCGGTTCCAGCCAGAGACAGAGGAGATGCATTCCCCCGTCGTATTCGAGTGACAGCTCGGTCCCGGGCACCAGTTCGATGCCGGCGATCGCGGCCGCATCGTTCGCCTCGCTGATTCCGCCCAGGGTGTCGTGGTCGGTGAGGGCGATCGCCGACATGCCCGCCGCCACGGCGAGCTCGACGACCCGGGTAGGGCTCGCGGTCCCGTCAGAGGCCCTGGAGTGAGTGTGGAGGTCTACCGCCATTTGGCCACCATGATGGTGGCGGGAGCCATCAGGACCCGGCTACTTCAATCGTGATCGATTCGATGTAGACACTCTCGGTGGGCAGGCTCTCTTCGTTGGTGCCGGGTGGGCGCCGGGTGGGCACCGCGTTGATCCGATCGATGGTGTCCATTCCGGTGGTGACTCGTCCGAGGACATTGAAGTTGTTGGTGAGGAACTTGCCGTTGTCCCCGGTGACGACGAAGAACTGGGAACCGGTGCTCCTGGCCCCACGGTTGGCCATGGCTACCACCCCTTTGTCATAGCTGAAGTCAGACGATGGCCGTTCGTCGGCGATGACATAGCCGGGTCCCCCGGTGCCATTGGCGTTGGGGTCGCCACCCTGGCCCATGAAGTCGGCGATGACCCGATGAAACACCTGACCGTTGAAGAAGCCTCGTCGGGCGAGGAACACGAACGAGTTGACCGTTTCGGGAGATCCTGCGGGGTCGAGTTCGATCACCATGGTGCCGCACGAGGTGACCATGGTGGCGGTGACCCGACTGGTGGCGGTGATGTCGGCCTGGGGTTCGGGGGCGGTGAAGGTCATCGGCTGGAAGGCGGCCGGCTGGGTGCCACCGCAGGCTGTCGGCTGGTTGCGGAAGTCCTGATAGCCGCGGGGGAGGGAGTCGCCTCCGAAGTCGGTGTTGACCAGGATGATGGTTCCGAGGAGCACGACGGCGAGGGTCACACCGATGGCGATCCGGCGTCCGAGCTCTTTCCTCTGCTCGCGCTTGCGCTGGGTGACCCGTTTCTGGGCCCTTTGTTCCTTCTGACGTTGGCGGCGATCGGTCATTGCCGATCGACTTTAGGCAGGTGGTGATGCTTGTCCCTATGTGAGTGTTCGTATTGCCGCCGCGAAAGATCCAAACTGTGCGGGTATGTCGATCCTGGTCCAGAAGTACGGGGGCACGTCGGTGGCCGATCCGACCCGTATCAGCGCCGTCGCCGACCGGGTGCGGGACACTCGCGCTGCGGGTTACGACCTTGTGGTGGTGGTCTCGGCGATGGGTCACACCACCGATCAACTGTTGGGTCTTGCCGCCGAGATCACGATCAATCCTCCACCCCGGGAGCTGGACATGCTGCTGACGGCGGGGGAGAGGATCACCATGGCACTGCTTGCCATGGCCCTCCACGAGCGGGGTGTTCCCGCCGTTTCTTACACAGGGTCTCAGGCGGGGATCCTGACCGATTCGTCCCATGGCGGTGCCCGGATCACCCGGATCACCGGTGAGCGGGTACGGGAGTCCCTGAGTGAGGGCAAAGTGGTGATCGTGGCGGGGTTCCAGGGAGTCGATCCGGAGCGCAGGGAGGTGACCACACTGGGCCGTGGGGGTTCTGACACGACCGCGGTGGAACTGGCGGCAGCCTTGGGGGCGGAAGGATGCGAAATACTCACCGATGTCTCCGGGGTTTTCACCGCCGATCCGCGCATAGTGCCCGATGCCCGGAAGCTCGAGTCGATCTCCTATGCCGACATGCTCGCCCTGGCCGATGCCGGCGCCATGGTCCTGAAGTCGCACTCAGTCGAAAGCGCCCGTGACCGTGGGGTGGTGGTGCATGTCAGATCCTCTTTCACTGACGACCCTGGAACCCTGGTGACCGATGATGCCTCGGATGCGCCCTTGGTCGGGATCGCCCACGACGGTGGAACGATCACCCTGGTCGGCCCCGGTGTTGCGGGTCTCGTGGACCGTGCCTCGAGTCTCCTCGGAGCCCATGGCATCACCCATGGGCCGCTCGTTGCTGATGCTGGGAAGGTGGCCCTCGAGGTGGGTCCGGAACACTGTGAGTCGGCGGTGCGTTGTCTCCATGCGGGTCTTGTCGGATTGGAGGTAGGCCAGTGACCAAGGTCGCAATAGTCGGCGCTACAGGTGCTGTGGGTCGAACCATGCTCTCGATCCTCGAAGAGCGCGACTTCCCGGTTTCTCATCTCAGGTTGATGGCCTCGGCCCGTTCCGCCGGTCAGATGGTGGCGACGAAGTGGGGCGAGGTGATGATCGAAGATCTCTCCCTGGCTGACCCTTCAGGTTTGGATGTCGCCCTCTTCTCCGCCGGTGGAGACCGCTCCCGTGAGCATGCCGGCCGTTTCGGGACTGCCGGTGCGGTGGTGGTGGACAACTCTTCGGCCTTCCGGATGGACCCGGATGTACCGCTCGTGGTGGTGGGGGTCAACGATGCCGCGGTGACAGGGCATCGGGGTCTCATCGCCAACCCCAATTGCACCACGATGACCCTGATGATGGCCGTCAGGCCCCTCCACGATGCAGCAGGGTTGGTCTCCATGGTGGTCGCCTCCTACCAGTCCGTCTCCGGCTCGGGTCAGCAGGGTGTCGACGAGCTGATGGGCCAGATGGAGATCATGTCCGCTGACATTCCGGGTCTGATGACCGGCACCGGACCTGAGGTCGAGCCGTCGTTGTACCAGCGGCCGATAGGTTTCAATGTGTTGCCACACGCCGGCAACCTGTTGGACAACGACTACACCGACGAGGAGTTGAAGCTGGTCAACGAGTCTCGGAAGATCCTCGACCTTCCCGACCTGTTGGTCGAGCCGACCTGTGTGAGAGTGCCGGTGCTGGTCGGCCATGGGGTCGCGGCCACATTGCGTTTCGAACGGGCGATTCACGGGGATGAGGCGATGTCGGTTCTGGCCGCTTCTCCTGGTGTCAGTCTTTGGAAGGATCGGGTGCCGACCCCGCTGGACTCGGCGGGTGTCGACGATGTCCTGGTGGGTCGGGTCCGTGAGACTGTCGGAGAGCCCGGTGGGATCAACCTGTGGGTGGTGGGCGACAACCTGCGCAAAGGCGCGGCTCTGAACGCGGTTCAGATCGCCGAGCTTCTCGTCTGATTCAGACGAGGTCGGTGGTGTCCGGATTTCGTAGCAGTGCACCCATCCGACGTCGCAGCAGCGGGGGTGCTTGTCGCATCCCGTAGTCGAGTGCGAAACGTGCGTCTTCGGTGACGTCGAGGAGGATCTCTTCGCCTTCGGCCCTCAGGTGGAAGCCGTCGGGCTCGGCGCTGAGTCTTATCTCGCTCCTGGACCAGTCCCCCAGCTCGACTGTTCCAGCCGAGACGACCACGCGATTGTCGTCGGTGAGGTCGATCATCACATTGATCGGCGCCTCATCAGTGCCTTGAACTTTGAGCAAGGCTTCATATGCAGCCATCGCCATCTCCCTTTGACGCAACTACTTCTCTACAGACTATCCGATCGCGCCGAAGAGTGAGTAGATCAATGGACCTACTCAGGCTTTCCTCCGTGTCGTGGTTTGGTGGTCGGACGCCTAGGATTCCTGGTTATCGGGACGTGGCGCAGCTTGGTAGCGCGCAGCGTTCGGGACGCTGAGGTCGTGGGTTCGAATCCCGCCGTCCCGACTCACAAGCGTGCTGGTCAGAGGCTTGCTATCAAGTCTCCGGCCAGCACCTCGATCGTTTCATCGCACATGCGAACATCCAGACCGCGCCTTGGCGGTTCGTGCCAGCCAGATATCCCTACCCCGCGGCAACTCGGTACCTGACGTGGGTGACTCGGGCGGAGTGGATAGCTTCCGATATCTCGAGGGCGACGCCTTCGGAATCGATTTCCCTGATCAGGCTCGTACCTCCACCAAGTAGCACCGGGGAGAGTCCGATCTCCAATTCGTCCACCAAGCCTGCGTTCAAAAACTGCACGATCATGTCAGCTCCGCCAGCCACACGGATGTCCCGTCCGTCGGCGACGTGCCGCGCTTGCACCAGAGCGCTGTCGATCCCGTCGTTGACGAAATAGAAGGTGGTGCCGCCGGGTCGTTCCCACGGCTCTCGCTTCTCGTGGGTGACCACGAAGACCGGGGTGTGGAAAGGTGCGTTTTCTGGCCAAGCTTGCTCGCCACTATCGAACATCCGCTTCCCCATGATCGAAACACCGGTTCGTTTGAATGTCGCCTCGGCCAGGTCGTTGTCCGTGCCGGTCTCGCCACCCTCCCCGAGTTTCAGGTTCTCCCTGATGAATTTCAAGGGAAACAGCCACGCCTGGAGGCTCCTCCACTTGTTCACCCAGTCCTTGTAGTCGGGATCGTGGAAGTGCTCCATGTCCATGCCATCCGGGGCGATGTATCCGTCCAGCGACATCGACACGTTCACGAAGACTTTCTGATCTCCACTCATCTCCGTCACTCCAAACTTCCGGTCACGTATGTGCCGAGGCTCTCTAGGGTCTGATTGCCTCCTTCGATGGCGCCGTACTCCTCGGCCGCCCGGTCGCGCAGCGTTTTGGTCTTGAACTCGCTACGCAAGATCACCTGAGTCCCATCAGTCCTCTCTTCGAAAAAGAACGTCGAGGAGAACTGCTCGGGGTCGTCGGGTCCCTCGCCGTGACGCAAGACGATCACCTCAGGGGCGCGGATCTCTGTCCACTGGATCCAGTTCGGGTAGTCGGTTCCGTCCGGTCCATGCATGGTGAACTCCCAGACCCCGCCCTTCGAGAACTCGAAAGTGCGGGTAGTGGTGGTGAAACCCTTTGGCCCCCACCACTGGGACAGATGCCGCACCTCGGTGAAGGCTTCGAACACCAAGTCCCGCGGCCCCTCGATGAGTCGGGAGACCATCAGTTGTCGATCCGACAATGCAGTGTCAGGTGTCATCGCTCCTCCTCTCTCTTTCTCTCCTTCACGTGTGTATTGAGACGTTCGAGCGACTCGCTCCAATATTCCTCGAATCCACCCGTCCAGCCGTGCACCGGCTCCAGGCCTTGCGCATCGAGCCCGTACCGGCGCTGCTTGCCATCTGGATGGACATAGACCAGCCCGACCTCCCGTAGAACCCTCAGATGCTTCGAGACCGCGGGCTGATTCATGCCCATCGCATTTGCAATATCAGAGACAACTCGCTCTCGCCCTCGGAGGAGCGTGAGGATCTCCCGACGATGGGGCTCGGCGATCGCATTGAAGGCGTCAGCGGTGGTCCTGGCACGAGCCATGTCAGAGATCATATGCCTATATAGGCAAATGTCAACCCTCAGACGTTCGTAATCGCCGGTGGATCGCGCTCAGCCACCGGAGGAGGGACGGCCAGTCCAAACCTCATTCACCGCGTGGGACAAACACGACCAGGGGGTCGGCGGTCTTCTCGATCGTGAATTCCTCAGCCGACGCATCGAAGGTCTCCCCGTCTCGCGCCAGCCGGAGCGGACCCTGCAACGACCGCACACGGACCGGTCCTGAAGTCTGGTAGAACCTGTACACCGACGACCGTGCCAGTGTCCCCGTCAAGAGCGCCCATGCCAGGCGCAGACGGGCGAACGGCTGGGACCCGTCCACCAGCCGGATGTCGAGCTGACCGTCGTCGAGAGTCTCCCTCCAGCTGGGGGTGAGGCCACGTGGGTGGTAGGCGCAGTTGCCGATGAATGCCATCCACACTTGGGTCCGCCGCCCGTCGATCTCGACGTTGACTGGCCTGCCACGCTTCATCACCCTGATCGAGGCGATCATCACAGCCGGCCATTTCCCGATCCGAGTCTCGAGACGTTCACGAGCGTCCACCAGGTCCACATACGAGCCGAACGAGGCGGTGTTCACGAAGCCCCGGCCGTCGATCATGGCCATATCCACGGCCACGGTTTGTCCCTGCCGGACCGCTCGGACCGTGTCGTCGATGTCCCGCAGACCGAGATCCCGAGCGAAGTGGTTCAGCGTCCCGGCGGGGAACACGACCAGGGGCTCCCCAACGCGATGTGCCACCTCCGCCGCCGCGTTGACCGAACCATCTCCTCCCGCTATGCCCAGGAACGTGGATCCGGCGGCCGCCTTCTCGAGGAGCTCGACTAGGTCGTCAGCCTCGCCCGACTCGACGATTTCGGCTTTGGGCAAAGCGTCGGCGATGGCCTCGGCGGGAGCAGGGCCCAGAGTTCCTCCGGCGTTGGGATTGACTATCACCACGAGCCCCTGCCCGGAGCCGCCCGGTCGGTCCCCGAGCCGGGTCGCGTGTCCGGTGGCTTGGGCGGGCTCGTCTGGAGCCACCGGCCACCATCTTCGGGTGGCCACGGCCAGCCCCGCACCGATGGCCGCTCCGGCGATGACGTCGGAGGGGTAGTGCACGCCGGTGTACACGCGGGAGTAGGCCACGGCTGCCGCCAACGGAAACAGGATCGGCGCCAAGGCGGGTCGCTCGATGGCGGCACCCGTGGCGAATGCGAAGGCCGAAGCCGAGTGGCCCGACGGGAACGATGACGAGGATGGCAGCCGGGCCAACCTCCTGATCACCGGCACTAACTCCAGATTGGGTCGGGTCCGCCGGGAGATCAGCTTGGCTGGAATGTTGCTGACGGTAGATGCCAGCAGGATCGAGACCATCCCCCGCAGCGCCGCACGCCGCTCGAACCGGCCCCCCGCCAGACCGAGTCCTGTCGCGATCGCCGCCCACAGAACGGAGTGGTTCGCCGCCTTGCTGAGACCAGGAAGCAGGCGATCGCCCATCGGTGAGTGTCTGCGGGCGACCCGGTGGAAAAGGTCCAGGTCGGCAGCGATGAACGCCTCCGGGGTCACCCTCTCCCGCCAGAATGCGTACCAGCGCAATGGCCCCGGGACGGGAGCGTGACGGAAGGCGCGCAGGAGTGCGCGCCTATGAGAGGTTGGCCGAGACCTTGCCATGACGATCTCTTAGTACCCGTCTGGGACCGTCCACGAAACCGGGACAGAAACGCTGAGCCATGGAGCCCGATACTGGTGCGTCGACCGCATGTGGTTGATGCCGGTAGCCTCATCCGTGCCCACGTGCGAGACTGAGCCGATGACCGTTTCGAACAATCACGGCGATCCTTCGTCCATCACGCTCGTGGTGAAAATGCCCGTCAAGCCCGAGAAGGAACAAGAGTTCCTCGACGCGATGAAGCTTTTCATCCCCAAGGTGCATGCCACCGAGAAGGGCACCGAGCTCTACGCGCTGACCAAACATTCGGCCGAGCCGCACACCTACGTCTGGATCGAGCGCTACCGCGACGCGGCTGCTCTCGATGATCACGGCAAGACACCTCACATGCTCGAGATCCGGCCATTGCTTCCCGAGTGGATCGACGGGAATGTGGAGGTCCAGAAGTTCGAGCAGGTTCTTCCGTAGCTCGAACCGCGAGACAACCCCTATGCACTCGGGTGACCGAAGTGGAGTGTTCGACGCCGAAGCCTTGATCATTCTCGAGGTACGCCACGTTGCGAGCCCGGGCGCCTTCCACAGGAATTGCAAGGCAGAAGAGGTGCCGATCTCGCAGCTGACACTCGAGGCGAATGTCGGCGCAAGCCGGGATCAGGATCGATCGTCCCAGCGAAGATGCCGCCGGGGGCGATCGCTACAAGGATCCGGTTCGTCGTCGATCCTGCCTAATCCTGGGTAGGAACCGGCCGGTGCGGGAGGCGTAGGTCCGATAGACGTCGCCTAGGCCATCGGGGGAGCTCAGCAGCTTCTCCTCGGCGGCCGCCCACCAAGAGTGGGTGCCGATGGACAACACTGCCAATCCCAGAAGCAGGTAGCTCCGGAAGACGCCAGCAGTTCCCAGTGCGATTGCGATCGTCGCGGTGTAGACGGGGTGGCGAATGTACTGGTAGGGGCCATTGCTCACTAGCTGGTGGTCCACCGTCACACCGCTGATCGCTCCATACCGGCCTATCGCTGTTCCGGCCCATAGCCCCACAGCAATGCCAGTAGCCCAGAGGCCGAGACCCGCCGCCTGTAAAACCAGATCGCTGCCGGTTGACCAGTTCAACGACCCCTCGTAAGCCCAGCCGGGTATGGCCACTACCAGGACCGGATAGACCAGCGGAGCCACCTGTACCAGGTCGCTTCCACGGCCGATTAGGGGAGACGCCTGGAGCTGGGCCCGTAACTCAACCCCGGAGCCGGGACGCTCCCATCGCGACCACAACACCCACGCGGCCGCATTGGTTGCCGCCATGACAGCCGCCAACAGCTGAGCCAATGTCCTTTCCACGTCACCCCTGTTTTGGGACCGCTTGGACGATACGCCACAGGTTTACGGAACGGAAGGCCCGTCATGACTGGTGAGAGACAAGGTCGCAGTCAGCCGACAGACCACCGGGTCACGGATGGCCTAAACCCGCAATACAGGTGGCAGCTGATCATCGGTGTCGACATTGCCAATCTGCCCGACGGGTGACACGCGCCCACATCTGGCTAGCCCTGACTGCTGGCCAAGACCAGGACCGGCTCCTCGCGATAGACGTCGGCGAACAGCATCTCGAGATCTCTCACTTTGGGTGCATCGTGGATCACGATGTATCGGTGCCCGGGATTGCGAACCATGAAGTCCTGGTGGTACTCCTCCGCCGAATAGAACGGCCGGTCGTCTTCGAGGGTGGTGACGATCGGTTTGCGGTACACGCCCGCGGTCTCCAGTTGGGCGATGTATCGCTCGGCGATCTCTCTTTGCTCCGCGGTCTGGGGGAAGATCGTCGACCGGTACATCGGTCCGATGTCGGGGCCCTGACGATCAAGCTGAGTCGGATCGTGGACCACCGAGAAGAGGATCTGGAGAAGTTGACCGTATGTGATTCGGGAGGGGTCGTAGGCGACCCGAACCGCCTCGGCGTGGCCGCTCTGGCCCCTCAACACAGTCTCATAGTTGGCCGTTGACGCATCTCCGCCGGCGTATCCCGACACCGCTTGGAGGACTCCCTCCACATGCTGGAAGACGCCCTGGACTCCCCAGAAACATCCGGCGGCGAATATGGCTATGGCAGGGGCCGAGCCGGTAGGCGTCTCGTCGAACTCCGGTGCAGGAATCACCACTGCCTGTTCCAGTTGTGGTGTGCCCTCCTCCGGGTTTGCTACTTGGCCCGCACATGCGGTGACACTGAGGAGGATCAGTGCGGCGAGACCCCGTCGAGATCGCTCAGCCAAAGGTGAATGCATAGGCGCTCACTCCTCTCCCGAAGAACTGTATTTCGAAGAGACGGTCTGTGACCGCCCCGGCCTCACGGACCAACTGGTAGAGGCCGTGCTCCGAGACTGTCCCGAAACCTTCGGCGTCGACATCGAGCCCATGGTCTTCGCCGGGAGGCTGACCGTCGACAGTCACCCGGAAGTCGACCGGGCCCTGATCCGATCCGAGGACCAGGTTGAGGTCACGGGCATAGAACCGAAAGACGATGCCTCCACTGGCGGCGTCGAGGGTGGCCGCCTCGGGCCCAACAGTCCATTGGCCTTCCAACCCCCATTGGTTGAGGGAGAGCGTTTCGGGCACGGAGTACTCCTGGGAGAGATCTCGTCCCATGGTGCCGAGGAAGTTCTCGGCGCGTTCGTAACCGATATAGGTCTCGGGAGAGAAGACCTGCAGCAGATCGGGTGGCTTGGCGACGCCATCGCGATCCACTTCGACCAGACCGTCTCCAGGTGTCGGATTCCCGGCTTCGGCGAGGAGCTCCTGGATGACCCGCTCCGACTCCTCGTAGCCACCTTCACCGAAACGCCAGTGACGAATGTTTCCTTCAGCGTCAATGAAGTAGTGGGCCGGCCAGAATCTGTTGGAGAAGGCTCTCCAGACGCCGTAGTCGTTGTCGATCGCGACTGGATAGCTGATACCGAGCCGGTCAATCTGTCGTTGCACGTTGCCCAGGTCCTTCTCGAAGGCGAACTCTGGCGTGTGCACACCGATCACGACCAGGCCCTGGTCGCGGTACTTCTCTTCCCACGCCTTGACGTAGGGGAGGGTGCGCAGACAGTTGATGCACGAGTAGGTCCAAAAGTCGATCAGCACCACTTTGCCCCTGAGATCCCCTGAGGCGAGGGGATCGGAGTTGAGCCAATGTGTGGCGCCGTCGAGCGGGGGCATCGGTCCTTGGGTCACCGGGTCCGAGCCACTCCCACTCCCTTCCATCCCCGGTCCGGCCATCATCCCCCCACCCTCGGTGCCCTCGGGCAGAAGTGATTTGAAAAGGCCCTCCTCGAGCTGGGTGGTGCTGGCGAGCGAGAGGTTGGTCAGAAACCCGGTGTCGAGCCCCAGTGCGATCGCCCCGGCGGCGAGGATCACCGCCACACCCATCCCCGCCCGAATCCACCTCTCGCCTCGCAATGACCGTTTGAGAACCTCGTAGATCCGACCACCGCCCAACAGGACCAGGGCCAGGGAGACTGATGCCCCCAGGGCGAAACAGAGGAGCAGGAGGGTGGTCCTTGCGTTGGCGCCTTCGAGAGCGGCACCGCCGAGAATGAGTCCGAGGATCGGACCAGCACAGGGGGCCCACAGCAGTCCGGTCGCGATCCCGAGGAGGACCGAAGAACCGGGCGAACCATCGGCTCGGGCTCTGGAACTCAGTCTCTCACCCAGACGTACCACCGGGGCTGTCAACCGGGCCGCGAATCCGGGGAGGATCAGCGCCAGACCAAGGATGATCATGATCACGATCGCCATCCAGCGGCCGAACTGGTTGGCCTGGACCGCCCAGGCACCACCGACCGCCGCCAACGATGCAACCGCGGCGAAGGTCACCGCCATCCCCACCAACATGGGGAGCCCGCTGCGAAGAAATGGCTGGCCGGTCCTGGTGAACACGAAAGGAAGAACCGGGAGGATGCAGGGACTGACGATGGTGAGTACGCCACCGAGGAATGCGATCAGGTAGAGAGTCATCCGCAGTTCCCGTCAGGCGGGCTCGAACCGCAATGACACTCCGTTGATGCACCATCTCTGGCCGGTAGGCGCCGGCCCGTCTTCGAACACGTGTCCGAGGTGCCCGCCGCAACGCCGACAATGCACTTCGACCCGGGAGATGCCGAGACTGTTGTCTGGTCTGGTACCCACCGCGTCGGGGAGGGGCTCCCAGAAGCTGGGCCAACCGGTCCGGCTGTCATATTTGGTGGTCGACGAGAACAAGGCCAGGTCGCAGCCAGCGCAGCGGAAGATGCCCGCCCGATGCTCGTTGTCCAGTGGACTGGAATAGGGGCGCTCCGTGGCTTCTTCGCGCAGAACCCTGAACTGCTCGGGGGTGAGCCGCTCCCGCCATTCCTCTGTCGATAGGGAGACCTCGAAGTCCCCCGCTTCGGCGGCTTGGATTGATCCGGGTCGGCAAGCCCCGAGGAGGATGGCGACGGACGCGAGCCCTCCCAATCTCAGCATTTCTCTTCTTGTCAGTTCCATTGTCGCCTTGCCAGAACCGTCTGCTGAAATTCCTGTTTCCGAGGTGAGCGTACTTCTCCCGCTCGTCTACCGGTCAGTGGTCGTATCTGAGGCTGTATTTGGGAAGCCCTCTAGCCGGTGTTGCGCATCCCGGCTGCGATGCCGTTGATAGTGAGGAGAATGGCGCGGTCCAGGTGAGGGCTCGACTCGCCGGATCTCCTCCGACCGAGCAGTGTGACCTGCAGGTGATTTATGGGGTCGAGATAGACGTTTCGAACGTCGAGGGTGCGTCGGAGCAGTCTCGAGCCCTCCAACAACCTCTTCCGGCCTAGGGCTCGCAGGACTTCGTCCACCGTGAGTGCGTGTTCGGCCGTGATCATGTCGAAGATCGGGGCATGCGCGGGCTCCACCAGTCGGTCCACATAGAGAGCGGTGATATCGAGATCGGTCTTGTAGAGAGTCATCTCGACGTTGGAGAGAAAGGTCGAGAAGAACCCCCACTCGGCGGCCATCTCCCGAATCGTGTCTTCATGCCCGCCTCGCCGCGCATCGTGAAGGCCGGAGCCGACTCCGAACCAACCCGGCACGATCTGTCGCGTCTGGGTCCACCCGAAGACCCAGGGGATCGCCCTGAGGTCATCTATGCCGCCGCCGGCGCCATCGGGCCTTCGTGATGGCCGGCTGCCGATGTTCATGCTCCCCAACTCGTCCACCGGTGTCGAGGTAAGGAAGTAAGGAGTGAGCGAGGGATTGTCGACGAGTTCCCGGTACCTTGCGTGAGCCGCAGTGGAAATAGCCTCCATCGCCTCGGTCCAGCGTTCCCGAGTGTCCCGAGGCCTGTCGGTGCTTCTCTGGAGCAGGGACGCCTCGAGTGCGGCGGCGAGGAACAACTCGAGGTTACGGGCAGCGATCCCCGGGTGGCCATACTTCTCTGAGATCACCTCACCCTGCTCGGTCACTTTGATCGCACCATCGACGCTCCCGAACGGCTGGGCGAGTATGGCGGCATGGGTGGGTCCGCCGCCGCGGCCCACCGTCCCCCCACGCCCGTGGAACAGACGAAGCCGAACGCCGTGGCGCTCGGCCACCTTTGCCATTGAACGCTGGGCTTTGAAGATCTCCCACTGAGAGGTGGTGATCCCACCGCCTTTGTTCGAGTCCGAGTAGCCCAGCATCACTTCCTGGACGTCGCCCCTGATGGCCACGAGGTCCCTGTAATTGGGATCGGATAGGACTTCGTCGAGGAGGCTTTCTGAGTTCTTGAGGTCATCGATCGTCTCGACCAGAGGTACGAAACCGATGTCGGCGCGCTGCTGGCCGAGGTCGACGAGCCCGGCCTCCCTGGCCAGAACCGCTGCCCCGATCACATCTGCCGCTGTCTCGGTCATGGAGATCACAAACGACTCGATCACATTCGTGCCGTAGCTGGAGTGCGCCTCCCTGATCGCCCGGAAGACGTCGATCACCGCCTCGCTCTCCTCGGACAACGATGAGGCGGTGTCTGCTGCCCGGGGGCTGGCCAGTTCGGCCGACAGGGTAGAGGCGGCTTGCACCCCGAGGGCGTCGGGCCCTGCACCCTTGGACGCAAGGAGTTCTGCCAAAGCCAGTCGATGACGTCGGGCGTCCTCTCTCACATCCATGGTTGCCATGTGGAAACCCAGGGTGGACACCAGGCGCCTGACTCGGCCTACAGCCCCCAACGCGATCAGCTGACCGTGGGCCCGTGCCAGCGAATCTGCCATCAACTCGAGGTCGGCGTCCAGTTCCTCCGGGGTCCGGTAGTCGGCGCCCGGCGAGCCCGCCGCCACACCGCGGATCCGCTCCTTTCTGCTGACCAACCTGGCGTGGATGTACGAACACTTGAGACGGTAAGGCTCACGCATCGTCCGACTCTTCTCCCGCTCCCAGACCTCAGGGAGTTCGAGTCGGTCTTGGGCTAACGATGCCTCCAGTTCAATGCTCACCGGCGCAAGGTCCGCCGACATGGAAAGCTCGTCGGAGAGACCTTCGATCACACGGATCAAGTATCCGAGCCCCCGATCGTGTTGGAGCGCCATGGTCTCGAGCGTTGTTTCGGGGGTGACATCGGGGTTGCCGTCCCGATCCCCTCCGACCCAGGTGCCAAAGCGGATGGCCGCCGCCGGGTGTGGGGCGCCGAGACGTGCGAGATGCTTCTCGATCATGGTGAGGGCGTGTGGCAGCACCTCCTCGGCGAGCCCTATGAGGTAATAGAGGGTCGAGCGCGCCTCGTCGACTACCGTCGGCTTCTGGTGACGAAGCTCGTCCGTCTGCCAGATCTGATCGATCAGTTCGGCCGTGCGGGAGTCGATCGCCTCACGACCGAGATCGTCCTTGGTGAGTAGGCGTTGCTCGATGAGCCCCGCAAGTGCTGCCCGCTTGGTCAGCACGCTCCGACGCGCCGTCTCCGTGGGGTGGGCGGTGAACACCGGACGGATCTCGAGCCGCGACACGACCTCCGCTATTTCTTCCGGGTCGAGGTCAGAAGTCTCGAGTCGGTCGACGGTCCGCCCCAGATATCTCTCGTCAGGTGCCATCCCATCGATGCGATGCACCTGTTCGGCGACGTTGGCGAGGTTGAAGTACGTGATGAACGCGCGCACGAGCGGGATGACCTGACCGGAGGGCAGTGAGTCGAGCCGGTCGCCGAACTCCGCATCCGCCCCCGCACGTTCCATCCGGCGGGTCTTCCCGAGAGCGCGCACCTGTTCGACGAGATCGAACAGCTCGACACCATGCTGACGAACGAGGGTCTCTCCCAGCTGGTGACCAAGTCTTCTGATGTCCGCCCTGAGGGCTTCGTCGTCACCTGAGACGTCCATGATGGGCTTGGACACGCGAGGACTCATTGGCTCTCCGACGTTTATACCACTGCCACGACGACTTTCCAGTGCCCGTCCGGGACCGTCCACGAAACCAGTACAGAAACGCTGAGCCCCACGGCATGCGAGGCGACTGTCGATCTCGTCGACAAGACCCTCCGGCCGTCAAACAGCGGTCCGGCTCTTTGGTTACAACCGGGCCCACGAATGGTGGAGCAGGATTGTGCGTGTCGGACTCAGGTCTCGGCTGTCAGCAGCACGCTCCCGGTCGGTATGTCGGATCCGCCCTCAGGTTCTACGGTCATAGCGACGACTACTCCCGGAATCACGTCGCCTTCGATGATCACCTCCGCGGTGCCGTCTCTAGCCGGTCGAAACAGGCCTGCCGGATGGGCTCCATCGGAGTCGATCACCCATACTGCGTAGACACGATTGGGTTCGAGTGGGCGAAGACCCTCGGCCAACAGCAGGGCCCTCCCCTCACCCGGGACGACGACAACACGGACTTCGCTGAAGGCAGACAGCCCGTCTGGCGTGGGTTGTGCCGACACGGTCACGGCATCCGGATGTCTTAGCACCGAGTCGATGAGACGCTGGTCTGACTGCGACATCCACCATCCCAGACCGACCACCAATATCAAGGCGGCGGCAGCCCAGCGAGCGGGGCCGTAAGACATTGCGGCTGCCGATTCCCCCCTTGCCGGTTCCTGACGGGTTGTCGCCGCCAGCGACAGCACTCGCTCCCGCAGGTGGGGGGGAGGTTCGCTGCGGGTGATCTCGGCAAGGGAGCTCGTGGACTCCCGATAGCCGGCGACCGCCTGCTGACAGGGCTCACACCCGTGGAGGTGCCGCTCGAAGCGAGCCTCTTCGAGCTTGTCCAGCGCGTGCAGAGCGTAAAGAGGGGCCAGGTCGTGCAATTCGCTCATGTCGTGTCTCCCAACGCCGTGCCGAGACGCAGCATCGCGTCCCGAATCCGAGTCTTCACCGTGCCAACCGGTATCGAGAGATGGGTCGCTATCTCAGTCTGTGTGAGCCCTTCCCAATATGCCAGGAGTATGGCCTCCCGTTGGAGTTGGCTGAGGCCGCCGAGTGCTTTCCTGACCTTCGAACGGTCGAAGTCTCTCTCGACGTGCTCGTAAACCGAGTCATAAGGACGATCCATGTCCTTGTGACCGACTGCCTCGGTTCGCCGACGACTGGCCTCTTCGCTTCGGACTCGGTCGACCGACCGGCGGTGAGCCAGGGTCATGATGTAGGTCCTCGCCGTACCCCGAGAGGCATCGAACCGCTTGGCGGTTCGCCACACTTCGAGCATCACCTCCTGGGTCACTTCCTCGGCGATGGCCGAATCGCGTGTAACTCTCCTCGCCAGCCCGAAGACGCTCGGTGCGACCGCGTCATAGAGGGAAGCGAAAGCCTTGGTGTCGCCCCGACTCAGCTGCCGCATCAGCCGATCGACGCCAGGGTCGGACGATCGCTCGGACCTGGGCATGCGTCGCAACGATACACAGGAGGGCATACCTGCAGGAATAGCATGGGCAACGGTCAAGGGGCTTTGACTTCCACCACACCCCGCATGTGGCTGTGGATGGCACAGAAGTACTCGAATCTGCCCGGAGTGTCGAAGGTGACCTCACCGGCAGCGCCTTTCTCCGGCAGGTTGAGATCGAACAAGTCGTCCTGATCTCCAACTGTTCCGGATGTGACCGTATGGTGGATGTGGTCGTTGTTGACGAAGCTGACGTTGCTCCCCGGAGAAACGGTTAGTTCCGCAGGGCGGAAAAGAAAACCGGTGGCCTCGACGGTAGAAACTGCCGGGGTGTCTGCTGTAGTCGGTGTCGCTCCACTTGGTGCCGCGCAGGAAGCGATGAGAACTCCGGCGAGAAGAAGACGAAACTGCATTTTGTTGCTCCTTAGCGAAGGCGGGGAGCGAAAGGAGACGCTCCCCGCCTTCTGGTTGAGGTTCACCCTGGGAATTCCTCGGGGAACTGGGCGGCGATGCCGGCGGCGAGTGCGTCGGCGATCATGGACATGTGTCCGGCTGCCGTCTTCAGGCTGGTGAATGCGGTTGCGGCGTCTCCGTCGACGATCGCGTTGACCGCGGGGACCAAGGTCATCACATGATGTCCAACCAGGTCGGCCACTGCATCAGCGGGAAGGTTGGGGTTGGCTCCGGCGAGGAACGCTCCGAAGTCCTCGGCATACTGGGCGAGGTCGGAGGCTGCCTTCTGCTGTCCCTCCATGTCGCCGGCTACCCGGGCCACGGTGTAGTCGACGAACATGCCGATGTGGCTTCGCCACAGACCAAGGAAGGCCTCTTCTGCGTCGGCCCCGTACACCGACCCGACCGAGGCGGCCAAGTCCTGGGAGTTGAGGTCGAGCACGTTGGCGGACGCTTCGAAGGCGTCGGGGTTGATCACCGCGTTGTAGACCGCGATTCCCGCCAGGTAGACATGCTCCTGCAACTGCGCGGTCAACAGAGCCCGCAACGACGCCGAACCACTCAGCGCCGCATCCGCCCCCATCAACTCCTCCATCATCTCTGCGGTGGTCGTGGTGGTGATGGCGGCCGTCGTCGTCGTAGTCGGGCTTGTTGTCGTTGTGGGCGTCGACTCGCCAGTGGCGCAGGCCGCCAGAATCAACGCCATAACGACGCCGCTAGTAATCACTCGTATTCTTTTCATGTTTCGCTCCTCGTAGCTGTATTGGGTGGTTCTTCCGCCCCAATTACTTGTGCTTCGGAGCCGGAGTCATCGCGGTTTGGTCATCGGACAGAGTGAGACGCTTCCAACCTTCGGCCTGGATAGTGCACCCCATTAAGTTGGTGATGCGATTGCAACAGAGTCAGGGTTGACAACTGTGAGTGGTTCTGACATAATTCGGTCGATCGACCGATACCAAGATGAGAGAGTGTCAGAACTGTGACCGTTGAACCCAGGACCCGAGCCAACATCCTCGACGCCGCCAAGCAAGCCTTGCTCGACACCGGATACGCCGGACTGTCTACTCGCAGGATCGCCGAGGCGGCAGGGGTCCCTCTGAGTCAGATCCATTACCACTTCGGATCGAAGCAGGGACTTGTGCTCGACGTCCTGGAGGAGGAGAACAGACGTCTAATCGAAAGGCAGCGGTCCCTCTACGCCACAGACATGCCCCTCTGGAAGCAGTGGGAACAAGCATGCGACTTCCTCGAAGACGACCTCGCCTCGGGATATGTCCGCGTTCTTCAGGAACTGACCGCAGCCGGTTGGTCCGATCCGGAGATCGCGGGAGCGGTGAAGCAGATGCTGGCGAAGTGGTTTGGCGTCCTCGCCGACGTCGCCGGCAAGGCGGCCACTCGGATCGGTGGGCTCGGCCCCTTTACTCCGGCCGAGGCCGGACTCATTGCCGGGGCCCCGTTTCTCGGGGCCGAGGCCATGATCTTGCTCGGCTTCTCCGAGGAAGACCTCCCCATCCGGTCGGCCCTCCGCAAGTTTGGTGAGGTGCTGAGGTCACTCGAGGAGGGGCCTTGAGAGCGGCTCACCCTGACGTCGCTGACCACGTCGAGCGCGACGGGGTCCGGCTGGGCTATGAAGTCTTCGGTGACGGCGATCCAACGATCCTCCTTCTGCCCACCTGGACCATCGTCCACTCCCGGCAATGGAAGATGCAGGTGCCGTACCTCGCCCGTCACTACCGGGTGGTCGCCTACGACGGGCCGGGGAACGGACGATCCGACCGGGTCACTGCCCCAGCGCGGTACACCGCCAACGCTTACGCCGAGGATGCTGTGGCCGTGCTCGACGCCTGTGGGGTGGAGCGAGCCGTTGTCGTGGGACTCTCCCTGGGGGCGAGGTATGGGGTGACGCTCGCAAACCTTCATCCGGATCGCGTGCTCGGGGTGGTGGCGATCGGCCCGTCAGTGCCGCTGGTGCCGCCATCTCCAGAGAGGGCAGGGCTCGTCGACAGCCTGCACCTTCCAGCGCCGGAGGAACCCCAGGGCTGGGAGAAGTACAACATCGACTACTGGTATCGCAATTACCCGGATTTCGTCGAGTTCTTCTTTTCCCAGGTGTTCAACGAGCTGCACTCCACCAAGCCGAGAGAAGACACCCTGGAATGGGGGCTCGAGGCCGGACCCGAGATCCTCGAGGCCGAGGCCAAGGCGAAAGCGCTCGAGTCCTCGGTTGTTTGGAAGGAACTGGTGGCAGGGGTGTCCTGCCCGGTTCTGGTCATCCACGGAACCCGAGACCGCATCCAGCCACACGGGGTCGGTGAGGAGATGGCGAAGCTCTCTGGCGGCACTCTGGTCTCGCTGGAAGGCTCAGGACACCTCCCCAATGTCCGTGACCCGGTTCGAGTGAACCGGTTGATCAGAGACTTCGTCGAAGGTCTGCCCCGATGAGGGCTCGCCACCCGGACCACCAGGGAACGGTCGACCGTGAGGGAGTCGGTATCCACTACGAGGTCTACGGGCAGGGCGAGACCACCCTGTTCCTCATCCCACCCTCCCCGATCACCCATTCGCGGATATGGAAGGCGCAGATCCCGTTCCTCTCACGTCACTACCGGGTGGTCACCTTCGACGGACGGGGCAACGGGAAGTCGGGTCAGCCGACCGGAGCCTCGGCGCACACCCAGGAGGCCAACCTGGGCGACATCCTCGCCGTTGCCGACGCTGCCGGGATCGACAAGGCAGTCCTGGTGGCTCACTGTCATGCCAACTGGTGGGCGGTGCAGTTCGCCGCGGCCCATCCCGAGAGGGTGGAAGGTTTGGTCGCCATCGAGCCCGGTGTCCCCTACCTGGGCAGACCGCAGCCCCACTGGGTGGAGACCGGGCCGCATTGGGACGAGATCCTCGACGACCCGAAGGGCTGGCAACTCAACAACCGCCACGCCATCGTCACCCGTCACCGGGACTGGGTTGAGTTCTTCTTCGGGGAGCAGTTGGTTGAACCCCATTCCACCAAGCAGTGGGAGGACGCCGTGGCCTGGGCCCTTGAGTCGACCGGTGAGGTCCTCGCCGCGGGCGAGGAGGGGTTCGAGATCGATTTCCCCGACCGTGAGACCGTAGAAGGCATCTGCCGGTCACTCACCGTGCCCACCCTCACCATCCATGGTGACCAGGACGTCTGTCAGCACGTCGACCGGGGGAGGGCTTTCGCCGAAATCACCGGTGGTGACTTGATAGTCCTCGAAGGTGCCGGGCATCTCACCCCCGCCCGGGAACCGGTCGAGGTCAACCACGTGATACGCAGGTTCGTCGACAAGATCAAAGGAGTACCCATGCGAAGTCATGTCTGGGCGCGCGGTATGAGCCGACGCAAGAAAGCCCTGTATCTCTCGTCTCCGATCGGGTTGGGCCACGCCCGCCGTGACATCGCCATCGTCGACGAACTCCGCAAGTTGGAGCCCGACCTAGAGATCGAGTGGTTGGCCCAGGACCCTGTGACCCGCGCACTGGAAGACGCAGGAGAGACGATCCATCCGGCCAGTGAGTGGCTTGCCTCGGAGTCGGGCCACATCGCCTCCGAGGCCGCCGGTCACGAGCTCCACTGCTTCCAGGCATTGCGTCGTATGGACGAGATCCTGGTGGCCAACTTCATGATCTTTCAGGAGGTGCTCGAAGACGGCCTTTACGACCTGGTGATCGGAGACGAAGCCTGGGACGTCGACTACTACTGGCATGAGAACCCAGAGTTGAAGAGGGGCACCAACGTTTGGATGACCGACTTCGTCGGCTATCTACCGATGCCCGATGGTGGCGACCGTGAGGCCTATCTGACTTCGGACTACAACGCCGAGATGATCGAGCACATCGCCCGATACCCCCGTATACGAGACCGGGCGATCTTCGTGGGCAGTCCCGACGACATCTACCCCGAAGTGTTCGGGCCGGGGCTCCCCAAGATCCGGGATTGGACCGAGGAGAACTTCGACTTCTCCGGATACATAACCGGGTTCGATGCACCATCCGACGTCGAGGTGGAGGAGTGGCGGGCAGAGTTGGGCTACCAACCGGATGAGAAGGTTTGTGTGGTCACCGTCGGTGGTTCCGGTGTCGGCCAGGATCTTTTGGAAAAGGTGATCGCCTCCTACCCCAAAGCCAAGGAGTTGGTGCCCGGCCTCCGGATGGTTGCTGTCGCCGGGCCTCGCATCGATCCGGAAAGCCTGCCCGCAACACCGGGACTGGAAGTCCACGGCTATGTCGACCGGCTCTACCGCCACCTGGCAGTGTGCGACATCGCAGTGGTCCAGGGCGGACTGACCACGACCATGGAGCTGACTGCGGCGAAGAGACCATTCCTGTACTTTCCGTTGATCAACCACTTCGAGCAGAACTTCCATGTCCGGCATCGACTCGACCAGTACCGGGCGGGTCGATATATGGACTACCGGGACACCGACCCCGACCAAATCGCCGAGTTGATCGCGGCCGAGATGGACCGTCCGGTCAACTACCGACCGGTGGAGACTGACGGCGCCCGAAAAGCAGCCGTGCTGATCGCCGAACTGATCTGACCAAACCCCGAGGAGGACCAATATCGAACAATGCTGCACAATGAATCGGTCGGACGACCGACTGATATGTACCAAAACCAGACCAAACCATCAAAGACAAGGAGAAACCAGAAATGACGACAGCTACAAGAAATCGAAACGGGGTCAATGTCGATGGCCTCTTCGGAGCGCTCGACGCGGTGAGGGGAATGCCGGCTGCGGCCAAGTTCCAGTTCCGAGCCACGAACGAGTGGATCAGCGGCACC
The DNA here is from genome assembly GCA_041747855.1 of Acidimicrobiia bacterium. GTDB lineage: Bacteria > Actinomycetota > Acidimicrobiia > Spongiisociales > ZC4RG35 > ZC4RG35. Next base: position 37,122 of record JBGTEJ010000021.1, on the reverse strand, counting down.
CATAGTCGCAGCACCATCCACGACTTCTTCGGTCTGGGAGAGGAGCAGACCCACCGTCAGGCCTTCCAGTATGAGGCGGACCATCCCGAGCAGTTGGTAGCCAGGGATGCCGCCCCCACACCGGTGGAGTTCCTCCTCCACGCCCTGGCGGCATGCATCACCTCCGGAGTCGGGAACATCGCCTCGGCCCGGGGGATCGACCTGACCCGGGTGAGTTCGACGGTGAGCGGCGACATCGATCTGATGGGTCTCCTGGGGCTCGACGATTCCGTCCGAAACGGATACCAGTCGATACAGGTGGACATCACCATCGAAGGCGGCGCCGAGGCCGAGGTCTTGCGTCGGGTGGTGGAGCGCTCCATCGCCAGGTCGGCCGTATACGACATGTTGACCAACGGCACCACGGTGTCGGTGGCGGTCGACGTCGTTTGAGCAGCCGGATGCGCGGCCGGGGTACGCCCCGGCCGCGTCCGGTGAGGAGAACCAACATGACCTGCGACTATGACGTGATCGTGGTCGGCGCCCGGGTGGCCGGGGCGTCGACGGCAATGCTGCTCGCCCGCCAGGGCCATACCGTTCTGATGGTCGACCGGGCCGCCCTCCCTTCGGACACCCTTTCGACCCATGCCATCCTCCGTAGCGGGATCCTCCAGTTGAGCCGGTGGGGTCTGCTCGACACGGTGATCGCTGCGGGAACCCCCGGGATCAGCAACATCACCTTGGGCTTCGCCGAGGACCGTGTCGAGTTCCAGGTGCGTCCCGAGTATGGGGTCGACACCTTTTACGCACCACGACGCCATCTACTCGACGGGACTCTTCTCGAGGCAGCGAGGGAGGCCGGGGCGGATTTCTCGGGATCGGCCCGCATGGTCGACCTGATCCGCGATCGAGGTGACTCGGTGCACGGAATCCTCCTCGACGTTGGGGGCGGTCGGGTCGAACCGGTGACCGCGCGGATGGTCGTCGGGGCGGACGGAGTTTGGTCGAGGACGGCAGAACTCGTCGGTGCCACGGCTTACAGGAGCCATCAGCCGACCAACGCCGTCCACTACGCCTACTTCGATGGGGTTCCCGCCGTGGGTTTCTGGTTCCAGTTCACGCCGGGGGTCAATGCCGGGATCATCCCCACCAACGACGGGGTGACTTGCGTGTTCGTCGGCCGTCACCGCGACCGACTGGGCGAGTTCCGGGCCGATCCTGACGCTGAGTTCGACCTTCTCCTCGCCTCCGCCGGCCACGACCTGGCGGACTTGGTCAGCCAGGGCGCCCGGGTCACGCCGTTCCGGGGCACTCCCGGGCTGCCCGGGTTCATCCGTCGGCCTTGGGGTCGGGGATGGGCGTTGGTCGGGGATGCCGGCTACACCAAGGACCCGATCTCGGCGCACGGGATAAGCGACGCCCTCCGCGATGCCGAGCTTTGTGCCCGGGCGGTCCATAGTGCCCTCACCGAGTCCCGTGTCGCCTCCCATGCCCTGCGTCGTTACCAGGAGCAACGTGACGCCCTCTCTGTGGGTATGTTCACCGAATCCGAGGCCCTCGCCGGGTATCGATGGGATGCCCCTGAGGCATCGACGAGGATGCGGGTCATCAGCGAGGCGGTACGTGGCGAATGCGCCGCCATCGCGGCTCTACCCGAGTGGGATGCAGTTTTCTCGGCGGCTTGACCAGGAGGCTTCGGTCGTCGTTCCTACAACTAGCCGGGATCAGTGAAGCAAAAGTCGCAGCGCCGACTCGTCGCGGTTGACCCATCTTCCGTTCCGGACCTTGCCCCAAATGTGCGCAAGGGCACCGTCGGCGTATGACTCGAGGACCTTTGGGTGCACATACGAGTCCCGGCACACCGCCCTGGTGTTGCCCAGACGATCAGCCGCCACGTCGATCGCTGCTCTCACCAGGTCTTCGCTCCGCTCCCCGTTGGCCCGCGCCAGTTCGCCGGTGACCAGCGAGCTCGCCCCCCAGGTGCGTACGTTCTTAGCGGTGAAAGACCCGCCGAGAGCGTCGGACAGGTAGGCGTTGACATCCGAGGACGAGATCGAACTGACGATGCCATCGGGTGTCTCGTAGCTGAACAGGGTCTGTCCGGCCAGCTCCTGGCAGTCGGAGACCAGATTTGCCAGCCGGCGGTCCTGAAAGACCAGTCGATGTTCCGCGCCACCCTTACCGGAGAAGTCCAGGTGGACGTGCCGCCCGTCGACTTCGATGTGGTCACATGTGAGTGTGGTCAACCCATAGGACCCGTTGTCGGTGGCGTACCGGGTGTTACCCACCCGGATGAGCGTCCGGTCCAAAACGGCCACAGATAGGGCCACCACCTTGTCCCTGGGAAGTCCTCGTCTTCGAAGGTCCGAGTCCACTCTCTTGCGGAGATTGGGGAGCCCTCTCCCGAACTGCTCCAACCTCTCGAATTTGGCCTCGTCCCTGACCTCCTCCCACCGAGGGTGGTAGAGGTATTGCTTGCGACCGGCGTCATCCTGACCGGTGGCGAGAATGTGGCCCTGAGGGTCCTGGGAGATCCAAACTCCCTCCCAAGCGGGAGGGATGACGAGCCGTTCGATGGATTGGCGGATCTCGCCGTTGATCGCCTGACCGTCAGGTGAGATATAGGAGAACCCTCTTCCGCGCCGAACCCGCCGGTATCCCGGATCACCCGGCGTGACGTAATGAAGGCCGGCGCGTTCGGCGAGGGTCTGCGAGTCGTCTTTAGTCATCGTCGCGTGCCCGCCGACTTAGCGTGGTCAGCGGCCTAGAGCATTTCGTCGCGGGATTGCTCCGAACGCGAAGCGCCGATGGCGGTGGTGACCTTCTTCTCCTCTTCCGGAGGGGGCAACACTGCTTTCATCCCCAGCGACTCGATCCAAAGCTCCCGGGCCCAACCCATCGTGTGGTAGAGGTGCTCGTCCTCTTCCTCTTCGACTTCCTCGTACGCCTCGGCGAGGACTTTCTTCATGTCTCCGGTGGACTTCTCAGCGATTCTGCCGATCAGCTCCCAGTTGGCATGGTCCTTGGTCTCGGCCTCGACTACGCATTCCGCGGCGACGAGCTGAGCTCCCACCGCGTCGCCGGAACTTGACGCCATCTCCATCGCCTTGACCAGCGCTTGACCTTTGTGACGCACGACCTGGCGTCCGGGCGTCTCCTTCGCGTTGTCCAAGCCGAGTTCGTCGAACACTCGCTGGACTACCAGTACGTGGTTCTCGGTCTCCGCTAGGTACTTCTCCCACTCCTCTTCTAGATCCTGATTCACCGCGCACCGAATGGCCATTTTGTAGATCTCCACTCCACCGAGCTCTGTCTCCAGCGCCTGATAGAGAAGCTCGTGCACCTGTGCCTCGTTCACCTTCGACTCCTTTGCTTGGGGGATGTCGGAATACCCGGTTGGGAGGGCACTCAAACGAGGCGCTGGGCGTGGGCGAAAAATCTCCCCGGCTCGGCGGCACGTCTGGGATGTCGGAGGAGAGTTGTGGTCGAGCACTGCCTGACCCCGATCAAACCCTATCGCGCCAAAGGCTCGAAAGTAATCTGGCAGGCAGATGACGACATCCAGCTCGACCAAAGTTTCGGAGCTGAGCGGGACCGATCGCTGGGAAAGCACGATAAGGGTCATCTCGATGGGGTTCCTCGGGGTCGTTCTCGTGGCAGGGGGGCTGGGCCTTCTCGGAGTTCGCTCTGCGTCGGCGGTGGCCTCCCTCAACGGCTACACCCTCGAAGTCACCCATGCCGCGATGACCCGCCCGGGATTGGCCAGTCCTTTCGAGGTGAGAATCGCCACCGGGGATGGCTCTCAGCTACCTCCGACGGTGACCATTCGTATCGAAAGCGCCTACCTGGCGATGTTCGACGAGAATGGGCTCCATCCGGATCCGGTGTCGTCATTCCGAAACCAACGATGGACATGGTGGACCTTCGAGGTGCCCGACGGAGCACAGGAGATCTCGGTGAGCTTGGACGCCAGGCTGGAGCCCGGGGTGCAGTCGGGGCGAAGTTCGATGGTCGCACTCGAGATAGCCGGCGAGGAGATGGTCACGGTCCATTTCGAGACAGGCGTTATGCCATGAGGTCGATGTGGAACTGTTGATTCGAGCCACCGTCATCTTCTGGTTCCTCTGGCTGATGGTGAGGGGAACGGGGAAGAGGTCTATAGCCGAGCTGACCCCGCTGGACCTCATTCTCATTGTCGTCATCGGCGACATCGTCCAGCAGGGCGTGACTCAGGAGGACATGTCACTGACCGGGGCCATGATGGCTGTGGCGGTGTTTGTTGCCTGGACCCTGGGAGCTGACTACGTAACCCGCCGGTGGCCCAGATCGGCCCGTGTGCTTGCCGGCGAACCGGTGATAATCCTGCGGGAGGGCAAGCCGATCGAGGATCGACTCGAACGCGAACGGTTATCGATGTCGGATCTGAAAGAGGCGGCGCGACTCGAAGGCATTGGCGACCTTGCCGAAGTGAAGTTCGCGGTATTGGAGACCGACGGGAAGATCTCCTTCATCAAGAAGTAGGAGTCCCAACCTCGTCGACATCCAGCGTGGGGTTAACGATCGTGAGTTTGGAGGAGTCTGCTTTTGTGAGCCACACGGCTGGGTCGAGCGTTGCGCCCCAGGGCTGGACTGTACGTCAGTCTTCTCCCGCCCCACTGGGTCGATGCTCAGGACGCGTGATAGCTTTTGGCCTCTAACAGCAGGAGGGTTGAACGAAAGACTTACCTACCGGCACGGTCACGCTCCTGTTCACCGATATAGAGGGATCGACGCGTCTTCTGGAAACCCTCGGGAGTCGATACGGCGACCTGTTACGCCACCATCACAAGATCATTTTGACCAACGCCGAGGAGAACGACGGGAAGATTGTCGACACGGCAGGCGACGGAGCCTTTCTTGCCTTTCCCACCGCTGATGGGGCCGTTGCGGCTGCAGTTGGTGCTCAGCGCGCCCTAGCCCAGTTCAGCTGGCCGGACGGTGTCGTTGTGCGAGTGCGGATGGGACTGCACACCGGCTCGCCGGTTCCGATGGATGACCATTACGTAGGTATGGATGTGCACCGGGCAGCGCGGATCGCGGCAGTTGCGAGAGGTGGGCAGGTGATCGCATCTTCGAGCACCATGGAACTGACCGCGGGAGCGAAGGTCGGATGGATGGACCTGGGTCTTTACAGGCTCAAGGACATCAGGCGTCCCCAACGTCTCTTCCAGCTCGAGGCAGAAGGACTGCAGAAGGGGTTCGGCCCGCTGGCTGCACCGCTGTGGGATAGCGACATTCCCGAGCCGGGCACTCGATTCATCGGTCGTGCGGGCGACATAGCGGCGCTCGACGACATGTTGGGTCGCCCCGATCATCGGCTGGTGACGCTCGTAGGTCCCGGCGGTATCGGCAAGACCAGACTCGCAATTCGTGTTGCCAACGAGGTGGCCAACCGATTCGGGGATGGTACGGCCCTCGTTCCCCTGGCGGCCGTCACAGAGTCCCATGAGATGGTGACGGCCATTGGGGGAGCTGTGGACGCCCCGGAGTCCGGAGCCGATGATCAGGCCGAAACGCTCTTCCGACATCTCCGAGACAAGGAGATGCTGTTGATCCTCGACAACCTCGAGCATCTCACGGCCGCCCCCGGTCTCGTTGCCGACCTGCTGAGAAGTTGCACCAGCCTGAAGGTCTTAGCCACATCCCGAGCGCCTCTTGGCGTATACGGGGAGTACCTCTTTCCTGTTGGCCCACTCGAGATCATGGACGACGGGTTCGAGTCGGAGGCCGCCGACCGCTCCGATGCCGTTGCCCTCTTTGTGGATCGGGCGAAAGCTATCCAGCCCTCTTTCGAAATCACCCCTGCAAACGCGAGCGCCGTGAGAGAGATATGCCGCAGAATCGACGGCATCCCCCTCGCCATCGAGCTGGCGGCCGCCCGTATCGCCACCCTTTCTCCACGGGAGCTTCTCGAGAGGCTGACGATCGACGTGCTGACGAGAAAATCCCCCGACATGGCGGAAAGGCAGCAGACCCTGCGGTCCACTATCGATTGGAGCTACCGGCTCTTGGACGACACCGATCGTGAGGTGTTTCGGCGTCTCGCCATATTCCCGGGTGGCGCGACCATGGCCGACATCGAGGCAGTGATAGACCCCGAAGGCCAGACGGGGGTCCTGGAACGGGTTGAAAGTCTTGTGAGGCAAAGCCTGCTGTTGCGAGACGAGGATGCTGAGGGGACCTCTCGGTTTCACATGCTCGAGACTGTGCGCGACTTCGCCCGCGACGAGCTAGAGCGGGTCGGCGAGGCCGCGGACCTCTCATATCGTCTTGCGACGCATGTACTCGCCTTATTGACGACAGCCAACGAACACATCGACGGAGCCGACGCTCAGACATGGTTGATGAGGATCGACGAGCAGTCATCGAATCTGAAGGCGGCCCTCCACTGGACCCTGGAAGACCCGGAGGGTTCCCAACAGCTCGGAGTCGACCTTGTCAACGCCATGGGTTGGTTCTGGTATGTAAGAGGCGACGCGATCGAGGCGCTCCGATGGCTTGACCGTGCGATCGAGAGAGACGACGACTCCCCTCTCTCGCTGCGAGTCCGACTGATCTACTACTCCGCCGCCATGCTGGAACGTCTGGGCCGGCTCGTAGAGGCAGAGGGACGATTCGAGGAAGCTCTGACGATGTTCAGAGAGCTCTCAGATGAGAACCGAGTTGCGCAGACCCTCAATTCACTGGGAGGACTGGCCGTCGACATTGGTGACACCGCCAAGGCGTTCGATCACCTGAACGAGGCGGAGCGGATCTTGCGAGGACTGGGCGACAACTATGGCCGCGCTGTCAGCTTGGTGAATCTCTGCGATGCTGCCTTGGCGACTGGTCATCACGAACTGGCCGAGGAATTCGGCCAACAAGGTCTCGAACTCTTCAGCGGGTTGGAGAACGAGTGGGGTGCCGCTGTCGCTAGACGTCATCTCGCCAAGGTGGCATACGCCAAAGGAGATCTCCTACAGACCCAGTCCCATCTGTTGGCTGCGCTGGAGGGGAGCCACGATGTCGGCGACCGTTCGTCATTCGTACGTTGTCTGGAGCGGTTGGCAGGTGTTCAGGTAGGGCTGAAGTCTCCGTTGCACGCCGTTCGCCTGGCGGGGGCGGCAGCAAGGCTGAGGGACGAGATCGGTGAACATCTGGACGATGACCGTCGTGAAAGTTTCGAAAGGAGTTGGGCTGAGGCGCGCGCCGTCATGGGAAATGAAGGATTCGAGCAAGCCTGGGCCCAGGGGAGCCAAATGACGCTTGACCAGGCCTTCGAATACGTGCAGAAGAACTGGCCCTCACCGAGTAGGACATGACTGAGGCCAATGGCGAGGGACCAGCTCCTTCGCCATCATGACGGATGACCGCACGGTTCTTCTCACCGACTCGGTAGAGGAGACTTGAGAGGTTTCGCTCCCATTCTTGACACGCATACCCGGTATGTATATCGTATATGCATACCCGGTATGCCTATCAACGAGAGGTGCTGACGATGGGGTTGAGAGAAGGTTTGCTTTGCATCCTCGTCAAGGGCGACGCCCATGGTTATCTGCTCAAGTCCGAGTTGGAGTCGGCCACCGGCGACACCTGGCAGGTCAACATCGGGCAGGTCTACACCACCCTGCAGCGACTGGAGCGGGACGGGCTGGTCGAATCGGTCGAGTCCAACGGCGACGGGCGGGTGGTCTACACCCTGACCGATCCAGGGCTTGAGGAGGCGACCGCTTGGCTTGCCTCCCCGGTCGACCTGGCAGCGTCCGGTCGGGACGAGATCTCGTTGAAGGTCCTCATGGCGATGGTCTCCGGTGTCGTCGACCCGAGGAGGGTGATCGAGAAGCAGCGTGGCAAGACCATGGCCCTCCTCCAGGACTACACCACCCTCAAGGCCGACGATGCCGAGGACGACTTCGCCTGGCAGCTCCACCTCGACCGTCTCATCCTCAGCGCCGACGCCGAGTTGCGCTGGTTGGAACGGGTCGAGTCCAAGCTCGATTCGATGCCCCGGCTCCCCGAGCTCGGGTCCAAGTTGGTCGGAGTGGACGAGGCCGTGGAGGTGACATCGTGACCGAACCCATCCTCTCCATGCGTCGCCTCGGCAAGACCCACGGGTCCGGCGCACAGCGTGTCGACGCCCTGGTCAGCATCGACCTCGACCTGATGCCGGGTGAGCTGGTGGCGGTGACCGGGCGCTCCGGATCCGGCAAGACCACCCTCCTCAACATGGCCGGGGCCCTCGACGAGCCCACCTCCGGTGAGGTGATCGTCGCCGGGCGGAACCTGGCCACCCTCTCCAAGAACGAACTGGCCAGGGTGAGACGGGTCGCCGTCGGCTATGTCTTTCAGCAGTTCAACTTGTTGCCCTCGCTGACCGCGGCCGAGAACATTTCCCTCCCACTAGAGCTCGACGGGATCAAGCCCGACCAGGCCCGAACAATGGCCGAGAAGGCTCTAGAAGAGGTCGAGATGGGCGGGATGGCCGATCGGTACCCGGACCAGCTCTCAGGTGGGGAGCAGCAGCGGGTGGCGATCGCCCGTGGGCTGATCGGGCAGCGTTCCGTCCTCCTCGCCGACGAACCGACCGGTGCCTTGGATGAGGCGACCAGCGAGTCGATCCTCAAGCTGCTGAGAAGCCGCTGCGACGCAGGTGCCGCCGCCCTCATGGTCACCCACGAGCCGGCATATGCGGCGTGGGCCGACCGTGTTATCCGGCTCCGAGACGGTCGGGTCGAGGGTATCTCGGAGCGGGCGAAGAGTCCTCTCCCCACCGCTGACCTGTCATGAGCGGTAGGCGGGCGGCGTACCGGGTTGCGGTGAAGAACACCCGGCGCAACCGGAAGCGGACGATATTCCTGGTTCTCTTGGTCGCGGTCCCCGTGGCCTTCGGAGTTGTTGTCGCCGGGATCGTCCGGGCCAGCGGACTCACCAGAGAGGAACAAGCCCAGAGCTACTTCGGGAACGCCGAGGCGCGACTCCATGTGTACTGGCCGACACCGGAGCTGGAGCAGTGGATCGACGACACCCTCAACGAGGTGGCGCCCGAAGCCACGATCACACGGCTTCGACAGATCGGTACACGACTGGAGGAGGGCGCTTATGCCCAGGTCTGGGATCTGGACATGTCAGATCCGGTAACCGCCGGCTTCCTGGTTCGAGTTGGCGGTGACCTCCCCACACAAGCAGGGGAGGTAGCACTCTCTCCAGCCTTGTTGGAAACACTGGAGATCACCGTCGGCGACACGGTCGAGTTCGACAACCTTCCCTTCGGTTCTCTGACTGTGGTGGGCACGGTCAGTGAGCCCTTCTATTTCCAGAGCAGTGTGATCCTGCTCAGCCCCGGCGCCCTCGAACCACTTGTGGGGAACGCCGAGGTTGGCCTCGACGGGCCTGGAATGCTCATCTCTGGCCCGGGTGCGGAAACAGCAGCCATGACGATGTTGGAAAGTTGGTACAACGGCGCCCAGACCGAGTTCTGGCCAGAGCCTGCGGTCGACCCCTTGCCTCCCGAGCTGGCATTCCTCGAAGGTGATCCCTACACCTCTCTCCTGCTCACGGGGGCTGACATCGCCCAACTGGTCGAACTGGTGAGGAACACCCAACCCGGGCCGGGGCAGACCATCGAGGACATCGTCTACAACGCCGCACACCAGATGATCTACGGAAGCGGACGACCGACGGGCTTGCCCGACCTTTATGTGGAGACCCGGACCCAATGGCTCAACCAGGGCGGGTTCGAGGACAGCCCCGGTCTCATCTCGACTGCCGCCGCCGCCGTCGTCCTGGTCGAGGTCGCCTTCATCACCGGCGCAGCCTTCGCCGCCGGCACCCGGCGTCGGCTCCGTGAGATCGGGCTGATGGGGGCCAACGGGGCTTCGACCCGACATGTCAAGAGCTCCGTGGTGGGTGAAGGCCTGACCATCGGGATGATCGGGGCGGGTCTAGGCGTTGCCCTCGGTGTCGCGGTCATGGTCCTCGCTCGACCGTTCATCCAACGTTTCGTTTCCAGGGTTATCACAGGAGTGGGCGTCGCTTTCACCGACATCCTGGGCCCGGTGCTGGTGGCAGTCGTGGCCGTCCTCCTCGCCGTCATGATCCCGGCCCGGACCGCCTCACGGGTGCCCACCACCACCGCCCTCCAGGGTCGGATGCCGGTGCTAGCACCGAAAAAGTGGATCATCCCCCTAGGGATCGGTCTTGCCGCGGTGGGGGCACTCCTCATCTCGGTCTCCCTTGTTTCCACCAGTAGCTCCGCCGGGGTAATGGTCGGCATCGGGGCCACCGCCGTCGTCGGCGGCGTCGCCTTGCTCGCCAGTCCGATCCTCGCCGGGGTCGCCGAGCTCTCTGACAAGGTCCCGGCGACGGGTCGTCTGGTGCTCAGAGACTCGGGTCGCAACCGGACCCGCTCGGCGGTGGCCGTCGCCGCCATCATGGTGATCCTCCTCGCCCCGGTGATCTCGATGGTGGTCTCCGCCACCACGGCCGAGCAGCAACTCGCCTTCGGTTTGCCGTCGCCATCCGACCAACTGGTCCTGAGCGGCAACTATCGCAACGTCAACTTCGGTGGGTCCAACCCGATCACCGAGGCAGACGTGGCCGAGATCGCCGGGATCGTCCCCGAACGCGACGTCGCCCTGTTCGACACCCTTGACATCTTCGTGGTCACCGGCCAACTCCTCGACATCCGGGAGTCGGGCGACGGGAATGTGATCAGCCCTCAGCTGACCGACGGCTATCCGGTGGCGGTGGCCAACCCGGACCTGATCCGTGTCCTCGGTCATGACGGTGTGGCAGCGTCGATCGCCAACGGGGAGATCGTGGTTCTCGGGGTTGAGGACCAGGTCACCAGGGTCGAACTGGGAGGGGTCATCTACCCCGCCCGTGAGTACCCGGTTGCCGTCCTCCAATGGAGCATGTCCCGGGTCCTGATACCCGAGTCGATGCGATCCCAGTTCGGGGAGGTGGCCACCAGACCGGTAGCACTGTTCACCTTGGAACGACCGATGACCCAGGACGAATCACAGAAGATGTGGTCGTCCGGGCTCGAGATCAATGGCGGTTATGCCAGTCTCGAACCCTCGATCGTCTATCTGCTGATGGCAGCAGCCACCCTGGTGGTGGTGCTGATCGTGGTCGCCCTGGTGACCGCAGTGTCCGCTGCCGAGGTCGACAACGAAGTGTCGACGATCGTCGCGGTAGGAGCGCCGGGTTCGATCCGACGTCGCTTTCTCGGTCTTCTCACCGGATACCAAACCCTGGTCGCGATGGCACTGGCGGTGCCTTTGGGCCTCGGGCTTGTGAAGGTGTTCAACTCGGCCAACGACTACGTCCACTCGGGCCCATTCGGACTGGTCGACGGTGCCCGGGTGGTGGTGCCCTGGGCGTGGATGATCGGCTTCGCGGTGATCCTCCCGATCGTCATCGGGCTGCTCACCCTGGCCTCGGTCCGCTCGGCCCCGGTCACCCCACCCCGCCGCGCCACCTGACCGCTCCCGGACTTGAGGCCACGATCATGGGTGACTCCCGGGTTTCCGCGTCGACCTTCTCCACTATGCACCGCCTGTTGGTAGGTTTAGCGCGGTGAGCGTGAGAAGACGACACGCCCCAAACAAGAGGAGTACCTATGAGAAGTCTGAGGGGCAAACTCGTGACACTGGCAGGCGTCGTAGCCCTGCTGGCGGCACCGGCAGTCGCCGGGGCGTTGGGCGGATTTCAGGGCCCGCTGTTCGGTCTGGGTACCGCACCGAACGGTGACCTGCTGGTAGCCGACGCTAGTACCGGCATCATCACCGTCAAGAACGATTCGATAGTGCGGACCATCTCTCGTCCAGGAGTGACCGACGTGAGCGCAATCGGATCCGGCACGTTCTGGGTGACCACTGGCGCCGGGGCGGATCCGACTGCGGACACCGGGCAGGGTCTGTGGCGTGTCTCCAACGGAGGGAGCCGCCTCATTGTGAACCTCTTCGCCTTCGAGGAAGCCGTCAACCCCGACGGTCACATTCCTGGGCACGATGTGCCTGACTCCAACCCCTTCGACGTGCAGTCGCTGGGGGGAGGAGCTGCTCTGGTCGTCGATGCCGGTGGCAACGACCTGCTCCATGTCAACAACCGGGGCCAGGTGAAGGTCCTCGCGGTGTTCCCCGACGAGGTCGTCTCCACACAGAACATCAAGGATCTGGCCGATTGCCCTCCAGACTCAATGGACTTCCCCTGCTTCCTCCCCGAGATGATGCCCGCTGAGGCGGTGCCCACCAGCGTGGCCATCGGACCCGATGGCTGGTACTACGTGGGTGAGCTCAAGGGGTTCCCCGGACCCACCGGAGAGTCTCGGATCTGGAAGGTGGCACCGAACGCAACCGGAGCCGACTGCCCGAATCCGAGATGCGTCCTCGTTTTCGATGGCGGGTTCACCTCGATAATCGACCTCGCGTTCGGCCCAGATGGAAACCTCTACGTGGCCGAACTGGATGAGGCGAGTTGGGCTGCGGTCGAGATCTTCGGAACCCCAGTCGGGGGCACCATCAACTCGTGCGATCTGTCCTCAAAAATGTGTGTGGAGGTGGCAACCGACATCATCGAACTGACCGCCATCACCTTTGGGAAGGACGGGAGTCTGTGGGCAACCAGGAACGCGGTTTCCGGCGTGTTCGGACCCGCCGAGGTATTCGAGATCGACTGACGATCCCACCACACCATTACGGCTCACTGAGAAGACCGAGCAGTTGGAGTTCTCGGAAGTGGCGCGTGCCAGTGGCGAGTGGAACTTGCCGGTCCTCGCAAATAGATTGAACTCGCAGGTGTCCAGCGCGTTTTTGTCGGTGAGGATCGGTGAGTGTGCCAAAGTGAAGGTATGAATCTCGGTCGTAGAGCCTGCGTCGAAATGGCGGCACCCGTCAGCGACACCGGCACTCCCAGGCGGGGTTGAACTTGTCCGGAGCTCCGACCACTCAGGGGACATACACGATCCTGTTCACCGACCTCGAAGGCTCAACCGACCTTCGTGTCAAATACGGGGACACTCGGGCGAACGAGGTGATCGGCGCCCATGACGAGCTCATACGCTCCCGCCTGCTCATCAGCGGTGGTGTGGAGGCGAAGTCACTCGGTGACGGGTTCATGGCACTCTTCACCTCGGCCAACCAGGCCATCGAGGCGGCGGTGTCGATCCAGCGGGCGATCGCCACCCACAACCAGGCCAATCCCGACCTACCCATCTCAGTCCGCATCGGGATCAACAGTGGCGATGTGACCCACAGCATCGGTGACGCCCACGGGACCGCGGTCCATGCCGCCTCCCGGATCGCCGCCAAGGCGCAGGGAGGCCAGATCCTGGTCTCCCAACTGGTGGCCGACCTTGCGGGAAGCCTGGCCGAGACCCGGGTCGTCGACCGGGGGCTCTTCTTGCTCAAGGGATTCCCCGACCGGTGGCGGCTCTCCGAGGTCCTGTGGAGAGATGGCGAAGAGAGGGGGCCCCGGGCGTCGAGGGAGGTCCGCGCCGCCTCGGATTCGGTCTTTGACGCTGCCGCCCCGCGGGCGGTCGGTCCAATGGTCGGGAGGACCGCCGAACAGGCAACCATTGGAGAGCGGCTCCGTGCTGCTCCCACCGCCGGCCTCCAGGCGGTGGTGGTCGAAGGTGAAGCCGGGATCGGAAAGACGAGGATTCTCGAGGCCACCACCCAGATGGCAACCGAAGCGGAACCCCCGTTCTGGGTCCTCGACGCGACTGCCGACGAGGAGCTGCGAGGACCGTTCCTCCTGTTCCGGTCGCTGTTGTCGTCGCCCCGAATGGCGGCGATCGCTCGGGAGGCGAGGGCCCTCGAGCAACTCGACCGTGCCCGGGAGGCCATCTCCGGAGGGAGTGCCAGGTCCGATGGCCTGACTCCACAAGAGCAGATGCTTCGCACCTTCGACGAGGTGGCCTCGGCATTCGTCGCATTGACCCGGGAACGCCCTGTCGCCCTTCTCTTCGACGACCTGCAGTGGGCCGACGAGGACAGCATCCAGCTGATCCGGTACCTGGTCCGAACCCTGGCCTCAGGCCCCGTCTTCCTCCTCATCTGTATCCGCCCCTACTCCGACTCGGCCTCGGGTGGGGCGGGGAGGCTCATCGCCGACCTCGACCGGATGCGGGTGACAAGTCTCCTCCGATTGCAACGGTTGAGCCGTCTCCAGACGGGCGCTCTTCTGGAAGGCCTACTCGGCGCCCCTGTCGACGACGGCACCCTCGGCAGCCTCCACGCCCGCTCGGAGGGCGTCCCCTTCTTCATCGAGGAGCTAGCCCGCGCCTACCGGGAGGGGGAGGCGCTGCAGCTGATCGACGGCACCTGGACCATGACCAAGCTGAGCGGGCCCACCGTGCCCTCCTCGATCCAGTCGCTGATCGAGCGCCGGCTGGCGCAGATGGCCCCGGAGTGTCGGGGGTTGCTCGCCGACGCCGGCCTCCTCGGGCGGAGACTCCGACTCGGGGATGTGGGCCGTGTCTTCGCCATCCTGGACGGAACCGCACCAACTCCCGACTGGCAGCTCGGGGAGCATCTCCAGAACGCCATTGATCTCGGTCTCCTGATCGAGGAGCCGGCGGGCTCCCGATACGACTATTCCTTCTCCCACGACCAGATCAGGGCGTCCCTGGTCGAGTCGGTATCCCGCCAGCGGCAACGAGCCATCCATGGGGCGATAGCCCGGATCCTGGCCGAGGACGGCGGCACCGAGAACCTTTCGATGCTCGCCTATCACGCCATGAAGTCGGGTGACCAGGCATTGGCCGTGTCGAGCGCCATCCAGGCCGCACGTGCAGCCATGAATGTGTCGGCGCCTGAGGAGAGTGTCAGGATCATCGACGCCACCCTCCCCGTAGCTTCCGACCCCGGGGACCGAATCGAGATGCTTCGGGTCAAGGACGACGCCCTAGCCGTGCTCGAACGGGGCATGGATCGCATGGCAAACCTCGCCGAGATGGCCGCACTCACCACCGCGGCCGCAGTCCCTGGGCTCGACGCCGAGGTGAAGCTGCGGAGGGCGTCTGCCGCCCGGACCAACCAGGACTTCGATATGGCCGCCGACCTGGCGACCGCCGTCTGTGAGGGGGCGGAGTCGTCGGGGGACCGGGCACTGGAGCTGGCGGCATGCCTCGAACTCGGCCAGGCGAAGTCGAGGGCGCCGATCGGGGAGGCATACTGGCCGCTCGACGACGCCCGCCTCGACGGTGCCGAAACGGCCTACAGGCGGGCCTTGGAAATCGCCAGAGACCTTGGTGACCGACACGGGGAGGCCGACGCCCTTCGTGAACTGGCGGTGATCGAGGGGGGACGCGTCAGCCAACAAGCCCTTGCTGTGCTCGAGGCCGGCTCCTCCAGGATCGAGGTGCTCATGCAGGGCCCAGAGCTCTTCTCCAAAGCCAAGGAGATGGCCGAGGAGGCCTTCCGGATCTACGAGGAGGTCGGCGACAAGAGAGGGTCGATGTCCGCTTTGATCTCGATGGCTTACGCCCATGTCGCCGATCCGACTGCGACGGGTATGGCCGGCCGGATGGAGCACATCAGGGCCCTCCACCACAGCCGGAAGGGTGAGGTCACCGAGAGTCAACGAGCGGTCGACGACGCTCTGATGCTTTACAGCATCCACAGCTTCGCCCGCTTCAATCTTCAACCGGCTCTTGCGCTGGAACGGGGTCGGGAGGCCTTCGATGCGGCTCGTGCCCTCGGCGACCGCTGGCTGGAGGCTCTTGCCGCGGGAGGGATCGCGATGACCCACCTGAGCATCGGCGATCATGCCCAGTGTGATACCTGGTTAGGCGCCGCCGCCACCGCAGCGATGACGGTGGCCAGCACTTCGATGGCTCGCCGGCTTGAGATGTGGCGGGGATCCCTCGCAGCCGCCCGAGACGATCTCACCGGAATGGTCGGCCACTTCGAGAGGGCAGCCGAACTAGCAGGACAGAAGAATCCCGGTGCTCGTTGTGAGGCAACATCCACTCTCGCATTCGAGGCTGCCCGGATAGGTGTGGCCACTGGCGACATGGAGGCTTTCAGAAAGGCGAAGAATGCGGCCAACGAGACCTTGGAGGCGGTGCGGCCCCTCGGTGCCCGGCTTCCCTGGGCTGCCGACGCCCACGCCGCTCTCGCTCTCGCCGCCGCCGAAGGCGACACCGTGATTGCGGCCGACGAAGCTCGCGCCGCACTGGACCTCGACGGGGAGACCTTCCTCACCCAATACCTCCATGCCCTCTGGGCAGCTGCAAGGATCCTCATCCTCGGCGGTGAACCGGAGGCCCCCGCCCTCATCGGGGAGATCCTCGGTGGATTCGGGTTCGTCGACATGGTCATCGGCGACCCCGCCATCAAGGCGAAGTGGTTCGCCTTGCCGACCCATCGTGAGATGGCCGACATCGTCGGGTTCGAGCCCACTCCGGAAGTCCAACCGGCGGAAGCCGCCGCACTGGGCGAAACCGACATCGAGCTGATCCGGGCCATTGCCGGGGGATCAGTTGCCGAGGGAGACACTTATGCGGCTGAGGTGGAGGAGTTGTTGGCCAAGCTGGGAGCATCATCACCTGAAGAGGCCATCCAGTATGCGATAAGGGCGGGGGTCACATGGCAGTGAGGGTGATCATCGACCGGAGGCGGTGCATCGGTGCAGGAACCTGCGTCGTTCTAGCCCCGTCTGCCTTCGGATGGCGTCAAGGCGACTTCCAGAAGCCTGAACTACGCGATGTCAGCACCGTCGATGAGGACATCCTGCGCGAAGTGGCGGCGGCATGTCCCACCCAGGCGATCGTCCTCGAGACGGTGTTCGAGGCTGGCGGTGGCACCGACCCGGGGTTGTGACCGGAGCCCTCGGTGATTTTGTCCGTCCTCGCCTGATCGTCTCCGATCTGGTGATCGTCACCGATCCTGGTGGGCGACCAGGTCGGCGCTAGGGCCTGTCGGTGTAGTCGTCCCGGGTCTCGACGTCGACATCCTTGGCGACATACTCGGTGCGCTGTTCCTTCGCCGGGGTGTTCATCGCCACCAGGGTGAGGATGATGCCCAGCGCGCCGACTCCCATCAGGATCAGCCCGATCGTGTGCAGGTTGAACCCTTCGGTGTCCACCGATACGCCGAACCTCAGGATGGCGCCTACTGCGATGAGGAAGAGCGAACCTCCAAACCCGACGTTCCTGTTCATCTTGTTCTCCTTAGCTGGTTGGCCGAACTGCCTCCGGGTCGGAGCCCGAATGTCTGGAGACACGAAACAATGGTTTCCGAGTCTCTCCTGCGGTCCAAGCTAGCACCAAGTCCCAATTCCAGAGCCGCGGCACGTGCTCGAGGTCAGAGGGCACGCATGCTGTTGTTCCGAGGGTTGTCCTCGACTTCGGCGGGGCCGAGGAGTTCGAGGACCGGCCAAGGGCTGTGCCGATGCTGTCGGGGCTTTAGGTGGTCTACGGAGGCATCGGCCTGGGACTGTTCGTACCGCCGCTTCTGCCCTCGTCCCGGACCCACTTCGCCGAGCACTGACCGGTCGTACTCGCCACTATCCGGTGAGGACGTGTAGAACGAAGGTATGCACGAAGCTGTCAGACCCTGGAAGCCTTGGCTAGCACGTCGGCGTCGACACCGGTGACCTGCTCGGCCAACCACATGTACTCCGCCAGGGTGACGTACCGGATCACCGGCCGAGACGTTCGAGCAACTCCCGATCACGTTCGAGTAGCCGCTTCGCTCGGCTGGTGAATTCCCTATCCTCTCGAACCCGCTGGATCTCGTTGCTGAGCGCTTCGATGATCAGGGCGTTGAGGCTCGTACCTTGGACGCGAGCCACCGCCTCGGCCTCATCTGCCAGGCCTTCGGGAAGGCGCACTGTTGTCTGCTTACTCATGGCACCATGATATCACGACATCGCGACAGCGCTAGGCTTTGAGGATTCTCCATCTCAAACGCACGCGATCGATCGCGACCCGAGGAGGCACCGCCTCGGCGGTGTATCTACTGCTGGTCGGGCCAGAAGGTCAATCAGCTCAGACGCCGTAAACATTCGACGCGGCTCATCCTGGACGTTATCGAACGTAGTTCGGCACGACGGGGGGCCATCGGACACCTAGTGGTTCTTCGGCCCGAAATGTCCACTCTTGTCCTCATTTGTCTGCCTATCAGGGGCTATTCACGAAAAGATCACTTTGATGGCGCTGCGCCGGCAATAGTCTGCGGCGATCTTGGTTGCTCAGGGCATGATCGAGGTAAGGGTCCTCGAGGGCCCCAACATCCACTTTTCCGAGCCGGCGGTGGAGTTGACCATCAACGCCCGACTGCTGGAGGACTCCGCCCACCCGGAGCGCCTCCTCGGGATGATTGCCAGGCGTGCCGGGGTCAACCTGGCAGCACGGACCACCCGGTTGGGCGACGACATCGTCTTGCTCGCCTTCACATGGGAGCAGAGAGGAAGGGCCGAGGCGCTGGCGGATGAGCTGGCCCGGCTCCTTCGGGAACATCCCCGGAATTGGGAAAACTACCTCGAAACGGCATCCCGCGCGGTGCGGGACGTTGATCCAGGCGACGGTCCTGAGGCCATCGATCCCCCGATACCGGTCGTGGCGGTGACCGGGACAAACGGGAAGACCACCGTCACCAGGCTGCTCGCTCATATCGGGCGGGTTGCGGGGCGAAGGGTGTCCTGGTGCACCACCGACGGGATATACCTCGACGGCGTGACCCTCGACGAGGGCGACTGGTCCGGGCCCGGTGGAGCCCGCGCCGCCGTCACCGCCGAAGGGGCACAACTCGCCATCCTAGAGGTCGCCCGGGGCGGTCTCCTCCGCCGCGGCATGGGTGTCACCCGGGTCGACGTCGCCGTGGTGACCAACGTGTCAGCCGACCACCTCGGGGAGTATCACGTCACCGATCTCGATCGGTTGGCCGAGGTGAAGACTTCGATCCTCGCCGCCGTGCGTCCCGACGGCTGGGCCGTGGTCAACGCCGAAGACGACCGGGTGTTCGCCAGACGAGGGCGGTCGCCCGGGCGGGTGTTCGCCTTCTCCACCGACCCGGGCATTGCAGAGCTGCGCGAGGTGCTCGACTCCGGGGGATGGGTGGCGACCGTCGAGGACGGTTGGGTGATCGTCAACACCGCCGGCGGGATCGCCCGGGTCGTGAAGATCGCCGAGGTACCGGTCGCCCTGGCCGGGCTATCCAGGGTCAACATCTCCAACGCGCTGGCCGCTGCTGCAGCCGCCATCGGGCTGGGGCTCCCGCCCACCGTGGTGGCTGAGGGGCTGCGCACCTTCCACCCCGACCTCAGCCAGAACCCGGGGCGGATGAACATCTGGGAACTTGACGACAGGATCGTGGTAGTCGACTACGCCCACAACGCCCAGAGCCTGCAAGCGCTGGTCGACGTTCTTCGAGCCTTGGCCGCAGGCAATCGCCTCGTGTGGCTGCTGGTGGGAACTGCCGGCGACCGCACCGACGACCTGCTGGAGCGTTTCGCCGAGATCGGTGTCCGCGGTGCCGATCGGCTCGGGATCACCGAAAAGAAAGAGTTCCTCAGGGGCCGAACGAACGAGAGCATGAACGCGGTCCTACAGAGGGGTGCGGCCCGGGGCGGGTCCCGGGGCGTTCCGGTGTTCCCCGACGAGCTCACCGGGTTGGAGACCTTCCACGCCGAGGCGGCGCCGGGCGACGTGGTGGCAGTCTGTGCCCACGCCCAACGTGAGGAGATCTTCGCCTGGCTGGCTCGACAGAACGCAGTCCCGGTCGACAACGAACGGCTGCGGACACTGACGAGCTGACCCAGCCAACCATCACTCTCCCGATGGTCTGCTATTCGACCTGTGCAGCCCGGACCGTTCGCGTACTCCGGCGTGGGTGTCGACCGACGGCAACCCCAGTGGATCAGCCTTCACTATGTGGCTCGAGCAACTCCCAGACCTCATCGAGACGGTCGACGCAGAGCACGACGACGTCACCTTCGTGGGCTCGGCTCAACGCCCGCTGCACCGCCTCGATCTCGTCCTCGACTACCTCGACGACCCGGGCCCGACCCTTCCCAGCTTTCATCCGGGCCTCAACGCCCGACATCACCACACTCGCCGTCTCGCCCGGGTCACGACCCCTCCGGTCGAGGTCCTCCCGGACGATGACCTGATCGAAGTGATCTGCTGCGATCTCGCCCATCTC
Source organism: Acidimicrobiia bacterium (assembly GCA_041747855.1). Lineage (GTDB taxonomy): Bacteria > Actinomycetota > Acidimicrobiia > Spongiisociales > ZC4RG35 > ZC4RG35. Next base: position 16,972 of record JBGTEJ010000021.1, on the reverse strand, counting down.
GATCATGTCCTGGTCCCGGCGGTCACCAGGGATTGCGATGACCCCGATCCGTCGCCGAACCACGAGGGCTCCGGGAGCGCTGGGGCTGGCCAGATTGTCCACGAACTCACCCAGCGACCGCAGACCGGCGGGATTGTGGGCATAGTCGACGACAACGGTCACCCCAGCCACCTCCACCATGTTGAGCCGACCCGGGGCGAGGGCGTAAGACGGGGTGAAGGTGAGCAGACCCTGCCGGATGTCGTGGAGGTGGATCCCGGCGGCGTGCGCGGCGGCGGTCGCCGCCAAGGTGTTGGCAACCATCATCCGAGCGCGCCCCCGAAACGTGACCGGGATACGGCGAACCTGGGACAGCGGCAAGGTCCGGGCCCCTTGCTTGATAACGATGGCTTCGCCCTGGTCGGTGTTCTCCAGCACCACGGCCCAGCCATCACGGCGCACGTGGGAGGCGACGACCTCGTTGTCCGGGTCCATTGAGAACCAGATCACCTCCCCGGAGGAGGCACCTCTCATCTCCACAACCAGCGGGTCGTCGGCGTTGAGCACTGAATAGCCTCCCCTCGGCACCGCCTCCACTACGACCTGCTTCAAGTTGGCGAGATCTTTCAGGGTGTCGATGCCATGTCTCCCGAGATGGTCCGATGAGACGTTGAGGACCACCCCCACATCGTGACGCTCGTAACCCAAGCCTTCCCGGAGCAACCCACCCCGGGCCACCTCGAAGACCGCGAAGTCCACGTCTGGGTTCTGCAGCACCATGCGGGCCGACCGCGGGCCTGAGGCGTCGCCCCTGATGATGAGACGCTCGTCGACCATGATCCCGTCCGTGGAGGTCATCCCCACTTTCCGGCCGGTCCCTCTCAGGATGTGGGAGACCATGCGCACGGTTGTGGTCTTCCCATTGGTCCCAGTCACCGCGACTATGGGGATGCGGCTCGGCGACCCGGGCGGAAAGAGCAAGTCGACCAGCGGCTTCGCCACGTATTGAAGGTCACCTTCGGTGGGATGGGTGTGCATCCGGAAACCGGGCCCAGCATTCACCTCGACGATGGCCCCACCCGTCTCCCGTACCGGAAGCGTGATGTCGGGTGCCACGAAATCCACGCCAGCTACATCCAGGCCGACCACCCGGGCGGCCGCCTCGGCAATCTCCACGTTCTCCGGGTGTGCCTCGGTGGTGCGATCTATCGAGGTGCCACCGGTAGATAGGTTGGCCGTCAGCCGAATCTTTACCACCTCGCCCTCCGGAGGCACTCCGTCGAGCTGATATCCCTGTTCGGCAATCAACTTCACCGCGAGCTCGTCGAGCTCGATCCGGGTGAGCACCTTCTCGTGACCTATCCCCCGTCGGGGATCCAGATTGGTCTCCGTCACCAGCTCTTCGACCGTGTGCGAGCCATCGCCGACGACTTGAGCGGGGACCCGTTCGGCGAGGGCTGCCATGGTTCCCCCGATCACCAGAACCCGGTAGTCCTTCCCCGTGACGAAGTTCTCCACGATGACGCCGCCGTTCCTGGCTTCTGCCCGGGCGAGGGCGAAAGCCTCTCGGACCGCAGCAGGGGACTCGATCCCCAGGCTCACCCCCCGTCCGTGGTTGCCGTCGGAGGGCTTCACCGCCACCGGATAACCGAGCCGGTCCGCCGCTTGGATCGCCTCCTCCTCGGAATGCACCTCGTGACCGCGGGGCACGGGGAGACCGGCGTTGGCCAGAAGCTCGGAAGTGAGCCTCTTGTCGCTGGCTATGTCGACAGCCAACCAGGAGGTCTGGGAGGTGATGGCGGCGCGAATCCGCTTCTGATGGACCCCCTGGCCCAGCTGGACCAGGGAATGCTTGTCGAGACGCAGATAGGGGATATCCCTGGAGGCTGCCTCGTCGATGATCGCTTGAGTGGAGGGTCCGAAGGCGACTCTGTCCGCTGTGTCGATCAGGTCCTTGACACCTTCGCCGAAGTGCAAGGCGACCTCGTCGGGGGCCACCAGATGGTTGACGATTTTCACCGAGAGGTCGCCGGCTTGGAGCGCAACTTCCTCGTCGCGATAGCCGTAGATCACGTTGTACCGGCCACGGGCCCCCGCTCCCCTGGTCTTCCCCCGGTATACGGCGGCACCGGTGTAGCGCTGCAGCTCCAGAGCGATGTGCTCGGCGACATGGCCGGCCCAGGTGCCCTCGCGGAGACGCTCCACAAATCCTCCGGGCGTCTCGCGGGAACAGGTGTGGTCTTTGAGGCCGGGGAGTAGCTCCAGCAGTCGGTCGGTGAATCCGTCGAGCTTGTTCGAGGGGAAGTCCTCGAGGGAGCGGAGGTCGACGAGGAGCCTGACGCAGGGACGGTAGGACCAGTAGTTTGGACCGAGGTAGACCTGACGCTCCAGGATGACCAGGTCCGGTCGGGGAGCACTCTCTTCGGACATCTACTCCGCCTCGCCTATTCCTCTCAGGAGGCCTGTTCGAACTCGCGGCCAGGCTTACCGTTCACCGGTCCTCCGCCGCCAGGAAGCGGTCGTCCCGCGGAGGTGCGGAGACCAGGTTGCGCAGGCGAAGGTCGAAACGAGACCCTGCGGGCAGAGAGTGGAGGATGGCGCCCGATACCATCAGGGGATCGTAACGCTTGACGCGAAAGGCGTCGGTCTGGATATGTGAGCCGTCGACGATGAACGCCGCCCCTCTGCCAACGACGTCGATGATGTCATCGGAGTCGACTATCACCGCGGTGTCCTCGTCCAGCCCGATACCGAGAAGCATCGGGGAGTGAGCGACGAGGGAGAGAAGTCTTCCGATCCGGTTTCGCTTACTGAAATGCTGATCGATGATCACGTCGTGGAGCAGACCAAGCCCGGCGCTCATCTGGCCCATCCGCTGTTTGGGGACGTCGCCGGAAGGCCCGAACGCCACCATGTGTGAGCTGATCGCACTGGCACCCGCCGAGGTGCCTCCTACTACCGTTCCCGACCGGTTCATCTCGACCAGTTTCCGCCCCAAGGCGGTCCCGGCCACCACCGAGGTCAGCTTCGACTGGTTACCGCCGGTCATGAAGACACCGGTAGCCCCGTCGAGGGCCGCCGTAGTGGACTCGGCATTAGCCTCCGACCGGCCCATCGGCATCAGACCGGTCACCTCGGCGGCGCCCATCCCGGTGAACAGGCTGTGATATACCTCGACTATCGACTCGCCCAGCGAGGAGGCGGTGGCGAGGACCACGATCCGGGAGTCGGATGCTCCGGCGAGATCGATGAAGCGCTGCAGGATTTTCTTCGGCCCCACCTTGTCTTCGGCGCCTCCGATGAGTACCAGATCGCCACGGCTGACCGCTTCTTCCCTCATACCTCTATCGTACCTCGGTCTCACACGCTGACCCGGAACCGGGGGCCGCAGGAGAAACCGGTGCTGCTGCTGGTCAGGCCAGAAGGTCGATCAGCTCAGTCGCCGCAAACATTCGACGGGGCCGACCCCTCCGCTTCCGAGCAAAAGGCCGTTCCATCAGGATCCCGGCTTCTTCGAGCCGCGTGCCCTAGGGAACCGGGACGAACACTGGAATGACTCTTCACAGTCGATCTCAAACCGTGACTAGAATTATGGTCATGACTGATGCGACTTTCCCGCTAGCCGAGGTCAAGAAGCGCCTTTCGGAGATGGTGGATCGAGTGGAACACCACCACGAACGAGTAGTGGTCACCAAACGCGGGCGGCCTGCCGCTGTGCTACTGAGCCCGGACGACCTCGAGTCAATGGAAGAGACCTTGGACCTTCTCTCCACTCCGGGAGCCCTCGACGAAATCCAAAAGGCGCAGCATGAGATCGACACCGGGAAGTCAGTGAGCGCCGCGGAGCTTCGAGAGAAGTATCTTAAAGAATGATCCGGTGGAGGCTGGTGGTGGCAGCATCAGCCGAACGTGGGCTCAATCGACTTCCGCCCAAGGTCGCATCCGCCATAGTCGACTTCATGGTCGGACCTTTGGTCGATGACCCACACCGAGTCGGCAAGCCCCTACTCCGAGAGCTGAGCGGATACCTCGCTGCAAGGCGCGGCGTCTATCGGATCATCTACCGAGTGAACGAGGAGGCCGGGACCGTCGAGGTAGTTCGGATCGACCATCGCTCACGCGTCTACCGATCACGCTGAACTCGCCCTTAGGGAAACGGGACCTGATGGTCTGTCCTGGACTATCTGAGCCTCGTGAGGTGGCCGGCGCTAGACATCAGTAAGTCCACCTCGAGGCCGACCACAGCCATTCGAACTCGGTCTGGGGCCTTAGGGAAGTGGGACGCGTCGCAGCCCGAACACCGATCCTCAGGGCCCTCGGCAAAGCTCAACCCAGGTCCTAACCGGGGTCACCCGTCGGGCGCTTACAGCGACCCGGATCGACTAGGCCTTGCATCGCCACGGATTCCAGCGCTGACTCAGCTCCTCAAAGCCACCGACGCTGCCTCGGTGCGGCTTCTCACACCGAGCTTCATCAGGATGTTGCTGACATGGTTGGCAGCGGTCTTCTGGCTTATAAATAGCCGCTCGGCGATCTCGGAATTTGTCATTCCCCGCGCCACCAGATCAAGAACCTCGGTCTCCCGTTCAGTCAGCCGTTCTTTGCCTTTGGCTCCGGTCTGTCCCCGCACTCCCAGGCTGCGAAGTAAGGCCGCTGCCCGGTCGGCCTCATGAGTGGCGCCGAGTCGGTCGAGGGCGCCGAGGGCGGCACGGGTTTCAGCCACCGCCACTTCGCGATCCGTCGCCATCACCAGTTGGGCGAGTTCGACCCGGGAGATGGCAGCCTCGAGGGGAGCTTTGATGGCGTCGAAAAGGCCGATCGCCTCCTCGTAGAGAGGCACCGCCCGCACTGGATTTGCCGAGTAACTTCGGGCCCGGGCCAGCAGGGCCAGGCCTTTGATCCGGTCTAGCCCGCTTGCAGTGGCGATCCCCTCCAGCCTGGCAGCGGCTTGGCTGGCGCCCTCGCGGTCGCCGCGCAACGCCATGGCCTCTGCCAGAAGCGAGAGCAACGGAACAGAGCGAAGGTTATTGTCGCCAATCGCGGTCAGACGCCGGCCCAGCAGGGTGACGGCCGGTGCGGGATGGCCCTGGGCGATCAGCAACGCCGCCGCGGGCCCGATGGTCTCCGGCAGGTTGGCGAATGGCGCGAGGATCGTCTCCGCCTCTTCCAGACGTCCTTGCCGGATTCGTAGTGAAGCGAGGGCGGCTGCGGGGTGTGAGCATCGCGATCGGTGCCCGCTTTGCTGGAGGGCGGTGATTGTCCGTAGCAGTTCGGTCTCGGCTCCGGCCCAGTTCCCATTGGCCGCGAACACCTCCCCGCAGCATGTGCCGCACGAGGCAATGAGGGCACTGTGTCCGAGCTGGACCATGTATCGCTCGATCAGCGACGCCCAGCCCATGAAAGGGGAAATATCGCCAATCATTTCCGCAGCTTGCATCAGCGAACAGGCGGTGTCTCCGGCCACCACCGGGTTGTCCTGTGAGGTGGCGATGGCCATGGCCTCGTCGAGATGCGATATGCCCTCCTTCACGGCACCCTGGGTCACTCGGGCCAGGCCGAGCTGGGCCAGTGCGTACGCCTCTAATTCCGTGTCGGACCAACGCTCGGCTTCGGCCAGGGCGAGACGGGCCTGAGCTTCGGCGTCGATCGGATCGGTGGTCCGGCTCGCCCTGGCCAACGCCACCCAACCCGATGCTGGCGCCGCCGATGGATCATCGAGCAGCCTCTGGGCCCGAGTGAACCAACCGTTGGCCGCCGCCTGGTCACCGAACACGCTGCGGTATTCGTCCGACACCCAAAGAGCGCACCGCACCGCTCGCACTCGATCACCCTGACGACGGAATGCCGTGTGGGCCTTCTGACGCAAGGCCACCGCCTTGTCCTCGTCGCCCGCCCACCACCAGACTTGTGACAAACCCTCAAGAGCTTCCGCGGTTTCGCTTTCAAGGAGCGTCGCTTCAAAGACGGACCTGGCTTCCTGCCAATTGCCCGTGTGAAGCGCCGTGAAACCGGCCGCAAGGTCAACCGGGAGCGGCTGCATTCCCGGCGACTCTATCGAGAATTTGGGCTCCCGGAACCCTTGATGAATCAGCCGGCTCGGGCGAACCGGTCCCGCGCCTTTTCGAGGCCGGCTGAGGTGGTTTGGGCCAGACGTGACTCGATCTCCTTCCACGGGGGGGCATTAGGCCGACGGCGTCCTCGGTACCATCTCACTATCGCCAGCGTGCCGTCCCCCTGTTGATCAAGCGCCACCTCGTGCAGAAGGTTGGCCTCAGCAGCCTTGACCTCCACCACCAGCCGTTCGAAGGGTCTCCACTCGATCACCTCGTGAATCGTCGAGAGTCGGCTGGTGACACACGAGTCGCTGCGGCCGGGGGCAAGTGCGTTCCAGACGTCGGCCGGTGTGCCCGCCATCAGATACCTTGATTCGTAGAAGGCGGCCGCCGGGCTCTCCCACCTCGGTTGATCATCGAGTCGTTTCTGGAGGTTCCCTACCCACCCCCTGATCTCGCCCAGATGGGGGTAATGCTCGCTGTGCGGCATCAAGCCAGCCCCGGCGGGGTCGATCCCTAAAGACTGCACGCATGAGTCGGTCACGATCAAGTATCCGGGGGCGACTCCCGCGAACTCGAGGTTGTTCTTGAGCAGGCGATGGGCAATTATCACGTCCTTGCCTACGAGCTCTGTTCGGCCTGCGATCTGCTGACGGCTGAAGACCCCGGTGTGTGCAATCACCTTCAGGTCAAGGCCGGGAACCATGCCGCAGGCCGGACACCCACACGAGGTGGCCTGACCGACGCTGAGCAACCGGCGACGAAAGGCTGCGTACGTTCCGTCGACCACATCGAGCAACTCGGAGCCGGTCAGGGCGGGTTCACAAGAATACGCGAAGACAGCATCGCCTTCCACCTTGTTGACTGAGAAAAGCACCCGGATGGCCTCGACCACCCGGGTGAGGAGATCGGTGGCAATCGCCGGCGCATGATCGAGGTCGGCGCCGGCCAGATATTGCGTGTAGCCGGAAATGTCGGCGATGAGAAGCGTGCCGCTTGCGACCGCGGATGAACCTAAGGCTTTGCTCATGACGACATGCTGGCCTAAGTGCGGTACCTGAGCATCAGGAGAATTCCCCATTTCAAGGAATCGGGAAGCCAAACGGGTAATCCTCCCCATGCATCGAAACCAAAATTCGGTAACGCTGGAGTTCGTCCCCTAGGAAGGAGAGCTTCATGATCACCTACAACGGTGAGATCGTTATTAACCGCCCGGTCGGCGAAGTGTTCGACTTTGCCACGACGTTCGAGAATTTCCCTCGGTGGTCCGACGTTACGACGGTGAAACGGCTGTCGAACGGACCGGTCGGCTTGGGGACCCGGGTGCAACTCGAGATGGGCAAGTGGCCGATGAAATCGCAGATTGACTTCGAAACCATTGGATGGGAGACGGATCGCAATTGGACCTTCAAGACTGTTTCGGCGTCGCCGATCGTCTGGGACGGGATGTTCGGGTTCGAGCCGCTGGGACCGGAGTCCACCCGCGTGCGAGCCGCCGGACAGGTCACATTGAAGGGATTGCGAAAGCTGCTGGAACCGCTGGTGCGCGGAGAACTGCGGAAGACCGAGCAGGCCGAACTGGAAACCTTAAAGGGCATCCTGGAGAGCCAAGCCACCCGCTGATCAGCGTGGTGTGTCAGGTGCGGCAGCCGATGGGCCGATGCATCGCTCGGTAGGGAACCGGACGGGTCATATAAAATCAGACCGTTACAACGTGGGTGTCGGACGCCCGGACGATGAGGTCCCTAAAGGGTTTCTAACCGACGGGGGAGCACTAGGCACCAGGGGGTTCTACGGACTGTTAATCCGGTTCTGCTGACCTCCTCGGAGTCCTCGGAGGTTGAGTTCAAGTTCACCCCCGGAGCACTCCCGGACCGGGGGATCGCCCAAACCCCGGTAGAGCCGCGGCTCTCTCCCTACTCTCGCGTGGCGCAGCGCTCGCTGGGATCGAGGGGCGCGGGACAACGGTGGGGCCGGAAGTGGGATGGGCCTGCTGCAGGATCTGAACGAGGTCAGCGGCGTTTGAGGGGGTCGCCTATGTCGAGGTCGCCCCCTTTACTGTCATCTCCGCCCCCGAACATGTCGAAGATGGCGCCGAGGTCGGGCATTGCCTGCTTGCCCTTCTCCTTCTCGCCCCCGAGGATTCCTCCAAGCAGGTCGCCCAGACCGCCACCGCTGCCACTCCCACTGGAGGCTCCTCCGCGTCCACCGAGAACACCCCCGAGCAGGTCGCCGAGACCGCCACCGCCGCCCCCCGCAGTGCTGGAACCGGTCTTGTCCTTCATCCGACCGGCGAGCCATGACATCACCAGCGGCGCAAGCATGGGCAGGAGCTTGGAGAAGATGCCCGCGTCGGCCTTGCCGGTCGCACCGAGTCGCTGCTCCACATCCCCGCGGTTGTTCCCGAACATGTGGCCGACGATCTTCTCACCGTCCGCGAAGTCGACCAGCGAGAGGGGGTTGACATGATTGAGGCGGCCGGGATCGTGGTCCTTGAGGGCCGCGGCGCCCAACACGTCAGCCTTGCCGGATTTGACCTCTAGATCGAGGCCCCCGAGTAGGGCAGGCAAGGCTCGGCGCGCTGCGTCCATTGCGGTATCGGGATCAGTCCCCAGCCGGGCGGCCAGCTCGTCAGCAGGTAAGTGACTGAGAATGTCGTCGATCATCGTGCTCATGTTCGGGCCTTCCACTCGGGAGCTGCGACTTCAACGTACCCACTCGCTGCTGGTACGAAACTGAGTTTCCCCGACTTCTCGATCGAGAGACTTCTTTCTGGACGCCAGATCCCACGCATGCGCGGATACAACCCTGGGTTGCGTCATCTTGCCTTTGGCGTGATTAGGTGGGCTCTCGGTGGGTTTCCACCAGCGCTTCCAGACTCGAGCAGCCCGCTCACGAACTTGAGCGTCTCCTCGTCTGAGAAGGCGCCGTTCTCGTCGATCTTTTCGTCGGCGGTGGCGACCAGCACCTGTGGGAACTTCCCAGGCTGGAACAGGAGTCTCACCCTTGCTAGCTGCTTGCGAACCTGTCAATCGATAGTTCGGCGAGGCGGCGCCGGGCATCCTCCACCCGATCCAGGCCTGCGAAGCCGGCGGTGGTGACCGCCTGTGCGACCGACTCTCTTACCCGAGCCGCTGCCTCCCGACCGATGCGGCGGCCGATCCGGGCGGAGTGAAGTTTGAGCAGGAAGCCAAGGAGGACGCTCAGGGCGAGCGAGCCGGTGAGCAGAACCAGTGGCGTGGGCACCGGGCCGAGATAGGGGAGGTCGATGGTGGCGACGGGGAGTTGGTTCGGACCGAAGATCACGATGAGGTACCAGGCGGCGGCGAAAACCAGCACTGCGCCGAGGAACAGCTGGATGAAACCAACTACCGGCCAAAGGATCGAGCTGGGCACGGTCATCTCCTCTGCGGCCTTGCGAGTGGAGCGATCCAGCGCCCGGGTGACCGCGGTCTCCACCTCGTCCGCCCCCAAGTTCGCCAGTATCAAGGGTCGCGTTTGGGCGGGCAGCGACCCGACGGCCCTGACGAGAGCCGATCGGACCGGGTTGAGCACATGGCCCAGGCTTCCCCGGGGCCGCCAGTCGACGAGGTAGGCGGCAGGATCGGCCTTTCTCGACTTCCTCCCTGTGGTCAGTGACACGAGGCTCAGCACCCGGGCCAGAAGCGACCCGCCCCGGCGGGAGGCGCGGTGAATGACCGCCTCCTGCATCTGTCGGGATACGCCGTCGAGGTCGACAATCGCCATCGCCCCTTGCACCGCGTCCGTCACCGCGGTCTCCCTTTCTGCGGGGGTCAGCAACGGGGTGTGGGGACTGTCCGGGTCCAAGCCGGCCGCCCGGGCCAGTTCTTCGGTCCGTGCCGCGGCATCGGTGGCCACTCTCGCCGCGACGATCGCCTTGGCGTCGGCCGCTTGGGCAAGTGAGGTTCGAAGCTCGTCGATACCGGTACCGTCCCTAGCCGACACCACGTCCACCCTGGCTAGGGGGATCCCGTCGGTGGCCAGCTGGCGCCGGAAATCGTCGGCGAGCACCTTCCTCTCATCGGGGTCGATGCGGTCGGCCTTGTTGAAGATGAACCGCATCCGATCGGCATGGGGTGCCAATCTGCGGAGATAGGAGTGGATCCGCTCGTCGTCGTACTTCTCCGGGTCGACCACGAAGGCGACGGCGTCGACACGGGGGAGGAGGACGTCGACGGTGGCTCGATGTTCGGTGCGGACGCTGTCGATGTCGGGGAGATCGAGGATGGCGACCCCGGACAGGTCGGGACGGTCGTGTCCCTTGACTCGCTCCACCCCCAACCAATCCAGCAACGGGCGGATCTCGCCTTCTGCCTCGTTGGCCACCCAGGCGATCGGGGTTTCGGTGGTGGGGCGGAGAGCCCGCGCCGGGCTGACTTCTTCACCGGCGAGGGCGTTGAGCACCGAAGACTTGCCCACTCCGGTCCCGCCAACCAGCGCCATCACGTAGATCTCGCCGGGAAAGCCGAGACGCCGCTCGCTCTCGTCTGCCAGCGTCTCCGCCGACCGGGCCTGCTCGGCCAGGCCGAGATCGGCCGCGGCGGCCGCCGCTTCCCGCAATCTCTCGATCGGGTTCATGCTGTTTCAACCCGAGCGGCGGCCCGGGCCGTTTGGCGCAGCTCCGAGGCCAGGTCGGACTGCTCGGCCAGGGGACCGAGAGCTTCGAGGAATCGTCGCTGCTCAATTTCGAACACAGCGTCGAGGATTCCATCGAGACGAGCTCGAGCCCAGTTGACGAACTTGGCGACGTTGCCCTCACCAAAGATCGCTTCCAAGAGCTTCTGGTTGAGCACGGCGGTGGCGGCACCAATCCCGACCTCGGCTCCGGTGAGCCCTCCGGTTTGGGCGAACACCGCCAGGATGGCGCTGGTTCCGAGCACGTTGATCCCGATGCTGGCCGCCCGAGCTATCTGCTTGCGGTCGGCGCCTATCGCCTGGATCTCGTCGGCGACCTCCTCCATCCACTCGGCCAGCGTCTCCTCGAGTCGGGATGCCAACTCCGGCCTGGCCCCCCACAGTGCAGCGTGCTCGGCAAGCGCCGCCGCCCCGTGGTGTGTGTCGGTCCAGCCCGTAGCGGTGCGCGAAGCGGCGGTATCGGCGTGTTGGACCACCGCGGTCACCAGGTCGGCGAATGCGGCCTCCCGGGCCGGAGGCGCTGGCTGGACCGGTGAGGTCCGGAATAGGTTGCGGATGGTGGCGGCCACCTTGCCCACACCTTCGGACAGGTATCGGGCCAGCGGGCCGGCGTTGACGAAGTCGAGCCACTGCCGCATGACCTCGCTGCGGAGGAAGGTGCCGCGCTCGATCTCGGCGCCCAGTTGTCGGCGGGCAGCCGCGTAGTTCGATTGGAGGGAGTCGCGAAGCGACGCAGCCTCCTCCTGTTCCTTCTCCACCTCGACGGCGATCTTCTCCACCGCCTCGGGCAGTCCGGCGAGGGCGCCGCCAAGGCTGCGGCGAGCTATCGACTTCCTCTCCTCGTCGGTGCGGCGCAGTCGCTCTATGCCGTCGAGGATGGGAGCCACCGCCTCCCGACGGAGACCGTCAATGGACGCGTCGATCGCACCGTCGGCGACCGAGAGCACCTCGAGGTCACCGAACGCCCCCTGGCGGTCGATGTCGCCCCTTTCGATCAGTGCTCGATAGTCGGCCATCACCGCCGCCTCGTCGGCCTCGTCGGTGGGCATGAGGTTGATCACAGCCAGGAGGGGCACGCCACGTTGGCGGACGCGGGCGAGGATGTCCCAAGGAACCTGGTCGGCATAGCGCGTGACCGTGGTGACGAAGACCACCAGGTCTGCCATCTCCAACAACTCCACAGCGAGCTCGCGGTTGCCCTGTTCCACGCTGTCGAAGTCGGGGGCGTCGACCACCATCACACCCGGCGAGATATCGGGGTCGAGCTTGATGTCGATCTGGTGGAGTCCGAACCCGGCGAGTGGCCCCTCCCCGCCAGAAGGGGCGTCGTCAGGGTGGACCAGGGCCACCGGGTGGCGGGTGGTGGGGCGGAGCAGACCCGACTCGGACAAAGGAGCGCCGGCGATGGCGTTGAACAGACTCGACTTGCCGACGCCCGTGGAGCCCAAGATCACCACCAGCAGCGGGGCAGAGAGGTCTGATGCCCTCGGGATCAAGTACTCGGCGACGTGTCTGCGGAGCGTTTCCGCCCGCTCGACCCGCCCCGCATCGGGAGCCGTCTCGGTTCGTCGTTCGAGGGCTGCGGCGAGATCCGATAGTGCCTGACTCAAACGGTAATCCTATCCAATCCGGCGGCCCGGCTTTTACGGTGCGATGATCGGCACACCGACTCGGTCCGCTTCATCGCAGGTGAATCGGCTTTCTGTGCCCACCCGGAAGCTGTCCTTCGATGACTTCTGGCACGGCTCTCTCTCGCAGAATGGCGCTGTCGGAAACGGGAAGGGCTATCGCCAGGTCGGCCTCGCGTCCGTCAGCCGGGCCGGGTGCTTTCAGCCGACGATCGGATAGCATCGAGGTACCTCGAAGAACGGAGAAGAAACAAATGGCACACGGCGACATCACTCATATCGACATCCCGGTCGATGACATGGACCGAGCCACCAATTTCTACAACAAGGTGCTCGGGTGGGAAATCGCCGAGATGCCGGGCTTCGAGGGCTATCCAATGTGGCGAGCACCCAATGAGATCAGCGGAGGTGGGTTCGCGGCACGAGCCGGGGGACTCCAGAACGTACGCAGCTACGTCGAGGTCGACTCCATCGACGACGCCCTCAGCAAGGTGACCGAGTCGGGTGGGTCGGTGGTCTTGGAGAAGACGCCCATCAGCGATACGAGTTGGTATGCCGCCTTCACCGACACCGAGGGCAACCAGATGGGTCTTTACGAGGGCACGACTTAGGCGATTAGGCGGATCTGCAGGGGACGCGGCGATGACCGCGGATTCCTGCCAGCTGGGTCGACGAGCTCGGGACTCCGATCATTTGTGAAGCGTCCCAGTCCCAGAATGCAGCGGCTTGCCCGGGGTCTCGCCTCGGACGGTCAGGACTCCTCGACGTTCCTCCGCAACCAGGCGTCGATCGCTTTCCACTCGAGATCCCCAGCAGCGATCAGTCCGACGATGAAGTCGTGATGCCGGATGGAGTCACCGCCCAGCTCGAGACCGTTCATCCGTAAATGCACATCCGCAGCTGCGACAGCTGTGCGCTTTTTCCCGTCTAAAAACGGGTGGTTCTGAATGAGGCTCTCGAGGAGCGTCGCCGCTTCGGCGATGGCGTCGTCGTAGTAGCCCGTTTGCGGTCTGAATACAGCAGATTCCAGGGCGCCGAGGTCACGGACACCATCGGCGCCGCCGAACTCTTCGATCAGCAGGGCGTGGATGGCGAGGACCTCGACGACTGTGAGGTAATCAGTCAACTACTTCGCGAGTTCCTCGTAGAGGCGCCGATGCCGAGCAATGGAAGCCTTTGCTTGGGCGATGACCTCGGGTCGCGGGGAGTCGCCCTTCTTCCGTTCCACCCACTCAACCAGAGCTTCATCGAGAACGGCTTGAAACTGGCGACCCTCCGCTGCAGCCAAGCGTCGAACTTCTTCGAGAAGCTCAGGCCGAGCCTGGGATGAGAATTTCTGCACGGTCATAGTGCCATCATGATACATCATGAAATGACTTGACTCCATGTATCCAAACCACGTCCGCCGGTTCGAGGGTCGATCTGACGAAAAGAGGCGCTTCCAGGCTGTGCGCTTGGGCTGCAGTTGCCACCAGGGAAGGAAGAGGGTTGTCCGCGGGTGTCATACGCGATAGGCTGCATGTATGACAATGTTCAGCTTCCGAGTAGACCCGAATCAGGCGGAAGAGGCGGCGCGGTGGGCGCAGCGCCTCGGGGTCGATAGATCCGAGCTCCTGCGCGACGCGCTCCACCGCCACCTGGTACGCCTCAGGAGCGAAGAAGACATCGAGGCGTGGCTGAGGAAACCGCCCACACCCGAAGAGGCCAGCCTTGGCGACGTCGCTGACTGGGGTCCGGCCGAAGACTGGACGGATTGGCTCGATGAGACGGGGTGAGATCTGGTTCGCCAGGACGCCCGGTGGTGACAGGCCCGTACTCGTCCTCACCCGCGATCCTGTTGCCGACCGTATCGGATCAGTGGTGGTGGCCGCCTTGACGAAGACCCGGAGGGGGCTGGTGTCCGAACTAGAGCTAGACGCCGAGCGTGACGGTGTCCCCACCGACTGCGTCGTCAACTTCGACAACTTGCACACCCTCCCTCGAGATACATTCCGTCGACCAGTGGCCCAATTGTCACCGGAACGTCTTGCCGAGACCTGTCGGGTCTTACGCGACTCAACAGGCTGCTGAAACAGGTCTCATAAGGCCCCCAATGTGACCAAGTGCCCTACCAGCGACCGGCCACATCCCGCATGATCAGGGCATGTTCTCCCGAACTTCGGGAGGCAGACGAACCGTCCCCTAGAGAAGGAGGACAATATGTCAAGGTTCAAAGGAACGGTCGCCTTGATCAGCGGCGGGGCACGGGGCATGGGAGCAGAACATGCACGTGGACTGGTCGCTGAAGGCGCCAAGGTGGTCATCGGGGACATCCTCGATGACGAAGGCAAGCTGCTTGCCGAGGAATTGGGCGATGACGCTATCTATGTGCGTCTCGACGTCACCAAGGACGCCGACTGGAAAGATGCGGTGAAAACTGCCGAATCCGAGTACGGGCCGGTCAACCTGTTGGTGAACAACGCCGGAATCGTGTCGTACGGACCGGTCGACGTCATGGATCCCAACGAGTTCCGCAGGGTGATCGATATCAACCTGACCGGAACATTCCTCGGGATGCACTACACGGTGCCGTCCATGAAGAAGGCTGGCGGAGGGGCGATCATCAACATCTCCTCGACCGCAGGTCTCATGGGGTACGCCTCGATCAGCGCTTACGGGGCCTCAAAGTGGGGTGTCAGGGGTATGACCAAGGCAGCGGCGATGGAACTGGGCAAGGACAACATCCGCGTGATGTCGCTCCATCCCGGACCGATCCGCACTCCCATGACGGAAGACTTCGGAGACGAGATGACGGCAGCCCAGCCGATAGCTCGTTTCGGAACGTCGGAGGAAGTCACCAAGCTGCTCATGTTCATGGCAGCCGACGCCACCTACAGCACCGGTTCCGAATGGGTTATCGATGGCGGGGCCGTCCTAGGCCCGGTCATGGACCTCGCCCAGGAGTAATCCTCGGGGGCGAAAGGGGAAGTGGGGCCTGGCGTATGTGCTGGGCCCCACTTGTTCCCGAACGAGAGCCCGTACCAATTTGCTCCGAACCGAGAACCATCGTGAGCGGTTCTCAGCCCTCCTTCGCTCCGCCCACAGTTGAACTCGTCAGGCGATCTGAATCCGCTCATCGCCGAACTCCGCCTCGACCCTGAGTTGTCCACCGACCGCCTCGACATATCGACGCAGTGTGTCGATCTGTGATCGTTCGATGTCGCCCCCTTCAAGACGAGAAACGCGGTTCTGACTGACTCGGAGTCTCTTTGCCAACTCGACCTGAGTCAAGTTCATACCCTCGCGGAGTTCTCGAAGTCGGAACGCACGAACCTCGTCAAGCATGCCTTTCTTGTGCTGCTCGACCGCATCACGATCAACCGGCCGCTCCGCCAGCAGTTCTTCAAGTGTCTTGGCCATCATCGCTCCTTCAACTGTTCCAGGTGTTCGTCTAGCAGGTCGTCCGCAATCGGAATGTTCACGTCATACCACTTTTCCCACTGCCCGGACTTGTCGCCCGCAACCAGCAAGATCGCTTTGCGATCCGGATCGAATGCGAACAAAACTCTCAACTCTGATCGACCCTTGGATCCGGGCCGTAACTCCTTCATGTTCTTGTGACGTGAGCCGACGACCGTGTCCACAATGGGCCGGCCCAACTGAGGTCCTCGATCCGCCAGAAGCTCTAGAGCAGCCACAACCTGTTCATACGACGACTGGTCGAGGCCCTTCAGCCAGCCATCAACCCGGCTCACGTCGATGGACCACGTCCACGACATCATACAACACTCCGAATATATAACACCAAAGTTGTACCTCTCAACAACTCGTCAGTCAGGCTCGATGATGACGATTCGGCAGGTGGTGGTTGCCAGGGGGCCGGATTCGTCCTCCACCCAAATCTCGAGGTCGGTGGTGTCACGCACGATGCCGGCGAAGGGGACGAGGAAGGGGATGCTTTCGCTCTCCGATATGAGATCGAAAGAGGTTCGACTGTCGATGATCGTTGTTCCCTGACGAAGGGTCATGGTGGCTTCGAATGCCTCGCCGACTTCCTCCGGACTGAAAGTGGCGATGCCGCTCACAACCCCCTGCACCGTCGAGGGGAAGGCCGGAACCTGGTAGGCGTCCCATCCGACTCCGTAAAGGTCGAGTAGACCTTCTCTATTGAATTCCCCATTGTTGGCCAGGACCAGATGGGTGACGTGCACGGTGGCTATCTCCTCGTTGGCAGCACAAGTTATCGGCAGCGTGTGACAGGAACTAGACGACGCTCAAGTGAAGGGTCTGACGCGTATGGGACCCCCTACGCATGTGTATCGTCGCCGCGATGCAAGGGGCGGGACGGGTAGCGATCATCGGCGGTGGTGTCGCCGGCATGTCCGCCGCCCAGGAGCTGGCAGAACGCGGCTACCAGGTGGAAGTGTTCGAGAGGCACCACACCTACGTCGGTGGCAAGGCCAGGTCGGTCGACGTCCCCGGAACCAACCTGACCAATCCCGACAAGTTCCTTCCCGGCGAGCACGGGTTCCGGTTCTTCCCCGGCTTCTACCGCCATGTCACCGACACCATGGCCCGCATCCCTTTCCGGGGCCCCGACGGCAAGCTCAACCGCAACGGATGCTTCGACAACCTGGTCAGCACCCGACGGATCATGATCGCCCGCTACGACAAGCC
>JBGTEJ010000020.1:0-12226 GCA_041747855.1 Acidimicrobiia bacterium | reverse complement strand
TCGACCAGGGTGGTCTTGCCATGGTCGACATGCGCGACGAGCGCGACATTACGGATGGATGAGGGGGGCATCACTGCCAATGGTATCGGTGATCAGGCCCCTAACTACACCTGGTCGGCGAGGCTTTCAGGCGTCGGCCCGGCCGAGGTGTCTGGCCTGGGGCCAAACGCTGCGAGTCCGAGAAAGACGGCGCTCGGGATGTAGAGCAGGCCCAGACGAAGGATGGTGACCAGGGCGAACATTGCCACCACGACCGAACTTGCCAGCGCCACCCTCCTCTTCATTGCGCCCCTGAGTGCGATGGGAGCCGCCACCACCAGGTTGAGGGCGATGATCACGGCGACAGCCTGACGGTGGCTGATCGAATGCTCAGTGCAACCTTCGGCAGCGCCCCCCATCCTGGTGGGATCACCCGTGTAGGTGCAGTCGGGCGCCCAGGGCCACACCGACTCGAAGCCCACCTGGTCGGATGGCATGACGAGGACCACGATGGTGACAGCGGTCGCGAAGATGAGCGCGACGAGGAGCATCTGGGTCGGCCGGTCGAGACCGCGCAGCGACGTAAGAGGCCTCAACTCTCGGCCAATGAGATCGGAAGGTGAGTCCACCCGGTAGCAGTGCTCAACTACAGCAATCTACCCGACACGCCGCTGGCCCCTGCGGCCGCCGCTAGGGAACGAACCTCGGGCCGGCCCTGGCAGTGGCCCTAACCGTCAGCGGGGTTTCATCGCGGACCAGAGCACCGAGCAGACCAAGATGCAGCACTCCCTCGATGGTCACTGAAACCGTCAAACCATCTGGGGCAACACTCACGGTTACGGCGTTCGGGGCCAGATCTTGGAAGTCGATCAGTTCGAGCGCGAGTCGCTGCGCCCTGTCTGGGTCGAGCACAATGTCCCCGGTCAGTCTGTAGTGGGTCTCGCTGATCCCTGAGGCCGCAGCGATCGCTGCCGAGTCAGCAACTGCGGCCAACTCTCTCTGCAGGGCCAAACCCCTCCAATAGTCCAGGGCGATACCACCGAACAAGAGGAGAAGCAGTGACAGGCCGAGCATCCAGATGGTGATAGAACCTCGATCGTCAGTCACGGCAGACTCCGATACAGATCGATCGGCTCGGTGTGTTCCCCGAGAACCCAGATCCCTCCGATTCCACCCCACGGAGTGACTGCTAGCGGTACCCAAACGTGCACCGCGGCGTAGACCATTGACCCCCGGACCAGCGGGCAATTGCCAGTCGGAGTGTCGAGGGGCCCGGGCGCGCCTCCACACCACCCCAACCTGACCTGGTCGACAGCAAGTCCGTGATTGGCCGTCATGGAGGCCACCACGGTGGCGCCAGAACGGTGGTCCAAACTGAGAACGACCGCTCGCGCTGCCTCCGCCGCGGCAGCCTCCGCAAGTACCTTGCGCTCCATCCAAGGCCCGAAGCTGACCACGACGAGGGCAACCGGGAGCATCAGCACGGCAATGGCTAGAGCCAGTTCGATGGCGGCGTGGCCGTCGTCTCTCACGGATCCCACTCGAGTGTCGCCTCCGCACTCAACGATGTCCGGAAGTCAGGAGTCAGGACCGTCCACGACTCGAAGATGGCCGTGGCGCTGGCTAACACACGATCGGCTTCGACCACGCACGACACCACCAACCCGTCGGACATTCGCCCTCCCATGAGTTGAGCGACGACTTCAGCCGCCTTCGCCTCACACTCATGTGCGGACCTGCTCACCGAGCCAGCGCGGACGCCCTGTTCGAGGGCGGACCGCATCACTCCCCTTCCATACTGGACCACCACCAAATTGGCGAAGGCAAGAAAGAGGAGGAGCGCCATCGCTGAAGCGAGGACGAACTGGACGGAGCTGACGCCCTCCTCGTTCAACCTCCTACTAGCTGTCCCCTGATCCATCCGACTATGTCCACGCCAAGCGCCTGGAGCGCCCCCCAGATCACGACCAAGGCCGCGATCGCGAGGGCAGCGTTGCCCATCAACTCGGCAGTATTCAGTCCCCGGTCGTCGTCCCGAATGGCGGTTGCCCATCGGTGTATTGCTGGCAGCATTGTTGGTGCCTCCCTTCTATCGCCAGCTGGTTATCAGATACGGCAGAGGTGCCACCACGAACAGGATCAGGACGGGAGCGAGGATGGCGATCGTTGGGATCAACATCATCGCTCTACGTTTGGTCGCTGTTCTCTTGATGGACTCCCGCCGTGTCTCCCTTACATCCTCCGAAAGTGACAACAAGGCACCGGCAAGATCGGCACCCCTCTCCTCTGCCGATGCCAGAAGGCGGTATGTCCGCGAGCAGAAGGGCTCGGGTGATATCTCGGCTATTCGACGGAAGGCATCCGCTGCCGACCAGCCGGCGCGGTGAAGACGCAAGGCCTCCTCCAACTCGTCGACGACCTCTCCGTCGCCCCTCTGTGTGATCGACTTGACCGCCTGGATCACTCCGCCTCCGGCCCGCACTCTCATCGCCATCAGTTGGTTGACGGTGTAGATCTCGATTCGCATCTTGTCCCGACGGGTCTCGACAGCTCTTTCCAGTTTCCCTCTGCTTCTCGTGGCCCCCACAACGAGTCCCAGGCCGAGGATCACACCCGAGACCAGAGCGGAACGTCCCAGAATGACGGCCGCTGCTAGCGCGACGAAGAGGCTGCCGAGAATCGAACGCAACTGCAGGACACGAAATCGCGACAGCATCTCGACATCGGAGACTCCCCGGAACCAGCCTGATTGTCTGAGCTTCAGCACGGTCACATCCCGCCCAGATCGATCCAGCAGAGCGCCCACCCTATGGGCGACATCTTGGAAGATCGGCCCGAACACAGATCGCACCGGACCCCTGCTGCCGACGGGTCGGGTTGCGGAGTGGGGCGACACATACAGGTTGAGACGCGACCTGAGTCTTCGTGGTGGTGGAGCGACCAATCTCACAAGACCTCCCAGGGATGCCGCGGTCGCCAATGAGGCCGCAACCGTGATCGTGGTCAATTCGAGACTCATGTCCTTCCCCCGAAAACCCTGGGCTCGTCGGGTAGGGCCGACAGTTTCGAGGCGATGAGGATCCCGATCACGCTCATGACGCCACCCAAGCCGACCACCAGGATCCCGGCCGGGGTCGAATAAAACTCTCTGAAAGCCCCACTTCGTGTGGTCATCATCACGAGTACCAGCCACGGCATGACGAAGACGACTCGGGCGTTGATCTTGTTCTCGAGGACCTCAGTTCTGACCTGCTCCATCGCCCAGAGGTCTCTGGTGGTGGCTTCTGCCAGGTCCGAGAGAATCTCCGGAACAACACTCCCACCCCGCTCGTACGCCAGGATCAAGACCTCTATCACCCTGTCGGACGTCGGGTCGGCCAGATCGTCCTTGATGACCTCCAAGGCCGGGACTACTCCCAGACTTCGGGCATAGACACCGAATCCCTGGAATGCCTCGCGCAGAGGCGCGGGGCCGAAGTCGGCCAGGGTCTCTAGGGCCACAGGAAGGGAGGCCCCCGAGCGGATTGACGAGAGCACATCTCTCAGACCGTCAGGCCACGACTCCTGGACCAGCGCAAGCCTCCTAGCACGGGCCCGCGAGAAGTAGGCGCGGGGCAGAGTGGCCACCACGGTGGCGGGCACCGCCGACACCACCATGAGGCCGGTGAGCCCATACACCAGGGCGAATGTTGCGGAGGCGACACCAAGCACGACCACCCAGAAATGAAAGTTGCTCACGTCGAGTCCCTGAATCGGCCGAACCAAACTCCTCGTAGGGCGTGAGACCGGGCCGGACCGGCGGGCTAGCCAGAGCACCCCGCCGACCGCAACTGCGCTCGAGAAGGCGGCCAGCCAGATCACCATTCACCTCCGCCGAGGATCAATGCGAGTGTCTCACCCTCCGGAACTGTCTGTTCGATGCGCCGAACCAAGGACTCGGGGGGAAGAGCCCCCGTCCACTCCATCGGACTTCCAACGCGATCTCGGGCGAATATCGATTCGCTCGAGAAGTCATCATGTAGGGAAGGCACCACAGCGCGAATCTCCATGACCTGCCGTTGGATCCTTCCAGTAGCTGGTTCCAGGCTCCGGTCGAGATGGACCAACACGTCGATGGACGAAGAGAAGACCTTGCGCACCACCCGATCGGGCACGTTCTCTCCGGCCATCAAGGCCGCGTTGACCAGGGCATCGAGAGCGTCAGACGCGGAGTTGGCATGAACGGTGCAAGCCATGCCGCACCCGGCGTTGACCGCTCTGGTTAGCTCAAAAGCCTCCGCCCCTCGGACTTCTCCCACCACTATCAGGTCGGGCCTCATCGCAAGAGTCACCTTCACAAGATCTCGGAGGGTGATCTCACCACCACCACCGAGTGAAGGGGGCCTGGCCTCGTAGTAGGACCCGTGAATCAGGGGAACGTGAAGTTCTCTGACTTCCTCACAGGAACGAATGCAATGGTCGGGTGGGACCGCCGAAAGCAAAGCTGAGAGGAACGATGTCTTCCCGGACCCTGGGGGGCCCGAGATCACGATCGACGCGGAAACCCCCATCGCCAGGGTCAGAAAGCGCGCTGCTGACTCAGGAAGAGACCCCAACGCAACCAGCGACTCCATCGTCTGACGTCTGAGTGCGTACTTCCGAACGGTCGCCGAAAGACGGTCGGATATTGGAGGGATGACTGCGGTCAGTCTGGCCGCGCCGCCCAGAATTCGTGCCTGGACGATGGGACTGGATGCATCAAGACGACGATCGGTAGACGAAACCAATTGTTGAATCGCCTGCCGGTTCTCGTCCTCGGTGGTTGGAACATCCGAACTTCGGAGGGAGCCTCCCGCCTCGATGAACATCAGCTTGTCGCCTTCCACGAACACTTCTTCGATGTCGGGCGAGTCGATGAGTTGGATCAAGGGTCCCCTTCCCGTCACTGATAGCGTGAGACGCTCCACTGTCGCTGCGGGATCTGCGAGAGACCTGACCTCCCCCACATGCGCTCGCTGCTGGTATTCGTCCACGGTCGACTGCAACAGGTCGCGGACTGCATCTGGTTGCACGATGGGATCTATGCCCCGCCCGTCGAGTCGTGACAGTGCTTCGCGCCTCAACTCTTCATAGACATCCGTAGTCATGCCACGACCGCATCTGCCACCAGGTCGGCTATTCGGTCGACTTCACGTACGAACGGACCGCGTCTTGGTAGGCCGCCATTCCAGGCTGAATCGGTCACACTTTGATCTCGGGGTAGCAGGGTGAAAGGCCCACCCCCGAGCAGCAGCGACACCTCCGACCTGATCTCGCTTCTGTAGAAGCGACGATCCGGCACCAGGTTGACGGCTACCAGCAACCTGGTCTGATCGACCATGGTCGACAGACGTTTGTAGGCTCTGACAAGTCTGGCGAGGCCAACCGGATCCGCCGCAGCGACCAGGATCACCGACTCGAAACTGCCGAGCAGTGTGCTATTGACGCGTTCCTCCGCTCCCAGGTCGCCAACGATCACGCCGGTCGACTCTGAAAGCACGTCCAACGCCATCGCCGCCTCGTGTCCCGGAATGGGCGTTGGCGATGGGTCACTGACCGAACCCGCAATCACCCCGAGCCCGCCAACCCACTGAATCGCCTGGTCGACGACCCCCTGGTGGAATGTGACATCGATCAGAGTCCTCAGGTTTGGGTATGGGCTGAGGTCCAGACGCTGGGCAACACTGGGCCAGGCTGGATCGAGATCGACCAGAACCGCATTTGTCCTTCGCGAGACACTCGCTGCCAGGGCTGCCGCCAATTCGGTTGAACCCACGCCATCGGTGACCCCAACCACTCCAACGGCCCGACCTGCGCTGAGCCGGGGCGATGGTGCTGTGAGCAGCGGTTTGCTGGTGAATATCGAGCCGGAAGCTTTGTTCAGGAACTCCTGGGCGGTGGCGTTGCTCTCGATCACATCGCTGATACCGCACTCAAGGAGTCTTCTCTTGGCATCAGGGCTGTCTGCAGGATCGAACACCCCAACAACAGCCCGCTCGCGCTGGCGGAGAAGGGTCACCAGGCGTGGTGTCAGAAACGAGCAGACATCGTCCACAAAAATCACGTCGAATAGGGTGTCAACACATTGAGACGGGCCCATCAGTCTCCCTACCACTCGAGCCCCACCGTGGTCGAGGACATGGCGATGGAGTCTGTCCGGCCAATCCCTGGCTGACGCTGCGATGGCTAAGTCAAGACCCATCACTACCCTCGACTGCTTCGGCACCTGTGGAGCGAACAATGTCTATGGGCCCGGTGGCGATGGCCTCCGCAAGAGCCAGTGTCTGGGCAGCATCGACAGCCAAGACAAGGTGGAAGTCGATCGAAGCGAATCCTGTGCCCAGTTGAGCCACAGACAACACCTCAACCCCCGTCACCACGTAACGGGCCACACCATCCCTGACCGCCACCACATCGACTCGGTCGCCCACCACCATCATCCCCCCGGCAGCGCGTGCGATCGGGACCGGGACGCTCATAGCGCGGAGACCGCCCGGGCCAGCGGGTTGGGCCAGATTGGAACGGTCGATCACACCACCGGCAGGTATCTCCCTCTGGACGATCCATCCGGAGAATCCCGCCAAATCAAGCTCATGGACCAGCGAGCCGATACCGGCGAAGTCTGCAGGGACCGGGACCATCCTGACCAATTCAGGCGAGAACTTCGCTCCGGCAGAGATCGCCGTGTCGGCGACGGCGACTAGAGAACTATCACCCCGCCCTTGGAGGGCGAGGACGTTCAGTCCGAACGCCATGACGATCGCCAGCCCGACCAGGAAGTGAGATGCGGCCGGACGGCGCTTGAGGGTCCGGCGAGCCGGTTTCGAGGTACCCGCTTCCCTCGTGGTGAAAGAGGGTGACTGCACCACAAAAAGAAACCTATCCTTTCAAGTGTCCCCGATGTCGAGAGCGCGAAAATGGAACAGACATTCGAACATGACCCCCACATTGCATCCGAGCTCCGAGACGGCGTAGGCCGGGAAATCGTCGAGGAAGCGGCCGAGGACGAGCGACTGACCGCCCTCCACGATCGGCGCCGGTTCGGTCTCAGCGAGGTCGCCAAGGAGATGGCGAACCGTGGCGACCGAGCGTCCGTCGAGTTCGGAGGTCACAGCTTCAGCGGGGCTGTGGTCAGCGCCGGAGTCGACTATGCGGTGCTGGAAGGCTCGGGTCTGAAGACCGAGGTGCGGCTGGACGCGGCGTACTGGTCGATGATCCCGGTCGGCGAGGTTTCTTCCCCCGGATCCACGACCAACGAAACGTTGGCCGCCCGACTCGCCGAGCATTCCGAACAGGGCAACACGGTGCGACTGGCGATCCCCGCAGGTCAGCTGGTGATTGGCAAGGTGGCGGTTGTCGCCGACGACCACATCGAGCTCACCGACCCCGACGGAAAAAAGCTCTATGTCCCTCTGACAATGATCCTTGCGATCACGACGTCGACCGGATTCTGAGCTGCCCGGAGAGCAGCCCGCAAGAATCGAGATCGCTAGAACTGGCGCCAGATGGGCGACCGACAGTGTGGTTGCCTGTGCGCTAGGTGACGGACCTAGTTTCACCAATCTCCTCCTCTGCTACCGCAGGGTGGGATCGGAGAAACTCGTATATCTCGTCCCTGAAGAACTTGAAGGTTCGGCCACCGGGAAGTCGGTAGGCGGGAAGCCTGCCCTCCCGGACATAGCGCCGAACCATCTGCACGTTCATCCCGAGCAGCTCAGCAACCTGAGCCGCGTCGAGAATCGGTGGGTAGTCCTCAGCCATCTGTCGTCCTCTGGATCACGTTCTGATCGTAGGACCTATTGAAGTGGATGTGTAGGGGGTTGACGCGGGAATTTCTCAGGGTCGACTAAACCCGTCCTGGTCGGTGTGCGTGTATCGGGTATGACCTCGCCGACACCTGTCGCAAGGAGAAACGCCATTCCAAGTGAAGAACGCCCCTTGATCGGCACATTCGAGAGCTTCTATCGAAGCGAGTACAACCACATGGTTGCCATGGCGCGCGCCCTCGCCCCCGATCGCCAGGCCGCCGAAGACCTCGCCCAAGAGTCCTTCGCAACTGCGCATCGCCATTGGGCCCGGGTCTCCCGGTACGACAACCCGTCAGCGTGGGTGCGACGGGTGATGGTGAATCGGGCCACCTCGATGCGGAGACGTATCGGGGCCGAGATACGGGCCATCTCAAAGATCGGTCACGACCCCGATCGCGGAACCGTCACCGACCTGAGCCCCGATTCCACTGAGGTGTGGGAAGAAGTGAGACGGCTCCCGAAGCGCCAGCAACAGGCTGTTGTTCTCCATTACGTCGGGCAACTGAGCACCGACGAGATAGGGGCCGTCATGGGTTGTTCCGGGGGGACCGTCAAGGCACATCTCCATCAAGCCAGAGAGCACCTACGGGTCCAGCTAACAGATACCAGCCAGGAGTGATCATGGACAAGTTCGAACAACGTATGCAACAGGCTTCCGAGGAGGTGCGCGACGCCACCCGTCTGCTCACTCCCCCTTCCCAGAGAGGGCCTGTTACGAGCGTGGCAACACGCTGGTTCGCCTTTGCGGCGGGTGCGACCGCCGTGGTTCTCGCAGTCGCTCTGCTCCCCGGGTTCCTCAGCAGCCCTCCCATCGCCGGGCCCGACTCGACACAACCCGAAGTGACCACACCGTCGGATCCGACCACCACTGTCACCACGCCTGCGGTGCAGTGCTCGGCGACCGGGCAGCCGACTCCCGGTCCCGTCACCGGTCTGCCTGCGGCGGTCGCAGCCAAACGTGATGCGGTCATCGTCGCGGCCCTCGCCTGCGACTTCGACACTCTGGAGAGTCTTGCTGATCCGAACTTCCGCGTCAGCTTCGGCGGGGGCGGGTTCGACCTGCTCATCGAGTGGGAGACGCAGGGTCGTGGGCAACTGGGCACCCTGGTCAAACTCCTCGACACCACACATGTCCGACAGGAGTTCACCGAGCCCGGAATTCCTCCGTACTACACATGGCCCGCAGCGTTCGACTACGACACATGGGAGGAGATACCTCAGCCTCTCCTCGACGAACTGCTGACGATCTATACCACCGAAGAGCTGGAGATGATCTCCGAGTTCGGGAGCTACGCCGGGTGGCGGACCGGCTTCACCGAGGACGGCAGCTGGATGTTCTTCATCGCCGGGGACTGAAACTCCAGCGACTCAGGCGGGGGACAGTTTGGAGCTTGGGGACTTTGCCGGGTCGGCCGCTACTTCCGATGTCCTATCACTCACTTCGTCCACCGGAGTCAGATAGCCGAGACTGAAGGCCAGAATCACCAGGTCGTCACCCGCCTCCATACGGAAACCATGCGGCGGGTTGGCCACCGTGTTGCCGGAACGGATCACGGCCAGGACCGTCGCGTGGTGTTCGGCGCGCATCAAGGCCCCGAGCTCGATGATCGACTTGCCGACGCCTTCGACGGGCATCTGTACCCGATAGAGCTGCGGGTCTTCATCGTTGCCGGCCCCTCCCAGAATGTCGGTCACCAGTTCGCTGAGACCCGGATACAGGGCCGAGCGGGCCAGTAGCCTCGAGGTCAGTTTCGAGGTGACCAGGAGCTCGTCCACATCGGCGCGTCGGAAGTGAGGGACATGGATCGGGTTGTTCACTTCAGCCACGGTCCGTACATTGGGTGCGACCGACTCGACGGCCAACACCGTCAGAATCGAGTGGAGGTCGGCCTCGTTGGAAGAGTCGGCCGGGCAGATGATGGCTGCCCTTGCGTTTTCAATTCCTGCCCTCCTGAGGTCCTCCTCCGACGTGGTATCGCCATTGACGAAGTACACAAGACCTTCTGCGGGGTTCTTGTCGGAGTTGTGGATCAAGACGATCTTGGCCGTTCCCTCAGCTGTCAGCTCGTCGATGAGGTCCCTTGCCGTCGGGTTCCAACCGCAGACGACGATGTGATCCGTGTACCCCGAAGCGCCCATTCCCTGTCCCTCCTTGAGTATGAAGTCGATTACGAAACCAACCAGAAGACCGGTCATCGTGGCCACTACCGCCACTCCGAACAGTCCGAGCAGCGCGCCGACCACCCAACCGACCGGTCCTTCTGCCATAGCCGAGTCACCCCGACCAATGACCGTGGTCGAGGTCCAGTAGACCGCTCTTCCAAGGTCCTTCAGTGTCCGATCGGTCTCGAAGAGCCAGATCAACGCTGAAGTGAGGACGAGGATGAAGAGCAGGAAGACAAAGAGCGGTCTTAGAAACCCACCGTCGAACTTGCTCGACACCCGCCGGACGTGCCAGGCGACACGGCTCACGGCAGGGAACTCGAAGAACTTGGCAATACGGTTTCGCATGAGGGTTCGGCTATTCAGCCGTCGGGGAGGGTAATCGGCGGGAGCCACGCCCGACGACGATGACACCAGCGAGGGCTCCGGCGGCGTTGGCGACCAGATCGAGTGCGTTGTTGGCGTAGTCCCCCACATTGACATCTCCCAGGAGGGTGCCAACGAACTCGGCGATTTCGACCACGGCGCCCCCACCCATGACCACCAGCCAGGTCACCAGGAGCAAACCTCCCCTGTGATACCCAGGGCCGGCCCAACGCAGGACAGCCTCCCAGGCAAGGAAGACCATCCCGAAGCCGGCCAGGGCGTGGAACACCTTGTCATACGCCATGGGGCCGATCACATCGGCCATGTAGAGAGGCTGTCCGCCTATCAGGATCACCCCACCGAGCATGTTCCCCAGGCCAACGAGGGACGCCACCCAGAGCGCCCTCTTCGACCACCTTGTCCACCGATGGAGGACGGCAAACAGGAGGATCAGCCCGACCGTGATAGCGGTGTACAAGTTCGTGAGGGGGCTGTCGACTACCCGGCCATAAGCAAACAGAACCATTGTGTATGCCACCGTGACGATGAGCACCGCTCTCATCGGATTCACGCTAGACATCGCCAGCGGTCGTCCGGGGTTACAGCCAGACCTCTTGGGGCATGTTTATTCAGAGCCTGGCTAGTGTCATTGTTAATGGAAGAAGTTCTCCAACCTGATGCGGTCGAGGTCGAATCGGTCGCCGAGTCGCCACC
Organism: Acidimicrobiia bacterium; assembly: GCA_041747855.1. Lineage (GTDB taxonomy): Bacteria > Actinomycetota > Acidimicrobiia > Spongiisociales > ZC4RG35 > ZC4RG35. The sequence continues at coordinate 1,178 of JBGTEJ010000020.1, read as the reverse complement.
CGTTAGCGAGCCGTCCAAGCTGATCCGCATAGCCACCATGACCCGAGCGATGCTGGAAGAGGCCCGTCAGGCCCCTCTCGACGAAGGTGGTCGGGTCCGCATGGCGTCGGTCCACGCCAAGTCGGTGGCAGAGTTGAAAGAGGTTCTCTCGCCAGAACTCCAGGCGGAGTTCTCGGAGATAATGATCCCTCTCAACACAGAGGGCGCTTCGGAGTCCGAACTTCGAGTGGCTCAGGCGCAGCTCATCGGATGGCTGGAGGGCCTATTCCACGGGATCCAGGCGTCACTGTGGACTCAACAGATGGTCGCCCAGTCCCAGCTTGCGGAGATGCAGCAGCGAGCGCTGACCGCCCCGGCTAAGAGGGACGACTCGTCCGGTCTCTATCTGTAGCTTGCCTCAGCTGACCTTCCGCTGGCCGACGGCCCGCTCCCGACGCACCCGTCTGCGTTCGCGCTCACTGAGGCCGCCCCAGATGCCGAACTTCTCACCCATCTCGATGGCGTAGTCCAGACACTGGCCTTTGACCTCACACGCATTGCAGATCGCTTTCGCCTTCCGGGTTGAAGCCCCCCGCTCGGGGAAGAACAGATCAGCGTCGGCGCCACGGCAGTTGGCGTAGTCCTGCCAGGAAAGCTCACCAATGGCTAACGCTTCGATGAGCTTGCTCCTCATTCAGGTCTCCTCACAACCGTGTAATTACACGCGTGACATTATGCCTTTGCGCGCGCGCCGTCAAGACCAGAGTTTCGAGATGCTGACCGGGACCCCTCCCGCCACCGGGCACAAAGCTGCCAGCGCCTTACCGAAGCAGAGCTATACCCGGCAGGCGAGGTGTCATAATGACCTGGCCTTGACTACCACCAGCGCCCAGAAGCGGGCTCCGTTCCCGATCGAGTTCTACCGCTCAGCCGTCGGCAAGAAGTGGATCATGGCCCTCACCGGGATCGTGTGGATCGTCTATCTGGTGGCCCACATGGTCGGCAACTGGAAGATCTTCATGCCGGATGTGGCCGGTGTGGCGGCCATCGACACCTACGCCCACGCCCTGCGCGAGCTCCTCTATCCACTACTCCCCGAGCATGTCGTCCTCTGGTTGCTACGGACGGGACTCATAGTCGCCCTGCTCCTCCATGTACACGCCGCCTACGCCCTAACCGTCATGAACCATCGGGCCCGA
>JBGTEJ010000019.1:0-2195 GCA_041747855.1 Acidimicrobiia bacterium | reverse complement strand
GGTCACGGTGGGTGTCGACAAGAACACCGGCGCCATCGTCTACGGGCCGGACCTCGACAGCCATGGGGTGATGGACGATGCGTCGGCGATGCTGGACAAGGCGGGTAAGGCAGTCCGGAAGGTGCTCGAAGAGGAGCGATCCGGTCGTATCGACCACGCAGAACTCCAGAAGGCAGTCCGGCAGGCCGCTGGAAAAGCGATCCGTGAGGAGACCGCCCGGCGCCCTGTCATCGTGCCGGTCGTCATGCAGCTCTGATCCGTTCCTAGATCAAGCCCGGAGCAGGCTGAGGATCATGAACAGGACCATGGCCGAGCACCGGAGACACTTCGAAGAGTTCGACCAGAACTACCGCCAGGAACTCGAAGAAACGCCGTAGGCGATAGTTCCCTCGAACAGCAGGGAACACGCGTTATCGTTTCAGGCAATGTCAACTCGGACACCCACCCGAAAGGGCTCCGGGCAGAGTCGGGTGTCCCAGAAGAACAAGACCCAGAAGAACACGAAGAGCAAGCAGAGCTCGTCAGACGGATTGCAGCGGCAGCTGGCCGGTATCCGCGGTAGGGTGCGCGACAGTCTCGGTCGTCAAACCGATGATGTATGGGGTCTAGCACTCATCGTCATCGCCATCCTGATAGTCCTCGCCTACTTCGATGTGGCGGGCCCGTTCGGGTCCGGAATTTCAACCGCGGCCACCTTCCTGTTCGGGATGTGGCGTTATGCCCTTCCCGTCGCCCTGGTCGGGGTGGGTGTTGTCCTGATCAGTGGTCGTCCCCGTGACGGCTCGAAGCCGATCGTGGTCGGCGGCCTCATGACATTCATCGGAACCCTGGCTCTGTTCCATCTTTTGACGGGTGCCATCTCCCTCCGTCCCAACATCGAACTCGTTCAGGAGAGGGGCGGGGCGATCGGTGCCCTGATCGCCTACCCCATGCGTCGGGTCGTCGGACTCTGGGGTGCCTTCGTGATCCTGACCGCGGTCATCGCCGTCGGCGTCCTGGTGATGACTCGCACCACAGTAAAACAGTTGTTCCAGGGTTTCGCCCACATCGTCAGGACCATCAAGAACTTCGCCAAGTCGACCTTGTTCGAGGCCGGACCGGCACCGGTTCCCACATTGGTAACCGAACCAGTCGTCGAGGTTTCGGTCCCTCGCGGCAAGCACCAGAGGGCGAAACCGCCAAAGATGAGGCCAGTTCCTGTCCCACCAGATGAGCCCGTGAAACAAGGTGCCCCGCCGTCGAACCCCCATCTCACAGTGGATCTGACCGCATCGAAGTACCGTCTTCCGCCCCTCTCCCTGCTCGAGGGTGGAACCGGTGGAGAGGTGAACCGTAAGAGTCTCGAGGAGACTGCCCGCCAACTGGAGGACACCCTGCTCCAGCATGGCGTCGATGCGACTCTGACCAAGATCGTCCCAGGCCCCACCGTCACCCGGTATGAGATCGAGTTGGCCCCTGGGGTCAAGGTCAACCGGGTCTCGAATCTGTCTCATGACATCGCCTACGCCCTGGCCACACCCGATGTACGTCTCCTGGTACCGATTCCCGGCAAGTCGGCCATCGGCGTTGAAGTGCCGAATGTCAAACGCCGACTGGTGTCACTGGGAGACATACTCAGCAGTCCCGAGGCGGCGTTGCCACATCCACTCCTGGCGGTAGGACTCGGTCTCGACATTTCTGGCACGGCCAAGTTTCTCAATCTGGCCGAATTGCCCCATGTGCTCATTGCCGGAGCTACCGGCGCCGGCAAGTCGTCCTGCATCAACTCGATCGTCACCTCGATTCTGATGAGGACGACACCCGACGATGTACGGCTGATCCTGGTCGACCCGAAGCGGGTCGAACTCGGCCAGTACGACGGGGTACCCCATCTGCTCACGAGGGTGATCACCAATCCGAAGAAGGCAAATGACGCGCTCAAGTGGGCGGTCGGCGAGATGGACCGCCGATACGACCTGCTGAACGATGCAAAGGTGCGGGACATCGAGGGTTACCGGGAGAAGCTGTCCAGAGGAGAACTAGATCCCGAGGGCTTCGATCGGTTCCCGTTCATCGTCATCGTCGTCGACGAGCTCAACGATCTGATGATGGTGGCAGGTCGCGAAGTCGAGGAGTCGATCGTGAGGATCGCCCAGATGGCCCGGGCCGTCGGAATCCATCTGGTGGTGGCAACCCAGAGACCTTCTGTTGACGTG
>JBGTEJ010000018.1:0-14832 GCA_041747855.1 Acidimicrobiia bacterium | reverse complement strand
CTGGCCAGAACCACCAGTACGAGGATGGACAAGAAGATCCGTTTGACCCATCGCATTGGTCAAAGGCTAGACCTGATGGGCTTCGGTCACGGTCGCAGCGGCTTTCTCAGTCGCGCCCCGTAGACAAATCCAAACAGACCGTTTCGCCAGACCTCCTCCAATTCCAAGGATCCCGACGTGTAGAGGATCTCGGGAGCGGGCAGCGAGTCGAGACTTCTATGCAGATACCAGTAGTCCTTTGGGGCCTTGGCAAAGAGCAGCCCGACCAGTGGCAGGAGAATTGCTGTTCCGACCCGGTGCACGAGGGCGAGGAGACGATGCCGGGGTCGGCCAAGGTCGACAACCACCGCGCAGGCGCCGGGGAGGAGGACTCGTTCGATCTCGACGAGGGTGACGGTCACCGACGTCAGATTTCGAAAGACGAAACCACTGAACACCCCGTCGAAACTCTGGTCCCTGAAGGGCAGCATCTCGCCGACACCGACGACCTTCAATGGCACAGGACTGAGACCGAGCATTTCCCGGACCGGATCGAGTCCGACGACTTGCCTCCCTCCAAAGTCGGTGTCCCCGGTCCCACAGCCGAGGTCGAGAACCGTCCCCTGCCGCAGCATGGCGACCCCCCTTCCTCGCCACTTCCGCTCCTGACCTACCGAGAGGACCCTGTTGATCAGGTCGTAACGTCTGGCGATCCTCGCAAAGATCGGGTCGGTGACTTCACTCACGGTCGATGACGTCGAAGCCGGTGTAGCGCTGCAACGCCTGGGGGATGACCACTGAGCCGTCCGGCTGCTGGTGGTTCTCCAGGATGGCGAGAATGGTCCTACCCACTGCACAGGCGGTCCCGTTCAGGGTGTGAGCGATGGGGTTTGATGTGTCGCCCCGCACTCTCACCTTCAGCCGCCGCGCCTGATAGTCGGTGGTGTTGGAACACGAGGTCAACTCCCGGAAAGCGCCCTCACCCGGAAACCAGCCTTCGATGTCGTACTTCTTGGCGGCGGAGGCCCCCAGGTCACCCGCGGCGACATTGACCACCCGATAGGGGATCTCGAGCTGCTGGATCAACTCTTCCTGAAGGGCGAGGATACGTTCGTGCTCGGAGGGGGACTCGTCAGCGGTCGTGAAAACGAACATCTCGACCTTGTCGAATTGGTGGACCCTGAAGATCCCGGCGGTGTCCTTCCCGTAGGTACCCGCCTCCCGGCGAAAGCAGGTGGAGAAACCGGCGTAACGAAGAGGCAGACTTCCGGGTTCGAAGATCTCATCCCCGTGATACGCGGCTAAAGGGACCTCAGCCGTGCCGACCAGGAACAACTCGTCACGGGGGATCTCGTATACCTGCTCGCGCGCCTCCGGAAAGAAGCCCGTGCCTTCGAGGGCGTGCTCCCGAACCAGGACCGGCGGGATAACCGGGGTGAAACCCGCCGAGTGGAGATGGTCCATTGCCCACCGGACCAATGACAACTCGAGCAGGGCACCCTTTCCCAAGAGGTAGCCGAACCGGCTACCCGAAACCTTGGCGGCCCGCATGGTGTCGATCACGCCAAGTCTCTCCCCGAGCACAGCGTGTCCGGTTCCCTCGCTTCCAGAGTCTCCAACACGCCTGACTTCGACGTTGTCGACGTCGCTGTGACCATCGGCGGCATCGGGTGCCACCAGATTGGGGACTTCGAGCCAGGCGAGACGAAATGTCTCGCCGAGTTCATCCGCCTCAGCCGCCGCGGCTTTCACCGCTTCAGCCAGATCGGCGACGGCTCCAATGGCTGCGTGCTTGGCGTCACCGAAGAGGGCGGCGATGTTCCGTCCCGCTTCTTTCTGCGCGGCGCGCAGGGATTCTGCCTTCTGGACCGCGGCCCGATATGAGGCCTCCATCTCGATGAGACCGTCAAGATCGATCCGTGAGCCGCGCCGTCTCAGGGAGAGATGGAGACCAGCAGGGTCGTCACGGAGGATTCTGGGGTCGAGCATCGGAGACTTGGATGGTAACGATGCTCAGTTGGAGTTCACGACGAAAGCCACAGTGATGCTGTTGTCTGTGAAGTCCCAATCTTCCGGTTCCCCTTCGATGGATGCCGTCACCTCGTAGCTCTGGCCCGGGGTCACTTCTATCGGTTCGAAAACGAGGGTGACTTGACGTCCCGGGACAAGAGCCTCCACGGTCAGCTCGAGGGTGACCGTACCGTCCACCCCTCGCAGGTTGACGGTGACCACCTGGACACCGGAGTCGATGTTGCCGTCGTTGGTCAGGACGACAGAAAAGACCACTGTCTCGCTTGCGGTGAGGACGACCTGACTGTTGGCGTCGAGCTGCCATTCCGGATCAGCAAGGAGCTGACTCACCGCCAGACCGGGCCGTATCGTCAAGGTGTTCTCCGGCGATCTGGCACCTTCTATGTAGCGCAGCGAAGCGACGACCAGACCATCATCGGTGGGTGACATGACCACCCCTGGCAAAGGCGTCAACGGACTCGGGTAGTCAACACGCTCAAGCTCGTCGAGGAGGAGGGCATACACCGCGTCCCCGACTCGGAGATGGGCGATCGCCGCCGCTATGTCATCCACCACAGTCGCGTCCAGTGGGTTGTCGGAAGCCTCTAGAAGGGTGACGTAGAAACCTTCAACGCCGATCTCCCAAGCGATGAGGGCCTGGCGGAACAGTGAACGTACAGGGATGACCGAGTCCACCGGCGGATCGGCATCGGCGAAGGCCCTGGCCTCGGCAATGTCCTCGAGAATGCCTTGGGCAACGGTGACGAGTTCGTCTCGAGCGATGGTGCGGAGCCGTTCGGCGACACCACTCAACGCGTCGCCATTCCGCGCCATCTGGACCGAGTGGTCGTGAATGTCGGAGAGGTAGTCGATCTGGGCCCGGGTCTCAACCCCGGCTGCCGAAACCACAAGACCGAGTATGACGGCTGCGATGATCAGCAGCGGCCAGAAGATGCGTGCCATACGCCTGCGCGGTGGTGGCGATTCGAAGATCAACGTGGGCGAGGGGGGACTTGAACCCCCACGATCTTGCGATCACAGGAACCTGAATCCTGGCAAGCCCGTGCCAAGCAGTACCAAACTGTAATGATTAGTCAACAGCTATCAGGCCTTCGGGCCACCCACATCACAGCCCATACCAGCGAATCTCCGACGGTTGGGTTGCAGAATGGCTGCAGTCTCGGGTCGCTGCGGCCACGGACACTGGCAGACCTGGTGACGGATGGGTTCAGCAGGATTAGACCGGTTGCTGCGAACCAGACTCACCATCCACGGTCCAACGGTCAGGAGCCATAGATAGGCGGGCTAGATCAGCGGGTGTCGGATTCCGACTGATCATCGTCGCCCCCCGCCCCCTCCTGCCGAGGCCATGGAAACACTTGGGGATCGTCGCGGACATTCTCACGCGCGTCCTCCGTTGGTGCGGGTGTGGCCGTTCGGGTCAGCTTGGGAGCCGGGGGCCGCCAGGGGGCAACTTCCTGGACCACGCCCCCATAGAACTCGTTGACTAGGGCAAGGACTGACGAGATGAACCCAGGGGCGCGCGGGCCGGTCGTGCGCCCCATTCCCATCTCGGCGCGCTGGACCAGCCGGAAGCGGTGGGGGGCCTTCTTCTCATCGAGGGGAGCCGTTCGGTCGATGCGACACCACGGATTGACAACGGGTATGGCTACGTATGGGCCAACTTATTCCGCTGGAATGGACAAGCATGGGTCGGGGCTGGACGCCCCACGGCGTGGGCGTACGTCCAAGTAAGTGAGTACGGCCAAGCGGGCCATTGGCAAGTCTTGGAGGGCGGCGTATGGAGGGCGAGAAGCGTTAACTCCTCCATGGGATGGGCGAATCTGGCTCCTGGTGGTACACCGTCGAGGGCGGACACTACGTCATTCAAAGTAATATCCAGCACTCAACCACATTCGTCCGATACAACCGCTGGACATACTTTCAAGTGGGCCGGAACTTCCAGTCCACTAACCAGCCTCTCTGCCGGGTCGACTAGCAAAGGGTGCGCCTGACGCGATCTTCAAGCCAGCCGAGTAGTGTTCGCGACGCTTGCAAGGTGACTGGACCAAACCGTTTCCTTGCCAGCCCTAAGACCCCAGGGAGGGGCTCCAGACTCACTCGGGGATCCTTTTGTACACCCTGAAAGCCCAGGCGAGGGTTTATTCGGGGATCAAGGCTGGCATGTAGGGGCCCCGGACCCTAGTTTCTCGTCAGAACGTGGCCGTCGGCGGGCAGTCTGCGTCCCACATTATGGCTTCCAGCCGGTCCTTCAGGAAGGCGATGCTGGCATAATATCCGGCTATCGCGCCCCAGCAGGTGGGCTCCAGGTTGACGACTTCGAGCGCCTGCAGTCCCAGTCCCAACAGCCCTAGGGGAAAACCGAGCAGTACGATCATCCGGAGCAGGCTGTGCATCTTTTGCATCACGTCGCAGGAGCTGATCTTGCCGCAGATCGCCCACCAGACGAAGAATAGGGCTACGCCTAGCGCCGCGCTCGCAACGCCCGCGATGCCGATCCACCACACCTTGGAACAGACACCGATCACGATGGCCAGACCGCCGGCCAGGATCAGGGAAACCGCGGCCACGAGGAGGGCATCGCAGGACAGTTTGCCGCCGCCGGGGTCATCCCTTTCCTTTGGCTTCTCCTTTGGCCGGACGTCCGTCTCGGTGATGATCCCGTCAGGTCGCTTGGATGGCTTCGGGTTTTCCTCCGTCTCGGGGGGGTCCTCTTCAGGACCTTTGGGTGGCGGGGGCGGCACATCACTGCAATCCGGCACCAGCAACGTTTTGATCGTGCTGGTCTCGGGACAGCCTGCCTGGGCCGGGGAATAGGTGACCTTGATGTTGTATGAGAGGCCTGGAAACTCGAACTCATGAGAGACACTGTTAACTGTCGTTTCCGGAAGGGGCGTGGTGCCATCGTCGAAGTCCCACACATATTTTCCGGCACTTGGCGAGCCCATGGCGGTCAGCGTGACCAGTGCCCTCGTCTTGCCGTTCACGCAGAGCGGCGTTGGATATGGATCGAGATGGACTATGAAGGTGATGTCATCGACGTACGGGCAAGCCGGAGCGTCAAGGTCGAAAGTGGTTTCTTCGAAACAGGCGGGATTGCCCACGCAGTAGGCAGAGACGCTGAAATTTTGACCATCTGTGCAGCCCAGCGCAGACGTGTCGAAGAGAACGGCCCAGCTTCCATTGAAGCCGACGTTTGCGGTTTTGCTCGCCGAGTCGCCGCCGCAGGAGATGGTGACGTTGACCTGGGCACAGTCCTGCGCCGTTCCTCCAATAGTGATCGTATTCGCCGTCGTCTGCTGCGGAAGGCTGGTTGCGCTCGCCGTCAGGATTTGAATGTCGCAGGCCATGTGAGGTCCCCCGCACAGTAGCCATAGTGGCTAAATGCGTGCCGACGATTTGCTGGGATGGTTACCTCACCTTCGCCCATCATCGGCGGTGAACCGACCGGATCGTTGGCGCCGTTCCAGGACGAATCCGGGGTCGGGGCACGAAGATAGGACCGGCGAAACGAATTAGAAACTGCCCCAGCAGGATCTAGGGACATCGGAGAAGTTCCGGCCGTCGAGCGGACCCGCGGCAGGGTGAGAACAGTGCTGCAATTGGGTTGCAGTCCGGGCTCTTTCAAAACAAATAAACAGAAACTGGGCAGCGGGCTTGCAGGGGCGTCTACCAAAAAAACGGCACATCCCCGGCCGGGGGCCGCAGTCGGTGTGGCGGTGTTCAACTCCTCCAAAGGCGGCCACGGCGGAACGGAACCCCCTGTGGCCGAAGTATCCGAGCCCTGGAGCGAGGTCCAGGCGAGTTTCATTGCTCTATTCAAGTTGAGTCGGAATGTCGGAGCAGTGTCAGGGGTGCATCCGAAGGTGGTGCAGGGGCGGCTCGGGCACTCATCGGTCGCCCTGACCTTGGATCGCTATAGCCACGTCGTGGACGGTATGGACCGGGACGCAGCCGAGCTAGTGGCGAAAATGGTTGCAATCGGGTTGCAGTCGGGGTCTACCAGCTAAGACGTGAACCCAAACAACCTAGTGGGCGAGGGGGGACTTGAACCCCCACGATCTTGCGATCACAGGAACCTGAATCCTGCGCGTCTGCCAATTCCGCCACTCGCCCGGAGTGGAGGGGAAATCGTACCCGTCGCGGCACCCCTTGCGGTAGTCCACCAACCCCGCCAACACCGTATCCTTGGACTCCGTGAGCATGGCGCGAACACTCGAGAGACGTCTGGAGCGGCTCGTAGGGCTATTCGCCGGGCGAGTCTTCTCAGGCCGCGTCCACCCCGTAGAAATCGTCACCCGTCTCGCCCGGGAGGCGGACTTCGCCCGCTTTGAACACCCTTCCGGACCGGCGACCGCCAACTCCTACCGCCTGCTGCTCAACCCGAAGATGCTTGCCGGTGATCCGAAAGACCTGGAGTACGCCCTTACGGAGGAGCTCGAGAATTATGCCGCCCACGAAGGCCTTCGACTACAGGGGCCGGCTCGGGTCACCATCGGCACGTCCGAGAAAGTGTCAGCAGGAAGTGTGGAGTGCGATTCGGAAGTCGTAGCCGGGAACCCTCCGGCTTGGGCCGAGCTCGTGACGGCCCAGGAGACGATCCAGGTGCGACACAACCGGGCCCTCATCGGTCGCAGCGAAGATGCGGACATCAGACTGAATCACGACGATGTCAGTCGGGTTCACGCCCTCGTCTGGAGACACGGAGGTAAATTCTTCCTACGTGACCTGCAATCTGCCAACGGAACCACCCTGGATGGCCGGGATGTGGGAAACGAACCCACAGTCTTCGAAACCGGTGCGATCATCGGTCTGGCGTCTCACCGTTATCGCTTCGTGACCGTCTAATGCCCGATCTGATCCTCGCCATACTCAGGATCATCTTTCTGGGGCTGGTCTATCTCTTCGTGTGGCAGATCGCCAGGGCGATCGGTTCACACCTCGGAATCTCAGTGCGCCGGCCACGCAAGGAGGGCACCCGGATCTTGTTCGTCAAGTCCGACACGTCTGCGGGCAAAGAGGTCGAGGTGACAAGTGTGACCGTTCTGGGAAGGTCCGACGAGTCAGACGTTGTCCTTACCGACCCCTACGCTTCCGAGTTCCACATGAGGCTTGTCGCGCAGGAAAACGGGATCACACTCCACGATCTGGGCAGCACTAACGGAACTTATGTGAACGGGCGCAGGGTCATCGCACCCACCCAGTTACGGAGGGGTGACACGATTCAGGTGGGGAAGACGGTCATGGAGGTCAGGTGAGATACATCTGGGGTGCGGGCAGCCACCAAGGGATGGTCCGCGCCAACAATGAAGACTCGATCTTTCCTGATGTGTCCGGGGAGTCGGACACGACGGTGACACTGATGGTTGCCGATGGCATGGGCGGAGCAGTTGGTGGGGAAGTGGCTTCCCGTCTCGCAGTCAATGCGGCGGCCTCCACCGATGTCGAGCCAGCCGATCGGGTTTCCGCCGGGAACCGCGCCATACGGGAGGAGGTCGCCCGTGAGCCATCCCTCGAGGGCATGGGGACCACCTTGACCCTCGTTTCTCTCTCCCCCGAGGGTCAGGCCCACTTTGCTCACGTGGGTGATAGCCGGGCCTACTTCATCCGAGACGGTTCCATGCGCCAGATGACTGCCGATCACACGGTTGCGGCCGACCTCCTCGCCCGTGGTCAGATCACAACCGAAGAGGCCGTCCAGCATCCGCAGCGTCACATGCTTACCAGGGTGCTTGGCCTCACCCGGTTCCTCAATGTCGACGAGGAGATAGTTGACCTCGAACCCGGTGACCGGATCCTTCTTTGCTCAGACGGCCTCATCGAGATGGTCCCGGAAGGACAGATCCAGGTCATACTCGGAGATGGCACACCCGAAGAGGCCACATGGCAATTGATCGAGGCCGCCAACGCGGCCGGAGGAGTCGACAACATCTCCGTGATCGTCATCGAAGCCCTGGAGTGATGTCGGTCTCCCGAGTGCAGAGGCCCTCCATCAGAACACTGTGCTGCACAGGCACCCCTACCCGTGACAACCCGCTCGCTCATGTTCTGCCGTGCGGGCGGGTTTGGCGCCACCAGGATCTGAAGGGGCCGGACTCACCATGACACGTCGGGCCGAGTGGGCCAGCATTGTCGCCGGCGCGGTGCTGGCATCGTTCGGGGTGACACTGGTCAACTTCGCCGATGGTGGCGGTGTCGACGCACAGACCGGTGTCACCTTCCTGGTCTTCATCATCGCATTCGGAGGCCTGTCCCTGGCGGTCCACTTCTGGGCCCCGAGGGCCTCCCCCCTACTGCTCCCGGTTGTCGTCGGGATCACGGCGATCGGTTTCATTCAGGTCTACAGCCTCAGCCTGCTCCGAGCGGGCCTGCAGCGCTGGTGGTTGCTGATCGGGGCGGGCCTGGCCGTGCTCGTGATAAGGCTCCTATCACCCAAAGACACCACACTCCTACGCCGGTACCGGTATCTGATCCTTGCCGTCTCGATCGCCCTGCTCCTTCTTCCGAACCTCCCAACAGACTGGGCATTGCCGCTGCGAGGCTTGGAGTTGAACGGATCGCGGTTGTGGGTGACTCTCGACCTCGGATTCACCACGATCGGGTTCCAGCCGGCAGAACTCGCCAAGCTGGGGATGGTCGTCTTCTTAGCCGCTTACCTGGCCGACCACATGCGTGCGCTGCGGGAAGCCCATCGTCAGATCGGGCCGATACGTTTCCCCGAGCCACGTCAATTGGTACCACTGCTAGGTGCCTGGGGTGTAAGTCTCTTCATCCTGGTGGGCCAGCGTGACCTCGGGGCATCCCTGCTGCTCTTCGCCAGCTTCGTCCTTCTCATGTATGCCGCCACTGGAGCATCGGGCTACCTGGTTGCCGGAGGCCTACTCACCCTCACCGGCGGGATCGCCGCCTACGCGGCCTTCGACCACGTTCAAAGACGCTTGGTTGCCTGGATCGACCCCTTCGGACACTTCGCAGACGAGGGTTACCAGATAGCGCAGGGACTGTTCGCACTCGGATCCGGGAGTCTGGCCGGCGCCGGCCCCGGGTTGGGGCGACCCGACCTCATTCCCAACTCCGCTACCGACTTCATCTTCGCCGCCGTGGGTGAGGAGTTGGGATTCGCCGGATCGGTGGCCTCCATAGCCCTCTACACCCTGGCGATCGCCGTAGGACTCGGCATCGCTTTCAGAAGCCGGGACACCTTCCGGAAGCTTCTGGCCGCAGGTCTCACCTTTGTCCTGGCGGTCCAGGTCTTCCTGATCGTCGGCGGAATACTCAGACTGGTCCCGCTCACGGGAATCACGCTTCCCTTCATGTCCTACGGCGGGTCGGCCCTGGTCGGCAACTTGGTGCTGGTGGCCCTCCTCCTCAGGATCAGTCATGAGGAGGCGACGTGAACGGACCGATCCGTCGCATCGCGACCGGACTGTTCGGAGCGATGATGTGCCTGCTTCTGGCCGTCACCTGGTTCCAGGTGGTGCGGGCTGACGATCTCAAGAACGATCCTCGCAACCCGAGACCGGCCCTCACCGAACGGGGCAAAGAGAGGGGTCTGATCGTGAGTTCCGATGGGACTGCCCTGGCCCGTTCGGTGACAGTGGAAGGAAGTAGGGGGTTCGAGCGGAGCTACCCGGAAGGCGAAGTGTTCGCCCATGTGGTGGGTTATTCGTCGTTCATCCTTGGTGACAATTCCCTCGAGTCATCGCGCTCCTCAGTGCTCCGATCGAGACGGGATGTGACGATCAGCGACCTGCTGGCCGCTCTCCTCGGAACCGACCTCCGACCGAAGAACGTCGAGGTCACGATCAACGCCCAACTCCAGCAAGTGGCTTTCGATGCTCTCGGGGCCCATCGGGGGGCGGTCGTCGTTCTGGACCCGGTTACGGGGGCCGTGCTGGCCTCGGTCTCAAAACCATCGTTCGATCCCGAGCTCCTCGTCGGCCCGGACACTGCTGCCAATTGGGAAGCCCTGCTCACCGATCCGGAGAATCCCTTGTCTGACCGGGCGACCAGGGAGATCTACGCACCTGGCTCGACGTTCAAGACTGTCGTGGCCGCCACAGCCGTGGATACCGGGATCGCCACGCCAGCCGCCAGCTTCGGCGACCCCGTCGAGTTTCAGCTACCAGGATCCCTGGCGACCATAGGCAACGCTTGGGGCGGGCCCTGCAACGACGGTGTGACGACAGACCTCCTTCAAGCGTTCACTCGGAGCTGTAATACGACTTTCGCGGCCCTGGCGATTCAGGTCGGTGCCCAACCCATTGGCGCCACCGTCGGGGCCCTGGGTTGGAATCAAAGCCTCCCCTACGAGTGGACCATCCCCAACGCGGCGTGGCTCACGGACCAGCTGGCGACGGACCGGGCGGCACTGGGTCAGAGTGGGATCGGGGAACGCGATGTGCGGGCCACGCCGTTGCACATGGCAATGATTGCGGCAGCGGTCGCTAATGGCGGCCAGGTCATGGCTCCATACCTCGTAGAGAGGCTGTTCGACGCCGATGGGGCAGAGGTCGAGTCGACGACTCCGGAACAATTGGGTAGGGCCATGTCACAGACAACTGCAGCGACTATGTCGCTGATGATGGAACGTGTCGTGACCGAGGGCACCGGTCGTGCTGGCGCCCTGCCCGGTGTTCGAGTCGCTGGCAAGACCGGTACCGCCACCGGGTCTAACGGCTTCACCAACTTCTGGTTCATCGGGTTCGCCCCCGTGGAACGACCCACTATCGCTATAGCGGTTCTTGTCGAGGGCTCTTCCGCCACGGGCCCGGGAGGTAGCGGCGGAGTCATCGCCGCCCCCATCTCAGCCCAGATAATGAGGGCTTGGCTGGGCATGAGCCCGTGAGTTGGCTCCGAACCCTCCCTATCATCAGTTGACACTCTCTTATATGGAAACCCCCAGAGCCCTCAACGAGCGCTATCACGTGCTCTCTCATCTCGCCCGCGGCGGGATGGCGGATGTATATCAGGGGCGCGACACCTTGCTCAATCGGACAGTGGCGATCAAGGTCCTTCACTCCCAATTCTCCGCAGACGAGGCCTTCGTGAAGCGATTCCGGCGGGAGGCACAAGCTGCAGCCAACCTCACCCACCCGAGCATCGTCGGCATCTACGACTGGGGTCAGGCGCAGGGCACCTATTTCATCGTCATGGAGTTGGTGGACGGACGCTCTCTGCGCGACGTGCTGAAATCTGAGGGTGCTCTGCTCCCACGTCGGGCCACCGAAATCGCTGCGGAGACGGCTGCGGCCCTGTCGATAGCTCATCAGGGGGGTTTGGTACACAGGGACGTCAAACCGGGGAACATCCTCCTATCGAAAGATGGGTCGGTCAAGGTGACCGACTTCGGGATCGCACGCGCTTTCGACGACAGTGCCGAGCTGACCCGAACCGGAGCCGTGATCGGCACCGCCACCTACTTCAGCCCGGAGCAGGCTCAGGGCGCAACGGCGGACGAACGGAGTGACGTCTATGCCCTCGGTGTCGTCCTATATGAAATGTTGACCGGCCGACCACCGTTCCTCGGTGACAGCCCGATGGCAGTGGCCTTCCAGCATGTGTCCACCGAGGCACCTGCCCCGTCGACCCTCAACCCCGATGTTGCCGAAGACCTCGATCGAGTCGTTGCCAAGGCCCTCCGCAAGGATCCCGAAGCGCGTTACCAAACCGCAGAAGAGATGCGACAGGACCTGCTCTCGGTCCTGGCCGGCGCACCCGTCGCGGTCTCCGCAAGCCCGCTGGTCATGGCGGCAGGGGCCGACAGCACGAGGGTGATGCAGACGATGCCCCCTCCCACCGTCCCCCCAGACGAGGTGTACCGCCAACTCGAGGATGAGCCTCCGTCGCAGATCCCATTCATTCTCATCGCGACGGCCCTCCTCGTGGGGTTGGGCATCCTCCTGTTCATGTTGTTCCAGAACACGGGCCAGGGCAACATCGAGACCGAACTGGTTCCAGAGGTGGCGGGAATGACTCAGGTCCTTGCTATCCAGATCATCAACAATGCAGGGTTCCTGGCCGACACCCAGCTCGAAGCCAGCGAGGACGTGGAAGTCGGTCTGGCGATCCGAACCGACCCCCCTGCTGGTACCGAGCTTCCATTGGAGTCGGTGGTACGTGTGTTCATCTCAGCCGGCCCGCCTGAGGTCGCGGTCCCACCGTTGATCGGCCAACCTATCGATGTCGCCCGCCAGATGATCGTTGCCGCCGGACTCACCGTGGGCCAAGTCAGGGAGCGGCCCGACCCCGACTTCGAGGCAGGCATCGTCGTAGAACAGAACCCGGTGGGCGGGGTCTCGGTGGGCAACGGTTTCCCTGTGGACCTTTGGGTTTCTTCCGGTCCAGACAGCGTCGTACTGCCCGATGTGGCCAACATGACCGAACGCGAGGCAACCCAGGAGTTGAACCGCCTCGGGCTCCGCTGGGAACCACGGGAGGAGAACTCGACATCGGTCGCGGCGGGACTCGTGCTGCGCACCGATCCACCTGCCGGATCGACGGTCCTCGTAGGCGACAGTATCGTCATTTTCATCTCCTTGGGACCACCACCGGTGCAGGTCCCAGACCTCCTTGGAAGGACCGAAGATGAGGTACGTAGCATGTTGACCGCGCTCGGACTGGTCCCCAACATTTCCGCTACCCGCCAGCCGGTGAACGACCCGAACCTCGATGGTCGAGTGGTCAATCAGATTCCCGCGGCCGGCCAAACCGTGAATGTCGGGACGGTGGTAACGGTGACACTGGGGATCTATCAACCACCGGAGACCACGACCACGACCACGACCACGACCACGACCATTCCTGAGACGACCACGACCACCGAACCCTGACGAACCGTGATCCTGGGAGTGTGATGCTTCAGCGGTAGTTGGTGGTCATCAGGAACCCGGCGGCAATGGCCAGTAGACCGACGAACATGAAGGCCTGCTCGAGGTTGAGGATGAACCGAAGCAGGACCAGGACCACACCGACCAGCATCAGACCGGCCATCAGCGCCACATACCAGGTTGGGCTAGGTTCTTTGGCCTTGGTTGCAGCCTCGACCGCCATTGCGGACACGGGCGGCCTCTTCTTCCGCTTCTTCGACTCGGGCATAGCAGCCACGACCCTAGTAGACCGTGAGGGGAGTCGCCTCCTGCTTACAGGCTTGTGATTCTCAACAGCTGTGGGTAAATCAGTGGATAACTACACGTGTGTCATTTGGCGGCTCAGGGTCGCCACACAGGAACCATGTCCTCCCGGCAGTGTCGGGGAGGCTTGTCCTCCATGACGTTGACCATGCGCATCGTCAGTTCTGCGCCACAGACAGTGCACCGGTAGTCCTGGTCGATCTCGGTCACGTCGTCGGGGTCGATCTCGGGTGGTGGGGTCGACAACATGCGAATCAGCGCCATAGACATACGCCAGATCAAGTATCCGAACAAGATGGCCACGATCACATCGAAGACAGCGTTGCCTGTCATCTGTGCCCGTGAACGAGAGTCGATCGCACGGCCTGAGTCCAGGGGAAGGGCGGGTTCAGCGGAAGGGCCGAACTGGTCGCACCCCTGCTCAGATACGCTCCAGAATGGTGGCGTTGGCCATTCCCCCACCCTCACACATGGTCTGAAGACCGTACCTGCCACCGATCCGGTCGAGTTCCCATAGCAGCGTGGTCATGAGTCTGGCGCCCGATGCACCAAGGGGATGACCGAGGGCAATAGCCCCCCCGTTGACATTGGTTCGCTCCCATAGAGCGAGCGGATCGACACCCCCGTGCTCCATCCGCCAGGCGACGAGGACCGCGGCAAACGCCTCGTTGACCTCGAAGAGATCGATGTCGTCGATGGAAAGGCCAGACCGTTCGAGGGCCTTCTCAGTGGCGGGGATCGGTCCGGTGAGCATGATCACAGGGTCCACCCCCGCCATGGTCATGGTGTGGACCCGCGCCTTCGGCGTGTAACCCAGCTTCTCGGCAGTGTCCTCACCCATGATCAGGATGGCGGCAGCACCGTCGGAGATCTGTGAGGAGTTTCCCGCCGTGACCGAACCATCACTCTGAAAAGCGGGCTGCAGTGAGGCGAGACGTTCCAGGCTGGTATCCCAACGGATGCCCTCGTCCCGTGTCACGGTCTCTATTGCCCCATCCTCCCTGGTCACCACAACAGGCACGATCTGGGACTCGAATCGCCCTTCGTCGGTGGCCCTGGCAGCACGCTGATGAGACTGGAGCGACAAGCCGTCGAGTTCGTCACGGGAGATTCCCCACTTCTCGACGATCATCTCAGCCGAAAGACCCTGAGGCACCAGACCATTCGAGTATCTCTCGAACATCTTCGGCCCGAAGGGAAGACCGGGACCCTGCTGGGCACTGATCCCCATCGGGATTCTGGTCATGCTCTCAACGCCGGCCGCGATGACGATGTCCTGCACTCCTGCCATGACCGCCTGGGCGGCAAAATGGACAGACTGCTGAGATGACCCGCATTGACGGTCGATGGTCACTCCCGTAACGGTCTCGGGAAAGCCTGCGGCGAGAGCGGCATTGCGACCGATGTTGTACGCCTGCTCGCCAACCTGGCTCACGTTGCCCATGATCACGTCGTCGACAAGTCCAGGGTCGAGGTCATTCCTGGTGATCAGAGCTTCCAGCGGTATGGAGGCGAGGTCGACGGCGTGGACATCCCTGAGGAACCCGTTGCGACGACCAACCGGAGTGCGCACTGCGTCAACAATGACTGCACTTCTCATCATTTGCTCCTTCCAGCACCTCTTCCGGTGAGGGTTCTTGCGTACAACAGACTAGATCAGAGTCGAGACCATGGAGAGGGGTTGGCAGGG
>JBGTEJ010000017.1:0-73756 GCA_041747855.1 Acidimicrobiia bacterium | reverse complement strand
GGTGCCGGTCGAGGTTGCCGAGCAGGCGGCTGAGATCCGTCGTGAGGCCGGACTTGCGGTGACCCTCACCGTTGTCGACGGGGTTGGACACCTGCTGCCCCTCCAGGCACCGGGGGAGCTGAGACGGGTCGTCGAATCGGTGCTGGCATGATCTGGGTTCTCTTCGGAGTTTGTCTGGTGGTTGCTATCCCGTCTGGTCTTCGTTGGCTCAGAGTCGCCCAGCGGGAGCACTATCTGCCCGGGTCCGTGGGACGAATTTCTGACCGGTGGTGGGGTCGGACCGGCATGCTGAACCTCGCCCTCTCCGTGGCCATGATCCTCACGTTGGTCGCGGCCATCACAACCCGCGCTCTCTGGACCGGGTTGGTGGTGGGTTTGATTGTGGGCGTCGGCCCTGTGGGGCTTTCGACTCGAGGTAGCAGTTCAGTGTTGGCATGGACCAGACGACTGGTGCGACTGGCAGTCATCTCGGCCTCGATCATCGTGTCGGTCCTGCTCATCGGTGCGGTGTTGGCGAATGTTCCGATCATGGTCCTGACGCTGATGCTCCTCCCACGTCTGATCGATCTGGCCCTTCTCATCCTCAAGCCGGTGGAGCGACGCCTGGGGAGCAAGTGGGTCGACCGGGCCTCACGGAAGCTGAAAGCGATAGGTCCCGAGGTGGTTGCGATCACCGGTTCATACGGGAAGACCACCACCAAGGGGTATGTCGCCCATCTCCTCGGGGGCTCCCGTCGGGTCGTTGCCAGTCCGGCCTCGTTCAACAATCGCATGGGTCTGGCGAGGGCGATCAACGAGAACCTGACACCCGGCACTCAGGTCTTCGTGGCCGAGATGGGCACGTACAGCAAGGGCGAGATCGCCGATCTGTGCAATTGGGTGACACCGAGGATCTCTGCGATGGTGTCGATCGGCCCCGTCCACTTGGAGAGGTTCAGGACCGAGGAACGGATCGTGATCGCCAAATCGGAGATCCTCGATCGTGCCGAGATCGGTGTCATCTGTGTCGATCACCCGCTCCTGGCGACGCTTGCCACCGAGAGGTCGCGGTCGATGGAGATCATCGAGGTGGGCACCGCTACTGGGGGTCGGGTGGTGGTGGCCGACGGCGCCCTGACCGTCGATGGGCTGAAGGTGGCGGATGTTCCCGGCAACATCTACGACGCCAACCTGGCGGTGGCAGTCGGAGTCGCCCTTGCCAGCGGTCTGACTACCGACGAGATAGCCGCCAGGATCGTTGGCCTCCCCCCGACGGAGCACCGGCTCACCACGGCCATGTCGGAGGTCGGATTCACCATCATCGACGACACCTTCAACTCGAACCCGGAAGGGGCGCGCCGTGCGTTGGGTACCTTGACAGCCACCGGGTCGGGACGGAAAGTCTTGGTCACGCCAGGGATGGTGGAGCTGGGTCCGATCCAGACCCGGGAGAACATGAGGTTTGCTTCAGACGCCTCCAAGATCGTCGACGACCTGGTCATCGTCGGACGCACCAACCGTTCCGCACTCCGACGTGGCTCGGCTAGCGGTCGAGCCACGGTTACCGTCGTGGGCAGCAGAGACGAGGCGGTGGAGTGGGTCCGGGAGAATCTGGGCCCGGGCGACACCGTCCTCTACGAGAACGATCTTCCCGACCACTATCCATGATGCCATGACCAAACCTGCTGTCCTCTTCGGAGGCCCCTCCGACGAACACGACATCTCTGTCCTCACCGGGCTCCAGGTGGCGCGGGCCTTGGAAGACGTCCATGTCATCTACTGGGCGAAGACCGGCACCTGGCATCTCGTCGATGTCGGTCTCGAAGCGATCGACTTCGCCGACGGTGTTCCCCGTAGGTCACGGGAGATGACCTTCGAGGCCGAACCAGGTCGTGGGTTCGTTCTCAAGAAGAAGCCCTTGGACCTCGACGCCGTGCTCATCGCCTGTCATGGAGGACCGGGTGAAGACGGAACCGTTCAAGGTCTCCTCGACCTCGCCGGGCTCCGCTACACGGGCACCGGTCAGGCGGCATCAGCTCTCGGCATGGACAAGCTGGCCTTCGGGGCGGCGATGTCCGCGGCCGGCCTCCCGACCCTTCCCCGTGTCCTGGTCGCCTCGGGCGCCGAGACTGCCCCCGACTTCGGTGGCCCGTTCATCGTCAAGCCGCGTTTCGGAGGGTCGTCGATCGGGATCGAGATAGCCGACGATTGGCCGACCGTCCTCGCCCTCAAGAAGAGCTCTTCCTATTTCGACAATGGCGCCGTCATCGAACCGTTCCTCGGGGGAAGCCGCGATCTCCAGCTCGCGGTCCGCACCTATCCGAATCTCGAGCTCTCGGCAATCGAGGCCCCGGCGAGGGCCGCAGACGGGATCTACTCCTACGACCAGAAGTACCTGGCCTGGGGTGGAGAGGTCAGCGGGGGACGCGAGCTCCCGGCCAACGTCGGTCAGCTGTTGACCGACCGAATCCACGACATGTCCCGTCGGGTGGCGGTGGCGGCAGGGTTGCGTGGCATCGTCCGGATCGACTTCCTGGCCACCGAGACCGACCTCTTCGTGAACGAGGTGAACACCATTCCCGGTTCGATGGGTGCCTATCTGTGGATCGACCCGCAGATTTCGAGACGTCAGCTGTTCACAGACATGCTGGCCGAGGCGAAGAGCACCACGGCGAGAGTGTTTTCGACCGCGGGCAGCGACGGCACCGCACTCCGGAGTGCAGGGGCCATCGCCTCGAAGCTGGGTTAGGACGAGGACCGGAGCTTTATAGGTTTACTACCGGGCAGGTGAGGGTGCGGGTGATGCCGCCCACTGCCTGGATTCGGGCAACAACCAGTTTGCCCAGTGAATCGACGTCTTCGGCGCTGGCTTTGACGATCACGTCATAAGGGCCGGTGACATCGTCGGCGGATTCCACGCCGGGGATGAGTCGCACTTCTTCGGCGACGACGGCGGCCTTGCCGACCTCCGTCTGTATCAGGACATACGCCTGGACCAAGTTGAGCCTCCAATCGCTCGTGGTCTGGCGACACTAGTGGAATATCTGCGACCCTGTGCCGGCGGCGAAAGTGTCCAATGACGTTTCCCCCATGAATGGGGGGAACGAACTAATAGCCTTCTTGGCCGAGACGGGCCTGGCTGACAAACCCACGACCGTCCTCTTCGACGGTCTCGAAGACGATGCGCTGACCCTGGCGGATGGTGCGGAACACCGAGCCTTCGAGTGAGCCGGGGCGGAGGAACACTTCGGAGCGGTCGGTGTCGAGGACCACGATCCCGATGCCGGTGACCGGGTCGTACGACTTGACGACTCCCTGGTCCATCAGGCCTTGACGACCTTGCCGGCCCTGATGCACGAGGTGCATACACGGGCGCGTCGGGTGTTGGAGCCGTGCTGGACCCTTATTTTTTGGATATTGGGCAGCCAGCGGCGATTGGCGCGTTTGTGGGAGAAGCTGACGGACTTGCCGTAGCCGGGCTCCTTGCCGCAGACCTCGCACCTGTAAGACATGTTGGATACTCCTGAAGTGGTCTCTAAACCTGGAAGTGGTCGGGAACTGCCCGACCGGGAGGCAATGTTAGCGAGCTGTGGGTGGAAGTCCTACTCGCCCGTTACCGTGATGGCCATGGCAACGTTGGCCGAACTCAGCCGTATCCCTGTCACGAGGGTGTCCGGAATCGGTAGCGGTTACGCCCAAACGCTGGGCAAGACCGGTATCCGGACGGTCGGCGACCTCCTCCACCATTTTCCCCATCGTTATGAGGAATCAGCGGGCACTTCCATCAGCACCGTTCCCAAAGGTGAGGAGGTCACCCTGGTCGGTCAGGTGAAATCGGTCAGACATCGTCAGCCAAGACGGAACCTGTTGATCATCGAGATGGTCCTCACCGACGCCAGTGGGACCCTCAACGCCATCTGGTTCAACCAGCGGCATCTGCTTTCGACCCAGATCGGCAGTCATCTCCTCGTCTCCGGGGTGGTGGAAAGCTATCGCGGCGAACTCCAGATGAGGGTCAAGCGGACCCAGAAGATGGGGGATATCACACCAGAAGTCAGCGGCACTCAGATCTATCCGGTGCACTCGATGGTCGGCGATCTCAGTGCGGGTCGGATCGGAGGATGGATCAAGGGCGCGCTGAGGGATTGGCGGCCCATCGAAGACCCGGTCCCCATCGAGTTCCTCGCCAGCCGGGGTCTGGCAGCCCGTGATGAGTCCTTCGCCGAGATCCACTTCCCGTCGTCTCCTGGATCTGACGGGGCGGCACGTAGACGTCTCATCTACGACGAGTTCTTCCGACTGGAGTTGGCCCTGGCATTGCAGAAGAAGCGACGCATCGCCCAGTCCACCGGGTTTGCCCATGACCCGCAAGGCACGTTGGTGGAACGGTTCGTAGCGGGACTCCCATACCAGCTGACCGGATCCCAGGAGAATGTTCTCGAAGAGATACGTGGTGATCTCCGATCCTCCAACCCGATGCATCGTCTTCTCCACGGCGAGGTTGGCTCCGGCAAGACCGTGGTGGCGGTCGCCGCACTACTCGATGTCATCGAGACGGGTTCACAGGCGGCGATCATGGCCCCGACCGAGGTCCTCGCCGAGCAGCACTTCCTCAGTGTCGGGAGACTCCTTGCCGACTCCGGTCTGGCGCCTGAGACGGTTTGGGCGGGGGAGAGGTTCGGGGTGGAGAGTCTGTTCGCGGCCAGTGCCGAGGGACCGATGGTTCGGGTCGGTCTGCTCACTGGATCGGTCAGCGCCGCCAACTACGACACCGGTCTGAAACGGTCCGATCTGCTCTCCGACATCGCCTCGGGTCGGGTCGATCTGGTCGTCGGCACCCACGCCCTCATCCAGGAGGGTGTCTCCTTTTCCCAGCTGGGCATGGCGGTGGTCGACGAGCAACACCGGTTTGGTGTTGCCCAGAGGATCCAGATCAAAGAGAAGAGTGAAGGAGCCGAGCCTGACTTGCTGATCATGACTGCCACACCGATTCCCCGGACGTTGTCGATGACGTTGTATGGGGACCTCGACGTTTCGGGGATCGGCGAGATGCCGCCCGGCCGGATGGTGGTCGACACCCGTCATCTCCACCGTGCCGAGGAGGCGATTGCGTGGGACACCATCCGACGTGAGGTCGCCGCGGGTCGTCAGGCTTTTGTCGTCTGCCCGCTGGTCGAGGACAGTGAGAAGGTGGAAGCGGCATCGGCCACCGCCGAGCACCAGCGTCTTTCGGGGGTCTTCCCGGGGATTCGGGTGGGTCTGATCCACGGTCAGATGCGGCCCGGTGAGAAGGAAGAGGTCATGGCCGCAGTCAGGTCCGGCGAGATCCAGGTGCTGGTGTCGACCACGGTGATAGAGGTAGGGATCGACATCCCCAATGCGACCGTCATGGTGGTGGAGGACGCCGACCGGTTCGGCCTCAGCCAGCTTCACCAATTGCGGGGACGGGTCGGGCGTTCGGGTCACAAGTCGGTTTGCTTCCTTATCGCCGACGCCACCACCGAAGATGCCGAGCAGCGAATCCATGCGATGGTCACATCCAACGACGGGATGGAACTGGCCAAGGCCGACCTGGCGATACGTGGTCAGGGGACCGTCTTCGGTGTGCGGCAGTCGGGTCTGGCCGACCTCAAGCTGGCGAACATCGTCGATGACATCGAGATCCTCTACGACGCCCGACGTGACGCCTTCTCCTTGGTCGACTCCGACCCCGAACTGGAAGCCCATCCCGAGCTCGCCGACGAGGTCCGGGCCATGCTCGGGGAGCGTGTCGAGTGGTTGTTCAGGAGTTGACATGAGAATCATCGCCGGGGAGGCCCGGGGGAGGAGGATCAAGGCCCCCGACACAAGGGACACCCGGCCGGCGACCGACCGGGTCCGAGAGGCGGTCTTCTCATCCTTGGGTGACCTCGTCGTCGACGCCCGTGTCGCCGACCTCTACGCCGGTTCTGGCTCGTTCGGCCTCGAAGCACTGTCCCGGGGTGCGGCATCGGTCGTGTTCGTCGAGAACGGACGAAAGGCCCTCAAGGCCCTGGAATCCAACATCACCGCGGTGGGCCTCGGTGGGGCCCTGGTCAGGGGAACCGTCAAGTCGTTTCTGGGTCGGGAAGAAGGTGACCAATTCGATCTGGTGTTCATGGACCCGCCTTGGGACCAGCCGAATCTGATCATGGAGGAGGAGATGCGTCTGCTCGACCGCCAGGTTGCCGCCGGGGGAAATGTGATCGTCTCCAGACGTAGTGTCGATGCCGAACCTACGCCACCGGAAACATGGCGGGTTGCCACCGAAAAGCGCTACGGAGATACCAGAATCTTCAGATACCAGAAGCTAGAGACCGACCATGACGACGGCACTTTGTCCGGGTAGTTTCGACCCGCCCACCAGCGGGCATATCGACGTGATCGATCGCGCCGTCGCCACCTACGATCGGGTAGTGGTCTCGGTGATCGACAACCCATCGAAGTCGCCCATGTTCAGCACCCAGGAACGGGTCGAGATGTTCCGGGAGATCTATGGCGATCGGATCGAGGTGGCCAGCTTCACCGGACTCTTGGTGGACCATGTCCGGGAGATGGGGGCCGACGTGGTCATCAAGGGTTTGAGGACGGCCGACGACTTCGAATACGAGACCCAGATGGCGCAGATGAACCGTCATCTCAGCGGTATGGAAACGGTGTTCGTACCGACCAGACCGGACCTAAGGTTTGTTTCGTCCTCATTGGTCAAGGAAGTGGCAAAACTAGGGGGCTCGGTTAGCGGGCTGGTCCCCGATATTGTCGAGAAGGCACTCAAGGAGCGGTTGCAATGAACCAGGAAACAAATGTGGCCGAGGCCACGGACGTGATCGTTGACGTCACCAATCGGACCGATCTGGGAGACATTCTCGATCTTGTCGATGAGTTGATGGTCCATCTTCATGAGGCGAAGTCGGTTCCCCTCTCAGCGAATGCAATGGTCGACCGTGAGCAATTCCTGGGGATGCTGGAGAAACTCCGTGCCAGTCTGCCCGACGAGTTGCGGGCCGCCAGATGGATGGTCAGAGAGCGGGAAGCCTTCATCTCGAGGACCAACGAGAAGGCACGGGAGATCATCGACAAGGCCCGCAAGGAAGCCGATCTACTGGTCTCCGATTCGAACATCCGTGCTGAAGCGGTGGAGGAGGCCAACATCTTGGTGAGACGGGCCGAAGGGGATGCTCGTCGGCTCCGATTGGAGGCTGAGGACGACATCGAGAAGGGTCTCCAGCGTATGGAAGTTCTCCTAGGGGCCCTCACCGACCGGGTCCAGACCGCCCGGGACGAGCTTCATCAGGCCCGCCCCAAAGCTCCAGACGTTCCTGTCTGACGGACAGCGTGTTATCCGAGCATGACAGCCGAGCTGTTGATGCGTGTCGCCGATCTGATCGGACACCTCGACAAGCGACGTCCGATCACCGGTCAGATCCCCGCCTCGTTGCGTCTTGGGGAGACCACGGTCGAGGGTCACATCTTGGTGGACGGGTTGGTGACCGGCACCATCGACGGGGTTCAAGCCGAGCTGACGCTCACCGCTGACGCCGATCTGGTGTGTGTTCGATGTCTCACCGAGTGGGTGGAGACCCTCGAGGTATCGGTGTCGCAGCATTACTCCAAGGTTCCTGATGAGGACGGGTATGCCGTCGTTGGGGGTCAGATCGACCTGGCCGGGCCGGTGATCGACGAGATGGCTCTGGCCCTCCCGTTGGCCCCGACTTGTCGGCCCGATTGTCTGGGACTTTGCCCAATCTGCGGAACCGACTTGAATACAGAGCCTTGCGACGGGCACGGAGACGACTCCGACTCGCCCTTCGCATCTCTCAAAGATCTGTTAGAACCCTGAGACCAAGGAGTGCGCCGCCATGGCCGTCCCCAAGAAGAAGATGTCGCGCTCTCGCACCCGCAGCCGCAAGGCGAACTGGAAGCTGACCGCACCGACCACCGCCAAGTGCGGGCAGTGTGGCAACCCCAAGTTGCCCCATCGCGCCTGTAAGGAATGCGGCACTTACTCCGGGCGCGAAGTCATCGAGGCCCGCTAAGGCATTGGCCCGGATCGCCCTCGACGCTATGGGGGGCGACTTCGCCCCTGTGGAGATCATTGCAGGCGCCGTAGATGCGGCGCGTCGTGGTGTCGATGTGGTTCTGGTGGGTCAGACCGAGGTGGTTGCCCCGGTCCTGGGATCTTTCGAAGCCGATCTTCCCATCGTTCACGCTCCTGAAGTGATCGAGATGGGCGAGGACCCTGCCCGAGCGCTGCGGGAAAAGCCGAAGGCTTCGATAAGCGTCTGTGCGCGTCTCGTAGCGGAAGGCAATGCCGCCGGTTTCGTCGGCGCGGGTTCGACCGGAGCGGCCATGGCCGCGGCTGCGATCATCATCGGCAGGGTCAAGGGTGTGGACCGGCCGGCCATCGCCTCCATCTTCCCCACACCGGGAACCCCGACTCTGGTGCTCGACATCGGCGCCAATCCCGAGGTCAAGCCTGAGCACCTACTCCAGTTTGGGGTGATGGGTTCGGTGGCGGTCCAGGTCCTGCTCGGAGTCGTCAGCCCCCGTGTCGGTCTTCTCTCCATTGGTGAGGAAAGGGGCAAGGGTCGTGATCTGGAGAAGGCGGCCTATGCCCTGCTGGAGGCCAGCCAGCTCAATTTCGTGGGCAATGTGGAGGGGAGGGACCTCGCCACTGACAAGGTGGACGTGATCGTCACCGACGGGTTCACCGGCAATGTCCTGCTGAAGACCACAGAAGGGGTCGCCAAGATGGTCTCCGGGTACATGCATGAGGCGATGTCGGACCTGCCCGGCGAGATGCAGGAGAGGGTCTTTCCTGCCCTGGCGTCGGTGAGGGCGAGACTGGCACCGGAGACCTACGGCGGGGCACAGTTGCTCGGGGTGAAGTCGGTCACCGTGATCTCTCACGGGTCGGCGAACCGTGAAGCGATCTCCAACGCCCTCGTCATGGCTTCTGACGGCGCCGAGGCCAATCTGCCCGGTCGTCTGGCCGAGATGCTCGGATGACACTCGAAGCTCAATTGGGCTACGTATTCTCCGACCCCGAACTTCTGCGTCTCGCCCTCACCCACCGATCGGTCACCGCCGACGATCCCGAGCGTTTCGACAATGAGAGGCTGGAGTTCCTCGGTGACGCGGTGTTGCAGTTGGTGGTCACCGAGTTCCTGTACGACCGTTTCGCGGACCTGGCCGAGGGTCAGATGGCGAAAGTGCGCGCCGGGGTGGTCAGCCGTAGCGCTCTCTCCGAGATTGCCAACAGCATCGATATGGGCCGGTTCGTGGAGTTGGCGACTTGGGAGGAGCGGACCGGGGGGAGGATGAAAGACTCGATCCTGGGCGATGCGATGGAAGCCATCCTGGGTGCCGTCTACCTCGATGGTGGCCTCCCGGCTGCGACCCAGGTCATTCACAAGCTGTGGGGTGACCGGATGACCGAGCGCGCCAAGCATCCCGGGGTGAAGGACTACAAGACCCGTCTTCAAGAGATCCTGGCCCGTGTCGGTGACAGGCCGGACTACGAGGTGCAAGGCTCAGGCCCGGACCATGACCGCCATTTCACGGCCACGGTCATGGTGGGGGGTGTCGCCGCAGGCTTCGGGGAAGGTCGGTCGAAGAAGGAAGCCGAACAGGAAGCTGCCAGGCAAGCTATAAGGCTTATGTCCGCCGGCTAGGTAGGGGGTACTCGTGCGGGCACGGGCGCTCCCCAATAGCGAGCTCCTAGGTTCCTAGACAAAGGCTGCTGGCTCCCGCAGCACGCGCCCCATCGGTAGACGACATCTCCATGCCATCGGACTCAGAGTGACCCAGGGTAGGGAGAGCCGAGGCCGGACTAACTCAGTACTTGGTCGCCAGATCAGCCTCTTCGTGGTCTCTGAGGGTGCGTGGAGCGATCTGTCCCAGGAATCCGCTTCCGCACATCGTGTACATCAGTGAGGTCCCGCACGAGACATTGATGTGCGTAAAACCTGCAACGTGTCCGAGTTCGTGGGTCACGACTGCCTGGAGGTCGTATTGGTTTGACGCTGCACCGCCTGAGAGGTTCCAGGAGATATCGTCATCATGATTGACGATGACCCACGCACGCCTCAGGTTGTCGCCCCAAACGCAGCCCGAGTCACATAGGGCGCTCACTACTCCTAGCAAGCAGGCATTGGCAATCTGGCAGGTCGTCGGGCCTGTGAAGTTCCAACACTCAGTCTGCACGCAGGTTGACGTCCAATAGTCGCCAATCCAGGTCTGATTGCTTAGGACCCCCGCACAGCTGTAAGTCCGACAGTTACCTATCGCAGGAGGCGACTGCCAGATGAGAAACTCGAAACTGGAGCCGACAACTGAGTTGAACTCTGCCGCGGCAGCGATGATCGGCGCATTGAAGTCCAGTGTCTCGAAGGGAGGCAACCTAGACGGATCTATCCGCAGGATGTCTGATCCATCGGCGTTGGTCCACTGAAAATGCTGTAAGCCAGCGACAGCACTAGGAACAAGAGAACCCACCAAGAAAGCCGAGACAAAGATCACCACTTGGAGTCGCTTTCGGCGTCTCACCTAGTACCTATTCCTGGACGCTGCTCTTTGGATGAACCTTTCCACCAATCCCGCGTGTCTATTCACTCGGAACCTCTTGGTCATTATCAAAGTCCGGATTTCCGAACGCACGTCCTTGAAACGTGACATCGACGAGCTGATCATCCAGGTCTAGGCAAAAATACTCGTTCCCGATCTGAGATGTCCCATCCTCGTACGTGTCGATCTCGAAAGCGGCAACTCTCGAACCGCCACTGCTGACCAGAAAGACTTCATGGCCAGATTCGACCTGCACTCTGTCCCACATATGATCGTGTCTTGCCTCTAATCCGTACGTCGCATTGACAAGCCGTGCATCCGAAACGATGAGTTCGACTAGCTCCTCTGGTGAGAGGTCCCATGAGCCCATCCGCAGCCCCATCGACACCATTGCTCCGTGCTCGCAAAGGAAAGGTTCATCGGATCCGAGGACAATCTGCCCGACTGCGACCGAGGAAAATGTTCCAGCGACAATCCCAACCAGCGCAATACCTAAGAGCCTCACCGGGATTCCAATCTGTGTGTTGACTCAGCATATTCATATCGGACCACCACCGGTGTCAGTAGGGGTCCTCAGTCGGGATCTACTGTCAGGGCATCAGTACGGTTCTAATCGGTGACTCGCCAATCTCGTCGGTGTACCGCTCCTGCATACACGTCTCGTCCAGGCCGAGCTCACCACAGTCCCACGTTTCGACCCTTACCGTTCCGTCGGGTTGACAGAGCTCTCGGCTCGGCCAGAGATTGCAATTGCTCTCATACAACCAACGGCACTCATGCAGGTGCTCAGGGCAGTCCCTCTCTGCCAACCAGCGTGAAGGCCGGAAGTCGGGCCCTGTCTCTGGAGGCGTTGCGAAAACGCATGCCGACAACGCCAAGACAATCGGGATGCCACCGAGGAGGAGCATTCTCCGCATTTTCCGCATTCACCATAGAGCCTAGCGGCGCTGGTTGAACTCTCTATGAGGAAAAGGGCATTGCACGAAGTCTCCGATCTCGCGTCTCAGCAGCGCCTTTGGCAACATTTCGAGAGCCGATCGCCGGCCCGCCAACTACCTTGAAGCCACGGGAAGTGGGGGAGCAAAACAATGCCTTGTGCTTCCAAGATGACTCAGAGTTGATTCACCAGCACGGGTTCTTTGCGGGCCCTCAGATCGATGTACCAGTGGGCATAGGTGGCGCCGATGGAGGCGAGGATGAGGCCCTGGGCGGCGACGCCGAAGAGGGCGACCAGCCAGCTGACGAGACTCGACTGGCCGCCGAAGGACAGTGGCAACGCGATCAACTGAATCAACTGGATGGCGACGGTCCCGAACAGCCCAACCAGGATCAGGAAGACTAGTGTCTGACCCCAGCGTCCTCTCACCAGATCGATGCTGCGACGCAACGACCCACTCACCCCGGCCTCTTCGAACGACACCACCGAGGTGAACATGGACATGGAGACCGACAGCCAGATCGCCGGCGAGATCAGCACGAACAACAGGATGTTTGCCAGCAAGATCTGATTGGTGAATGTAGGTCGGTTGACCACATAGGCCCATGCGAACAACCCCAGGACCAATGCGCCAATCACGGTGAGTGCAGCCAGGAGTCCGCCGGTGATCCCCGAGAACATCCGAACCGCAGCATGATGTCTGGCTTCTCGGGCCGACACCGACTCGCCTATCAGGGCAGACCGGACCAGACGATTGGCGAACAGGAAGACGAAGACGGTGGCCGCACCTTGTATGGCCGCGGTCAGGAAACCCACCTGAATCAGGGACCGAACGATCTGGTCGTATTCGGTGACAGGTATCCGCTGCAGGTACATCGGATCGGCGAGGACCCTCTCCACCAGGTCGATGAAACCGGTCATGTGGAAGACGAGCAGAGTGAGGAGGCTCGCCGGGACGAATGCGGCGATAGATGTTGGGGCCAAAGGTCGCCACACCGTGGCCAATGTGGTCATCGCGCTGGTGAGGACTTGTCCGAGGCGACGAGGGAGTATCCGCATCTGATAACTACCGTAATCAGCCCCTGTTTCTTTGGAGAACCTTGCCAGAACTGCCCGAAGTCGAGATCACGCGACGTCACCTCGAAGTGGCCCTGATCGGGCGGACGATGGTGCGCGTCGGGGTGCACCATGATCGAACTGCACGGCTCAACGTCTCCCGATCCGAGGTGGAGTCGAGGTTGTCGAACCGGTCTGTCCTCTCGACGGGGAGACATGGCAAGTTCCTGGTGGTCTCACTCGATGACGGGCAGACGATGGTGGCCCATCTCGGTATGTCCGGCCGATTCAGCATCGCTTCGAGGTCTGACCCGATCCTCACTCACACCCATTTCGTGGCCCAACTCGACGATGGGGTGGAAGTGAGATTCATCGACCCCCGGACCTTCGGATTCGTCTCCGTCTTCGACGAGGAGGAGATCGACCGCTCTCCGCTGCCCCGTCTCGGCCCGGACGCTTGGAACGACCCGCCCACTCCGGGACAACTGGTCAGCAGGTTGAGTGGCAGGTCGGCCTCGATCAAAGCCCTCCTGCTCGATCAGGGTGTCGTCGCCGGGTTGGGGAACATCTACGCCGATGAGGTGCTGTTCCTGGCCGGGATCCGACCGACCCGCATGGGGGGAAAGATCTCCCTTGCTTCGGCACGGCGGTTGGTCGAGGCGATGGTGCTGGTGCTGGGGAATGCCATCGAGCACGGAGGGACCACACTAGATGACCTCGCCTATCTGCTTCCAGACGGTCGGGCGGGGGACAACCTTGGTCGGTTGGCCGTATACGGCCGGGATGGTCTGCCCTGCCTCTCGTGTGAGACCCCTATCAGGAAGGTCCTGGTGCAGGCCCGGTCGTCGCACTACTGCCCGTCTTGCCAGAAGTGACTTCGCTCTGTTGTTAGCCTGAGGTGATAATCACAGACGTGTTATTTGCCAGGTAGGAAGCTGTGTATCTAAAGAGTTTGAAACTGACCGGGTTCAAGTCCTTTGCGGACCGCACCCGACTCGAATTCCGACCCGGAGTGACCGTCGTCGTCGGTCCCAATGGTTCGGGTAAGTCGAACCTGGTCGATGCACTCCTATGGGTGCTCGGGACCCAATCTCCCAAGAGTCTCCGGACTCCGAAGATGGAGGACGTCATCTTTGCGGGGACGGCTTCGAGACCGTCTCTGTCCCGGGCTGAGGTCACCCTGGTCATCGACAACACCGAACGCCTCATCGATCTCGATCTCGACGAAGTTGCCATCACGCGACGGCTCTATCGGGATGGTTCGAGCGACTACGAGTTGAACGGTGTCGGATGTCGTCTTCTCGATATCCAGGACCTCCTGTCGGACTCGGGGGTCGGTCGACATCAACACGTGATCATCGGTCAGGGAGAGATCGGTCAGGTGTTGAACGCCTCACCCGAGGAGCACCGAGCGGTCATCGAGGAGGCCGCCGGGATCCTCAAACACCGGCGACGCAAGGAGCGGGCTGAGAGACGTCTGGAGCGCACCGATGAGGACCTCCTGAGACTCAACGACATCGTGTCCGAGATCGCCAGACAGATGAGACCGCTTCGCCGACAGGCCAAGGCAGCGGAGAGATACGACGGGGTCAAGACAGAGGTCGTCTCACTCCGGTTGTATCTCGGTGGACATGCCCTGACCAGACATGACGCCGATCTGGTGTCCGCCGAGACGGAGAGGGCTCGTCTGGCGCAGTCGGTGCAAGCCGATCAGACCCGGGTCGACGAGCTCGGTCGTGATCTCACCGTTCTCACCGAGGAATCGTTACGTGTCGGATCGGAGCTGGAGAGGGACACTTCGGCGGCTGCCATGCTCGAGACCGCCAGTGAGCGTCTCGGCCGGATCGCATCCGTGGCACACGAGAGACGTCGGGCCGCATCCGGGAGGGAGGAAGCGACCGTCGAACGCTTGGCCGACCTTCAGACGGAGAAAGATCAGATCATCATCGAACTCGCCTCGCTGACCGCTGAGAAGGTTGGTGTCGAACAGACGGTTGCGGAAGCTGAAGCACGGATGATGGAACTCGAAGATGAGGAAAGGGTGCTGGCCGGTCAGATCGCCCTTTCGCCTGAGGGGGCCCAGGCTGCGGTCAGTGGTGAGCTGCGGGGGCTCGAGGCATCGCTGGCCAGGGACCGACGAGAGATCGGCGCCGTAGAGCACCGTCTCGAAGTGCTTCGATCCCAGATGACCGAAGAGCTGGCCTCGATGGAGAGCATCAACACCGAGATCCGTCATCTGGACACAGAGGTTTCGGTACTTCAATCAGAGTACGAGGCCAAGCAGACCGCGAGGAAAGCCGATCAGGTCCGCTGGGAGGAAGCCGAGAACGCGTCGACCGACGCCCGGGTCGAGGTGGCCTCCCTGGAGGCGCGGGTCGAGGCCATCGCCTCCACTTTGGAGGGCCGCTACGACCCCGAGACCCGAGAACTGGTCGAGACTTCGAAGGGTGCCGTGGGCTCGTTGATCTCCCAACTCGATGTGCCCGAAGGACTCGAGGCCGCGGTCGGGGCAGCTCTCGCCGGCTGGGTCGACGCGGTTGCCTTCTCCGGGCGTGCCGATCTGAGGGCCGCCGTCGGCTCGGTCAAGGCCCGCGGGGGCGGCTCGGCAGCCGTGGTCGCGCCGAGGGGGTCGGTGCAGGTTCCCGCCAGAAGGGTGGCCGGGTCGGTCGGTATGGAAGCCCTGATCGATCTTCTCGGAGAGAACGCTTCGACCGAACTTGCCGAGTCCCTGCTTGGCGATGTCGTACTTGCCGCAGGTTGGGCCTCGGGATGGGATCTGGTTGCGGCCAATCCCGAGATCCGGGTGGTTACCCCCGAAGGTGACCTGATCTCGGCTCACGGGGCCCGGGTCGCCAATCCTGACGGTGCGGCACCGGTCATGATCGAAGCTGCTGAGGTCCTACTCGAGAAGGCGTTGACCAATCAGGCGAGGGCGTCGTCGATCCACACTGCGGTGAGACGTGAATTCGAATCGAGTCGCGACATCGAGCGGACCGCCCTCGAGGCATTGGAGACGGCGGAGACGAGACTCGCCGGCCGATCCGAGGCGATGGCCCGTATCAACCAGTCAGTCAACGGGATCCGGGCCGAGATCGAGCGTCTCGAGGAGAGAGTCGACGCATTGTCGACCAGTGTCGCCGGGGGAGAGGACCAGGCCAAAGCGCTGAGGGCCCGGATCGAGGCACTCCAGGGGGAAGAAGCCGAATTGCAGAGGACATGGCAGGAGATCGAGTCCCGTCGTCTCCAGGTCGCGGCCGACAGGGAGATCTCCCGTTCGACATGGCAAGAGCATGCAGGTCGTCTCCGCTACCTGATCGAACGAGAGCGGATGCTGGTCGACCGCAGGCAACGGGTCGATGTGGAGGTGGATCGTCTTGGCACCGAACCCGTCGGCAAGATCGACGTCTCCGGTTTGAAGGTGGTGGAGGATGTCTCCAAACGTGCCCTCCGGACATTGGAATCAGCCCTCTCCGTGCTCCGGGACCGTCAGGCTGAGTTGCGTGTCGTCAACAGCCAGACCCGTGACAACTTCAACCGGGCCCGTGATGAACATGAGGCCCGGCGGACGGCAATCGCCGATGCACGCGAGCGGATAGCTGCCCTCGACATCAGGATCACCGAGCTGAGACTGCATCGGGAGGCCGTTGTGGAGGCGATCCGACGTGATGCCGACTCGAGTCCCGATGTCGCCTATATGGCCGAACCCCCCGGGTATCCGGAGGGAACCGACCTCGAGGTGGTTCTCGAGTCCAAACTGGCGGAACTGTCGAGGATGGGCCCGATCAACCCGCTGGCTGCGACCGAGTTCAGAGACCTCGACGAGCGACACAGCTTTCTCCAGAGCCAGATGGCTGACATCGAAGAGTCCCGGTCGGAGCTTCGCAAGGTCATCACCGCACTCGAGAAGGAGATCGACGATCGTTTCCAGACCGCCTTCGAAGAGGTCGCCTCCGCCTTCGAGCGCTATTTCGGTGTCTTGTTCCCGGGAGGTCGGGGAAGGATCCGTCTCGGTGAGTCTGGCGACGCCGGGTCGGGGGTCCTGATCGACGCCCAGCCGATGGGAAAGAAGTTGAGTCAGATGTCTCTTCTGTCCGGTGGTGAGCGAAGTCTCGCCGCGTTGGCGTTCCTCTTTGCGATCTTCGAGGCGAGACCCAGCCCGTTCTATGTCCTCGACGAGGTCGAGGCGGCCCTCGACGATGTGAACCTGCGTCGTTTCATCAGAATCGTCGAAGAGTTCCGGGGGAGGGCGCAGTTGATCATCGTCACCCATCAGCAGCAGACCATGGAGGCCGCTGACGTCCTCTACGGGATCACGATGGAGGCCGGTGGGACATCTCGGGCCCTGAGGAAGGACATGGCCGCGGTTCGCAACGAACTGACGGCGATCGAGCGGACTGCCTAGATCCTCGTGTCAGACCCCATCGTCGTAATCCTTGTTGTCGCAGCTGTCGTTGCGCTCGGTGCGATCCTCTTTGTGTTGTTCGGTCAGTCACGCCGAACCGCGGGCCCCACGGCCCAACCGGAGCCGGTGGCAGACCGACCCGGCGGCGGTCAACTCGGTAATGCGGTCCGTCGGATCTTCGGGGGTGGGCTCACTGACCGGACCTGGGGTGACCTCGAAGAGGTCCTCCTCACCGCCGATGTTGGGATCGGCCCGACCACCAGGATCGTGGAGGGTGTCAGAGCAGGCTCACCGAAGACGGCCGAAGAGGCCTGGAGTCTGGTGGCAGATTCGATGCTGGCCGAGTTCGAGGGACGGGACCGGACCCTGAATCTCTGGGGGGAGCCTGCGGTCATCCTGGTTGTGGGTGTGAACGGGACCGGTAAGACCACCACTGTCGCCAAACTCGCCAACCATCTGAAAACGGAGGGCAGATCTGTGTTGCTGGCAGCCGCCGACACCTTCCGGGCGGCGGGAAGTGACCAACTCGAGGTGTGGGCCCAGAGGATCGGGGTCCCCGTCGTCACCGGGCAGGAGGGTGGGGATGCGGCCGCGGTCGTCCACGATGCCCTGGCCTCAGCCAGAGCGCGGTCGGTCGATGTCGTCATCGTCGACACGGCGGGACGTCTGCACGCCAACAAGAACCTGATGGCGGAGTTGGAGAAGGTGCATCGGGTGGCAGGTGGTCGGGAAGGTGTCGGGGAGGTGCTTCTGGTGATCGACGCCTCGGCTGGGCAGAACGGGCTCGCTCAGGCGCGAGAGTTCGCCTCTTCGGTCCCCCTCACGGGAGTAGCTCTGGCCAAACTCGACGGCACCGCCAAGGGGGGAATCGTGGTGGCCATCGAAGCCACGCTTGGTGTGCCGGTCAAATTGGTCGGGACCGGTGAGACCGTCACCCAACTCCAACCCTTCGACCCGACCTCATTTGTGGCAAGCTTGTTGGCGAGATGAGCACCGACAACGAAACCTTGGTCCAGATCGCGAGGGCTGCCGCAGAAGGAGCCTATGCCCCCTACTCGAATTTCCGGGTCGGGGCTGTTGTCGTGGGGGCGGCCGGGGAGATGTTCACCGGGGCCAACATCGAGAACGCCTCCTACCCGGTGGCTTCGTGTGCGGAGGCGACCGCCGTGGCCACCGCAGCCTCCCAGGGGGTCCGCAAGATCGACACCGTCGCCGTCGCCTGTATCGACGCCACCGATGTCGATGGGGCCTATCCGTGTGGCCGATGCCGTCAGATCATGTCCGAGTTCGACACCCGGAGGATCCTGGTCACCGCCGGGAGCGGTGCCGAGATACGCGAGCACACCCTCGACCAGCTCCTCCCGTACCGTTTCAAGCTTTAGACCAGACCTGGTCGCTGTTACATGGCCTCGAGTGCTTCGATCAGTTTGGGGAGGATGGTCTTGACATCGCCGACGATCCCGAGGTCGGCCACCGAGAAGATCGGGGCGTCGGGGTCCTTGTTTATGGCGATGATGGTGGTGGCATCTTTCATCCCCACCAGATGCTGCATCGCACCCGAGATTCCGCATGCGATGTAGACGTCGGGTTTGACGGTCTTGCCGGTCTGACCTACCTGCTTGGCGTAGGGGACCCAACCAGCGTCGACGATGGCGCGGGTGGCACCCGTTGCAGCCTTGAGTGGTTTGGCCAGACGCTCGATCAGTTGGTAGCCCTCGGCCGAGCCAAGACCCCGCCCACCGGAGATGACCACTTTGGCCTCCCCCAGTTGCGGGCCCTCGCGCTCTTCGACGTGTGATTCGACGATACGAGCCTCGGCTGCACCGCCATCGGGAAGTTCGAGGGTTTCGACCTGGGGGGCACCTCCACCCGACGCTTCGGCCGGGAACGACTTTGGTCTGACCAGAACGATGGCAGGGCTACTCGAAGTCTGGACCGTGGCCACCTGGGTCCCACCGAAGATCTCGTGATCGGTCTCGACACCACCGCTGAGTCGAATGTCGGTGGCGTTGGAGACCACACCGACACCAAGACGGGCGGCGAGACGACCCGCCACGTCGCGGTCGGTGAGCGCCTGACCGAACAGGATCAGATCAGGCGACTCGGTTGTGGCCCTGGCAGCCAGGGCCGTGGCCAGTGGTGCCGATGGGAGACGGTCGCCGGTGTCGGCCATCAGGACCCGGGTGGCTCCGTACTCCCCGAGTTTTCCCGCACCGTCGGCGGATCCGAGATAGACCGCAGTCACATCACCCAGCGAACGCGCTTTGGAGAGCAATTCCAACCCGAGGGCCGACGGTGCACCGTCGGTCTCTTCGACAAAGACCCATATGTTCGCCATCAGATCACCTTCCTCTGCTCGAGGAGTTCGAGGATCGCCAGGTGTGCCTCACCATCGTCTTCGATCTTGCGTCCGGCGGAACGCTCCGGGGCCGTCGTGATCGAGCTGATCACCTGGGTCTCCACCGCCTCGGCGTCCAGACCGCTCAGGGCCAGAGTTTCGACCGGCTTCTTCTTGGCGTCCATGATCCCTTTGAAGGTTGGATAACGCGGTTCGACTACACCGGCTGTGACCGAGACCACCGCGGGGAGCGAAGCATTCACGACGTCGTACCCGGCAGAAGTCTGGCGATGGATGGTGACCGAGTCGCCGGTTGCCTCGACATGGGTGGCGTAGGTGAGGGCCGGTGCGTCGAGGAGCTCTGCGATCATCTGTGGGACCACCCCGGAGTACCCGTCGGTCGACTCGGTCCCGGTGATCACCAGGTCGAAACCTTCGGAGGCAATGGCCGCCGCCAGCACCCGTGCCGTGGTCAGGGCATCAGAGCCGCGCAGGGGGGCGTCGTCGATGATGACCGCCTTGTCGGCGCCCATGGCGAGTGCCTGGCGGATACCTTGAGAGTTACCGGTTGGACCCATGCTGACCAGGGTGACCGTGCCCCCATTCGCCTGGGCGATCTGTAGTCCCATCTCCACTCCATACCGATCGGTGTCATCGAGGATCTGATCCTCAGGCCGGATCAGCCAGCCGGTGCCTTCCTCGAGTCGGTAGGGAGTGGCGGGGTCGGGAATCTGTTTGACACAGACGACGACCTTCATGCCATGACTCCTTGAGTTGCTGTGAGGGCCGCGATGGTAACTGTGCCCCGGTCTATGAGATCCGCTCGATGATCAGCGGTGGGGGGAACACCGAGTCGGCGCCCACCTTCCAAGCCCCTGCCAGTTGGGCACGCAGATTCTCCCATCTGGCCTCGTCGGTGTATCGGACGGTGGCCAGGACATCGCCCTTCGAGACGGTGTCGCCGATCTTGTTCTCGACGGTTATCCCGACCCCGGGGTCGATTGGATCGTCCTTCTTCTCCCGACCTGCACCGAGTCTGGTGGCGACGATACCTACGGTGAGAGCGTCACAGGTGGTCACATAGCCGTCCTCTTCGGCGACGACGGTCCCGGTGTGGGGGGCCACCGGAAGGAGGGACGGGTCGTGGATCACCGATGGGTCGCCCCCGTGAGCGGCGGTGACTTCTACTAGCTTGGCCAGGGCCGACCCGTCGTCGATGGCGGTGAGCAGACGGTCCCGTCCGCCGTCGACACCACCGATTTCGAGCATGACTTCGGCGAGGGCAAGGGTCAGTTCGAGGATGTCGGCGGGGCCACCCCCGTTGAGGATCTCGATCGACTCCCTGATCTCCGATGCGTTACCCACCTCCCGGCCCAGCGGCTGTTCCATCGAGGTGATCAGGGCGACGGTGCGGACCCCGTTGTCGTTTCCGATGCCGACCATGGTCCGGGCCAGCTCACGGGACTTCTCCAGATCGGGCATGAACGCCCCCGACCCGGTCTTCACGTCGAGGACCAGACCGTCGAGACCTTCGGCCAACTTCTTCGACATGATCGATGAGGAGATCAGGGGGATCGACGGGACGGTGGCGGTGGCATCCCTGAGTGCATAGAGCATGCGGTCTGCAGGCACCATGGTCTCCGACTGCCCGGCTAGGACCAGACCATGTTCAACGAGGATCTCACGGAACCGGGCCTGGTCGAGACCTGTGATGAAGCCGGGGATCGATTCCAGCTTGTCGAGCGTGCCTCCGGTGTGTCCCAGACCCCGGCCCGACATCATGGGGACGGCCACCCCACACGAGGCGACCAGGGGGGCGAGTGGGATGGAGATCTTGTCCCCGACACCACCGGTCGAGTGCTTGTCCACCTTGGGTAGGGCGATGTCGGAGAAGTCCATGACATCACCGGAATGGAGCATGGCCGCGGTCCAGGCAGCCAGCTCTTCGGGATCGAGCCCGTTGAACACGATGGCCATGGCCATGGCCGACATCTGATAGTCGGGGACGGCGCCGCTGGTGAAGGCGTCTATCAGCCAGGCGATGGCGTCTGCGCTCAGAGTCTTCCCATCTCGTTTCGCGGCGATCAGCTCAACTGCCGTGAAGGTCATGTGACCCCAGACTCTAGGGGGGTGCGCCTAGTGGATCCCGGTGAGCTCGGCGAGGCCGAGGGCCAGATTCATATTCTGGACTGCCTGGACCGCCGCCCCTTTGAGGAGGTTGTCCTCGGCCCCGACCACCACCACCTTCAGTCCGTCGGCGCTGACCTCGAAGCCACCGAGGATGACACCGATGAGATTGGCCCCGTCCCGGAGCTCGGGGGTCCGGTCGGTGACTTCGATCAATTGCTCGTCGGCGTATGTCTCACGAAACATTGTCTCGACCTGGTCTGCGGTCATCGGGGTCGACAACGGGACGTGGGCGGTCACCAGCAGTCCCCGGAAGGCCTGGTGGACATGTGGCATGAACCTCACCTCGGTTCCGAGATGACGGGAAGCCTCCTTCTCGTGATTGTGACCGACCAGCTTGTACGGAATCAGGTTGTCGGCGAGACGCTCGGGGTCGTTTCGTGGCCCTGGTGTGGTCCCCGCACCCGAGTAGCCGGACACGCCGAACACCGCGGGCACACCATCGAGCCTTGACAGGAGCGGGGCCAGGGCCAGTTGCATGACGGTGGCGTAACACCCGGGATTGGCGATGCGACGACTCCCGGCGATCCGGTCCCGATACAGCTCGGGAAGCCCGTACGCCCACTCGTCGTCGAACCTGTGATCCGCCGAGATGTCGACTATCACCGTCTCGGGGCCGATCGCCTCCACGTAGGGTGCGGCTGCCCCGTCGGGTAGGGCCAGGAAGATCACCTCGGCCTCTCGTTCGGCGAGTCCTGCGGGGGTGACATCCTCGAAGGTCAGACCGGTCCCATGACCGACCTGCTCGCCGGCGCTCTGACGTGAGCTGGCGAGAGTCACCTCCACACCCGGATGTCCACCGAGGACCCTGAGCAGTTCGCTTCCGGTGTGGCCTCTAGCCCCGACTACAGCGATTCGGTAGCGGTCGCTCATTTGCCCTCCCAGGAAGGGGGCAGGTCGACGATCCGCTTGACTGCCCTGGCGATCCGGTCGAAGTCCTCCTCGCCTTTCCAGTAGACCGTCCACGATCCTCTGCGGACCGAGCCGTCGGCCTCCTCGTCGTAGAACGCATTGACGGGGTTGTCGGTCCTCGACCTCCAGAACAGCGTGGGGAAGTCGCGGGTCATCTCGTTCCACACGGTGCGGGCAACCCCTTCACCACGGGCGGCCTCCTCGACTGCGAACTTGTCCAGGTAGGCGAAAGTCTCGAATTTGGAGACGACCGCGGCGGCCCGGTAGCTGGCGGCCACATAGGCGGTGTGGAAGTCGAGGTCTTCCCACCATCCGGAGCGGAGCTTCTGCCCGAATGCCGACTCCACAAGATTGTGGAGACGGTCCACGTCGGGTGGGTTAGCGGTGTCGAACTTCAGAATCCGCTCCCCACGTCGGACCAGTGTTCCGGCCCCACCGTGGGTGAATAGCTCACGGGCCAACGCTGACGGTGTGGTGATCGACACCGAGGTGGAGGCGGGGGAATCGTCGAGGAGTCGTTTGATCTCGGCCAGCTTGAGTCGCATACCAGAATGCACCCAGTCGGCGCTCATCAGTTCTTCGTACTCGGAGACCAGGTTGATCGAGTCGATGATGTCTCCGTCGGCGTCGAGGAGACCACCGGTGTCGGTGAGGAAGACGATCTTCATCGGTTGGACGGCATGGACCAGGACCCTGGTGGCGGAGTCGGCGTTCATGTTGAGGATTTGTCCACCGGGGGCGACACCGAGACAGGTGAGGATCGGGATCGAACCCGACCGGACGATCGACCGGAGCAGGTCGAGGTCGACATTCGTGGGCTCCCCGACCAGCCCGAGACGGTCGGGATCGACCGCTGCCGCTTCGAAGACACCCTGGGTGACCCCGTGGGCGGGGACATTCCGGCTCCTGATGGCGTCGACCAGGGCGAAGTTCTGCTCGGTGAACACCTGTCTGGCGACGTCGAGGACTTCGGGGGTGGTTACCCGGAGACCGTCCACCTTGTCGGAGGTGATCCCACGCTGGCGCAGCCTCTCGTCGACCTGGGCGCCACCACCGTGGAGGACGATCGGGGTCAGACCGACCGTGTGCAGGAAGGCGAGGGCGGCGGCAGTCTCTTCGAGTTGGTCACGGAGCACACCACCACCGATCTTGATAACCGCGAAGCGGGTCTGATCGAGGGAGGAGAACCGTTGCAGGTATGACCGGACCTCCCGGCTCTCACCCATGTTGGAGAGGAGTTGAACGATGGTCTGACGGATCTCGGCGGTGGGGCTCACCCGGCACCGACCAGACGTCTCATGATCGCCTTCTGTACATGGAGACGGTTCTCCGCCTCGTCGTAGGCCACACAGGCCGGGGAGTCGAAGACACCGTCTGTCATCTTCACATTGCGCCGCATGGGGAGGCAATGGCTGACCAGGGCGTCATTGGTGAGGGCCAACTTCTCCTCGTCGACGATGAAGTGCTGGTAGGCGTCGCGGATCGGCTTCTCGTCTTCCCACCGTCCGAAGTAGGGGAGGGCGCCCCAACTCTTGGCATAGACGAAGTCGGCCCCCTGGTATGCCTCGGCAGGGTCGTGGCTGATTGTGAGGCTCCGTCCGTTAGCGGCGAGGTCCGCCTTGGCTATGGAGAGATACCTGTCGTCGAGCATGTACTCCTCGGTGGGGCAGAGGAGGGTGACGTCCATGCCCATCTTGGCGGCAATGACCAGCGCCGAGTTCGCCACCGCGGTGTTCAACGGACGTGGGTGGTAGGTCCAGGTGAGCAGGAAACGCTTGCCCTCCAGGTCGCCCATGTGCTCCTGCAGAGTCATGGCCAGGGCCATCTCCTGGCAGGGATGGGTGATCGTCTCCATGTTGATCACCGGAACGTCGGAGTGGGCCGCCCAGGAGGTGAGGACCCTGTCCTTTCGGTCCTCCTCCCAGTTCTCGAACTTGGGGAACGCCCGGATCCCGATCATGTCGCAATAGCGGGAGAGGACCTTGGCCGCCTCGCTGACATGCTCTTCAGCATCACCCAACATGACAGCGCCTGGCTCGAATTCGAGGGGCCACATCCCGCCGGTCGGGGAGAGCACCACAGCGTGGCCCCCCAGGTGGCGGATCCCGACGTCGAAGGAGGTCCGGGTCCGCAGCGAGTTGTTGAGGAACACCAGGGCGATCGTCTTGTCCTTCAAGGAATCCCCAAACGGAGTCTCCTTGAGGGTCTTGGCGTCGTCGAGCATGGCCTGGATCTCGGTCCTCGACCAGTCGAATGTATTCAGGAAATGTTTGGGTGCTGTGGTGCTCATGGGTCGGGTCCTGCCTTCAGGTGTCGATCGAACGGGGACGGGTGCGGCGAGGTGAGTGGGTGTCAGCGTCGTCGCGGACGTCGCGGTCGTCGCGATACAGGAGCGACCGGGGGTGACGCGGGGAAGCCGTCCGAAGATGCATTCGCGAACGTGGCTTCAGCGCCCATCAGTCCAGCGTAGCCAGGGGCGCTGGTGGTTTCTAGTCGGCGAAGACGAATCTGACGTCGATGTTGACGGTGACCGTGGTGGTGCCGGCTTCGATCGGGGTGGAGACGTCGGCGGCGCCGGCCATCATCTCCTGTCTCATCCGGGGCATCGGGAACGGGCCTGCCGAGGAGGTCCTCTCCATGATGGTGGTGGCCTGACCGAGTTTGCGCCCCGCCAGTCGGGCGAGCTGTCCGGCTTTGGCCAGGGCGTCGGCCCATGCGGTGTCGCGGGCCTGGCGTTCGATACCGGTCGGGTCTTCGATGGTGAACTGGAGGTTGTTGACGGTGGCGGAGTCTCCGGCTGCGGCCACGCCCCGATCGAGGATCTGTCCCACCCGGTCGAGGTCCCTGATCTTGGCCAGGATGGTGTTGTTGACCCGGTATCCAAGGAGACGACGGGTGTTGTTCGACCAGTCGTGTTCGGAGGCGATGTTGTAGGCGGTGGTGCCGATGTCCCCTCGGGCGACACCTTCTGAGACGAGGGCGTCGATCAGCTCGCCAGCCGCGGATGCGGCGGAGGTGGTGGCTTCGGCCACCGTGGCGGAAAGGACACTGACCCCGACGTTGATTGTGGCCAGGTCGGGCGGCGCGGTCGCTTCCCCGGTCCCGGTGACAGTGATCCCTTGGTTCTTGCCCATACCGCGGAGCCTACTGCGAGTCAGGATTTGATTTGCCCGCCGACCTGATTCGACGGAAGCCCGGGTCCCACCTGTCTACAGGCGTGGCGTGAATCCTGTCCGAAACCAACTCGGCGCGATTTGCAGCGTGTACCTTGCCGAAGTGGAATCGAGTCGTCCTGAGCCGGTCACCGATCTGGTCTGGTCGTCCGAACGGGCGGTTGCTTTCGCCGACATGTCCGTCTCTTTGTGGGCTGAGCTTCTTCGCGGACTCGAAGGGGGGCTGCCGGTGGCGCGGCACGAGACCAGCTCCGAGGTGCGGGCTGCGGTGGCCATGGAGATCCCGAAGGAGGCGCTGTCCGAGGAGGAGCTCGAACGGCACTTTCGGTCGGTGATGTTCGAGCATTCGATGTATCCGGGCCATCCGGGTTTCGTTGCCTACATAAGCGGGGCGGGGACAGTTCCCGGGGCCGTCGCCGACCTTCTCGCCGCAGGTTTGAACCAGAACACGGGGGGCTGGCGTCTGGGCCCGGCAGCTGCCGAGATCGAACAGCACCTGGTCGAGTGGTTCGCCCACAAGTTGGGTATCGAGGGGGGCGGCGGGTTCATCACCACGGGTGGTGCCGCAGCGAATATGGTCGGCATCCAGCTGGCAAGGCTGTCGAAGGCCGGATGGGACGTCCGGGAGTCGGGCCTCGCCGGCGGGCCGCAGCTGAAGGTGTACTCGTCTACGGAGACTCACGTGACCGTTGACCGGGCAGCTGAGATCGCCGGACTTGGCAGGGCAGGAGTGACTCATATCGCGGTCGACTCTGACATGAGGATGGATGTCAAACTGCTTCGGGAGGCGATCGAGACCGATCTCGCCGCCGGACTCCGGCCGATCGCCGTCGTTGGCACGGCTGGCACGACCGGGACCGGCTCGATCGACCCTCTCGAGGAAATCGCCGACGTGTGCGAGGCCTACGACCTCTGGTTCCATGTCGACGCCGCTT
The DNA here is from genome assembly GCA_041747855.1 of Acidimicrobiia bacterium. Lineage (GTDB taxonomy): Bacteria > Actinomycetota > Acidimicrobiia > Spongiisociales > ZC4RG35 > ZC4RG35. The sequence continues at coordinate 47,253 of JBGTEJ010000017.1, read as the reverse complement.
ATGGGGGAGCCGCCGCTCTGACCGATTCCATGCGACACCTGTTCTCGGGTTTGGAGAGGGCCGACTCCCTCGGCTTCGACCCGCACAAGTGGCTGTACACGCCGATGCCTGGAGCCTGTGTGATCGTGCGAGACCCTCGAATCCTCGTCGACGCGTTCGGCCTCCATGCCTCCTATGTCGTCCAAGAGACCGAGAAGACCGGCTGGGGTAGGGACATGGCGTTCATGAGCCCGGACTTCTCCCGCCATTTCGCGGCTTTCAAGATATGGGTCTCGCTTCTTGCCCACGGGTGGGACGCATACCAACGTCGGATCGCTCACGATGTCGAACTGACTCGATATCTGCAACGTCTCGTGGAGTCGGAGCCGGAGTTGGAGGTCGTGTCGCCGCAGCGGCTTTCGATAGTCACCTTCCGATATGTGCCCGCCGACCTCGCCGGTGATCCTGAAGCCGAGCCCCACCTGAATGAGTTGAACGAGCAGATCATGTTCGAGATCGAGTTCGGCGGTCGGGTGTATCCCTCCAACGCATTGGTCGATGGTCGGTTTGCCATCCGCTCCTGCATCGTGAACTTCAGGACCGAGGCCGAGGAGATGGAGGCACTGGTCGACGAGACGCTGCGAATCGGCAGGGCCAGGGATGCCACCCTCCGGGGGACCAGGTCGTAGCGTCGGTGTAACCCGGGTAGTGCTGGCGCTCAACCGCCGGGTAGGCCCCTGACCCGACCGCCGATCACCGTGGTCCCCTCTTCGGCGAGGAGGTCCGCTTGACGTGTCGGGTCGGGTGAGCGAAGCCAGCCTCCGGAGCCCAACACTCGCCACCAGGGGAGGTCGAGGTCGGTGGTGCGGAGGAACGTGCCCACGGCTCGGGCTGCTCCGGGGTATCCGGCTTCAGCCGCAACCTCACCATAGGTGACCAGGTCTCCCGGTTCCAGAGCGCCGATCACCCTGGCGACGGCCTCGTTGAAAGAGTTCATATGGTCCCGAAGAGGCGATCTCCCATGTCTCCGAGGCCGGGGGTGATGTAGTAGGAGGGGTTGAGGCCACGGTCGAGGGTGGCGGCGACGATCCGGACGTCGGGATGGTCCTCCTCCATCCGTTGGGCGCCTTCGGGGGCGACCACCACGCACACCGCGGTGATGTCAATGGCCCCGTTCTCCTTGACCTTGTCTACCGCCCAGGAGAGAGATCCTCCGGTGGCCAGCATCGGTTCCAGGATGAGCACCCTGGCCTGCTCCAGGTTGGGGAACTTGGTGTAGTACTCCATGGGCTCGGCGGTCTCCTCGTTCCGCTGCACCCCGGCGAACCCGATTGCGGCGTCAGGGACGAGGGTGAGGACCGATTCGAGGAGACCCAGTCCGGCCCTCAGAACGGCGACGGCCACGACGGGTCGGTGGAGCTTGGTGCCGAGCATCGTTTCGAGGGGCGTCTCGATCTCCACTTGATCGGTGACCATGTCCGCCATCGCCTCGGCGACGAGGAGGTAGCCGAGCCGTTCTGCGGTCTGACGGAACTCGGGTGGCTCGGTGTTGCGGTCCCTGAGGACGGTGAGCAGGTCTGCTGCCAGGGGGTGTACGACGATGGTAAGTGGCATGGCCTTAGCTTATGCCATGGGCGCAGACGGGGCTCAGCCGACGAGTCTGAGACTCGCCATAGCTCCGATGATGGTAAGCATGAGGGCGACCATCCAGCGACTGTTGGAGGCTCGAAGGGCTTCGATCCGTTCGATCATCTCGGCACGTAGTTCGGCGAAGCCCGCCGCCATTTCGGCTCGGAGCCCGGCGAGGTCGGCCTTGGTGGCCACTTCGTCATAGTCGTAGAGCGGTATCGCCTTCAACAGTGTCTCCGTGTTGGCGTCGCCGATTACCTCGGTCAGCGCAGTGTAGAGACTGTGTCGGGCTGCTTCTGAGATGCCCATGCCATGACTATGCGGTATCCCAGCACCGGTTTCAAGGGGGTTCAGCCGATGAGTCTGAGACTCGCCATTGCTCCGACGATGGTGAGCATGAGTGCGACCATCCAGCGACTGTTGGAGGCTCGCAAGGCTTCGATCCGCTCGATCATCTCGGCCCGCAATTCGGCCAACTCCGTCCGCAGCTCGGCGAAACCGGCCGCCATTTCGGCTCGGAGCACGGCGAGGTCGGCCTTGGTGGCCACTTCGTCATAGTCGTAGAGCGGTATCGCCTTCAACAGGGTCTCCGTGTTGGCGTCGCCGATTATCTCGGTGAGCGCAGTGTAGAGACTGTTCCGGGCTGCTTCTGAGTGCCCATGCCATGACTATGCGGTATCCCAGCACCGGTTTCAAGGGGGTTCAGCCGATGAGTCTGAGACTCGCCATTGCTCCGATGATGGTGAGCATGAGTGCGACCATCCACCGGTTGTTGGAGACTCGCAAGCCTTCGATCCGCTCGATCATCTCGGCCCGCAGATCGGCCAACCCACCTCGGATCTCTCCACGCAGGGGGTTGATTTCCCCGGTAAATTCAGCTCGCAGTTGGGCAAAACCTGCCGCCATCTCGGATCGGAGCACGGCAAGGTCGGCCTTGGTGGCCACTTCGTCATAGTCGTAAAGCGGTATCGCCTTCAACAGCGTCTCCGTATTGGCGTCGCCGATTACCTCGGTCAGCGCAGTGTAGAGGCTGTTCCGGGCTGCTTCTGAGATGCCCATGGTGACTATGCGGCATCCCGGCACCAGTTTCAAGGGGTCGTACTTCTACACGGTGGCCTGGTCGATTCGGTCATAATCTGACCCATGGAATCGGGTAGCAGGTGGAAACAGCGCTTCGCCTTCCTGAGACTTCGACGGATGGGTGGAGGTTCGGCCGGTCGTCTTGCCCGGGCCGCCACCATCTGGGACCTGAGGGAGATGGGGCGCAAGCGGACGCCACGGGCTGTGTTCGACTATGTAGATGGGGCCGCCGAGGCCGAGATCAGCCTGCGTCGGTCCCGGGAGGCGTTCGACGAGGTCGAGTTCCACCCGTCCGTACTCCGCGACGTCGCCACCGTGGACACTTCGACGACCGTCCTGGGACGCCACAGTGCCCTCCCGTTCGGGTTGGCCCCAACAGGGTTCACCAAGATGATGCACCATGCGGGGGAGTCGGCGGTGGCGAAGGCGGCCGGTGACGCAGGGATCGTGTTTGCCCTTTCCACGTTGGGCACCACTTCTGCGAGGGATCTCGCTGTGGCCGCACCCGAAACCAACCGGTGGTTCCAGTTGTATCTGCCCAAGGATCGGGGCATCGCCTCCGAACTGGTGGCCGGTGCCGTCGAATCGGGTTCGAGTGCGCTGGTGGTGACGGTGGACACCGTGGTCCCGGGGATCAGGCTGCGGGACGCCCGCAACGGGTTGTCGTTCCCCCCGGCATTGACTTTGCGGACTCTGGGTGGGATGGCGGTGCATCCGAAATGGTGGTACCGGATGCTCACCGGCGATCCGCTGAACTTCTCGTCTCTTCAGGGTTTCGAAGGGTCACTCCCGGAGATCCTGGCCCAGATCTGGGACCCGAGTCTGTCGTTGGCCGACCTCGAGTGGGTCCGGGGCCGTTGGGATGGCCCGCTGGTGATCAAGGGCATCCAGCGTGTCGACGACGTGGCGTTCGCCTTCGACATCGGTGCCGATGCGGTGATCCTCTCCAACCACGGCGGGAGACAGTTGGACCGGTCGGTGGTCCCTTTGCGGATCTTGAGGGAGGCGGTGGAGACCCATGGTGACCGTGGCGAGATCTACATCGACGGCGGGATCACCAATGGCGCCGATGTGGTGGCCTGCATCGCCCTTGGTGCCAAGCTGTGTTTCGTAGGCCGGGCATACCTGTATGGGTTGATGGCGGGTGGTCAGGCGGGTGTGGAACGCGCCATCGAGATCCTCACCGAGGACGTGGTCCGAACCATGCGTCTACTCGGTGCGGCATCGGTCTCCGATCTCCGTCCCGACATGGTCACCTCAGTCTGAGTCGTTGACCGGCAAGACCTGACCAGTCATCTGAGAATTCGATGACAGATTGGCGGTCATCCCGGACACAATGAATGGCCAGTGAACTTTCATCAACGCGGCAGGACCTTCACGAAGGCTGATGCCGACCGGCGACTCCGCTTCGAGTTGCTGGTCGCTGACGTCTATGACCCCTTGCAGCGGTATCTGCGTCGTCGCCTCGATGCCGACAGTGTCGCCGATGCTCTTTCTGAAACCCTGCTGATCGCCTGGCGTCGACTCGACGACATCCCGGCCGAAGGTCCACTTCCGTGGTGTTACGGAGTGGCCCGGAGGGTTGTCGCCAACCAGGTCAGGAGTAGGCGTCGTCACGCCATGTTGATCACCCGTCTTGAGGCGGAGAGACCTCCTGTAGTCGAGCCAGCAGAAGCGACCGATCCTGATCTCGAAGCAGCTCTCTCCACCTTGTCGGAAGGCGACCGTGAGATTCTCCGTCTCTGGGCCTGGGAGGGGTTGGATCCGAGGGAGATCGCCCCGATCCTCGAAGTGTCTGTGAATGCGGCCACTCTGCGACTGAGCAGGGCGAGGAAGAAGTTGGGTTCCGCATTGGAGCGACAGAATCGAGAGGTGTCCGGACAGATACCGGTCGACATGCCAGGGAGCAGAAGAAATGACAGATGAACTGAGAAACCGGCTCGCCCGGATCGATCCGATGTCACCTGATGTGTCGACAGAGTCAATGACGACACCGTCGTCCCGGAAACTGATGGAGGACACTATGAGCACACATATAGAGACGAAGGAGCCCACACCGGTTCAACGGAGGAACTGGCTGCCGGCAGCTGCCGCGATGGCTTTGGTTGTTGGTATCGCCGCCACATTCGCACTTGGAGGGGCGCCGGCAGCCCAACCACTTGCTTTGAGTGCCGGCCAGGAGGACATCACCGCCATGTGCATCCAGTTCTCTGAGGAGGAGCTCGCCAAGGCCGAGATCGCATTCGAGGGCACCGTGACCTCGGTCGGTGATGGTCAGGTTGAGTTGTCGGTGGACCACTGGTTCAAGGGTGGTGACGCCGAAGTCGTCGTCCTCGAAGCGGCGTCGGGTATGGAGGCTCTGATCGGTGGGGTGGCCTTCGCCGAAGGTCAGACCCATCTGCTGACCGCCAACGAAGGGTCAGTCAATTACTGCGGGTTCTCCGGTCTATCGACGCCGGACTTCAGGGCATCATTCCAGTCAGCCTTCGGCGGCTGACACCGGTCTAACGGGCCGGGTGGCGAAAGCGCTACCCGGCCCTTTCACCGTTTCCGACCCCGCTTCTAGCCCAACAGGCTCTTCATCTTCTTCTGTATCAGATTGGTCGCCTTCTTGGGTGCGATCCGGGTGAACAGGTTCATCGTCTTCGAGTCGTTACCAACGAAGATGTGAAGACGATTCTTCTCGATCCCGTCGATGATGATTGTGGCGGCGTCTTCGGGTGAAGTCACCTTCCTCTCACTGGCTTCGGCGCTGTCCATCCCACCGGGAATGTCCACACCCGAATTGGTGGTGATCTCGGTGCCCACCGCTCCGGGCATGATCACCGAGACCCTGACCTTGGTGTCGCGGAGCTCGGAGTAGAGACCTTCGGTCAGCAGCTTGACCGCCGCCTTGGTCGCCCCGTACATGGTCTGGCCGGGGACGGGGAGGAACCCACCCATGCTGGAAACGTTGGCGATGTGGGCCCATGGCCGGTCGAGGAGATGGGGGAGGAAGGCTTTGACCATGTTGATCGTCCCGTACAGGTTGACGTTGATGATCCGGTCGATCGCCCCGAAGTCGAGGTCGTTGAACGGGACGAACGGCTGGATGATCCCGGCGTTGTTGATCAACCCGTCGACGACCCCGTGGGTGGCGATCACCTGGTCGGGGAGTGCGGCTACGGCGTCACGGTCGGTGATGTCGACGACGAGGGTCTGGAGACGGTCCCCGGCGTTGGCCAGGGCGGCGGTCTCGTCGAGACTGTCCTGACGGATGTCGACGGCGGTCACCCGGGATCCCCTGTCGAGTAGGGCTAGGACCAGTTGACGTCCGATCCCGTTGCCACCACCGGTGACGACCATGACCTTGTTCTTCACTTCCATGGGGAGAACTCCTTTGTGGCGCTTCACCAAGTTCTAGCAAATCGGGTGTCGGTCCGGTAAGGGCAGAAAGTCACACCGAACGGAAGCCACCAGGTGACCCCCTTGTTATCGGGTGGCGAATCCGACAGTGTCATCCCCGTGGACATTGACATGCTCCAAGACAATGTGCTACAAGTAGCACTATGACAAGGATCGGTATCAGGGAGCTGCGACAGCGGGCGAGCGTGTTCCTCCGGAGGGTGGAGGCAGGGGAGACCTTCGAGGTCACCGACCGGGGTAGGCCGATTGCGCTGCTGACACCGGTGCCGGTGATCTCCAACCTGGAGCGGCTCAGGGCCGCTGGCGCAGTCCGGTCGGCCGAAGGCGACTTATGGGACCTGGGGCCGCCGTTGCCGTCTCCGTCGGGATCCGACCTGCCGTCTGAGGTGTTGGAGGGGCTGCGCCGGGATGAGCGCTGACACAGCCTGGTACATCGACACTTCGGCATTCCTCAAGCTGGTCGTGGTCGAACCCGAATCTGATGCCCTGGCCGCTTTCGCAAGGGGCAAGCATCTGATGGCGAGCGCCCTGGCGGTCACCGAGGTCGGACGGGCACTGCACGGGTTCCCGAGACCGGTCCTGAGGCGGGCGTCGTCTGTTCTTCAACGGATTGATCTACTCCACATCACCATGGAGGTCTTGGAGCAGGCTGCCGTCCTGGAGCCAGCCGAGCTGAGGAGTCTCGATGCCATTCACCTGGCAACAGCCGCGGCGGTCAACGACGTTCTCGCCGGAGTGATCACTTACGACCGTCGGATGGGGGAGGCCGCCCTGATGCAGGGTTGGCAGGTGGCAGCACCGGCCTGACCGACGTGCCCTGAGTGCTTGGTTCGCCACTCTCCGTGAGAATCTGTCACCACCCATTCCTAGCGATCGCGCGCAGGGCCTGCAGACGGCTCCGGATAAGAATCAATCGATTCAAGCCTGACTAAACGCCCAGAACCGCTCGTCGAGAGCCTGCTTGTTCGGGTGGTGCCGAGACTGGCGGGGTAAATGAATGCGCGACCCATGCACCTCCTGGAGTCCGTGGCGGAGCATTGGTCCGTCCACTTCGGTGAGAACGTCCGCACGCACTTCAGCAACGTAGTCAGGTCGAACCCCGATGATGTTGTTGTCGTACGCCGCGTGATGAATCTTGCACATCGTCATGCCATTGGTAATCGACAAAGCTCCCCCAGCCGCAAACGGTGTGATGTGGGCTGCGTCCAGGAGATTCCGATGGCCCAGTTGGCACAATGTGCAGCGATACGCGTAGGCCTGTAGTACGGACTCACGGAAGACAGTCTGACCTATACGTACCATGACCAGTGCGGTGGAGTATCGCCCTGAGTGGGTAGCCGACAGAGACTCTGAAGCAATGCCGACGGCCGCGGCGTCGATCGGATACAGCTCCACGCCGAAGGTCAGGTCGTCAGGCCAGTCTTCGACGATTACCGCCGCGGCTATGTGATATAGCCCTCGGCCAACGCCTTCCAGGTACAGCAAAGGTATTCCATACTCCATCGCTTCCCGAAGCCCTCGGTTATGGGCATGGCGTGGGTCGGTTCCCATATACCGGTAGTGAAGGAGCCCGTTGACGACCTCGTCTTCATATGGGCGTTCCTCCCCGGGCGCTCGATACGTCGTGCGGATGGAAACTGGGAAGTCAAGGATTGCCGGTTTGAAGATCCCCGACTGACTAGAGAGCGGAATGCGTTGCCCTTGGTGCTGGAACTCGTTGAGCTGCGCTGACGTGACCGGTATCTGACCGTGATCGGTGATCATGTCGGCATAGGCGAACACGGAGATGCGGATGTCACTGTCGCGTGTCATTGTTCAGTCCTGAGAGTATCGGGATGCCACTACCGTCACCTCATGTTCGACAGTCTGACGCAGCGGTTCGAGTCGGTGTTTGCCGGGCTGCGGGGACGGGGGAAGCTGTCCGAGAAGGACATCGACAACGCTCTCCGGGAAGTTCGGCTTGCCCTGCTCGAGGCAGACGTCAACGTGGCCGTGGTCCGGTCGTTCCTCGCCCGGGTCAAGGAACGGGCCATGTCAGAGGATGTGTCGAAGTCGATCACCCCCGGCCAACAGGTCATCAAGATCGTCCACGAAGAGCTGATCACCACCCTCGGAGGCAGCACCGCCGAGCTCGCCCGTCCCGCACCACCACTCGTCATTCTCATGGTCGGGCTCCAGGGCTCGGGTAAGACCACCACCGCCGCCAAGCTGGCCGCCTACCTGAAGTCCAAAGGCAAGTCCCCGATGCTGGTCGCCGCCGACATGCAACGACCCGCCGCCATCGACCAACTGGAGACCCTGGGACGACGGGTCGGCGTCCCCGTACTGGCCGACCGTGGCAGCAAACCGGTCAAACTGGTCAAGACCGCCCGCAAGGAAGCCGCCAAGACCGGCCGAGACGTGATCATCGTCGACACTGCCGGCCGTCTCCAGATCGACTCCGACCTGATGAGTGAACTGGCCGCCGTCAAGAAGACCATCGAACCCCATGAGGTCCTCCTCGTCGTCGACGCTATGAGCGGCCAGGATGCAGTCAACGTCGCCACCGGATTCCAGGACCAGGTCGGAATCACCGGCATCGTCCTCTCCAAGCTCGACGGTGACGCCCGTGGCGGAGCCGCCATATCGGTGCGAGAAGTGACCGGCGCCCCGGTCAAGTTCGCCGGTGTCGGAGAAGGCCCCTCAGACCTCGAACCGTTCCACCCCGAACGGATGGCGTCGCGGATCCTCGGTATGGGCGACGTGCTCAGCCTCATCGAGAAGGCCGAAGCCGTCTTCGACGAGGCAGAAGCGGAGAAGGTGGCAGTCCGGATGCAGAAGGGCGAGTTCACCCTCGAGGATTTCCTGTCCCAGTTCCAGTCCATCCGTTCGATGGGGTCTGTGAGGGACATCCTTGCTATGCTTCCTGGTTCCGGTTCGCTTCTGCGGGAGGTCGATGTTGATGATCGCGACCTCAAACGGGTTGAGGCAATCATCCAATCGATGACTGCCGATGAGCGCCGGGATCCCAAGATCATCAGTGGCAGCCGCAAGCGTCGCATCTCGTCGGGTTCGGGCACAAGCCCCCAGGACGTGAACCGACTGCTCAAGCAGTTCGCCGATACCCAGAAAATGATGAAAACGTTGGCCGGTAGCAAGGGTGTCCCCAGCCTGGACGCCCTCATGGGTGCCCGGTCCGGCACTAAGAGAACCCGTTGAGAGGTGATTGATGGCTGTCAGGATGAGATTGATGCGGATGGGCAAGACCAAACAGCCCATGTACCGCATCGTTGTAGTGGACGGAAGGTCGCAACGTGACAGCAGTTACATCGACCAGATCGGACGGTACGAGCCGCTCCACAACCCTTCCATCGTCGAGATCGACAACGAGAAGGCCGCCGCATGGCTCGCCAAAGGCGCCCAGCCCAGCGAACGGGTCGAGAAGCTGTTGAACATCTCGGGTGCGATGAACACCATGAAGATGCGCACCGGTGAGATCCACGTGGTCGGCGCCAAGACGGCACCCGCCCCCGTAGCTGCTGAGGCCGCCCCCGCCGAGGCCGAGGCCGCCGCTGCCGAAACTGAGGCCGAGGTTGCCGAGTCCGTTGAGGCCGAGGCCGCACCTGCCCCTGAGGCCGAGCTCGCCGAGGCAGCCGCCGCCGCAACTTCGGAGGAGGAGTAATGGCCAAGGGAGACATCGTCCAGCGTGTTGTCACCTATGTGGTGAAGAGCATCGTCGACGACCCCGACTCGGTTGAGGTCAGTGTCATCGAACAGGGCCCAAATGAGGTGGTCGCCGAAGTGCGGACCGCCAAAGGAGACATGGGTCGTGTGATCGGTCGTCGTGGTCGTGTCGCCAAGGCGATACGGTCAGCCGCTGCCGCCGCAGGGGAGGAAGAGGGAGTCACCGCCGGAGTTGAGTTCCTCGACTGAACCCTTCCTGGTGGCCCGACTCGGCCGCCCGCATGGACTAGACGGCTTCCTCGGTCTCTATGTCGACCCGTCTGACGTGACCCACTTCGAAGTCGGTTCCCCCGTGATGATCCAAGACCAGGAATACCTGGTCCGTGAGTTGCGCAAATCCGATCGTGGATATCAGGTCGCCTTTGCCGGCGTCGTCGATCGACCCGGCGCCGAACTGATCCGAAATCAGGACGTCTTCGTCTCCCAGAGGAGAGAGCTCGGTGACGGCGAGTTCTGGCCGACCGACCTCATCGGACTAGAAGTCCGCACTGGTGGGAAGGTCATTGGTGTGGAACACGGTCCCGCCCAGGACCGACTGGTCATCGAGCGTGGTGAGGTCGTGTTCGAGATCCCCTTCGTCGAGGACCTGGTGCCGGTGGTCGACATCAAGGCCGGCTTCGTCGAAATCGTCGAAATCGAGGGACTCAGCGAACCGTCATAGGGATGACCACCCCTGACAACGGCCCCGGCCCGGGCGGGTCCTCACCCACGAAGATGAGTATGGGACCGAGAGGTGCGCTGATGGTGGCCCTGAACTCCGCCCATCCCGCGGCGGGCGAGGCGGTGGGGACGGTCTGTTCGAGAAGGGTTGCGGTGCCGGCAGTGGCGATCACCAGCACACCATCGTCGAATCCACGGGCGTAGCCCGACACTGTCACCGGTGATCCCGACATCGATCCTTCCAACGGGCGGGTCACGACCAGACGCTCCCCAATGATTGGGCGGGCATTCACCGGGATCACCCCGGGAAGGAGTTCCACCACGACCTGGGCCGGTGATTGGTGGGCCGAAACCCGCACCCGCACCGGGCCGGCCAGATGAAAATCGATGAAGGTCCGTTCCGAGAGGGAACTGACCACGTAGAGATGGTCGACATGTGCGGTGCCGACGACCTGGTCCACCACCACCGACCCCGGAGTGTCCATTCTGAGACGGAGGACCGCCAGCTGGTCGATCAACTCGACCGTGACGAGTGGCGCCGTCGTGGCCGGGGCCCCCTCGGTGCTCTGGAAGGAAATCCGGAACTCTTCACAGCCCGTCCCCAGATCGACCCACTCGATGAGTCCGATGATCCCAGCGTCTGACTGGGCATTACCAACGAATGTCGGTGTCCCACCCTCGCGGAACTCGCCGGGGCTGGCACATCCTCCCGGGCCGGGTAAGCCCGAAGTGGTGGTCGTGGTGGACGACGGGACCGAGGTTGTCTGGGTGGTGTCGACGATCTCGGGTGCGGTACAGGCCACGAGGGCCAGCAGCCCAACCATTAGTCGCACCGACGTCATGCTGGCAAGGCTACGTCGGACCGTATGCCTACCGGCGAACGTACACCCTCACCCCGTCGGGGGAAACGATCATGTAGGTGGCCCGATTGGTTCCGGGTTGGACACCGAGACGTGACGGACTGCCCGTGTCGGCCGTCGAGAACGGGTTCTGGATGGGTTCGACAGCGGACACTTGACCTTCGGCCGAGATCGTCATGTATCCGGCGAGTTGGAGACTCTCGTCGCGCTCGGGGAAGCCGAGGAGGAAGAGATGAAGAGTCCCGTCGGTGGCCCCGATCACCTCGAGACCGGTGTAGACGCTACCGCCGATTTCTCCCGCCTCGAACTGGATCTCGATGACCAGGGGGGTCGATGCATCGGGGAGTTCGACCACCAATCCGGCCGCCCCACCAGCTACCCGGAAACGGTTGCCTGCTCTGGTCAGGAACCAGTCGACCGGTCCTGCCGCCCCCACCATCGGATCGACGGCGAGACTCGTCGAGTCCTCATCGAAAGAGAACCCGTAGAGGATGATCCCGTCGTCGGTCCGGGGAGTCATCTCGTATGGGATCGAGAAACTGTCGAGCGTGTTGCCACGGAGACGGAGGAAGTGGGTGCGGGACCCGGCGAGTCTGGAGGCGAGGAACGTTCCGTCCGAGAGAACCCGGGGCAACTGGTACTGAAAGTAGATGCCGTCGGTCAGCAACGACTCGGGGACCACGACCTCACCGAGATACTCCCCGGACTCGGAGAAGTGGGCCAGTCTGAACTTGGCGGTGTCGAGGAACCACCAGGAGCCGTCGGGCCCCTGGGCCCCGTAGTCCGGTCCAATCTGAATTCCTTCTCCGTCGCCACCTAGATACGTTCCGAGGGTGTCGGGGGTGTCGCCATATGGGATTTGGAATGCTTCGACCCAGGTGTCCGGCATGGTGTCGAGGGCGACCGGAAGGACCAGGACGCCTTCGGGCAATGTCGTGGTGGTCGTCGTCTCCACGGTGGTGGTCGGGGCCGGCGGCGTCGTTGTCGACGTGGACGGTGTAGCGACGGTGGTCGAAGTGGCCGCATCACCCGGCCCACATGCCGCGAGGACCACGCAGAGCAACGCAGAGAGGATGTAACGGGGACGCATGTGCAGAAATTTAGGGCATGCCAATAAGGTTGTGGTTGCAAAGAGAGTCTGGAGAACATCATGCCCGAAGCCGTCATCGTCGCCACTGCCCGCACCCCGATCGGTCGGGCCTACAAGGGTTCACTGATAGAGGTCCGTGCCGATGACCTGGCCGGTATGGCCATCGACGCATTGATGAACAAGGTCCCGGACGTAGACCGCGCCCTGGTGGACGATGTCATCCTCGGCTGCGGACTCACTCACGGCGAGCAGAGCTTCAACCTGGCTCGTCCCGCCTCGCTGCTGGCCGGTATGCCGGTGACCGTCCCGGCGACCACCGTGAACCGGTACTGCGCCTCCTCCCTCCAGACCATCAGGATGGCCTTCCATGCCATCAAGCATGGTGAAGGTGACGTCTTCGTCGCTGCCGGCACCGAGTCGACCACCCGGACAATGGGCAAGGGTTTCGAAGCCTCAGACCTGAATCCCCGGTTCCTCGACGATTCCAGTGGCGACTTCATCAATCACGTCTATATCCCCATGGGCAACACCGCTGAGAACGTCGCCGCCCGTTACGGGATCACCAGGGAACGTCAGGACGAGTTCGCCAAGCGGTCCCAGGACCGTGCTGTCGAGGCCCAGAAGAACGGCTTCTTCGACGCCGAGATCTTCACCGTGACCACGCCTTCGGGCATGGAGGTCTCCGCCGACGACGGTCCCCGAGCCAACACCACCCTGGAGAAGCTGGCCGAGTTGGCCCCGGCCTTCCAGGAGGGTGGCACCGTCACGGCTGGCAACTCCTGTCCGCTCAACGATGGAGCGGCAGCGGTGCTGGTGATGTCTGACAGGAAGGCCGATGAGCTGGGATTGACCCCGCTGGCCCGGATCGTGGCGTCGTCGGTGGCAGGGGTCGAGCCCGAGTACATGGGGATCGGTCCGGTCCCGGCAGTCACCAAGGTCCTCGCCCAGGCCGGGATGTCGCTGTCCGACATCGACCTGATCGAGCTCAACGAAGCCTTCGCCGCCCAGGTGCTCGCCTGTGTCCACCAGTTGGGCATCGACATAGACAAGCTCAACGTCAACGGTGGTGCCATCGCCCTCGGTCACCCGTTCGGGATGACCGGCGCCCGGATCATGGGCACTCTGCTCAACGGGCTTCGGGTCGCCGACGCCACCTACGGTCTGGAGACCATGTGTGTCGGCGGAGGTCAGGGCATGGCCATGATCGTGGAGCGTCTGCGCTGACCCGACGACGACTCCGGGCTGTTGGTTCGGCTCGGCAAGGGTCTTGAAGTCTGGGTCTAGGCCCTGTAGGTAAGCACTGTGACTTCAGAAGCAAATTGGCTCGGTCTCTATACTCGTCTGGGTGAAGTCCTCGGTCCCGAGCACGCGGAAACACTCATGACCGGATTCAGCACCAGAGCTGATGTTCTAGAACTGAAGGACGCCATAGCGGCCCTAGACCGTCGCTTCGACCGCGTCGATGGAAGGTTCGACAGAGTCGATGACCGGTTCGACCGTGTCGATGATCGGTTGGACGGAATCGATGCCCGTTTCGACCGAATCGATGCCCGCTTGGACCGATTCGATGCTCGGTTCGAGAGGATGGATGCTCGCTTCGAGCGGGTGGACGACCGCCTCGGCAGTTTCGGGGAGCAACTTCAAGGCCTCTACAAGACCATCGTCTGGGCGGTGGTGGCTTCGGTCACGGTGCTCGCCGGGATCTTCTCGGCCATCATCACCATCCTGATCCGCTGAACTCTGCGCTGCGGCGAGTCCACCAGGAGAAGAAGTCTTTACCCTGTTCCGGTGAAGATCAACGTCGTCACCATGTTCCCGGAGTGGTTCGAAGGGCCATTGAGTGTTTCCATCGTGTCCAGAGCTATCGCCGATGGCGCCCTGACCGCAGAACTCGTCGACCTCCGACAATACGGTCTGGGACGACACCAGCAACTCGACGATTCGCCCTTTGGTGGTGGCCCGGGGATGGTGATGATGGTCGAGCCACTGGCCAAAGCTCTCGAACCGTTGTCGCACACCCATCGGGTCCTGTTCACCCCTTCGGGTACCCCTATGACCCAGAAAACTCTCGACCGCTGGGCGGGACTGCCGGAGATCACCTTCGTGTGCGGACGCTACGAAGGGGTCGACCAGCGTGTGATCGACAATTTCATCGACGAGGAGGTCAGTCTTGGCGACTACGTGCTGGCCGGGGGAGAGGTGGCAGCGGCCGCTGCCATCGAAGGGATCGCCAGACTTCTACCCGGCGTGGTCGGCAACCCTGAATCGACCGAGAGGGAGTCTTTCAGGGACGGTCTCCTCGAAGAGCCGGTCTACACCCGACCAGCCGACTTCGGCGGATGGACCGTCCCCGAAGTGCTGCTCAGTGGAGATCACGGACGGATCGAGCAGTGGCGTGCCGACCAGAGGGAGCGTCGGACCAGGGAGCGGCGCCCCGACCTACTGGCGAATGGCAGTGAAACCGAGACCTGATACACTTCACGGATCCGGGGCCACAGCGTCCACCCCGCAGGTTCTCAGGAGTTTCTCATGAACGATCTTCAAGCTGTCGAAGGCGCGCACGTTCGCGACGACCTCCCCGAATTCCGGTCAGGCGACACCCTCAAAGTCCATGTGCGTGTGGTCGAAGGTGGCCGTGAGCGGGTCCAGATTTTCGAAGGTGTGGTCATCGCACGGAACGGTGAAGGGGTGCGTGCCTCGTTCACGGTCCGCAAGATCAGCTTCGGTGTCGGAGTCGAGCGAGTGTTCCCGCTGCACTCCCCGATCATCCAGAAGATCGAAGTCACTCGCCGCGGAGATGTCCGTCGTTCCAAGCTCTACTACCTCCGTGACCGGGTCGGCAAGGCCGCCCGAATCAAGGAGCTCCGCGACTGATCCCGTACCTGCCTGAAGAGCCTGTCGACGATCCGGGGGAGATCGAGGGAGACCGAGAGTCCGAAGGGCAGGCCGAGAAGAAGCGACCCTCGTTCTGGATCGAGCTTCCGGGTCTTCTTCTCACCGCCCTGGCAATAGCCGTCGTCATCAAAACCTTTCTGATTCAGCCCTTCTGGATCCCGACACCATCGATGGTCCCCACCATTGAGATCGACGATCGGGTCATGGTCAACAAGCTGGTGATGAACTTCAGCGAGGTGAACCGGGGCGACATCGTTGTGTTCCGCGACCCCGCCGCCCCCGACGTCGAAGAGACCCTTCCTCAAGCTGTAGTCAGGTCGGTGATGGAGGCGATAGGCATCAGGACCCGTGGTTTTGACGACCTGATTAAACGGGTCATCGCCCTCCCTGGGGAGACCTTCTCCATCCGGGACAACCGTGTTCTGATCGACGGGGTCCCCATCGATGAGCCCTACCTTCCGAATGGCACCCGTATGCCGGACACGGGGCCTGTCACTCTTGCTGAAGGAGAGATCTTCGTGATGGGAGACAACCGTCAGTTCAGCCACGACTCGCGAAGTTTCGGGCCTGTCCCGGTGGAAGACGTGATCGGCAAGGCGTTCTGGGTAATCTGGCCCGCCTCCCGCTTCGGGGGTTTGTAGAAACGACCACACAACGCCGCTCCCTTCTCATCCTGATGTTCGTCGGAATCTGGATTGGAGCAGGCGTTGCTCCAGCTTTGGGTGCACCCGACGAGTGGGACGATCCGCCTGCGGGCAGCCGATACATCGAGGATCCATCTGAGTTCGCCGATCGGATCAGCGGTTACTGGGTGGGCGACTGGGGTGACATCATCTTCCGTGTCGACCCCGACGGATTCGTCACCGCCGCCTACACCCACGACTCCGGTGTGATCGTGGGATGGATGGAAGGGGCCACGATCCAGGGCTGGTGGTGCGAAGTCCCCAGCAGGAATCCTCCAAGCGATGCGGGCTCGGTCCAGTTTCGACTCGTGGACACCAACGGGGCTGCCTCTCTGGACGGTCGGTGGACCTACGGCCATCACGAGGCGGTGGCCAGGTGGTCCGACAACTGGGATGTGACCGAGCGAACCGAAACCACTGCCCCCGACGCTCTGCTCCAGCGCTTGGAAGAGGCCAATGACCTCTGTGCGCATCCTGATGTGCGACCCAGACCCTGGACTACGTTGGGAGTGAGATTCGAGGCCGCCACGCCGTCGGTGATCTCGTCTTTGCCCAGGATGCAAGAACTCGACATAACCCCGGCCCGAGTGGCGGCGGCGGGGGTCGCCTCGATGGTGCTGGTGGCGCTCGTGATGCTGCCCCAGACCCTGCTGGATGCGACCGTCTCGGCCAACGCCGACCGGTGGTCCGGCTTCATGAGCAGGCTACGACGGCGCCGGTCGGCTGTCGGGATCAGTGGTCGCGCTCTCGTCGTGGCCGGCCTTGTTCTGACGGCGGTTATCTCGGGGTTCGTCGATCCGAAGTTCGGGTTGAATCCGGGCTCGCTCCGTTTGGGATTGAGTCTGACGGTCGCGATCTTCATCGAATCAGTCCTCGGGCTGTGGTTGGTGGGTCGGTTGGTTCGGGATCAGGAGGAGGAGTCCCAACCGCAAGTCACCTTCAAGATGAGCTCTCTGGTGATCGTCGTGGCCAGCGTCGTGTTGTCCCGTCTCGTCGGGTTCGAACCGGGAATCGTCTTCGGATTTGTCTTCGGGCTGGTATTTGCCCGCGAGATGAGTCGAGGTCGCGAAGCCCGGATCGGGCTGCTCGGGTGCACCTACGGGCTCGTAGTGGGTTTGGGTGCGTGGGTTGTCTACAGCGTCCTGGGGGGAGCCACGCCCGCAGAAGGCGGATTCTTGACCTTGTTTGTCGTGGAGACCTTCGGCGGTCTGGCTGTTGCCACTCTCGCCGCATTGCCGATTGCCCTGTTTCCGATGGCGGTCACGGATGGGGGTGTCATCTTCCGCTGGAGCAAGAAGATTTGGATACTTGCCTACGTGGTGGCGCTGACAGTGTTCATGCTCATCGTCATCCCATTACCGGCCAGCTGGTCCGAGATCAGCGGGTCATTCACAGCCTGGGTGGGGATCTTCGTCGCCTACTGCGTTGTTGCTGTAGTGGTCTGGTACTTCTTCGGGCGGAGCCGTCCGGAGGATGAGGTAGTAGCACCCGATTTGATCACGCCGTAAGTTCAACCGGTCGGGTTGACTGGCCCTCCGGCATTACCTAACAGTCGGGGCGGCCATAAGATCGGCGCAGATAGAGAGTCGAGGGACGATGGAAGAAGATCTGGAGCGTTACGAGTCCGAAGTGGAGCTGAAGCTCTACAAGGAGTATCACGACGTCCTTCCCATGTTCAAGTACGTGGTGGAGACGGAGCGGCGGTTCTATCTGGCCAACAAGGTCGATGTCGCGGTTCGAGATGCCAACGGCTCGCTCTATTTCGAGGTCCAAATGGAGGACGCCTGGGTCTGGGACATGTTCCGTCCGGCCCGGTTCCTCAAGACGGTCCAGGTGCTCACCTTCCGTGACGTGAACGTCGAGCAACTGGAACAGGCAGAAGTCTCGTTGTGACCGCACGGCTCGAAGTTGGGCGTACCGGTGAGGGTCTTGCCCGCTGGTTCCTGGAGGACAAGGGTCTCCGTATCGTGGCCACCAATGTGCGGGTCGGTCGTGGCGAGTTGGACCTGCTTGCGGTCGACGGGTCACAGAAAGTGGCGGTCGAGGTGCGCACCAGAGTTGGTGGTCCCGACCCGGTCGACGCCGCCGACAATGCGAAACGCTCGCAGGCGTCGAGTCTGGCCAGAGAAGTGGGGGCCGATCGCTTCGATGTGGTCGGGGTGCGCATGGACCTCGCCGGCATGGATGTCCACTGGATTCCGGGCGCGTTTTGACCCGTACCAAACCACAGACTGATTGCTCAAGAATATGAACCCGGCGATCCAGGTTTCGGGACTGGTCAAGTCCTACAAGACCACCAAGGCGTTACAGGGACTCGACTTCGAGATTCCCTCCGGCCAGGTGACCGGGTTCCTCGGCCCGAACGGCTCGGGGAAGACCACGACTTTCCGCTCCCTTCTCGGACTCACCCGCCCCGATGAAGGGTCGATGGAGATCCTCGGGATGCCAAGTCCCGACGATCTGCCCCGGATCACCAAGAGAATCGGTGTGATCGTCGAGGAGCCCGGACTGATCCGGCCACTCTCCGGGACCGTGAACCTGAAGGTCGCCGCCGACACCCTGGGTTTTGGTCATGAGCGGATCGGCGAGATGCTCGAGTTCGTCGGGCTCACCGCCGACGCCCGACGACAGGTCGGCCAGTATTCGAAGGGGATGCGTCAACGTCTCGCTCTCGCCGCCGCAATGCTCGGAGACCCCGACCTGCTGATACTCGACGAGCCTTTAGACGGACTCGACCCTGCCGGGCAGCACGTCTTCAAGGCCAAGCTCCGCCAATTGGCGGACGCCGGCAAGACCGTGGTCATCTCCAGTCACAACCTGAGCGATGTGGAGGCCCTTGCCGATTATGTGATCGTGATCAACCAGGGCCGGCTGGTGACACAGGGCACGCTCGAGTCGATGCTGGGCTCGAGTACGACGAGAGTGGTCGTCACCGACCCCGATCGTGCGATGACTGTCCTCATCGCAGTGGGGATGGAGGCCAGGAGGGACGGCGACGCCCTCACGGTGGCAGGGACCGAGGGTTCATCCATCGTTGAAGCATTGGCCAAGGCAGGCATCTACCCCAATGAGGTGAGACAGGAGCGGACCTCGCTAGAGCGCGCCTTCCTCGGTATGACCGGCAACGGGGAGGAGTCATGAGCTTGCTCCACGCCGAATACCTCAAGCTGAGTCGTCGCAAGCTCTACCCGATCATGCTGGGGGCGTTGGTCGCCCTCACCCTGATGCTCGGATTCTTCTTCATCGTCTTCGCCCAGAACTTCCCGGACTTGGCCGAGGGGGTACCACTGGTACCGCGGCCGTTCGCCTATATCTTCGGGGCCCAGCAGGTGGCGACACAGACCTGGTTCCCGATGATCCTCGGTGTCGTCCTCCTCGGAAGCGAGCTCGCCTCCACGGTGTGGGCCACCTCACTGACCAGGAACCCCTCGAAGCTGAGACATGTCTCCGCCCGACTCACCATGTTCACCCTCGCCAGCTGGCTGGCCTACGTCGTGGGAACGGGCGTGTTCGCGGTGATGACCACCATCTGGGGTATCGGGTCCGGTGGGCCGACACCCTTGGAGTGGCTCGACCTCGCCTGGCGTCTCGGTGCGGTGGCGTTGGTGTGGACCGCCCTGGGTCTGGCCGCGGTCGCCCTGATCCGGTCCGTGGGGCCAGCCATCGGTGTCGGCATCGGTTTCCTCTTCCTCGACCAGATAATCGGATTCTGGGCGACATACCAGAACATCTCGCTGTTTATGGCCAGCAACGCCCTCTTCGGCCACTTCGTCGACGGGCCTCTGTCTGACGTCTTCCCCGGCTCCGGGATCAGCTCGGGCCACGCTCTGGCGGTCCTCGCCGGATGGACCGCGTTGGCCTTTTTCCTGACCTGGTTGGGTCTGTCGCGGAGAGACGCCTGAACCGAACACTGTGGGGTACTGCGTTACCGTGATCCCGTGGGATTCAATCCGTTCCGCAAACAACAGCGAGGTGTGATCGACGTGGTCATGGTGGTGGTTGCCATCGTGGCCACCCTGGCGGTAGTGGTTTGGGCCCTGTTACCGACGTGATAGTCACCCCGGTGCAGCCCTACCAGGCCCGCAAGGAGTACATCTGTCCAGGATGTGACAACACCATCCCACCGGGCACGTTCCACCTGGTTGTCGTGCCCGTCGACGAACCCGACCTGCGACGGCACTGGCATCACGGGTGTTGGTACAAGGAGCAACGGCGTCTCTACGGCAAGTGATAGTGGACCTTTAGCCGGACCCAACTCCCCGCAGGTACTGTGCCCCCGTGAGCTGGCTCCAAGTCGAAGATCTGGATGAAGTCCGACGTCTGACTCTCAACCGTCCCGACAGACGTAACGCGATACCCCACGACGGATGGTCCGACCTCAGGGAGGCCTTCGTCGACTTCGAGCAGTCGTCAGCCCGGGTGCTGGTAGTCACCGGCGCAGAAGGGAACTTCTGTTCCGGTGCCGATCTCGACATGAATCGAATCGGCGACTACTCCTCGATCACAGACCGTCACAACCTGATGAAGATCGTCGAGGCGGCAGCCACCGCCCTCCATCGCACCACCAAGCCGACCATTGCCGCGGTCGACGGCGTGGCCGTTGGCGCCGGTATGAACCTGGCCCTCGGGTGCGACGTTGTCATCGGGACCACCAGGAGTCGATTCGCCGAGCTGTTCGTGCGTAGAGGGTTGACCGTCGACTTCGGCGGGACCTGGCTGCTTCCCAGGATCGTCGGTCTACAGCGGGCCAAGGAGCTAGCCTTATCGGGTCGGGTGGTGGAGGCCGAGGAGGCACTCCGGCTGGGACTGATGGTCGAGATGGCAGAACCCGATGCTCTCGCCGAACGCGCCCTGGAAGTTGCTCGCGGCTTTCTCGATGGTGCCCCACTGGCGCAGATGTTCACCAAACAGGCCCTCGACGCCTCCTTCGAGTCGAGTTTCTCGGAGTCCCTGAGTTGGGAGGGCCAGTCCCAGTCGATCGTCCTCGGCACCGAGGACGCCGCCGAGGGGATCCTCGCCTTCCTCGAGAAGCGGCGCCCGGAGTGGCGGGGAAAGTGACCCGGACCACCTCGACCCCCTAGAAACCGCCGCCCTCCGCCCATGTGTTGGGCGCATGTATGCCGCGACCAATTCGGTGGCGTTGGTCGGGGGAGAGGTCAGACCGGTCGAGGTGCCGGTGTACCTCGGCGCACAGCGGTGAGGCTTGGTCGTCCCACCGCTGGACGGGCCGAACGGGGTGACTCCTCTCGAGCCTCCTATCGAAACAGGTCGTTGGGTCCAGGCCAACCGTCAACTAGTCCGCTTAGTATGAAAGGGGAGTTGACGAAGAGCAGACTCCGACCCGCCCCCGCTCTGCAGACCTGGTTTCGAGGATTGGGTTCCGTAACGGTTCTCGTCGCCGTGTTCCTCTTCGTGTTCGCGACGACACTCGCAGGACAGGTCGGCCCCCGAATCGTCTTGACCCCCAACTCGGGTATCGCCGGGAGCGTTTTCAGGATCGATGGCGCCGGGTTCACCGCCCAAAACCCGATAGAGGTGCGATGGGGCACCCTCACGGGGCCGGTCATCGCCACCGGGAGTAGCGACAGCACGGGCAGCTTCGAGATTCAGGCATCGGTCCCATCCGACGCCCAATCGATCCAGTACCGCGTCTTCGCTTGTCGCACCGAGACCGGGCCGGTGCAGTGCATCCAATTTGCAGCGGCCACATTCACCGTGACGCCACCACCCACCACGACAGCGGGACCCACAACGACGAGTCCCACTACCACGACTCCTGAGCAGACCACCACAAGTTCGGTTGTGGTCACAGCCGTGATCCCAACACTGCCCCCCGGGCATGGCGCCGGTACCGACGACTACACCTGGTGGCAGAACACAACCTCCACCTTCCCCAACTATCCCTACGCCGGCCCCACCGCTCCGCCACCCCCGCTAGACGAGTCGGGAATCCCAGCCGACATCGACTATCCCGACATCAGGATCACCGGTATCGAGATCACCCAGGGGATGCAGAACCTGGAGAACGCCATGCCCCTGGTAAGGGGGCGTCGTACCTACGCCAGGGTCTACGTCGACATTCCCGACGACTCACCGAACATCACTTACACCGGCGAGACCACGATGTGGCCCGGGGTCTCTGGTGCCATCGGAGTGTGGGCAGGCAACCAATTCCTCGGGACCCGCTGGCCGGAGAAAACCTACATCAACGCCCAACAGGGAGGAGGCGAGCGTGCCCTCCTCGACGACAGCCTCTACTTCCGGATCCCCCAGTCGTGGACGAATCATTCGAGGCTCCGCTTCACCGCCATGGTGTGGGCGTCGCACCCCAACACCATCGACGAAGAGCCGCGTTCCGACAACAACACCAAGACGGTGTTCGTCGACTTCAACACCATTGCCGATGTCACCGTCCACCCGGTCCCACTCCACATGCACCGTTCCTATCACCCCTCCGATGAGATCAGGGTGTACCACGGCCTATTCGGAGGGCCGGGGGTCTACGCCACCAACTCCGGTGGCAATCTCGGCGCCGTCGACGTGGTGGAGGGGATCTACCGCTACCACCCGGTGAAATCGGTGGCCATCGAGCCCTGGAACTCGGTGCTGTACCCGATCGGCCATGCGAATGGGCAGGAATGGAACCTGGGCCCTTGCCAGACCACCCTGGTCGATGTCATCCAGCCGGGAAACTCCGGATATCGCAACTTCCTCTGGGTGAGTGACGCTTCCTTCTTCTTCGACGAGGACGAGGAGCCGGATATCGCTGACTTCACCAAACCGGTGAGACTGGTGCCTGATCGCACTTCGGTCAGGGTCATGGACAAGACCTTCACCATCGATGACATTGCCTGGGACCCTGAACGCGGTGCCTATGAGTTGAGAGGCGACATGCCGTTCCAGGGAAGCCACCCGGTGGTAGGTGCGCCGGTTTTCGTGAGCGGATGCAAACCCGGCGACTACGGCCAGACGTCGAGCTACTCGGCACCGCTGACCGAGCTCGGAATCAATCGGGTCTGGTACGACTGGGATGACACCACCGAGTTCTTCATCGGGATGGTCGACCCCTCGCTGCCTACCTACTTCGGCGGTCTCGCCAATGCCGGGCTGGAATCGACCTGGCTCAAGTTCAACGACAACTTCAGTGGTGGCTCCCCGTGGTTCCATGACGGTGCATCGCTCGCTGGCCATGAGGTGGGGCATCTCGCCTATCGAAAGCATGTTGCCTGTGCGGACGACGATGGGGACGGCCAGCCCAACGAACTCAAAGGCGGAGCTATCGACTTGACCCATCCCATGACCGACTGGTTTCCCGACTGTCGGCTGGCCGAGGTAGACCCCGAAGGATGGTTCGGGTTCGATGTCTATTTCGCACTGTGGGGGTTGCCGTCACCGACCGCGATCTCCAACGACCCTGCAATTGACCTGCCAAACCGGGCGTATCCGGTGATGTCGTACCTCACGCCGACCTGGACCGACCCCTACCACTGGTGTCGGATGCTGAGTTATTACGGCGTCGGCTGCGAGCCCAACCTGGTCGGGATCGATTGGAATCCTCCACCACCCGAGCCGACCGACGGTGCCTACGGGACCCCAACCGGGCCAATACCTTTCGAGCCCGATGACGACGTCTTCACCGTTGCGCTGGTCACAGGAACCGTCGATCTGGACACCAGACAGGCCAACCTGATTGCGATCGACCTTTTGCATGACGACTTCGAACTGCCGCCGGGGTTCGAGGATGAGGTGCTGACCGACCAGACCCTGGCCATCGAGGTCTTCGATGCGAATGACGAACTGCTCTATCGGGCGCCGCTACAGACCGAAGTGCCCCACGAGCTCACCCACGTAGTCCAGGTGTCAGCAGAAATCATCCTGAAGAACGGGTCGTACTACAAGGTTTCTATGGGCGACGAAGCTGTCGGGGTATTCGAACCGTCGTCGACGCCCCCGACGGGACGCTGGATCATCCAGAATGCCGAGACCGACCTGGTCTTCTTGCAGTGGGCCATGGAAGACGCCGATGAAGATGAGATCCTGGCCATGGTCCAGTACTCCAACAATGGCGACCAGTGGATGACATTGGCGCAGGGTTACGGTTTGACCGAGTTCGAGTCGGACGACGTTGTTTCAGGGTTGCCGGGTGGCGACGGTCGGTTCCGTCTGCTCCTGAACGATGGTTGGAATACCACGGTGCTCGAAGGTCCCCGGCTGCAAGTGGAGAACAAGCCACCGGCCGGAGTGATCCTGCTTCCCGTCGCAGGGTTCAGCTTTGCAACCAACGAGGAAATCACTTTCGAGGCGAGTGTCTTCGACGTGGACGATCGTGGTATCGACCCGGAGAATCTGGTGTGGAGCTCATCTCTTAACGGCGAGTTCGGCCGGGGGCCGTCGTTCGACTACGGCGGACTCACGCCCGGTGATCACGAGATCACACTCGAAGCGAAAGACTCTGCTGGTGTGGTGTCGGTGATGGTGATCCCTCTGCACGTCGATCCCGACGTAGTCAGGCCCCTCCCCGACGAGGACCTTGTTGCAACCGTCACCGCCTTGTTGCAGGCCGTCGATGACGGAACCACAACAACCACTTCGATCGTCGAGGCCGGCCCTGATTCGACGACACCGGGACCCACGCCGGCTCTTTGGTGGATTCTGGCCGGAGTGGTGGCGGTCGGTGCAGCAGTTGTGATCGGATCCTTGTGGAACGCGCGAGGCAAACCACCGGCGGAGTAGACGCTTTACCCCGAGTCAAGCCTCGACCCCCTAGAAACCGCCGCCCGCCGCCCATATGTTCGGGGTACGCATGCCCGGAACCCGAAGACCTGAGTTTCGCCAACCGATTGGTTATAAAAGGCCGGATACCCGACGTTCAGATGGGATAAAAGCCCAGGTCTAGGGCCCTCCGGTGCTTCAGGGGTCAGCGGTTGCCCTTAGCGCGGTTGTGGGTGACACACAGCATCTCGCAGTTGTCGAGGGTGGACTGACCACCCTTTGACCAAGCGGTCACGTGGTCAGCGTCCATCTCATTCGGTTTGTAGATGCGGGTCTTGTTGGCATCAGTACCGATCGCACACAGTGGGCAGTTCGACACACCGTCGGTCTTGGCCTTCTGTGTCTGTTGCTCGTAGGCGGCAACTTTGGTCTTCTGGTCGAACAACCGGATGTCGAGCAACTTGGGGTCCGTCTTGCCACTCAGCAGGTATTCGTAGATTCCCTTGTTGTTGAACACCTCCGGATCAGCGCGAAGTGCATCGATGTCAGCGTCGATAGCTGCCGCGTTGTATGACTTCGAGTGGTAGGTCTCGTATAGCCGACCCCAATCAAGCCCTCGCATCTCCTTGTCCGGGGGCCGGGTGAAGACACTGTCAATCCAGTCGATAACGGAGTTGAAGTAGTTCTTCAGGCCTGTGATATCGGTGTCACGGCGATGGTGCGCCAGGTAGGCGTCGATCTCGATGTTCTGGGCGGAGGAGACCCACTCCAAAGCCTCCTTGAGAATGTCCTGCCGCTTGGGATCACCCCTGATGTATGACGACCACTTCTGCATATTGGCGTTCTGGCTGTTGGAGAACTCAGCCTTGGCCTTGGTCACGAACGGCCCCGAGTAGATGGAGTTCAGCAACTCCTGGCTGTTGAGTGGCACTCCGACAATGTTGATGGTCTCAAACCACTTCTTGATCTCCGGCTCTTCGCCCTGGCAGTGATAGACGAGCAGCTCGCTTTCAAGGATCTTCTGCTTCGCCACGGCGGGAAGCGAGGAGAAGGTCTGCTCCTTGTCATCCAGCTTGATGGCGAACTTGCCAGTCACGAAGCGGCCGATACTGGTGATGCGCTGCTGCCCGTCGAGGACCTCAAGCATCTCTCCGTTGACGTTGTAATAGAGCAGCCCAAGCGGGTAGCCATCAAGCAATGACTTGATGACCGCAACGTCTCTCTTGCCGTCGTTGTAGATGTAGTTGCGCTGATACTCCGGCTGGATCACCAGTTTGCCGGCGAGACCGAACAGCCCCTTGCCTTCAAGTTCGTTGTAGACGAAGCCCTCAACGGTTTTCGCCACGCTATAGATCTTGCGCTCGGTCTTCACGCGGTGTCCTTCCGCCGGATGAGGATGCGCTTGTACACGGCTCTTTTGGTGCTTGCGAGACCCAGTTTGGTGCGACCGACGTTGCCGACATATTCGGGCCCGAGCGGCGTAACCCCCATGGCCGCAGCGGAGTATCCGTCGGTGCTGCCACCAACGATCTCAAACTGGTCAGGGTTGTACTTGTCCAAGAACGAAATGGGGACGCCCATGATCCCGTCATAGTCGCTCGGGATCGCATCGACGAACGGCACTTCGATGGCATCGAAGTTGTCGTAGCGCTCATACCCGACCCCCCTGACTTCCTTGTGCTTGCTGAACTTGATGTTGTCGGCGATCGACATCAGCTGGAGCGGGTCGTGGCGGCGACCATGATCCAAGTTGGTGAGCCAGCACGAGTTTCCCTGCCGCGTGTAATCGAACCGGTCGTCGGACGGGTAGCCGAGCCGTTCAGCCTTCAGGCGATCATCTTCCGCAACCTTCGTACCCTTCGGGACCCCGAAAACCATGTCGGAGTTGTTGGCGGTCGCTCCCTTCCAAAGTTGATTCGCCTTAATGAGTGGGAATACCTCCTTGTAGGTGGTGGCGTTGCTGCTGCCGACGATCGAGAACTCCTTGCCGCCTCCCACGACCCAGCCAAGGAACTCCCGAAAGAGACTGAACGGAGGGTTGGTGATGACCATGTCGGCCTCATTGCGCAGGTTTGTCACCTCGTCGCTTCTGAAATCACCGTCACCCTCGAGGTACTCCCAGTTGAGGTCGTCGATGTTGATGGCCCCGTCACCTGAGACGTCCTGTGCCTCCAGTGTGAAAAGGCGACCCTTCTCCCTCGACTTGTCCTGGTCGTACTGTGGGCTTTCGGTCTCGAACAGCGTCGGCGCGTAGAACTTTCCTCCCGCATTGCTATTCGGGGCGTAGCTAGTTGAGATCAGCTTCTCAATTCCGAAGTCTACGAAGTGGAGGGCGAAGAACTTCGTGAAATTGCTCCACTCGGGATCATCGCACGGCAACAGGATCACCTTGTCCCGGAAGACGTCAGGATCCTGCTCAAAATATGCGTTCATCTCACGCTCAATGTCGGCCCACTGGGTGTAGAACTCATCCTGCTTGGCCGCCTTGGCCGCTGCAAGGTTCACGTTTGCCATCGCTCGGCCGCCTTTCCTCTTCGCCAGCTGAGCGGGGCCAACTGTAGTAGAGGGCAGCCCTCGGACTACCTAGATGGTAAAGGTCGGATACCAAACGAGCGGATGGGATAAGAAATCCATGTCAGAGCACGTTTTCTGCTGGGTAAAAACATGTCCACCTCAGTGGCGTTGGTTGGGGGAGAGGTCAGACCAGTCGAGGTCCAGGTGCACCTTGGTGCTCAAAAGGATCTGTTCAAACTGAGCGGGCTTCCCGATACCGCCGTCCGGGAAGCCAAGGATCGGGTCCGTGCCGCCGTCACCTCGCGTGGGATCAGATTCCCCAACCGGACCGTGACGGTCAACCTCGCCGGTGACATGTGGATGGCGTTTGATGCAGCTGCCTATGGAACGGAAGTCTTCAGCCCTGATGGCTTCAGCAAGGTGCATCGGGCGTTGGAAGCGGCTGGTTTCGAGAAGCCAAAGCAGAGAATGGGCCTGACGGTCAGAGAAGTGATCGCCGGACTAGATACGCATCCACCTGATGCTCAGGTCGTCGTCGTGTACTCAACTGGGATGCCACTTCGTGAGATAAAGGGTGCGCTCTCAGATGAGAATCTCAACCCGCTGGAACTCTTCGGGCAAACCCAGCCGCTAAGCCGATATTCGTTCTACTGGTGGATGGGTATGAGACGCCAATCACCAGCGGGACGCGTGATCTACGGGGAGCCTGGAAGATGGCGCGTTGAGACCCAGTGGTAATGGCCAGCGCGGAACCTCTTGCAGACATCGTGGAACTACACTAATGTAGTTGGCCCGTGATAGAGGAGAAACAATGCAAACAGATGCTTCCACGATTGAACTGCTTGGTTCCATCGACAGAAAGCTTAGCGCTGTAGTTGCACTTGTGGCATACAGAGTAATGGAAGCTGGTGACCTGCCGAACCCGTCCTATCCGTCCCTCGACTTCCTGCTGTCAGAAAGCGGATTGTCGAACTCTGAGATAGGTCAGGCGCTAGGTAAGACATCTGCTGCGGCGCGCATGCAGGTGAGTCGAGACCGAAAGAGGGCGCAGTCATGACCAATACATCTGCAGGTGACCCTGGTGATGAACTGGTGCGACTCAAAGTCCTCGAATTAAGGCGCGAATCAGGTTCTCAGTCCGATCTCATTGTCGAGATGAATCGAGTCGGCTTCGGCAACGCTCGCATTGCCGAACTGCTTGGTACGACCGCTAACACGGTCAGCGTTGTCCTCGCCAAGAAGAAGAAGAAGGACAAGACAACATGAGTGCCGAAGATCGCTTCGACGAGATTCTTAGATGGGTCCGCATTATGGCTGCGGGTCCGTTGCGTGATCTCCTAAGGGAGCATATCCAGAGCGAAACCGACCTGGCTGTCTACCAGGCCTCGGATGGGGCACGGAGCCGTGATCAAGTCGGAGGCCTAGCTGGAATTTCCGGTCGAGCCGTGGGAACTAGATGGGCGGCTTGGAAGGAGGCGGGTATCGTCCTCGAGAACTCCACCAAGAAGTACCCCCACAGGATTGCCTCGGCCGACTCAGTAGGCTTCGAGCTAGAGCCGTAAGACTGTGGCCGACGAATCTGGGATTCGGGAAGCTCTTCGACAGAAGAACAATTGGTCAGCGCAGGCGTTGGCTAATGCAGTGACGAAGCTCCAAAATGATCTCCACATTGAGCCGCGATCTGACGCGTTGCTGGTTCTAGCCATTCTGAACCAGGTACCACTCAAGGGCTTCAATCTGGATCCGGAGAGCCAGAGGAGGGCGAGCGAGTTGGCTCGGGCGATAGTTGGCACTCGACCCCAACCAGGGCCATCGGCCTCCACTACGGCCGTGAAGAGTTCGGTAGCAGCGAAAGTGGTCAACGTTCAAAGCCGGGATTTCGACTTTGGGGCGATGCCTGCCTTCATGAATATCTACGCGGGAGGCAATCATGAGCGATCACGCGAGGCTTACCAGCTGTTGTACCTGTTTGAGAACTCTGTCAGAGAAACAATCGTGAGGGTTCTCAAGGCCGAATTTGGGCAAGATTGGTGGCCTCGTGGCGTTGATCCGGGAACCGTCCGAAAGGCTGAGGACCGGAAGAGCCAAGACGATGAGGACCCATGGCATACACCCCGAGGAGAGCATCTCATTGTCTATCTGGACCTCTATGACTACAACAAGATCATTCTTTCGGATAACAACTGGCCACTCTTCAAGCTGATCTTCAAGAGGAAGACGTTTGTGGAGGAAACGCTCCACCGGATAAATGTCTCCCGCCGTGTTGTAGCCCATATGAATGGCCTCGCGAAGGGCGATTTCGACTCTTTGAAGTCCAACTTCAACATGTGGAATAAACATCTGAAGGCTGGCGAAGGCGCTATCGGATGATGTAAGGGGTTTACTTAGCCGAAACCTGGCCCCGGCAGACCTCCCCAAAGCCGGCACCGGGGCAAATCACCGGCGGAGTAGCCGCTCTACCCCGAGTCTCGACCCCCTAGAAACCGAGACCCGCCGCCCATATGTTCGGGGCATGTATGCCGCGACCACTTCGGTGGCGTTGGTCGGGGGAGAGGTCAGACCAGTCGAGGTCCAGGTGCACCTTGGTGCTCAAAAGGATCTGTTCAAACTGAGCGGGCTTCCCGATACCGCCGTCCGGGAAGCCAAGGACCGGGTGCGTGCCGCCATCACCTCGAGTGGGATCAGGTTCCCCAACCGGACCGTGACGGTCAACCTCGCTCCTGCAGACCTCCCCAAGGCGGGCACTGACTTTGACTTGCCCATCGCCTTAGGCGTACTCGCCGCCGCCCGTGAGATTCCCCGACCAGCCAGGGCCGTGGTGGTCGGCGAGCTGGCGCTGGACGGTTCGGTGAGGGCCGGTCTCGCCAGTCTCGGTGCCGCCGTCCTCTCGGCCCGGACCGGCTCGCCATGTTTGGTGGCGAGTGGCGTGGCATCCCAGGCTGCAGTGGTTCCCGGTTCCAGGGTCTTCGGGGTGACCAGTCTCGCTGATGCCGTTGAACTGCTCAGGGGTGGGGAGGACAGTCGTTCACCCACCGACCCGGAGGTCCGGGAAGAGGGGGTGTCAGAGCCCGATCTTGCCGACGTCCAGGGTCAGGCGACTGCCAAACGCGCCCTCGAGATCGCCGCCGCCGGTGGTCATCATCTCCTGATGCATGGTCCTCCCGGTGGTGGCAAGACCATGCTGGCGCGAAGACTTCCCGGGGTCCTTCCCCCACTCAGCGACTCCGAGGCGGTGGAGGTCGCCCTCATCCACAGTGCGGCCGGGCTCCGCAGGGGGATAGTCACCGTCCCGCCGTTTCGTTCCCCACACCACACCGCCACCCGACCCGCGCTGGTTGGAGGGGGGTCCGGTCTCCCGGTCCCCGGTGAAGCATCTCTTGCCCATCGGGGTGTGCTCTTTCTCGACGAGTTGGCCGAGTTCCCGCGAGCCCACCTCGACACCCTCCGCCAACCCCTGGAGGACGGCTTCGTCACCATCGCCCGGAAGGGCGTGACCGTCCGATTCCCGTCGGATTTCCACATGATCGGTGCCACCAACCCCTGCCCCTGCGGGTACCACGGAGACTCCCGTCGGCCCTGTGAATGCCGGCCCACCGAGATAGCTCGCTACCGCCAGAGGATCTCCGGGCCACTCCTGGACAGGATCGACCTGGTCGTCAAAGTAGGGAGAGTGGAGACGATGAAGGTCGGGGGACTCGAGGGGGAGAGCTCGCAGACGGTCCGTGATCGGGTTGCGGCGGCTGTGGCGTTCGCCAGGTCCGAGTCCACCGGTCAACTCAACTCCGGAGCGCTCGCCATGGTCACCAGGTCGGTCGAAGTGGGGCTGCTGACTGCCCGGGGGGCGACCCGACTGGCCAGGCTGGCCCGGACCATCGCCAATCTCGCCCTGGATCCGACGGCGGATGAGGAGCACGTCGCCGAGGCATTGGCGCTGAGGACCGAGTGGTGATACTCATCGATCCCGACGACGACGGATACCCGGTTGGTCTCCGCGATCTCGAGGACCCGCCACCAGTCCATGTGATAGGACATCTGCGTCAGGCGTCCGGGGTGGCGGTGGTGGGGACCCGACGGTGCACCAGATACGGGACCGGTCTGGCCAACGCTTTCGGCTCGGCGATCGCAAACGCCGGGTGGACCACGGTCAGCGGACTGGCGCGGGGCATCGATGGACACGCCCACCAGGGGTGTCTCACCTCGAGAGGCCATGCCGTGGCCGTCCTCGGCTCCGGCGTCGATGTCTGTTATCCGGCCCAGCACCGTGAGTTGTACGACACGATCGTCCGTGAGGGTGGAGCGATCGTCTCTGAGTATCCGCCGGGCACCCCACCCGATCGTTGGAGGTTCCCGGCCCGGAACAGGCTGATCGCCGCGATGTCGGTGGCAGTCGTGGTGGTCGAGGCGGCCGAGCAAGGTGGCGCCCTGATCACCGCCCGTCTCGCTGCAGAAATCGGCCGACCTGTCTTCGTGGTCCCCGGAGACGTCGACCGCGCTGCGTCCGCGGGATGCAATCGTCTGCTCAAAGATGGGGCCCATCCGGTCCTCGGCCCCGCCGATCTGATCGACGAACTGGGCCTTATCATCGGCCCGCCCCAAACGACACCCCCGGCGGTCGGGTCGCCGCTCCCGATCTCAGGTGTTCCCGTCGAGGACCTCCCCGACCTGTGGGGGGTATCCGCAAGGGAGGCCTTGATACGGGTCGGTCTGATGGAGATTCGTGGGGAGGCCCGCAAGGAAGGCGGGATGGTCTTCCCAAACTAGGGCGCGATGAAATTTAGAGTTCGGCGTTCCGGCGTCTTGTGCCTTACTCCGTACGCCGTATCGCGTACTCCGACCGGACTGGGTGGCCAAACTTGGGGTGCCGGAGGTGGTCCGGCTGTGAGTCGAGCTTGGAGGGATCTTCCCGCAATGCCCTAGCTGTAACCTATACACTGACTCACATGAGAACTGTCCCTCTGGCGGCTCTGCTCATCCTGACGCTTCTCGTCGGATCGTGCGCCCCCGAGAGCTCCCCCGCTTCGTCGACCACCACCTCGACCACCGCTTCATCGACTACGTCGACAACCGCTTCGTCGACCACCACGCAGCCACCGACAACGACTACTTTGCGCGCGGACGCCGCACCGTCAGAGCTGCGGGGAACTTGGAAGACCGAGATCTCAGGGGTTGACATTGTCTTCCTGACCCTATACCCAACCGGCTATGGCATCAGACGTGGAACCAACACTGGCAGCGGCCAGATCTCGGTGGAGGCGAGCGAGATACGCTTCTTCAACAGTTCGCTGTGCGTCGGCGAAGGGTTCTACACATGGGCTCTCGATGGGGAATCCCTGACATTCACCCTCACCAGCGAGGGCGACCCTTGTAGTGGTCGTTGGCCCATCCTCGACGGGGTTACCTACACCCTGGACTCGCGGTTACCGTAGTCACAGCCGCCTGGCCCTCGCCGCAGGTTTACCCCAACTGGGCCGACCCCTCCTAATCTCTATCCCGTGGAGATCGAGACTTGAACACCCTGGTGGCGGGGGCGGCCGGGTTCATCGGATCCAACTTCTGTCGTTACTGGCGAGGCCAGTACCCGGACAGTGTGCTCGTTGCATACGACCTGCTCACCTATGCGGGGGTGAAGGAGAACCTTGACGACATCGAAGACATCACGTTTGTGCGTGGTGACATCGGAGATGTCGACCTCGTCAGTTCGCTCCTCGAGAAGCACGCCATCGAAGTGGTGGTGAACTTCGCCGCGGAGTCCCACAACAGCTACGCCATCGTCGACCCCGGTGTGTTCTTCAGGACCAACGTGGTCGGCACCCAGGGTCTCTGTGAGGCAGCCCGCAGGGTCGGAGTCAGACGTTTCCACCATGTCTCGACCTGTGAGGTCTATGGCGACCTCGATCTCGAGACGACAGAGAAGTTCAACGAGGACTCCCCCTACCGGCCGCGCACCCCATACAACGCCTCCAAGGCGGGTGGCGACCATGTCGTCAGGTCTTACTACGAAACCTGGGACCTGCCGATCAGTCTCACCAATTGCGCCAACAACTACGGCACCCATCAGTTCCCGGAGAAGGTCCTTCCGTTCTTCACCACCCGCGCCCTGCAAGACCAGCCGTTGCCCATGTATCAGTCGACCGGCAACAAGAGGGAGTGGATCCACGTCCTCGATCATTGTTCGGCCATCGACCTGGTCCTACGTGAGGGGAGAGTCGGGGAGACCTACCACGTCGGGACCGGGGTGGAGAAGAGCATCGAAGAGATCGCAGACACCGTGCTCACCCAACTCGGCAAGCCCGACTCGTTGAAAACCATCGTCCCCGATCGCCCGGGACACGATCGACGTTATGTCCTCGACTGGTTGAAGATTCGGAACGAGTTGGGATGGTCCCCAGCCATCGATTGGGAGACCGGTGTCGCCGAGACGATCGACTGGTACGCAGCCAATTCGACGTGGTGGCAGCCCCTACTCGGAAGAGCCCCGGTCGAAGAGACCACCGCCTGGGGGCGTTGAGGCAATACGATCATCCGGGTGGGAATACCCGAACTCCCCGAATGGGCCGAAAACGAGGTCGACCGCTATCTGAGCCGGCTCTCCGATCAACGTCGGTTGTCACCACATACGGTGTCGGCGTATCGGCGGGATCTCGCCCAGTTCTTCGATTTCTGCGAACGCTACGGCGCCGGATCGGTGTCACAGGTCGATCGGACGATTGCCCGTCGCTATCTCGCCTTCCTCGACACCAGGGGGTACACCCGACGATCGATCTCACGTAAGGCGTCCGCGGTGCGGGTGTTCTACTCCGATGGGGTGAAGCGTGGTCTGTGGGGAGTCAATCCCTTCGATGGGGTGAAACGGGCCAAACTCGAAAGACCCCTCCCTCATGCTCTCCCGACCCGCGCCGTGGCGAAAGCCCTCGAAGAGATCGATACCAGCGACAGCGAAGGTCTTCGGGACCGTGCCCTGCTGGAAACCCTGTATGCGACCGGGATGCGAGTCTCCGAACTCATCTCGCTGCAGGTCGGTGATGTCGGTCGCGACACCTTCACCGTGCTCGGCAAGGGCGGCAAGACCAGAGTGGTACCGGTTGGAGGGGCGGCGAAAAGAGCCCTCCGTGAGTATCTGGACAGGGGACGGCCCGATCTGGCCGGGCCAACCGCCGGAAACGCTCTCTGGGTGGGGGTCCGCGGGGGCCCACTCGACCAACGCGGGGTCCGCAGGGCTGTCAGCAAGCATGCCGCCACCTTCCCCCATGCGCTCCGACACAGCTTCGCCACCCACCTGCTGGAGGGTGGTGCCGACCTGCGTTCTGTTCAAGACCTCTTGGGCCATACCGACCTGGCGACCACCCAGATATACACTGCAGTGTCCCGGCGACATCTGAAAGAGACGTATGAACGCAGCCACCCACGAGCCTGACAAAACTCAGATCGACGCTCTGTGGGAGACCTTCAAGGCGAATGCGGATCCTTCGATCCGTGAGAGGCTGATCATCCACTACTCACCACTGGTGAAATACGTGGCGGGCAGGGTCGGTGCGGGGCTACCCCGATCGGTCGATCAGGGTGACCTGGCCAGCTACGGCCTGTTCGGTCTCATCGATGCCATCGACCGGTTCGAACCCGAACGCGGGTTCAAGTTCGAGACCTACGCCATCAACCGGATCAAAGGGGCCATCCTCGACGAGCTTCGCGCCCTCGACTGGGTTCCGCGTTCCGTCAGGTCCAGGGCCCGTCTCATCGAGAACGGAATCACCGAGCTGGAGCACAAGTTCCAACGCAATCCCACCGAAGAGGAGTTGGCCAAACACATCGACATGGACCTCGACGATCTCCATGGTGCGCTCGCCGAGATCGGCCGGTCCGGGATGGCCGCACTCGACGAGTTCGTCTCAGGTGAGTCGCAGACCTCGATGGGCGAGATGCTCGCCGATGCCACTGGCGTCTCACCCGAGAGCGCCTTCCAGGCTGAGGAGACCCGGCGGGGCTTGGTGGACGCGATCAACCGTCTGCCCAATCGAGAACGGCTCGTGGTGACTCTGTACTACTACGAGGGTATGACTCTGGCCGAGATCGGAGATGTGCTCGGCGTCACCGAGTCTCGGGTGTGCCAGATACACGCCAAAACCATGATGTCTCTCCGCAACCGGCTGGGGGACCCCGCCTGGGGTTGAGCCCGTCACCCACCTGAACACGATGTGTGGGACGAGTCCGTGCTTCGCACGAACACCCCCGTTCGTTCGAGGAGACGACCTCTTTCTTGTGTCCCCCCGTTTACGGGGGGACCGACCGAAGCGGAAGCGAGGTCGAGGGGGGCGCCGGACGAAGTCCGGCCCTTTTCTCACCTCTGGTCCTCAATCGCCCCACTTGCGTGATACCCAGATCCCCGGCTTCCGCTGCCCGGCTTTCAGGTCCTCGATCGTTTCTTCGACGACCCGAAGTACGCCTTCCAGTTCGTGAGCCATGTCGTAGTTGGTGAATCGAAGCACCGTCCAGCCACGCTGCACCAGATGTCCGTCGCGGCGCCCATCCCTGGAGCTCTCGATGTGTTGTTGACCGTCGATCTCAATGTTCAGCTTGATCGACAGGGCGGCAAAGTCGAGGATGTGGGACCCCACGACGTGCTGCCTCCGGAAGGCGGCTCCCATCCGCCCACCACGCAGGTACCACCACAAGATCCGCTCGCCGTCAGGCATCCTCTGACGGTTCCTGCGGGCGTAGTACTGACGCTCTCCGTCCCTCATGGGTCCAGATCATCTTGGCTGGGTGGGACAGATCCCTGGACTATGTGAGGGACGAGTCCGTGCTTCGCACGAACACCCCCCTCGCTCGGCCCTTCCGGGCCGTGCGGTCCCCCCATTTCATGGGGTGACACAAGAAGCGCGACCGAAGCGGAAGCGAGGTCGAGGGGGGCGCCGCACTTGTGCGGCCCGTCACTCGCCTCGAGTCGAGAAAAGGCGGGCGCCTCACTTGTGCGGGGCGTTCGGTTACCGGGTCGCCTGCCACATGGAAATCGCCACGTCGACCAGATTGACGTGTGGGAGCGAGGGGATTTCGACCACGGGAATCCACCGTGCCTCATCGGTAGACCCGTCCACCTCATTGGTCAGTTCGCCGCCGGTTATCTCGGCGTCGTAGACGACCTGGATGACCTTGAGGCCCCGGTCGGCGTTGGATAGCCGGCGCTCCGGGGGGACGAAGAAGGTGTGGACACCGAGCAGACGGCGAAGATCCACCTGATACCCGGTCTCCTCGCGGAGTTCCCGAACCGCCGCCTCCTCGGGTGTCTCTTCGGCTTCGGCACCACCGCCGGGAACAGTCCACTGGTGCTGGGATCCTTCATTCCAGAGGGCCAGAAGGGCGCGATCCTGTTCGTCCACCACAATCGCATATGCGGATAGTCGGGTGTCGTAGTCGCGGTAATTCATCGGACTGCAAGGTCGACGATCGCCGGTTCCAGGACCCGGATCATATCCCCGGGGTTTATAGCCACCAGGAATCCCCTACTGCCTGCGTTGAGGTAGATCGTTTCGATCGTCGGGATCTCAGTGTGGGCAACCAGTCGAAGGGTCTCTCTGGTCCCGAACGGCGATGTGCCTCCGAACTCGTAGCCGGTCCAACGTCGGGCCCGGTCTGCGGTCGCCGGCTTGACGGTCTTCACCCCGAGGTGCCGGGCCAAAGCCTTGGTCGACACCTCATAGTCGCCATTCATCAGAGCGATCACACCCTGGCCATCGGAGGCTTCGAACACGATCGTCTTGACCGTCAGGTGGGGGTCGATTCCCAATGCCTGGGCCGCCCCGATCGCACCGGGATAACGGTCATAGTCGAACAGGAAAGGCTCATAGTCGATACCCGCGTTCCTGATGGCCCGGATCGCGGTGGTGACCGGTTCTCGCTTGCCAGACACACCCGCAGGATACGGGTCCCCGGTCCGGGCCTTCTCGTCATGGACCAAGAATTCGGCATGAGCCTGGGGGTCCTCGACCATCTGCAGGGCGAGGAGGAGTTCCAGCCTGACGGTTTGGTCTGTCTCCAATTCGAGTCGGTCCACGAGGTAGGGCGCTGACCTTTCGCCCGCCGCGGTGGCCAGGGCCCAGGCGGAATGGCCCCTGAGGAGGCCCGATCGGTGGTCGAGGTAAGGGAGAATCTCTTCTTCCACTCCGACTTCTCGGCTGTTCCCGGCGGCGATCACAATGTTCCTCCGAACGATCCGTGGATCCCGATGTGGGACATACCACCAGGCGAATCTCGTGAGCAGTTCGGTGTCGCTCGCCCTCAGCAACTCTTCGAAGGGAAGCTGGTTCGGCAGGGGAGAGGAGATCCGGAGGGCCGGCTGACCCGGCGGGCATGAGGTCAGACAGTCGTCGCATCCGTAGATCCGTCTGCCCAGGTGTGGTCGTATCCAATGGGGGATCGACCCGCCTGTCTGAAGCCAGGTCGAAAGACAGCGGGTGGCGTTCAGACCCGATGAGTCGAGGGCGCTCGTCGGGCAAGCCGGCAGACATGCGGTACACGTGCCACACCCACGCTTCATTGGCTCCGACTCGTCCAGTTCGAGGTCGGTGACCACGGTCCCGAGGACGGTCCATGGCCCCCTGCCGGGGCTGAGCACCATGGTGCTGAGACCACGCCAACCAATCCCCGACCTGATGGCGACGGCCCGGTCGAGTAGACGGTTGTCGTCGACCAGCACTTCGGCCCTGCCCCCGGCCCCAACCAGAAGTTCCACGATGGCGGTCATCGGTTGATCGAGGATCCGATAGTGGTCCGAGCTGGCGAATCGTCCCACCACCGCCCCGGTCGGAGCCGGTGAACGAGCATGGGGCAGATAGTCGATGCTCACCGCCACCAGCGAGCGTGCCCAGGGGAAGGTCCTGGCCACGTCGGAGGCGACCTCTGGGTCCTCGTAGGTGAAGTGGAGTGGCCCGGACCGACCCGACGATCGATGGGCGAGAAGGGTCTCGAGTTCGGGCTCGAAGCGATCGGCCCGGCACACGCCTACCGCTGACGCTCCGTTGGACAGCCCGGTGTCCACAACCTGGAGAGAAGAGAGCACGAGTCGAGTTTGCCAGATAGTTCGATTACCGAAGCGTGAGGGCCACCGGTAGAATCGGGCTATCACACACGCCCAAGGATCCCTCTCTGGTCGAGCGCGCTCGAAAGAGGGACACCAGTTCAGGTGGGGGTCTCAACCCGGTGGGCGGAGGAATTGAACCAGGAAGGAAGCGATTGTGGCTGAAGTCACGATGAAGCAACTCCTCGAGGCTGGGGTCCACTTCGGACATCAGACGAGGCGTTGGAATCCAAAGATGCGCCCCTACATATACGGGGAGCGCAACGGGATCCACATCATGGATCTCCGTCAGACCGTCGAACAGGTAGCTACCGCCGTCAGTTTCGCGCAGACGATTGCCGAAAACGGGGGCAGTGTCCTCTTCATAGGTACCAAGAAACAGGCTCAGGCTGCAGTCGCCACCGCGGCTGGTCGCGCCAATCAGCCCTACATCAACTACCGGTGGTTGGGTGGGATGCTGACCAATTTCAAGACCATCCAGCAGCGGATCTCCTACATGCGGGAACTGCGTCGACTCGAGGCATCAGGTGAGATGAACTCGCTCCCGAAGAAGGAGCGGCTGAAGCTGCGTCGTGAGCTGGAGAAGTTGGAGGCGAACCTAGGTGGGATCGCCGAGATGACCAAACTCCCCGACGCCGTCTTCATCGTCGACGTCAACACCGAGGACACCGCCATAAAGGAGGCGTCACGTCTGGGGATCCCGATCATCGCCCTGGTTGACTCGAACTCCGATCCCGATGCGGTCGATTACGTGATCTCGGGCAACGACGACGCCATACGCGCCGCCGACCTCATCGCCAATGCCATCGCCGACGGGATCCTGGAAGGCAAGAAACTGTCATCTAAGAAGGGGACGTCTCAGGATGGTGAAGGAGAAGCCTCCTGATGGCTGAAGTCACGGCAAAGGATGTTCAGAGACTCCGTCAGGAAGCCGGGGTCGGGATGATGGATGCCAAGAAGGCACTCTCCGACGCCGACGGCGACTTCGACAAGGCTTTCGAGCTGCTCCGTGAGCGTGGTCAGGCGAAGATGGCGAAACGAACCGACCGCGAGGCCAACGACGGTGTGATCGGCCAGTACGTCCATCTTCAGAGCGATCGGCCGGTCCTCGGTGTCCTCGTCGAACTGGTCTGCGAGACCGACTTCGTGGCCAAGAGCGAAGAGTTCGGTTCCGTGGCCAACGACATCGCCATGCACATAAGCTGGGCAAAACCGACCTGGGTGACCAGGGACCAGGTAGACCTGGATGAACTCGCCAAGGAGAAGGACATGATCTCCCGTCAGGCGGCCGCCGAAGGCAAGCCGGAGAATGTCATCGAACGAATCGTCGAAGGCAAGATCGAGTCCTGGTACAGCGACAATGTCCTCTACGAGCAGAAGTTCGTCAACCCCGAGAAGTACGACGGTACGGTCGGCGACATGGTCGGCGCCCTCGCTTCGAAAATGGGTGAGAACATCTCGGTGCGGCGCATTGCCCGCCTGTCGGTGGGATCGTAGGGTCCGCCGTGGGTGACGAAACTGCCCGCCGGGTCCTCCTGAAGCTCTCCGGCGAGGCATTCGCCGACCCAGAGCTCGGCTACGGGATCGATCCAGCAACCGTCAGCCGGGTAGCCGGCGAAGTGGCCGAAGCCCGAGCCTCCGGTACCGAGATAGCCATAGTGGTCGGCGGTGGCAACATCTTCCGGGGTGTGTCTCAGGCGGCGAAGGGGATGGACCCCGCAACCGCGGACTACATGGGGATGCTCGCCACCGTCATCAACGCACTGGCCTTGAGGGATGCCCTCGAGAAGGCGGGTGTGACCACCAGGGTGCAGAGCGCCATCACCATGCAGGAACTGGCCGAGCCATACATTCGTCTCCGCGCCATCCGACATCTCGAGAAGGGACGGGTGGTGATCTTCGCCGCGGGCACCGGGAATCCGTTCTTCACCACTGACACCACGGCCGCCTTGCGTGCAATCGAGATCGACGCCGATGTCCTGCTCAAGGCCTCAAAAGTCGACGGCATATACGACTCGGACCCGGCCACCAACAGCAACGCGGTCCGTCACGAATCCCTCTCCTACATGGAATTCATTTCGGGTGAGCTACGGGTGATGGACACCACCGCCGTTACGATGTGTAAAGAGCACAACGTGCCGATTCATGTTTTTGACATGACGACACCGGGAAACATCGTGCGTGCCGTCAATGGCGACCGCATCGGTACGGTGGTGCACTGAACTGGAGGAGCAATGATCGCCGATCTCCTTATGGAGGCCGAGCACAAGATGGAGCTTGCCGTCGAGCACGTCGGTGGTGAGTTCTCCACGGTCCGGACCGGACGGGCCAACCCCCAGCTTCTCCAAAGAGTCACCGCCGAGTACTACGGCTCCCCGACCCCTCTGCAACAGCTGGCCTCCATCGCGGTCCCCGAACCGCGACTCCTCGTGGTCCAGCCCTTCGACAAGTCATCCCTGGCCAGCATCGAACGGGCCCTCCAACAGTCGGACCTGGGTCTCAATCCGACCAACGACGGCAACGTAATCAGGATCGCTTTTCCGCCCCTCACCGAGGAGCGACGTCGGGACCTGATCAAAATGGTCAAGCACATGGCCGAGGATGGGAGAGTTGCGGTGCGTAACGTAAGACGTCACACCAAAACCGACATGGAGGCCCTTCACGGGGAAATATCCGATGACGACATCCGAAGGGGCGAAGACGAGCTTCAGAAGCTCACCGACAAGTTCATCGAGCGGATCGACAAGCTCCTCTCCAACAAGGAAGCAGATCTTCTGGAAGTCTGATGAGTGATCAAGAGGGCAAGAAGGGGTTCAACCGCCCCTGGGAGGAGGGAGCGGACGATGCGGCCGAAGTGGTGTCGCTCTTCGACGACGGCGAGGAGACCACACCAGACGAACCCGGCAACGACGCTCCTGCAGAGACCCCTGATGTAGAAAGTACGGAATCCCAGGAAGATCTCGTCGACTGGGAGGCCATGGCCGGATCCCGCTCCAGGGTCGAGGACTACACCGACTCGGATTACATGGCCGCCACCACCCAGGAGTACCAGGGACTCGCCGAAGAGGTGAATCGTCGGTCCGGGGAACAATGGGAGAAGCAGGCCATGTCCGCCGGAGTGCCCGGTGTGGGGAGTGGTCTGGTCGGGTTCGGCGACGTTTCCGGGACCGCGGTGCACAGCGAGGAGGACTTCGAGGCGCATGAACAGGCGGTCTCATCCGACGTTGCCCTCCGGATCTTCACCGGTCTCGTGATTTTCGGCCTGTTCCTCGGAAGTCTCCTTCTTGGTGGGTGGTGGTTCACCGGTTTCGTGATTCTGGTGATGCTCATCGCGGTGGGGGAGTTGTACGGGACGATGAGGACGAAGGGTTACAAACCCCTCGCGTTGTTCGGGCTTCTCGGTGTCGTGCTTATCGGTTTCGGCACCCATACCCGGGGTGTGTTCGCCATCGGCGGTTGGGTCGCCATCGTCGTGCTGGCCACCCTTCTGTTCGTTTCTCTGACCCCCAGACGTCAACCACTCGAGGATTCCACCATCACCCTCTTGGGGTTGTGCTGGGTCGGGCTGCTGGCGTTTGCGATCCCATTCGGTTTTGCCTCGAACCCGGTGGCATGGGTCTTCTTCATTGTGGTGCTGGTGGCGTTGGCCGATATCGGCGCTTTCTTCGTGGGGCGCTCTTTCGGCCGACGTCCGTTGGCCCCGCGTCTGTCACCAAACAAGACCATCGAAGGCGCCATAGGTGGGCTGGTGCTCGCCGCGATGGGGGCTTCGGTCCTGGTGGCGTTTCCCCAGTGGGAGCCGATCGGTTTGGCCAGGGGACTGGTGTTGGCCGCGATCGTCGGTGTGGTCAGCCCATTGGGTGACCTGGTCGAGTCGATGCTGAAGCGTTCCATCGATGTCAAGGACATGGGTTCGATCCTCCCCGGTCATGGTGGGATGCTCGACCGGATCGACAGCTTCCTCTTCGCCCTCCCTGCCCTCTACTTCGCCTTCCTCGCCTACGGCTTGCTGTGAGCCGCCCGGTGGTCGTCCTCGGGGCGACCGGCTCGATCGGAACCCAGACACTCCAGGTCGCCGCAAATCTCGGACTCGAGGTCGTTGCCCTGG
Source organism: Acidimicrobiia bacterium (assembly GCA_041747855.1). Taxonomy (GTDB): domain Bacteria; phylum Actinomycetota; class Acidimicrobiia; order Spongiisociales; family ZC4RG35; genus ZC4RG35. Next base: position 4,844 of record JBGTEJ010000017.1, on the reverse strand, counting down.
TTGCGAGACGTCCCGGTCAGGACATGGAGCGACTCGCCCGCAGCTTCCCTGATGCTGCGATCGTCGTAACCGGGGGGTCCAACGAGGAGCGGGAAGACTTCGTCCTCAACAGCGGTCGTCAACTCGCCTACGGGTTGGATGCGGTCCTCGAAGTGGTATCGATGTCGGGGGTGTCGGTAGTGAACGGGATCGTGGGCTCCGCCGGTCTCCAGGCCAGTGTGGCCACCCTGCTGGCAGGCAACCGTCTCGCCCTGGCGAACAAGGAGAGCCTGGTCGCAGGTGGACCGGTGGTGAAGAAGGCACTGTCCTCGGGTGGTGAGATCGTCCCGGTCGACAGTGAGCATTCGGCCATCTTCCAGAGTCTGGTGGGAGAACCTCCGGACTCGGTCCGAAGACTCATGTTGACCGCCTCCGGTGGCCCGTTCCGGGGATGGACCAAAGAGCAACTCGAGGTGGTAACACCCGAACAAGCTCTCAATCACCCGAACTGGGACATGGGGCCGCGCATCACCGTCGACTCGGCGACCCTGTTCAACAAGGGACTGGAGGTCATCGAGGCCCACTTCTTGTTCGATGTCTCCTATGACCAGCTCGATGTGGTCGTCCACCCCCAGTCGATTCTCCACTCGGCGGTCGAGTTCACCGACGGCTCCTGGAAGGCGCAGTTGGGTTACCCGGACATGAGAATCCCCATCCAGTATGCGTTGACCGCGCCGGACAGGTTGACCGCACCTCTCGAACCGTTCGACTTCGTGGGGACCACGCTCGAGTTCGAAGAGGTTGACCGGGAGACATTTCCGGCGTTGGATCTCTCCTTTGCGGCAGGTCGCACCGGTGGGTCGGCGCCGGCGGTCCTCAACGCCGCTGATGAGATCGCAGTCGAAGCTTTCCGCCAGGGCAGGATCGGTTTCAACTCGATCGTCAAGATCGTCGAGATGACACTTTCTGAGGTGGAACAGCGTTCGCTGGGCTCGGTGGACGACGTCGTGGAAGTTGATCGCGAAGCACGTTCTGTGGCCGCCGGTTTGGTCACCGGCGCATGCTGAGTACGAACACCGTCTGGGTACGCTGACGGCATGATTGGAGGTATCGCCACCGCGCTGGCGATCATTTTCTTTGTGACCGCCCACGAGGCTGGTCACTTCCTCGCCGCCAAGGGCGTCGGGATGAAGGCCACCGAGTTCTTCTTCGGTTTCGGGCCCAAGATCTGGTCGACGCAGAAGGGCGAAACCGAATACGGGGTCAAGGCCTTCCCACTTGGCGGGTATGTCCGCATCGTCGGCATGAATCCTCTCGAAGAGGTCGCTCCCGAAGACATGGGTCGGACTTACCGCGAGAAGAAGTTCTGGGAGAAGAGCGTCGTTGTTCTCTGCGGTGTCGGCGCCAACTTCCTGCTGGCTTTTCTCCTCTTCTACGGGCTTGCCGTGTCCAATGGGATCCCCGGGGGAGTCACTCCTGTCATCGGTGACCTGGTCGAAGACTCTCCGGCCGCTACCGCCGGATTCGAAGTTGGGGATCGGATCGTCGCCATCAACAACACCTCCGTGATCGGATGGGAGGCTGTTCCCCTCGCTCTGACCGAATACGGTCCCGGCCCAGCGACCGTCACCGTCGATCGGGATGGACGGACTCTGGTCATCGACATCGTCCTCGGGGAGAACCCGAACGACCGATCCATCGGATATCTGGGGGTCCGTCCGGTCAACGACATCGTTGAGGTCGGTCCGATCGAGGGCATCGGTGTGGCCGGGGGAATGGTGGGTTCAGGGATCACCAACACCTTCGGTGCCCTCGGCCAGATGATCAAACCGTCATCGCTTTTGGCCTATCTGGGCGTGCTCGTTGGGAACACCGACGTTCCTGATGAGATCCGACCGGTCAGTCCCATCGGCATTGTCGCCATCGGCAGCCAGACCACCAGCCTGGCCTTCTTCCTCGGGATGATGGCCTATGTGAATGTGATCCTCGCCACGATCAACCTGCTTCCCCTGTTCCCTCTCGACGGTGGGCATTTCGCGGTCGCCGTATACGAGAAGGTGAGTGGCCGTCAGGCGAATATCAAGAAACTCATGCCGGTGGCTGCGACGGTGATTGGGCTCTTCATCTTCCTCGGTCTGGTGGCGATGATCCTCGACGTCGCCAACCCGATCCGCCTGGGCTGAACTCTTTCATTTGTCCCCCACTTGTGGGGGGACCGACCGAAGCGGAAGCGAGGTCGAGGGGGGCGTCGGACGGAGTCCGACTCGTCTCTCACCTCATCCGCGGATAACCCGACCCACCTCATCTAGCCCTTGTCCCCGGAGTACCGTATAGACCCGTGGCAATAGATCGCCGGATGACCCGGCAACTCCATGTCGGCAAGGTCCCCGTGGGTGGTGGTGCCCCGGTGTCGGTGCAGTCGATGACCACCACCAAGACCGCCGATGTCGACGGAACCCTCGCCCAGGTCTACGCCCTGGCCGGTGCCGGAGCCGACATCGTCCGGATCACCTGTAACGACGTCGACGCCGCCCAGGGTCTGGCCGAGATCGTCCCTCGCAGCCCGGTGCCGATCATCGCCGATATCCACTACCAGTACCGGCTGGCCCTCGCCGCCATAGAGGCCGGGGTTCAAGGACTTCGACTGAATCCGGGGAACATCCGTAAGGAGGACCAGATCAAGACCGTGGCCCGGGAGGCGAAGGACCACGGGCTCCCGATCCGGATCGGGGTGAACGCCGGGTCTTTGGACAAGGACCTGTTGGAGAAGTACGGATCTGCTGTGCCTGAGGCGCTGGTCGAGTCGGCTTTGATCGAGATCCGGTACCTGGAGGACGTCGACTTCACCGACATCAAGATCTCGGTGAAGCACTCCAATGTGCGGTTGATGGTCGAGTCGTATCGGTTGCTCGCCGACACCGTCGACTACCCGCTCCATCTCGGAGTGACTGAGGCCGGCCCGCCACCGGCCGGTCTGATCAAGTCGGTGGCCGGTATCTCCACGCTCCTCAACGAGGGGATCGGCGACACCATCCGCTTCTCCCTAACGGCCGATCCTGTCGAGGAGGCCAAAGCCGGTCGTCAACTGCTCGAGTTCTTGGGGTTGCGAGAACGGAAGGGTCTTGATCTGATCGCCTGCCCTTCTTGTGGCCGTGCCGAAGTCGATGTCATCGATATCGCTACTCGTGCCCAGAAGGCGTTGGAGGAGGCCAACCTCCCCATCCAGGTGGCGGTCATGGGGTGTGTGGTCAACGGCCCGGGAGAGGCCCGCGAAGCAGACATCGGCATTGCTGCGGGACGGGGGAGAGGCCACCTGTTCATCAAGGGCCAGGTGGTGAGGGTCGTGCCCGAGGCCGAGATGGTTGAGGCTCTGCTGGAGGAGGCCAAGAAGCTCGTTGAGGAGGGGGTAGAAGCCCGTCTCGCCGCGGCTGATGCCGGGGCTGCGGACGCCGCCGCCACGGAGCGACTCCAGTTGATCGAGATCAAGGGAGACGCCAACCGGTCCGCAGAGAAGCGAGCCGCCGTCGCCGAGATCGCCGAAGGTTGAGCGGGATACGCGGACTTCACCATGTCCAGCTGGCAATGCCGGTCGGCGGAGAGCATGTGGCGGTCGAGTTTTACGAAGGGCTTCTCGGCCTACCCCAGGTGTCCAAGCCTGAGCATTTGGAGGCTCGGGGCGGTTGCTGGTTCCGGAACACTTCGGTCGAGATCCATCTCGGGGTTGAGGACGACTTCAGACCGGCTACGAAAGCCCACCCCGCCCTGCTGGTCCACGACCTCGATGAGTTGAGGGAGCGCCTGGTCGCTGCCGGGGTGAGGGTGACGGAGGATGAGCCCCTTCCCGGGTTCGCCAGGTTCTACGCCACTGATCCATTCGGCAACCGGATCGAATTCCTCGAAGCCACTTGAACGGAGTTCCCGGACCGGATTCAGGCCGATTGGGTAGTCTCGGCTCATGACAGTGGATACGCGCATTGCTGCCGATGTGCCCCGGACGCTGGGCCGTTGGGGGCTGGCCGGTTTCCTTTTGGTCGCCGGGATCGGGCACTTCGTTCGGACCGAGGAATTCCTTGGTCAGGTTCCATCGTTTCTGCCTTTCCGCAGCGCCATCGTCTACGTGTCCGGCGCGGCCGAAATCGCTCTGGCTGCGGCCTTGGTGGGGCTGCCCCAGCATCGTGTCAAGGTGGGCTGGATCACTGCAGGCTTCTTTGTGGCCGTCTTCCCCGGGAACATCTATCAGGCGGTTGCAGGGACCGAGACCTTCGGCCTCGACTCGCCCCAAGTTCGATGGATGCGCCTGGCCTTCCAGCCCCTCTTCGTCGCCTGGGCCCTCTGGTCTACTGGAGCCTGGAAGACCTGGAAGAGGTCCAGGAAGGGCTGACCGCGTCGCTCTTTCACGGAGCTCTGCTCAGGAGGCGATGAGCTTTCCGCCGCGCGGACCGTTTGGGGTCGTCTTCAGAGTAGGGACCCGACCAGAATGGCCCCATGAAGCGAGTCGACTCGGTAGACACACCTGAGACGACCGCGGCGCGGCTGTTCCGTGACATCGCCGATGACTATGAGCGTTGGGCGCGGGTCCTCAGCCTTGGGCAAGACGGGCGGTGGCGACGGCTCATGCTCGGCGGCTTGGGTCTTTCTTCCGATGCCTTGGTCCTCGATGTGGCCGCCGGTACGGGGTCGATCAGCCGGGCGGTCGAAGCGAAGGGGGCACGGGTGGTTGCCCTCGACCTCAGCCCCGAGATGCTCTCCCAGCATTCCGGTCGGCTTCGGGTGAGGGCCGTCGCCGATCATCTCCCATTCCGGGATGAGACCTTCGATGGGGTCACCTTCGGCTACCTCCTCCGCTATGTGGACGATCCAGTCGC
>JBGTEJ010000016.1:0-6930 GCA_041747855.1 Acidimicrobiia bacterium | reverse complement strand
GTCATCGTCGTCGACGAGCTCAACGATCTGATGATGGTGGCAGGTCGCGAAGTCGAGGAGTCGATCGTGAGGATCGCCCAGATGGCCCGGGCCGTCGGAATCCATCTGGTGGTGGCAACCCAGAGACCTTCTGTTGACGTGATAACAGGTGTGATCAAGGCCAACATCCCTAGTCGCCTTGCCTTCAGCGTGGCCTCACAGACGGACAGTCGGGTCATCATCGACGGCCAGGGTGCCGAGAAGTTGGTGGGTATGGGGGACATGCTGGTAGTGACCGCAAAGGAGCCCCGCCCTCAACGTATTCAGGGTGCATGGGTCCGTGAGTCTGAGATCCACGCGGTTGTCGATTGGGTGAAACGCCAGCGTGACGAGATCGACGAGATCACTGTCCTCGAAGCTCCTGCCTCGACGGGTGGAAGTGGTGGCGGCGACGACGACGATGTCGACAATGACTTGATACGTGAGGCGATGGAGCTCGTTGTCAGATCGCAGTTGGGTTCGACCTCGATGCTGCAGCGGAAGCTCCGAATCGGGTTCGCCAGGGCAGGACGTGTGATGGACACCCTGGAGAGAAGGGGCGTGGTCGGGCCATCCATTGGCAGCAAGGCCCGGGAAGTATTGATGACCGTCGACGAATTGGACGACCTACTTTCGTCGGAATCTGCTGGAGTCTGAGTCAGCCTAAACTCGTGGGTGCTCACCCTTCGTGGGCGACCCTAGAAGGACTATCCAGAACGTGACCTCCCGCAAGCCAGGGCTGGGCCGCGGTCTCGAGTCGCTGATTCCCACGAACGGCGACCCGACATCGGCGCTCGCAAACAGGCAAACTGCCACCGGCAACGGTGAGGCAGTCTCCATGTTCAGTCTGATCAACCCTGACGGGTCGGTTAACGACCGGCTCCCCGTGACACTCGACCAGATGCGGGGGCTCTATGCCGACATGGTCGAGGCGCGCACCTACGACGAGAAGTCGATGGCGATGCAACGTCAGGGCCGTCTGGCCACATACGCTCCGTTCCGTGGTCAGGAGGCCGCCCAGATCGGCGCCGCGGCCGCACTCCGTCCGGGCGACTGGGTGGCGGCCACATACCGGGATGCCGCCCTCAACTGGAAGGCGGGATATCCGTGGCGTCTTCTGATCCTCGGGCGCACGGGTGACGAGCGCGGTGGTGAATTGCCCGGAAACGTCAACGTGCTACCCCCGTCGATAACCGTCGGAGGTCACATGATCCATGCCGTTGGTCTGGCGTGGGCCGAGAAGATCAAAGGAAGTCGTCGTATCGCACTCACCTCTTTCGGTGACGGTGCAACCTCCGAAGGTGACTTCCACGAGGCGATGAACTTTGCGGCTGTCTATGAGACCCCCTGTGTCTTCCTATGTCAGAACAACGGATTCGCCATCTCATTGCCTACGGCGGAACAGACAGCCACCGAGACGATCGCCGAGAAAGCCGAGGCTTACGGGATTCCTGGTGTTCGCGTCGACGGCAATGATGTGGTGGCGGTTCTGGCGGCGGTGAGTGAGGCTGCGGAACGGGCGAGAGCGGGCAAAGGCCCGAGTTTCATCGAAGCCCTTACCTACAGGGTCGGGCCCCACACCACGGCCGATGATCCGGCTCGATACCGCGATGAGAAAGAGGTAGACGAGTGGAAGGACAGAGATCCGTTGGAGAGGGTGCGGGTCCTCCTCGAGAAGTCCGGGGCCTGGGACTCTGACTGGCAGGAGAGCCTGGAGACGCAGTCTGCCGGACGCATCGAGGAAGCGGTCGCCTGGGCAGAGCAAGTGCCACCACCGGAAGTCGGCGATCTGTTCACCCGGGTGTTCGAGCGTCCCACGGCATCTTTGATCGAGCAGGCAGACGAGGCAGCACGGTGACTGAGGTCAACCTTGCACAGGCGATCACCGGGGCCCTCGATGCTGCGCTTGCCGTGGATGACAGGGTGGTCCTGTTGGGTGAGGACATAGGTCGGGCGGGTGGCGTGTTTCGTATCACCGACGGATTACGTGACAAGTTCGGGGCTGATCGGGTCGTCGATACCCCGGTGGCCGAGTCCGGCATCGTGGGTGCCGCGTTCGGGATGGCCGTGGCCGGTCTCCGCCCCGTTGCCGAGCTCCAGTTCCTTGGCTTCTCCTATCCCGCATACGACCAGATCATCAACCATGTGGCCAGGATCCGAAACCGCTCCAATCACCGGTACACCGCGCCCCTCGTCATCCGCATCCCCTACGGCGGTGGTATCGGTGCGGCAGAGCATCACTCGGAGTCGACCGAGGCCATCTACACCCACATCCCAGGGCTGAAGGTGGTGGTGCCGTCAACTCCGAGAGACGCAAAGGGTTTGCTCCTGGCAGCAATAGAGGATCCCGATCCGGTGATCTTCCTCGAGCCCATCCGGTCCTATCGGGCGGTCAAAGAGGACATCCCCGAGATCTACTACACCACGGACATCGGCCCTCTTCGTGTGGAACGGTCCGGTGAAGACCTGACCCTCATTGCGTGGGGGGCGATGATGAAGGAGACCCGACAGGCGGCCAAAGTCCTCGGTGAAAGCGGGGTTTCGGTTGAGGTGCTCGATCTGATGACCCTGTCGCCACTCGACCGTGAAGGTATCGCTACGAGTGTCTCCAAGACTGGCCGGGCGGTGATCATCCACGAGGCGCCGTTGACCGGGGGTCTGGGTGGTGAGATCGCGGCCACGATCCAGGAACGATGCCTCTTCGACCTGAACGCTCCCGTCGCTCGGGTGACCGGATGGGACACCGTGTTTCCGTTGAAGAGGGGCGAGCGCCACTACCTTCCGTCGGTAGAACGGATTGTCGCCGCAGCAGAGAAGACCCTGGAGGTTTGAGCGAATGGCCCGTGAGTTTCTACTGCCTGACATCGGCGAGGGGTTGACCGAAGCCGAGATCGTCCGCTGGCTGGTGCCCGAAGGGGAGACTGTCGTCGCTGACCAGCCGATCGTGGAGGTCGAGACTGATAAGGCGGTTGTCGAGATTCCCACCCCCTACGCCGGAGTAGTCCTCCGTCACGGTGGTGCTGAGGGCCAGACCATCGAAGTCGGCTCGGTGTTGGTGACCATCGGTGACCCAGATGAGGCGATGTCGTCTCCGACGACTGAAGTGCCGAAGGAGGCCCCGGAACCTGTTCGATCCGAGCCCGAACCGCCCACACCTGAGGCTGAGGCTGTCAGACCGCGTATCGAGGCGGCCCCCATCGTGGGGACCCTGACTGAGGAAGCCGAGTCGCTGACCTCCAGCCAGACCGGGGATACGGGGGAGCGAGAGTCCGGTCAGATCAAGGCCCTACCGGTGGTGCGAAAGCTGGCGAGGGACCACGGGATCGATCTGAGCTCAGTGACAGGGTCAGGTCCCGGCGGTCGGATAACCCGGCAAGACGTGGAGAAAGTTATCGGTGGGTCAGAAGAGCCCAGAGAAACCGAGAAGGCTCAGGTGGCTCCTGAGGCACCGGTGGTCCCGGTGACCCCAGCGGCAGACTCAACGGCCGAACCAACTGTGGCCCAGCCGGAGCCGACCCCGGAACGACCAAAGCCGCTGGCTGCGGAAGCGCCGGCCGGAGACCCGCGTCAGCCGATGTCGAGACTGCGTCGCACCATCGCTGCCAACATGGTTCGGAGCTGGACCGAGATTCCACATGTCACCACCTTCGACGACGTCGACGCCACCCGTCTTTTGGAGGTCAGGGAAGCCTTGACGGAGCGACACGGGGTCAAGATCCCCATAGAAGCCCTGGTCATCAAAGCGGTGGTCCCGGCTCTGGCGGCGTTCCCTGAATTCAACGCATCGATCGATGGGGATGATGTCATCTTCCATGGTTCGAAGGACATCGGGATCGCGGTCGACACACCGGACGGTCTGATGGTGGCCGTGGTCCGCGACGCCGCCAATCGTGGCGTGTTGGACCTCACCTCAGAGATCCGGAGACTCGGAGAAGGGGCGCGGACGAGGACACTCCGACCAGACGAGCTTTCAGGTCAGACCTTCACCGTGTCCAACATCGGTGCTGTAGGGGGCGGCCACGGCACCCCCCTGGTACCTCCCGGAACCACTGCGATTCTGTCGGTGGGGAGGGCGAAGGACAAGCCGGTGGTATATCAGGGAGATCTGATGATCGCCCCGGTCATGCCACTCTCGCTGAGCTATGACCATCGGATCATCGACGGGGCCGTTGGACGACGGTTCATGGCACTCCTGCTGGAGAACCTCGAGGAACCCGCCCTGTTCCTGGCCGGATAGGGCCTAGTTCTCGGCCGCTGCCCTGGCGGCGTCTGCCGCCTCGTTCAGTTCCTGCTGGGTGATGACCGCTACCACCTTGCCGGACGGGTCGACGAACTCGAACGAATGATCAGCGGTTTCGCGCATGATCGCCTCGGGCCCTGCCACGGTTCCTTCTGCGAGGACGGTCCCTGCCGAGTTTCGCACCTCGACTCGGGTGTCACGGTCCTGGAGTATGAAGAACCAGCGATCGAAGGTGACCGTCACATCACCCTTCTCGATCACGAGGGGCGTGTAGTAGAGCGAAGTGTCGACAGTCGTAGGAGTCGTGGTGACGGTGGCAGTCGGGGGGGAGGTGGCGGTCTCGGGCCCACTGGTGTCTTGGAGCTCGGGTCCGCGGGTGTCCTCGGGGTCCTGGGTGGTGTTCCCGCTGCAGGAGGTGACGAGTAGGGCGATCACGACTCCGATCGCCAGTAGGGCTGATCTCGATAGGGCGCTGAATTGGCGGCTCGTCGTCGTCATCTTCCGGGGAGGGTAGGTCTGCAATCGTTTAATGGGAGATTGCGCCTATCCGGCGATGAGCTCTCGACCGGTTGCCCTTGTCCCGGTTGGTAGCATCGGCGGATGCCCGATCTCACCCATGCTGCACTCGAAAACTGGCTCAACCGATACGGCGCTGCTTGGGAGCGGCGTGATGCCGATGCCGCTGGCGCACTATTCACAGAGGATGCGCGGTATCACGAGAACCCGTACGCCGAGCCATTCGAAGGCGCGGTGGGAGTGAGGGAGTACTGGGAGAACGTGACCGCCGACCAGGGCGAAATAGATTTCACATACGAGATCGTCGGCGTCGCTGAAGGAACCGGGATCGCAAGATGGAACTCCAAGTTCGTCGTGGCCTCCACCGGCGCTCCCCTCGAACTGGACGGGGTGTTCCTCCTCGAATTCGAAGAGGATAAGTGCCGTGTTCTCCGAGAGTGGTGGCACATCCGCTAGGTGTATTCGTCACCTGGGTCGGTCGGCGGTTACGACAAAGCTGATGCCGCCGAGGTCCTCGGAGTTGAACGAGGTGCTCGAACCCAACATGAGACGGTCCCCGGTCTCCGGGTCACATAACGAGGTGATCCCCGATTCAGGTGTGAACTCGGGCTCAGAGCTGAGGCATTCGGCAGGATGAAGTCGCCAGAACCAGGCGACTGGGCTTCTGTCTGAGCGAATAAAGCTGGCATTGGGAACAGAGTGCGTCGGCAGCAAGAGATTGAGTTCGGTAGGGGTCAACACCAGGAAACCCTCGTCGGTCACGTGACCATTGATCAGGGACGCAAGCCGGGCTCGTGTCGTCTCCGTGCCATCCAGTCCACTTCCTCCTCCACCCGGGGCTACAAGACTCCACGGGCCAAATTGGAAGACCAGGTCGCCCCGATCGTCAGCATTTCTGTAGAAGTGCACAGGTCGCCCGCCACCACCCTCATGCGTCTCATCAGGTGTCATACCTCTGTATAGATCCTCGGTTCCTCCATACCGGGAGGTGACCTGAAGCCCGGCCCAACTGTCCGAGTAGCCGAGACTAACTCCCGACTCAAAGCCCTCAATCTGAGAACCAGCCGACTCCGGGAGGGTCATGGTCAGCCACTCTCCGTTGACCATCTGGACCGTGAACTTGTAGACCCCGTTCTCCACTGTGAACGGAGGAGCAAAGAGGATTGAGGTGGTGTCCGGCGGGGTAGGACCGGTGAGCCAACCGGGTAGGCCCACAAGAACGATCACTACCAGTGCGGCCGGAACTGCAGCCCAAACCGGATTCAACCGTCGCCTTGAGGAGCGGCTCAGGTGAGTATCGGCGAGGCTAGGTGCGTTGATCGTGCTCACTGGTTGCGTGGCATATTGGGTGGACAGGAGTCGAGCGGCGAGATCGCTGCGGAATGGTTCTTCGGGAGACAGGGCTCGGTCGGGCAGCTTCAGGACAGAGATCGGGTCTTCACTCACGGGGTGCCTCCTCGAGGGCTTGTCTCAGGCTGCTCTTGGCTCTTGCCAGGAGGGAGTAGGTGGCTGTTCGTGAACGGCTCATGAAATTGGCGACTTCCCCGAGGGCAAGGTCGTCGACGTAGTGGAGTAGGAGCACCATCTGGTGATCGGGTTGCAGAGTCCTGAGGGCTGAAAACACGTCGTGCTCTTGTTGACCCCAGTCGTCGGGCCAATGCACAAGATCAACGGGATCGCTAAGAGGAAAGAGCCTCGGACGCGACTTCGTCCGACGGATGTGGTCGATCAACCGTCTTCTCGCAACGGTGACTATCCAAGCGTTCTCGTTTCGCTGCTGTCCGTCGTAGGTGCGGGCAGCTGTGAGAAAGGTCTCCTGGGTTAGATCTTCGGCCATCTGGCGATCACCCGCCGTCCTTCTGATGAAATAGCCGTACACGACGTCGACTGTTCGCTCGTAGAACTGAACGAACTCTCGGTCACCACGAGCGTCTGACTTCAAATCGGACCTTCATTCATGTTGCTCCAGCTGAATAGTCGCATGCGGCCCTAAACACTCGTCGTGTCCTCGATCCGCCCCTTTAGCTGGGCACCAGCTGACGAGTCACCCCAACGGGGGCAGCGGCTTTGCCGCTAACTTCGACCGCGTTCCGGAATCTATTTTCTTCTACGCTGAGGCTCCATATGGCAAAGGAAAAGGACAAGGGCGAGAAGAC
>JBGTEJ010000015.1:0-4998 GCA_041747855.1 Acidimicrobiia bacterium | reverse complement strand
GCCTACGAGCCGTTCCTCCTCCAGTCCGGTCTGATCAAACGGACGGCCCGGGGCAGGATGGCAACGGCGCGTGCCTACGAGCATCTCGGCAGGGAGTGGTCGGAGAGCGAGCACCCCCGGCTTCTCTGAACCGTGAGAGTCGCCGACTTCCACTACGACCTCCCAGAAGAGGCCATCGCCCAGACCGCGGTTGAGCCACGTCATGCATCGCGGTTGCTCGACACCCGCGACCTGACGGACAACATCTTTCTCGATCTCCCCTCCCTGCTCCAGCCAGGTGATCTGGTGGTGGTCAACGAGACGAGGGTCCGGGCCGCCCGTCTCCACGGATGGCGTCGGGAGACCGGGGGAGAAGTCGAGTTCCTGATCCTGGAGCGGCTCGCCGACGGCACCTGGGAGGCACTTGCCCGTCCCGCTCGGCGTCTCCGACCCGGTGTCATCGTCGACCTCGCGGGTGTCACCACGACCATCGTGGAGAACCGGGGTGGTGGGCTGGTGGTGGTGGAGATCGACACCGCCAACCCAGAAGAGCTCTTCGAAACAGCCGGCACTGTCCCACTGCCTCCATATTTCACCGGCGAACTGGCCGACCCGGAGCGATATCAGACCAGGTTCGCCAACCGCCCGGGTTCGGCCGCGGCGCCGACCGCAGGACTCCACTTCACCGATGAGGTGATCGCCGGTCTGGTATCCGCCGGCATCGGTGTCGCCACCGTCGACCTCCATGTCTCCCTGGACACCTTCCGACCGATGACCGTCGACCACCTCGACGACCATGTGATGCACACCGAGTGGTGTTCCATCCCGGAGGCCACCGCCTCAGCCATCGACGAGACCAGGACCCGCGGCGGGTCGGTGGTCGCGATCGGGACCACCGTGGTGAGGACCCTGGAGAGCCGCTCCAACGGTTCTGGTGGCGTCGAGCCCGGGTCGGGTGCAACGGACCTGTTCCTTCGGCCGGGTTCGCCGATAACCGTGGTTGACATGTTGGTCACCAACTTCCACATGCCTGGATCGACGCTCCTAGTCCTCCTCGAAGCGTTCATGGGTCCGGGATGGAGACAGACGTATCAGGTCGCTCTGGACCGCGGCTATCGGTTCCTCTCCTTCGGCGACGCCATGCTCTGTGAGCGGCTCCGGCCCTAACCTCCTTGCCCATGCCTGTCACCTGGACACCGATCGCTGTCGACGGCAAGGCGCGCACAGGATGGCTGGACACCCCTCATGGGCGAGTGCGAACACCTGCGTTCATGCCGGTCGGAACCAGGGCCGCGGTCAAGACCGTCGATGCCGACGATCTCGAGCGGGAAGGGGCGGAGATCATCCTGGCCAACACCTATCACCTGATGTTGCGACCCGGTGCCAATCTCATCGCCGACCTGGGCGGACTCCACGAGTTCATGTCGTGGAAACGACCGATCCTCACCGATTCGGGAGGGTTTCAAATCTTCTCGCTCGATCCCAAGATCGATGAGGAGGGGGCCGAGTTTCGTTCCGTCTACGACGGCAGCGCGGCGTTTCTGACCCCTGAAGGTGCCGTGAAAGTTCAGGAACAACTCGGCCCTGACATCGCCATGGTCCTCGACGTTTGTGTCGGTCTGCCAGCCGCGAGAGATCATGTCGAAGCCGAGATGAGGAGAACCCTCCGCTGGGCGGCCCGTTCCCTGCAATCGCACGGTCGACCAGATCAGGCCTTGTTCGGGATAGTTCAGGGTGGCATCGACCCCGAGCTTCGGGCCGAGAGTGCAAGGGAGACCGCCGTCCTAGGGTTCCCTGGATTCGGAATCGGAGGACTCTCCGTCGGTGAGACCGCGGATGAACGCAACCTCGCCCTGGAGAGTGCCGTGTCGGAGCTGCCCGCTGAGAAACCCAGGTATGTGATGGGTCTGGGCGATCCCGAGGGGCTGCTCGACGCCATCGCCCGTGGTGCCGACATGTTCGATTGTGTGATACCGACCCGTCTCGCCCGTCACGGAAGGGCGATCACTTCAAGCGGTGACTTCAATCTGAAGAGGGCCGACTTCGAGCGTGATCAGCGGCCGATCGAAGAGGGATGTGGTTGCCTGACCTGCTCGAAGTACACCAGGGCCTATCTGCGGCACCTGGTGCGAGTGAAGGAGTTGAGTGCCCACCGACTGCTCACCATCCACAATCTGCACTACACGCTCGACCTGGTCGGCAAGGCATCAGCAGCAGTTCAGGAGGGCAGATTTGGGGAGTTCGTAAGAGAAGTGAAGACGGCGAGGTCCGGCAGGTAGGCCGAATGGTCAAGGGACGCCTAATCTTGGCGTCACACCACTATTCGGAGGAACTGTGAACTTGTTCGTTTTTGCCCAGGAAGGGGGAGGCACCGGGACTTCGTCGCTCATCTTCCTCGGATTGATGATCGCCGTTTTCTACTTCCTGATCATTCGTCCTCAGCGCAAACGCGCCAAGGATCAGCAGCAGCTTTCCGAGTCTCTGGCCCCTGGCCAGGAGGTGCGCACCATCGGAGGTATCCATGGGACAGTGCTCTCCGTCAGCGACGACAGCGTTGTTCTCAGGGTCGAGGAGGGAAAGATCCGGGTCGCCAAGAGGGCAATCGGGGCGAAGGTCGGCGGGGATCCCAACCCCATCTCTTAAGCTCTAGATGTGATCGATCTCGCCGCGCTGATTCGCGACATTCCCGACTTCCCGCAACCCGGAGTCGTTTTCAAGGACATAACCCCGGTCTTGGGCGACCCTGACGCGCTGGAAGCCCTTATCGAGGCTCTCGCCGAGCCCTTCCTGGACATGGGGGTTTCGAAGGTTGCCGGAATCGAGGCGCGCGGATTCACCCTGGCCGCACCCGTCGCCCGTCGTCTCGGGGCCGGTTTCGTCCCGGTTCGCAAACCGGGAAAACTGCCCTATGAGACGATTCGCGAGGAGTACGAGCTCGAGTACGGGACAGATGCTCTCGAAGTCCACACCGATGCGGTCTACAAGGGAGAAAAGGTCCTGATCGTGGACGATGTGGTCGCCACCGGTGGTACGGCTGCCGCAGCAATTCGCCTTCTCAGAGGAATTGGCGCCGACGTGGTGGGGTTTGCGGTGTTCATAGAGCTGGTCTTCCTCAACGGGAGCAGACTGCTCGACGGAGTACCCCTACATGCCCTCGTCAAATACGACTGACGCTTCGGTCGAAATGACCGATGTCCTCCAAGCCTTCCGGCTTCATCATCCGGAGGGTGACACCGATGTGCTGGAACGGGCTCACCAGATGGCCGAAGCGGCCCATAGGGGACAGGTTCGAAAGACGGGTGACCCTTACATAACCCACCCGGTTGCAGTCGCTCACATGCTCGCCTCATACGGTCTGGACCTCCCGACGATCACTGCGGCCCTGCTCCACGACACTGTCGAAGACACCGAAGTTACGATGGAGCAGATCAAGTCCGAATTCGGTGAAGAAGTCGCCCGTCTCATCGACGGTGTCACCAAGTTGGACCGGGTCCGGTTCTCCAACCGTGAACAGGCCCAAGCCGCCACCATCAGGAAGATGGTTGTGGCCATGGCCCAGGATGTGCGGGTCCTGATCATCAAGCTCTTCGATCGTCTCCACAATCTGCGCACCGTCTATGCCCTTCGCGAGGAGAAACAAGCGAGAGTCGCCCAGGAGACCCTCGACGTGTACGCCCCGCTGGCTCACAGGCTTGGTGTCCAGGAGATAAAGCACGAGTTCGAGGATCGATGCTTCGCCATCCTCTATCCCGGCCCGAACACCGAGATCAGAGCGCGACTTGCCGAGGCCGCACCGGAACGGGAGGCCTTCATCGAGAAGATGATCACTGAGATCCACGGCATGCTCGCCGACGCCGGCATCGTCGCCGCGGTCACCGGTCGCCCCAAGCACGAGTATTCGATCTACCGGAAGATGCTCGAGCAGAACCGGCCCTTCGAAGACATCCACGACCTGATCGGTATCCGCATCGTGGCCAGCAACACCAGGGACTGTTATGCCGCGTTGGGACTGGTCCACAGCCACTGGGTTCCGGTCACCGGTCGGTTCAAGGACTACATCGCGATGCCCAAGATCAACCTGTACCAGTCGCTCCACACCACGGTGATCGGTCCCGACGGCAAGCCTCTCGAGGTCCAGATCCGGACCGAGGAGATGCATCATCGGTCCGAGTCTGGAATCGCCGCCCACTGGCGTTACAAGGAAGGGGATGTCGGCCATCTACCCCGTATGGAGGTCGACTCCCTCGATGAGGATCCCGAGGAATTCCTCGCCAACCTGAAACTCGACCTCTATCAGGAGGAAGTCTTCATCCTCACACCCGGTGGGGACGTCAAAGAACTTCCTAAGGGGTCCACACCCATCGACTTCGCATATACGGTCCATACCGAGGTGGGTCATCGTTGTGTCGGGGCGAAGGTCAACGGTCGACTTGTGCCGCTGTCGACAAAATTGGAGTCGGGTGACATCGTCGAGGTCTTGACGTCACGGTCGCCGGATGCGGGGCCGAGCCGAGACTGGCTGGGGTACGCCAGGACGGGCAGGGCCAAATCGAAGATCCGGCAATGGTTCCAGAAGGAGCGGCGCGAACAGGCGCTGATCGAAGGCAAGGAGACGATTCAAGCCTTGCTCAAGAAGGAGGCTCCCGAACTGACGTCGGCCGAACGGGACACCCATCTCGAGGCCATTGCGGGCGAACTCGGGTTGAGAGACACCGAGACTCTCACCGCCGCGGTCGGGGAAGGGAAGGTCTCCGTCGACAGTCTCCTGACCAGACTGCAACGACGTATCTATCCGGATACCGGCGACGATCTCTTCCAGCCGAGGAGACGTCGACCTTCGGAGGCGGCCCGTGTCGTCGTAGAAGGGCAGGACGACATGCTGGTCCATCTGGCCCGCTGCTGCACGCCGGTCCCTGGGGACCCCATCGTCGGTTATGTGACCATCGGCAGGGGAGTATCGGTCCATCGTGACGACTGCACCAATGTCGCTTCTCTGTCGGGGCGCCGGGAGCGGACGGT
>JBGTEJ010000014.1:0-49954 GCA_041747855.1 Acidimicrobiia bacterium | reverse complement strand
GATGTCGTGGGACGGAACCGCACGATCTGATCGTCGGGGGTGACCAAGAACTTCTCGAAGTTCCACTGCACCTTGCCCGCCTTGCCTTCAGCATCGGGTGTCTTGGTCAACTCAGAGTAGAGCGGATGTTGGGACTTCCCGTTCACCTTCACGCGCTCGAACATCGGGAAGGTGACACCCCAGGTCATCGAGCAGTATTCCTTGATGGCCTCCTCACTGCCCAGCTCTTGAAGGAACTGGTTGCTGGGAAACCCGAGGACACTGAAACCCTCCTCCCCGTAAGTCTTCTGAAGTTCTTCGAGCTTCTCGTACTGGGGGGCGAGACCACAACGGGAGGCGACGTTGACGATCAGGACCACCTGGTCGGAGTACTCGGCGAGGGTTGTGGTGTCCCCGTCGATGGTGGTCAAGGGGATGTCACGGATACTCATGAATCCTGAGTTTAGAGCTCACTACCGGTCTATTCGGCTGGCAGCCACGGCGGCCGAGGGGCATCGATCCTCAGGAGTTTGGAAGGGACCGTCGCGAACCGATCGGTGTCGTGATCCTCCCAAGCCCTCCAGGCAGCGGTGAGTTCGTCCTTGGTGCGGGCCACGAAGTTCCACCACATCTCGATCTTCTCGCCAAGGGGAACACCACCAACCATGATCACTCTCCCTCCGCCCGATCGGGTCTCCAGACGGAGGCTCTCCGGTCCGGTCTTGATCAGGCCGAGCCACCCCGGTTCGACGACCTCTTCGTCGACCTTGACCGGGCTGTCGATGGGGACCACGCCGTACTCGAACTCGGGGTCGAGTTCGATCTCGCTGACACCCGAGCCGAGGCGGATCTCAGCACCCATGAGCCGCGTGTCTGCTTGGGCCGGGGAAGTCACCGAGCCCAAGTCCCCGATCATGACGGTGGCCTCCCCATTTGCGAGGTCCATCTGAGGCAGTTCTGCGTGATGTTCGAAACGCGATGGTCCGTTCCGCGTCTCTTCCGGTTGGGCGATCCACATCTGGACACCATGGACCCCGGCCGACGGGGACAACTCGGAATGGGCGATCCCGTTGCCTGCCGTCATGAGGTTGAGCTGCCCGGGCCTGATCACTTGTTCTGTGCCGAGCGAGTCCCCGTGGAGGGCCTCTCCCTCGAATAGCCAGGTGACGGTCGACAACCCGATGTGCGGATGCGGGCCTACTTCGAGCGGGTGCGGCTCGTTGGAGTCTGGGGGGACCATCAGATCGACGAAGCACCAGCCCCCAATCGTCCTCCGTCCTTTCGTGGGAAGGACCCGGACCACCCTGAACCCTCCCACGTCGGCTTCTCTGCCCTGGATGACTTCGAGCCCGAAGCCGGTCGAGTTCTTGAAGTCGAGGTCGCGATTGTCCACCGGTCCGCTCATCAGATCCCCTTCGGCTCTGTCATCGAGGCTAGCGCCGTGTCTGTGAAATGGGAGTGCGGTGTCCCCGAGCGATTGGCCCCGATTGGCAAGGAGAAACTCGAACCCAGGGTTCCACGGTCCGACTATGGACTCTGGAACCCTGGGTTTGCGAAGCGCAGTCGCACTCGGGGAGTTCGGCGAGCATTTTCGACACAGCTAGCGTGGTCAAGGGCCGGACTGCCTCATCAATCTTGCAGACGCACCACTAGCGGCAACCCGGCTTTGCCAGACTCAGATGGGAGCATCCTGGGGGTCTTTCGACCGAAGGATGGCGATCACCGGGAACAGGGCGAGGACCGCGGCTCCGGACGCCAGGGCATAAACCCCGATGCTGTCCAACGCCCACCCTCCAAGAAGGACGAGAGTGGCTCCAAGTGCCCCGGCCGCCATGTCGTGAAAGCCGAGGAGACGACCCCGCTCCCCAGGAGAGGCAACGTCGGCGAGACCCGCGGTCGCAGCGACGAAGGAGAGGTTCCACCCCACACCGAGACCGAATAGCAGGACCCCGATCGTCCATACGTCGTCGGCCCAAATCAAACCGGCACAAGAGGCGGCCACGACTATCAGGCCTCCGATCAGAGCGGGCTTCTTGCCGGTGCGATCGATCAGACTTCCGATCACCGGGGCCAGGGCGTACATCCCGAGCACATGAGCCCCGATGATCGGGAACACCAGGTGTTGTTCATGACCGTGGTGACCCACCACCACGAACCCGGTCAGATTCATCACCGCCACCATGACCCCGAAGCTGGTCAACCCTGAGAGCAATGCCGGCATGGCCCCCGGTCTGGCAAGGATCTCCCGGATCGGAGTCGAAACGCCGCGAAGGCCAGGAGTGGTGTGGCCCATGGCCTCAGCGATACGCATCGGATCGGGCCGCACCTGGAGGACGACGACCATCCCGATCAGTGCGATGCCCGCACCGGCCAACCAGGGCACCACCAGTGACTCGGCCACGACATCCCGACCTGCGAACAGTGGTGCGAACACCGACGGTCCGAGGATGGCACCGAACACCGCCCCGAAGAGGACCCAGGCGATCCCCCGGGCCCGTCTCTCGGGGGGATACATGTCACCTGCCGCGGCCCGGGCGAGATGGACGGTGCCCGCCGAAGCGCCGATCAAGGCGGCCCCGAGAATCGCCAGGGCCGTGGTCTTGGTGTGAAGCGCCAGGGCCATGGTCGAAGCGCCAAGTGCCCCGACCACGAACCCAACGGCCAACACCGGGACCCGTCCGAAGCGATCCATCGCTCGTCCCGCGACCCCGGCAGTCAAGGAGCTCGCCACCAGGGAGATGGCGGGGCCGAGTCCGAGGAGTCCAGTGATGCCGGTGACGAGGGCGAAACTGATGGCCGACATTGCCGCGGATAGCTGGAGGGCTGCCGAGTTGACCGCCATTGCAGCGGAGAGAAGGACGGTGTTTCGTCGGACGGGGAACTCGGACATCGGTCCCGAATTCAAGCATCGCCGAACGACTTCGCTGGGTTCAGTCCCGCGGCTCCCGGGGATGAGTGACCCTGTACTTACGGGCCAGTTCGAGATAGGCCTCCATGCCATGCACCTGACGTCGGACTTCGGCTTCGGTCAACTCCCTGAGTGGTTTGGCCGGAACCCCAACGGCGAGCGTCCACGGTGGGATGGATCTCCCCTCCGCCAGGACCGCACCGGCGGCTAGCCATGAACCCTCCCCCATCTCTGAGCCGGTGAGTGCTTTGGCGCCGATTGCGACCAAACACCTGTCATCGATCTTGGCGCCATGGACGACGGCAGAATGACCGATCGTCACCCGGTTCCCCACCACAGTCGGTATATCTGGCTCACCATGGAGGACGCTGTTGTCCTGCACGTTCGTCTCGTCACCTATGAGGATCGGGGCTACATCGGCTCTCAAGACGACCCCGAACATGATCACCGACCTCTCCCCGAGAACAACATTCCCTATGAGCGTCGCCGAAGGGGCGACATAGGCGGATGGCGGAATGACGGGTTGGCGACCTAGCTCCATCGCCACATCGTTCACGAGAGACACTTCATCCGTCAACATCCGTGTCCTGTTGCCAGGGAAGGACATCCGGTGCCGACCCGCCTCAGTCTGGCTTTCAGGTGTCGGTCTTCTCAGACATACTGTTGGAGGATGATCACACACACGGTGCGCACCTACCGGTCCAGCGAGGCCCTGTCGACCGACGAACAGCTTGCCTGGCGTATCGCCGAAGTCGCAGCAGATCCGGTCGCGGTGGAACCGGAGGTTGCGGAGATGATCGGGAACCGGATCATCGACAACGCCGCCGTCGCAGTCGCTTCCCTCTCCCGGCGCCCGGCGGTCAGTGCCCGGGGCCAGGCAGAGACCCACCCCTACTCTCCCGGATCAACCGTGTTCGGACACGAGTTCACGCACCGGTTCTCGCCGGAGTGGGCGGCCTGGGCGAACGGAGTTGCCGTCAGGGAACTCGACTTCCACGACACCTTCCTGGCCGCCGACTACTCCCATCCCGCCGACAATATTCCCCCGTTAGTAGCGGTCGCCCAGCATCGCCATCTGTCCGGTCATGATCTGGTGCGGGGCATCGCCACCGCTTACGAGATACAGGTGAACCTGGTACGGGGAATATGTTTGCACGAACACAAGATCGATCACATCGCCCATCTCGGCCCGTCGGCGGCGGCCGGACTGGGGACACTGATCGGACTCGAACCCTCCGTCATATTCCACGCGGTGGGACAGGCTTTGCACACCACGACCACCACCCGACAGAGCCGCAAAGGAGAGATCTCCTCTTGGAAGGCCTATGCACCGGCCTTCGCAGGCAAAATGGCCATCGAAGCGGTCGACCGGGCGATGCGAGGTGAGGGTGCCCCGGCACCGATCTATGAGGGAGAAGACGGTTTCATCGCCTGGATGCTCTCCGGCCCGTCAGCCACCTACGAGGTCCCCCTGCCGTCTCCCGGAGAACCGAAGCGGGCCATCCTCGACACCTACACGAAGGAACACTCCGCCGAGTACCAGAGTCAGGCCTTGATCGACCTGGCCCGAAGAATGGGCCCCAAGGTTGGTGATCTGTCCCGGGTCAGGGAGATCGTCATCCACACCAGTCATCACACCCACTATGTGATCGGTTCGGGAGCCAATGACCCCCAGAAGATGGACCCCAGGTCCAGTCGGGAGACCCTGGACCACTCCATCATGTACATCTTCGCGGTCGCCATGGAAGACGGGCAATGGCACCACGAGCGCTCGTACACTCCCGAGCGTGCCAACCGACCGTCGACCGTCGACCTGTGGAACAAGGTCCGCACCGTGGAGGATCCCGAGTGGACCCGTCGCTACCACTCCCCCGACCCCGATGAGAAGGCATTTGGAGGGAGGGTGGTGGTGACCCTCGACGATGGCACCACCATCAGCGACGAGATCGCGGTCGCCGACGCCCACCCGCTGGGCGCGAGACCCTTCGACCGGGACGACTACATCCGCAAGTTCCGGACCCTCGCCGGAGCCCTCGTCGCCGAGGAAGAGCAGGAGCGGTTCCTCGGTCTGGCCACAAGGGTCGGCGACCTCACACCCGAAGAGATAGGTCAACTGACGGTCCAGGCCCCTTCCATCATCCGAGACACCTCGGCACCCCAAGGGATCTTCTGATGTCCGCCACACCTTCTGACAAACGAAAACGACTCAGAGAGGGACTGGGTTCCGGCCGGGTTCAACGCTTCCCGGGCGCTTTCTCACCGCTGGTAGCCAAGGCAGTCGCCGATCACGGGTTCGACGGGGTCTATATGAGTGGTGCCGCGTTGTCGGCCGACCTGGGTTTCCCCGACATCGGACTCACCACTCTCGACGAAGTTGCCGGACGTGGAGGTGCTGTGGCGAGGGCTACCGATCTTCCCAGCATGGTCGACGCTGACACCGGTTTCGGGGAACCGGTGAACGTGGCGAGGGCGGTGGCGAGCTTCGAGGATCAAGGCGTCTCTGGTTGTCATCTCGAAGACCAGGTCAACCCGAAACGATGCGGTCACCTAGACCGAAAAGAACTGGTGCCCCGATCCGACATGCTCAAGAAACTGCGGGCGGCGGTGGTCGGTCGACGTGACCCGGACTTCGTGATCTGCGCCAGGACCGATGCCCGGTCAGTGGAGGGGTTGGATGCCGCTATAGATAGGGCCAAGTCATATGTGGACGCTGGCGCCGACATGATCTTCCCTGAGGCTCTCGAAACCGAAGCAGAGTTCGAGACCTTTCGAAAGGCGATCGAAGTTCCCCTTCTCGCCAACATGACCGAATTCGGGAGAAGCCCACTGCTCACCGTCCAACAACTCGAAACACTCGGGTTCAACATGGTCATATGGCCGGTGAGCACCTTGCGTATCGCGATGGGGGCTGTTGAACAACTACTCACCACCTTGACCACGACGGGGACTCAGGAGTCGATGGTCGAGTTCATGCAGACGAGGGCCAGGCTCTACGAACTGGTTGACTACGCCTCCTACGCCGAACTCGATGAGAAGCTCTTCAATTTCGACATACCCGGAGGTGGAAAGTGACAGAGCAGATTCACAAGGGTCTTGCTGGTGTGGTCGTCGACAACACAGCAGTCTCGAAGGTGATGCCGGAGAGCAACTCCCTGACGTACCGCGGCTATCCGGTCCAACAACTCGCCGCGTTGCGTCGCTTCGAAGAGGTGGCATATCTCATCTGGAATGGCGAACTCCCCGATGAAGGTCAGCTGGCTGATTTCGTGGCAAGAGAACGGGCTCAACGTGAGGTTCCAGCCTCGATCATCCGCATCGTCGACGATCTCGCTAACACTGCCCACCCCATGGATGTGCTGCGGACCGCAATCAGCGCCTTCGGCGCCAACGACCCGGACGCTGACCTCAACGACCCTGATTCGGTCCAGAGGAAGTCGGAGGCGATGTACGCCATGCTTCCCGCGGTGGTGGCCCAGGACATGCGAAGACGACGAAAGCTCCCGCGTATAGCCCCGGACGCTTCCCTGGGGTTAAGTGAGAACTTCTTCCACATGTGCTTCGGCGAAGTACCAGACCCCGTCGTCGTGGACTGTTTCGACACTTCGATGACCCTCTACGCCGAGCACAGCTTCAATGCTTCTACCTTCGCCGCTCGAGTCGTCACCTCGACCCTCTCCGACATCTACTCATCGGTAACCGCCGCCATCGGCGCCCTCAAAGGGCCTCTTCATGGCGGAGCCAACGAGGCTGTGATGAAGTACATGCTCGAGATCGATGACCCTTCCGTTGCCGCCGACTGGCTTCAGGCACGACTCGACGCGAAGGATCGGGTCATGGGCTTCGGACATCGTGTCTATAGGAGCGGAGATTCGCGGGTGCCGACGATGAAGGAGGCCTTCCTGCGGATGGCCGGGGTCGCCAACGGTCAGAAGTGGGTCGAGATGTACGAGATCCTCGAAGAGAAGATGATTCGAGACAAGGGCATCTATCCGAATCTCGACTTTCCGGCCGGACCCTCCTACTACCTGATGGGTTTCGACATTCCAATGTTCACACCCCTGTTCGTCATGTCACGGATCACCGGGTGGACCGCTCACATAAAGGAGCAACTGGCTTCGAATGCACTCATCCGACCGCTATCGGCATACACCGGGCCTGTCGAGCGGTCGGTTCCGGACCGACCGTCTTAGACGGTTGGTCATCAGGGGTCGTTCATGCCCGTGGAATGGCGGCGATCCTCTCCACCAACTCGAGCACCAGGCCCTCATCCATCGCAAAATTGACTCTCACATGCCCCTCCCCGCCGGGGCCGAAGAGGGAGCCTTCGGAGACGGCAACCCGAGCATGTTCGAGGATCACCTGACCGGGAAGATCCCATCCGTAGGCGCTGAGGTCCAACCAGGCCAGGTAGGTGGCTTGGTTCGGACTGAGACGGGCTTCGGGCAGCATTTCGGCAACAACGTCGGATAGAACCCTGCGATTACGGTCGAGTGTCACCATCACCTCGTCCAACCACGCTTGGCCTTCCCGGTAGGCGGCGGCGCTGGCGAAGAGCCCGAACGTGCTCACTCCGACCTTTTCCGGAGTGAAGTAGCTCGACCAAGAATCCCTGTCCGATTCGTTGGTGAGGATCACCTGAGCGGCCTTCAAGCCAGGGATATTCCATGCCTTAGAGGCGGCCGTGACCGTGACCACGGTTTCCGGGGACAGTGCCGCGGCCACGACATGGGCGCCTTCGGCGTATGTGAGTGGGGAATGGACTTCGTCGGCGATCACACGTGCGTCGTATCGCTCGGCGGTAGCCACGACGGCGGCCACCTCCTCAGCCGAGAGGCTCCGACCGACAGGGTTCCACGGGTTGCACAGGACGATCGAACCAGCGCCGTCCGCGAAGGCACGTTCGATGCCTTCCATGTCCAGACGCCACAGACCGTCGTCGCCCGGTTTCGACCGAACGATGACAGCATCCCTGCCTGCGCGGTCCACCATCGAGAAGAACGGGAAGTATGCAGGGGTGCTAAGGATCACCGCCGACCCGGGTCGGGTCAGGTGGACAACGGACCTCCTCAACCCCTCGACCACATCGGGGACGTGGAATACGGTTGATGGCTCCACGGTCCACCCGAACCTGTTCGACCAGAACCGGGATCCAGCCTCGGCCACTGCCAGCTCTGCCCCGGGATAGAAGTAGCCGGTGTCTCCCCGGTCCACAGCGGCGTGAAGCGCACTGGCGATACTCGGGGCAAGACCGAAGTCCATCTCCGCCACCCATGCTGCGATGACGTCAGGTTCGAAATAGTTCCATTTGAGACCGACCCTGGTCGTCATGGACTCATTCAACTATCCCCACTGGTACCTACAAACCTGGCGATCGCGTCGACTGGTAGGCTTGGAATCGGTTGGTAGCGGAACGTCGGGAGTTTCGGTCGAAGCGCTCACACGAAGACGACCGGGAACCCCCCGGGGTTGACGTCTCATTTCAAGTAAGCATCCCGTTTTGTGATCACAGTCCTCGTAATCCACGCCTTCCTTGCGCTCGCATGTCTGCTCGCCGGTGAGCGGCTGGGTCGACGCGCCTTGCTGATCGGTCTCCTGGGACCACTCACCGCCCTGATCCCCCTTGTCGCTTGGGGTGGAGGGGGAGGCGATTCGATCACCGAGAGTGTCACCTGGGTCCCGGCCCTGGGACTCGACCTCACATTCCGCATGGATGGATTCTCAGCCCTCATGGTCGCCCTGATCGGAGGCATTGGAGTCCTGGTTTTCGCCTACTCCTGGTTTTACCTGTCCAGCAAACCCCATCTCGGACGGTTCGCCGGATATCTGATCATCTTCGCCGGATCGATGTTCGGTCTGGTGACCGCGGACAACCTCCTGCTCCTGTTCGTCTTCTGGGAGCTCACCTCGATCATGTCCTACCTTCTGATCGGGTTCGACGACGAAAGCGCTTCGGCCAGGTCCAGCGCCCTCCAGGCACTCCTCGTCACCGGTCTGGGAGGTCTGGCGATGCTGGCCGGCATCGTCATCCTCGGACAGCTAGGCGGGACATACTCCATGTCGGCACTTCTCGCGTCACCGCCATCTGAAGGGCTGGCAGGAGTCGGTGTCGCCTTGATCCTCGTGGGTGCCTTCGCCAAGTCGGCACAGTTCCCGTTCCACTTTTGGCTGCCCGGTGCCATGGCGGCACCGACTCCGATAAGCGCCTACCTCCACTCGGCGACAATGGTCAAGGCCGGTATCTACATGGTTGCCCGGTTCGCCCCGGTCTACGCACTGGTGTTGCCGTGGTGGCGCCCGACGGTGGCCGCAGTCGGTCTGGTGACGATGATCGTCGGTGGATGGCGAGCGCTCAATCAGAACGATATGAAGCTTCTTCTCGCCTTCGGAACGGTCTCCCAACTTGGATTCATCATGGTTCTGGTGGGTCTCGGCACCCCTGCCCTCACCTTCGCCGGAATGGCAATGATCCTTGCCCATAGCCTTTTCAAAGGAGCCCTGTTCATGATCGCCGGCATCGTCGAGCACCAGGCGCACTCCAGGGATATGAGAAGGCTGAGCGGACTGCGACAGAGACTGCCCGGCACCTTCAGAATGTCGGTGATCGCCGTTGCCTCCATGGCCGGGATCCCGCCCCTTCTGGGGTTCGTCACCAAAGAGGCGGCGTTGGAGTCTCTGGTCCACGACGCATCCTGGTGGATCACGGGAGGTGTCGTGATCGGTTCGATTCTGACCGCCGCCTATGGACTGCGATTTCTCACTGGCACCTTCGGAGACGCCACCGACCAAACGAGAGTCACCGAAGTCAAACAGCCCGGACCCGGTATCCAGGCGCCCGTAGCCCTGCTGGTCGGCCTGACGGTGGTGGCAGGTCTGGTTCCTTGGATCGCCGAACTCCTCATCGGACCGGCCGCCGAAGCCGTTGACGGCTCCACGACGGGTCTCTACCTGGCCCTATGGCATGGCTTCGGCCTCCCCCTCGCCCTCTCTGGCGTTGCCCTCTTGGGCGGGTGGGCGTTGTGGCGCCGGCCCCTCGATCGACTGAGATCGCTCACCCGACGGGTTCCGGACGGCGCGGCGGTGTATGCGAAGACTTTGAACGGGATCAACCGGCTGGCCGATCGACTCACCGCGAAACTCCAGAGCGGCTCACTTCCCGTCTATCTGCTGATCATTCTGACGGTCGCCGTTCTAGGGCCGGGGGCTTGGATGGTGGGGAACTGGGATTCTCTGCCGGATCTGAAACTTGCCGAGTCGCCGCTCCAGGCAGTCGCTGCGGCTCTGGTGGCGGCAGCGGCGATAGGAGCGATCCTTCAGCGTCGACGCATCATGGCGGTCGTGCTGCTTGGAGCGGTCGGATACGGCGTTGCCGTCCTTTTCGTCATCCAGGGTGCTCCCGACCTGGCTTTGACTCAACTTCTGGTGGAGACACTCGGTCTGGCTCTGTTCGTCTTCGTGCTCAGTCGGCTCCCTTCTCATTTCGAAAGTGCCCAGACAAGGATCCGACAGATCACCAGGATCACCGTGGCGTCGGTGGTTGGCCTTGCCGCCATGGCCTTCACCCTTTGGGCCGCGTCAGGCCGGTTGGCCCCGTCTCTGGCACCCGCGTTCCTGACCCGAGCGGAACCTGAGGGTGGCGGCCGAAACGTGGTCAATGTCATCCTGACCGACTTCCGTGGGCTCGACACACTCGGCGAGATCACGGTCCTGGCCGTTGCCGCGATGGGGATCATCGCCCTGGTCAAGGCCCGCATCAGCGAGGACGGACCCCCAAAAGATCAGGACCTCGAAGCATGAGATCGCGACTGTTGATCCTCGAAACCGTGGTCGACGTGGTGGTCCGCACCGCCATCGTGTTCGCCCTCTTCCTTCTCTTCTCGGGGCACAACGCGCCGGGCGGCGGTTTTATCGGGGGCCTGGTTGGAGGGTCCTGTTTGATCCTCATCTACCTCGCTGAAGGAGAGGCTGGAGTGACCCGTCTGGCCAGGTTGCGCCCGGATCATTATCTCGGGGTCGGTCTCATGGCGGCCAGTCTTGTGGGGATGGCTGGCTGGGTTTGGGGCTCCACCTTCCTCGAAAGCAACCTGTTCTCCGTGGAATTACCAGTCCTCGGACTGGTCAAAGCGCCCTCGGCATTGGTTTTCGATATCGGAGTGTTCTCCGTGGTCATCGGACTGGCGGCCGCTCTGATCTCCTCCGTCGGTGATGAATCGACTGGAGATGATCTGTGACCCTCGTATTGGTCCTCACCGTCGGCGTCCTCTACGGCTGTGGGGTTTACCTCATTCTCCAACGCAACCTGAGTCGAATCGTGATCGGTCTGGCGATGATCGGGCATGGCGCCAACCTCCTCCTCCTGGTTGCAGGTGGCAGGGCCGGGGAGGCACCTATCGCCGGTGTCGGAGAGGCACCATTCGCCGACCCGCTACCTCAAGCTCTCGCTCTCACCGCCATCGTCATCACTTTCGGGGTCAGCGCATTCCTGCTGACACTCGCCTACAGGAGCTGGATGCTCAGCCAGAGCGACGAAGTGGAGGACGACGTCGAAGACCGCCGGATCGCCGAGAAGACACTCGAGCGGAGGGGCCGATGACCCTGGTCACCCTTCCCATCGTGATCCCGCTCCTGGCCGCAGCCATTTCCTCGATGTTGGGAAGTTTCCCTCGAGTCCGCCGATGGCTGGGGGTTGTGGCCCTCCTCGCCAACACCGTGGCATCGGTCATATTGCTAACGCGGGTGGCCGACGGGTCGATCCATGTGGTCCATGTCGGGAACTGGGACTGGCCGCTCGGGATCACCCTCGTAGCCGACCCATTGGCGGCCATCATGGTGGCGGTTTCGGCGGTCATGCTGCTCGCGGTCCTGGTCTACGCAATCGGCAGCCCCAAGACCGAGGACACTTTCACCTTCTTCCATCCTGTCTACCTGATCCTCGCGGCCGGAGTATCTGCTTCCTTCCTGACCGGCGACCTGTTCAATCTCTTCGTCGCCTTCGAGATCACGCTGACTGCGAGTTACGTCCTGATCACCTTTGGCGGCGCCAGGGAACAGGTGCGTCACGGCATCACCTACATCGTTATCAGCCTGGTCGCATCGTCGCTGTTCATCACCGCTGTGGCCCTCGTTTATGCGGCGACGGGGACAGTGAACATGGCCGACCTGTCATTGAAGCTCGCTGAGATCGACCCCGGGCTTCGGGCCGGGCTCGGAGCACTCTTCCTCGTCGTGTTCGGGATCAAGGCGGCGATATTCCCACTCTTCTTCTGGCTGCCCGACTCCTATCCCACGGCACCCTCCCCGGTGACTGCGATCTTCGCCGGGTTGCTCACCAAGGTCGGTGTCTACGCCATCATCCGCACCCACACTCTCCTCTTCGGGGAGTCGGGCCCCTCCACCGTCCTGCTCGTTATCGCCAGTCTGACGATGATCGTCGGTGTCTTGGGGGCGATCGCCCAGAATGACGTGAAGCGGATCCTCAGCTTCCACATCATCAGCCAGATCGGGTACATGATTTTCGGGCTGGGGTTGTTCACCGTTGCTGGCCTCGCCGCCACCGTCTTCTACGTCGTCCACCACATCATCGTCAAGACCACTCTCTTCCTGGTCGGAGGTCTCATCGAGGAGCGGACCGGAACTGCATCCCTGCGGTATCTCGGTGGGATGCTTCATCTCAGCCCGGTCCTCGCCGTTCTCTTCCTGCTTCCCGCCTTGAGCCTCGCCGGGATCCCTCCATTGTCAGGATTCGTGGCCAAGCTGGGATTGGTCCAGGCAGGGCTCGAAATCGGCAGCTACCCGACTGTGATCGTTTCGCTGGTGGTGAGTGCCCTGACCTTGTTCTCTATGACCAAGATCTGGGCAGGCGTCTTCTGGGGTAAGCCCGAAGCAGTTCGGGTGGGTGACCAAGGTCGTATGCGCCTTGCCCCGTTGATGCTTGCTCCCACTGTCTTCCTGGTTGCCGCCAGCCTGGCTTTCGTGGTCGCGGCAGCTCCTCTCTACGAGCTGGGACGAACCGCAGCGGAGGCCCTGATCGATCCGGCAACCTACATTTCGGCGGTGACTCAACGATGAGCCGCACACTCCTGGTCGTCGTCTGGCTCACCGTGGTGTGGATGGCCCTCTGGGAGGCCTTCAGTGTCGCCAACCTGATCAGCGGATTGGTGGTCGCCTTAGCGACCGTGATGCTGGTCCCGGTCAAGGCCAAGGGGGATCGCATCCGATTCCATCCTCTCGCCTTCGTCAAGTTGGTCGTCTACTTCTCATGGAAGCTGGTCCAGGCCGCAGCGATCGTGGCATGGGAAGTGATCACCCCCCGCGATCACACCAGACCCGCAGTTATGTCGGTGCCACTCCACACCCGATCGCCCGGCATAGCCACGGCGGTGGCCAACATGGTCTCACTGACCCCGGGGACCCTGACCATCGATGTCGACCCCGACACCATGACCCTCTTCATCCACCTCCTCCACCACAAGTCACCGGAGGCAATCAGGGCCGAGGTTCATCACCTCGAGAGCCTCACTCTCGCCGCCTTCCCACGTCCTGAGGGCATGTCATGATGGAAATGGCGGCGACGATCGCCTTCGGAATGCTGGCTCTGGCGGCAGTCCTCTTCTTGTTCCGTCTCCTGGTGAGCAGGTCGCTGGCGGACCGGATGGTGGCACTGGATGCCCTGCTCATGACAGTGGTCAGCGGGATCGCCATCCAGGCCGCAAGAACAGGCCAGGACACCTATCTGAATGTCATGGTCGTTACCGCACTCCTCGCCTTTGTCAGTACCGGTTTGATCGCCCGGTTCATCAAGCGAAGGGGGGACTGAGTTGGAACTCGTCGCCTCGGTGCTCGTCGTGGCCGGGGCCACGTTCGCCCTCCTCGCCGCGGTCGGACTGATCCGCTTCAAAGACGTCCTGACAAGGATGCATGCCGCCACCAAACCGGCCACCCTTGGTCTGATTCTGATACTCAGCGGAACCATGCTGGTGATGCCAACCACCAAACCGCTGGCGAAGCTGGCCCTTGTCATTCTGCTCCAGTTCATCACCGCACCGGTGGGTGCCCATCTTCTCGGTCGTGCGGCATTCAGGACGGGGACACCCCTCCAAATGGGCACGACTCTGGACGAAGCCGCCGAACGGCTTCGTGGGACCCGCCCACCGGAGTGAGGCGTTCCTCATCGGGCCCATCCCTAATTGTTGTGTCTGGTATCCGATTGCCCGCACCGTGGCCCGGCTCTAGCCTTCACCGGCGTTCGCCGGGCCGATACCCGTCGGGAACCGTCGTTTCCCCCTCGAGAACCGCTAACCCCTAAAGCAATGAAGACCCTCGGAACCATCCTCGGATTGATCGATACCGGACAGCAGCGTCGGAACGTCCGCGTCGTGATGTGGATGCTGTTGGGCCTGATCCTCATGGTGACCGTCTACAGCGTTCTCTTCCATTACCTCATGGGATTGGAGGGGCGGGAGTTCAGCTGGGCGACGGGCTTCTACTGGACGATGACCGTGATGTCGACCCTGGGTTTCGGTGACATCACCTTCGAATCCGACATAGGACGTCTCTTCTCGGTCCTGGTGCTGGTGAGTGGCGCACTGTTCCTCCTCATCCTTCTCCCATTCTCGATCATCCAGTTCATCTTCGCCCCTTGGATGGACCGACGGGACGCGGCCCGTACCCCTCGCCGGGTACCCGATGATGTGACCGGACACATCCTGGTGACCCAGATCGACCCGGTGAGTCAGGCCCTCATCGCTCGGGCGAGACGCTCGGGCATCTCCCATGTCGTGCTGGTCGAAGATCCCACCACCGCCTCATCGGTTGCCGACAACGGGTATCGGGTGATGGTGGGGCCCCTGGACTCCCCAACCACGTATCGGGACGCCGGAATAGATCGGGCCTCGCTGGTGGTGTCGACCAAAGAAGACACTGCCAACACCAACATCGCCTTCACGGTGAGAGAGGTCAACAAGGACGTGCTCGTCGTGGTAACGGCTGACAAGCCTGCTTCTGTCGATGTACTCGAACTGGCGGGGGCCGACCATGTCGTTCAGTTGGCCTCGACCCTCGGTGTGGCCTTGGCCCGGCGCGTGGTCAGCACAACCGGACGTAGCCACATCGTCGGCCAGTTCGGCTCTACCCGCATCGCCGAGGCGGGAGCAAGGGGGACCTCGCTGGTTGGGGTCTCGGTCTCTGAGGCCGGTCTGGACAGTCTGGAAGGGGCCCGGCTGTTGGCAGTTTCAGAACACGGGGACCTGCATGCTGCCGCTCCAGACATCCTGATGACTGACATCTCGACCCTCATCCTTGCCGGCACCGACCAGGAACTGGGCGAGTACGACAGCAGGTTCGGCGCCCGGAACCGCGCCGTGGAGAGTCCGGTTCTGATCCTCGGAGGAGGCAGAGTAGGGCGTGCCGCCGCGGGGGTGCTCATAAGCAGTGGTGTCCCGTACTCGATCGTCGAGCAGACACCCGATCGGCAGATTGAGGGTCTCCGGGTCGTGGCTGGTGACGCAGCCGAGCTAGACAATCTGAAGGCCGCCGGATTGGAGCAGGCTTCGGCGGTGCTGGTCACGACCCACGACGATGACATGAACGTCTATCTGACTCTCTACTGCCGTCGTCTTCGACCGGACATCCAGATCATCTCGCGGGCAACCCATGAACGAAACGTCTCGACCCTCTACCGGGCCGGCGCCGATGGTGTGCTGTCATACGCTGCTGTCGGGGCGACCGCCATCTGGAACACTCTGAAACTGGGAGAGCGTGTAGTCATCGTCGAAGGTGTTGAACTGATGCTCCTGCCGATACCATCCACACTCGTCGGTCGCGCCCTCTTCGATCCCAAGATCTATTCGGAGACCGGATGCCACGTCGTGGCCATAACCGATGAGGCGGGTGCGATTCTCGACCAGGGCACGATTCCGTCGAACCCAAAGGCCCGACTGATGGTCATGGGCGACCGACATGCGGAGAAGGTGTTCAGGACCCGATACATGCCCCGTCGCTAGAACAGACTCACTGCGCAGGCGTCAGTTCCTGATGTCGCGTCGTCGGAACCCGGCTAGGCCGGCAGCGACCAAAACTGCGGCTACGACCAAAAGGGCAACCAGCGGCAGTAGGTCGAGTTTTTCGGCGGGGAACTGGGGCACGTGGGTGAACGGTGAGAGATTGAGACTCCACTGAGGGAACTGAAGAATCCTTCCCAGCTGCCCGAGTATCAGACATGCGTTCAGGAAACCCCAACTGAGCCCGGTTCGGTGCGGGGCCAGCCCTACCAGAGCCATGGTCACACCGACGACCACCCAGACCGCGGGCACATGGACGAGAGCGGCGGAGAGAGCCCGGGCGGTTTGTTCGCCGACGTCCCCGGTGATGGCACCGTACGCCGCCCCGGCCAGCGACCCGGCAATTGACAGGATGAGCACCGGGGTCATCACACCAAAGAACAGATGACTCGTCGCCCACTCCAGACGGGGTGTCGAGGTCGCCAGGACCGGCTCAGCCCGCAGCGCCTCTTCCTCGACTCGTATTCGCAATACAGCCCGAATCCCGTAGGCGGCCGTGATCAGAGCAATGATTCCAAGAGCAGCTACGAAGAACCCATCGACAAGACTCTGCTCACCGCCCAGCTGCTCGAGGATCTCGGCAAGCTGGGGGTTCCCGTCCAACATGTCGCCGACACTGTCCGCCGTCGCCCCATAGACCGCGCCCAAAATGGCCAACCCGAAGGTCCATCCCAGCACTGATCCCCGGTGGATCCGCCACGCCAGCCCGAGGGCGGACCCCAAGCCCCGGCCCGCGGTCGAGGGTCCGGGACGCGGCCGAAAGGCACCAGCCCCAACGTCTCTGCGATCTGCTATCACGGCAGCGACTCCCACCAGGACCGCCGCCAGGGCGAGCCAGAACGCCAAGACCCACCACACCTCACCGGCAAAGGGCCTCATCTGGCTGACCCACCCGATGGGAGAAAGCCAGGAAAGCCAGTCGAACTCGCCGACGCCGGAGTCCGCGATCATCCTGATCAGAAAGAGCCCGCCGGCAACACCCACCCCGATACCACGAGCCGCTCCGGCCCCTTCCGTCAACTGGGCAGCCACGGCGCCGACACCGGCAAAGACGAACGATGTACCCGCCAATGCCAACCCGAAAGCCACCGATCCGGCTGCGGGGAGTCCGACCATGATCAAACCGAGGCTGAGCATCGCCCCTAAGACGACACCCGCACCCATCATCACCAGAAGGGCCGCGGCCAACGGTGCGTGTCGACCCATCACGGTCGAGCCCAAGAGTTCTCGGCGCCCGGTTTCCTCTTCCTCACGAGTGTGCCTGACCAGGGTGAGGATCGCGAGAATGGCGACCAGGAAGGCGGCGATGGTGGCGGAACGCCAGACCGTCAAGCCTCCGATGCTGGATGAGTGCAATGGCCCCAACAAGGCGGTTAGGGCAGGGCTGGATGCGACAGTGTTGGCAAGTGCTTGTCGCGAGACCTCGTCCGGATAGAGGGTCATGAAGGCACTCGCCGTGGCCACGGGCACCAATGCGAGTACCCCTACCCAGGCACTCAATCTGGCCCGTTCACGACGAAGGATGAACCGGGTCAGTCGCCCGGTCCCGACAAGGGTGTTCACGTACGGGACTCTCCGTCTTCGTAGTGACGCATGAACAGCTCCTCGAGAGTGGGCGGATGGCTGGTGAGGCTCTTAACACCGAGGGGCGCGAGCATTCGCACCACATTGCCGATCCGATCCGAGTCGACCTCGAACTCGGCTTGGCTGCCGGTGACCTGCAGACCATGCACTCCGGTCATCGCCCCAAGTGGGGACGGGTCATCGACCTCGACTGCGATTCTGGTGCGGGTGAGATGTCGCAGTTCAGCGAGGGTGCCGCTCTCGACGGTCTTGCCCTTGCGGACGATGCTGACGCGATCACAGAGGGCCTCGACCTCGGCGAGGATGTGACTGGCGAGGAGAACAGTCCGCCCGATGTCACGGTCATCAGCGATGCACTCCCTGAACTGCGCCTCCATGAGTGGGTCGAGCCCGGCTGTCGGCTCATCGAGGATGAGTAGTTCCACCTTCGAGGCGAGTGCCGAGACCAGGGCCACCTTCTGACGGTTTCCTTTCGAGTAGGTGCGGCCCTTCTTGGTGGGATCGAGATCGAATCGCTCGAGCAATTCCGCCCTCTTCCTGGTATCGACACCACCCCTCATCCGCCCCAACAGATCGATTACTTCTCCCCCGGTCAGATTGGGCCACAACATGACATCACCGGGAACGTAGGCGAGACGACGATGAAGCTCTGTGGCCTGGGTCCAGGGGTCGCCCCCCAGGAGCGAAACGGAGCCCCCATTGTGACGTTGCAGACCGAGGAGAATCCGAATGGTGGTGGTCTTGCCGGCACCATTGGGCCCGAGAAACCCGTGCACCTCTCCGACTTTCACATCCAGGTCGAGCCCATCCAGGGCCCGTACCTGTCCGAAGTCTTTGATCAACCCGGCGGCGTGTATCGCGTTGCTCATTTCGTGGGAGATCCTAACACAGTCCTGAACGCGTGTTTAGACTCCTGATCGTGCGTTCAACTCCGCCTTCCGATGACATCACCACCAGGGCCCGTATCAGGGATGCGGCCCTCGCCCGCTTCCCGACCCAAGGCTTCGAGGCGACAACTGTGAGAGAGATCGCCAAGGACGCAGGGGTCTCCCCTGCCCTGGTCCTTCACCATTTCGGTTCCAAGGAAGGGTTGCTCCGGGCCTGTGATGAGGTCGTAGTACGTCGTTTCAGGGAGACGAAGGAAGCTGCGATGGAGGCCGGCAACATCTTCAACCCATCCTTCGCCGGTTCTGCACTCGAAGTGGCCGAACCTATCTCCCGATACCTTGCGTGGGCATTGGCCCGGGGCAACGAGTCGACCAATGACCTGTTCGATGAGATGGTCCGCGAAGCGATGGTGATCACGAGACTTGCCATCGAGCGCGGGTATGTTCGCGACTCTTCGGACCTGGAGATGCGCGTGGCACTCCAGATGTCGATGCAACTGGGAAGCCTTGTCCTCCACCATCATCTCGAACGGGTGTTGGGAGTTGACGTGCTCAGCTCGGAGGGACTCGCCACAATTGCCCCTGTGGTTCTCGAGATCGTCAGCGGTGTGTTCGAGCCGGAGGTGGCCAGCAAACTCCAGGAGATGTACGCCTCATCGAAGGATGGCCCGTCGCGCCGGGCGTCGGGCCAGAGTTCCTAACTGCGAGCGGACTCGTTGAACCTCGCGAACAGAAGGTACCCGATCATCCAGAACTCGCCGATTGTGGCCGGAATCGTGAGTCCGTCGACAACGGCACCCGGGGCTCTCGCCAACCCATAGGACAGGAACGCGCTCAAGAGATAACCGCAGCCACCGACGATGAGAGTCCTCCCCAGCCACTTCGACATCAGGCCAGACCCTCCCGCAGCGTGACCCATCGGTATCAGCCAGAGTCCGAAGAAGACCGCTCCCACACCCCATGTGTTCGAGCTGAGCTCCTGCAATAGGTGGATCGTTCCGGTGAGATCGCCCACCAGTCCGGACGGACCGTTCGCCAGGGCGAGGGCCGTCGCCATGAACCCGGCGCTGGCCATGATCGCCACTGCGTTGGCCATGCCAAACACTGCGACCGCCAAGGCTGCATTCGGGTTGAGGGGCCGGAACAGCTTGTAGAACCAGACCGCTGTCATCGCCTGGGCCACGACGAGGGCAAGTTCCAGGACCAGACCGGACCTGGCGAGGGCCGCCTTGTCGACGAGGTTGCCCAGTGTGCTGGTCGGGTCGCCTGGGATGTAGATCTGTGATCGTATGACCAGGAACCCGAGCATCCCGACCAACGCCATGGCGAAATACCAAAGACCGGTGACCCTTGCCGTCCTCCTCAACTCTGGTCCGCTCTTGCTATAACTGCTACGAGGTTCGATTGAATCGGCCATCGTCACACCCAGCGTTGCTCTTTGTTTCACGTTCTCTCCTTGTCCTATAGAACAGTCTTACAACACAATCTTACAGCGTAAGTTATACGGCGTAAGGTACAACGGAGATTTGGACGTGTCAAGTCCACGCGGGAGTCATGGAGCTTTATCCGCAGGAGAGGGGTCAGCCGACTTCGACCACTACTTTCCCGAGGGCGCGACCTTCTCCGACTTCTGCAAGTGCCTCAGGCACCTGCTCTAGCGAGTACCTACGGTGGATATGGATATCGAGATCCCCCGATACGCACTTCTGGGCAACTGCTTCAAAACTCGACGGGCCGAGCCTCACCATCAACAAGCCGATCTTGCGACTGGTCAACTTCCCCAGAACGGCGCCCACCGTCACCACCCTGAGGAGCGAGCGAACTGTCCCGCCCACAAACATGTAGCGTCCCCCGCTCACCAGGGCCCGCCGGTATGCGAAAACCGAGCGCTTGGCGACCATGTCCAGGATCAGATCGAAAGGCTCGAGCTTGGTGAAGTCCTCGAGTCTGTAGTCGACGACCTCATCGGCGCCGATCGACCGCATGAATTCGAGCTTGGCTTCGTTGTCCACTGCGACGACGTGTGCACCCGCCTTTTTGGCGAGCTGGATGGCGAAGGATCCCGATCCTCCTCCAGCACCATTTATCAGTATTCGTTGGCCGCTCTTTGCATCGGCAGTTCCTTGGAGTGCGATCGCACCGGCCTCGGGTAGTGCTGATGCCTCGGCAAAGCTCAAGGACTCCGGCTTGTTGGCGAGTGCTGCGGCGGAGGCCACCGCGTACTCGGCGAAACCCCCCTTCGGACTTGACCCATAGACCTCGTCGCCCGGTGCGAACCTGGTGACGCCCTCACCCACGGCCACCACCGAACCCGCGAGGTCCGAGCCAAGGATGCGGTTCTGCGGCTTGGTCAAGCCGTCGACCCGCACATATCCGGGGGAACCGATCAGACCCTCCCAATCTGACAGGTTCACCGAGGTTGCCGCAACCTTCACCAGCACCTTGCCAGCGGCGGGGGTGGGAGTCGGCACGTCCTCGAGTCTGAGCACCTCCGGGGGCCCGTATCGGTCGTAAACGACTGCTCGCACTTGTTCTCCGTCTTCGTTCGGTTGACGGGAGCGTATCGCCGTGCCAGACATCGTGGACTACTCGCCAGCACAGCCCTGGCGCCCGGTTAGCGTTCATCGATCCCATGGCCCCTGGACTCGTCTTCACATTCGGGCTGGTGGCCCTGCTCCTCGTAGTCAATGCGTTGCGGAGTCCCAAGCCACCACAGCATCGCTTGCCACCACTCTGGCTGCCCGCGATGATCACCTCGGAGATGGCGGGGGTCTGGCTCGTGCTCACCCCGGCCGTGGTGGGCATCGCATTGATTGGTGACGTCACCTGGTCACGGATCGGAACCGCAGGCGTGGTCATGGCGAGCGTCGCCGCTCTCGGTCAAATCGTGGTCTGGCGACGCTCTGTGGCATCGACGAGGAGCATCGGGTCACCCGTCACACTCCCCCACAATGGCTTCCGACGAGCACTCTCACTGCCGAGTCCGTCTGCCCCGGGCCTGACCCGAACCACGCACCCCTTCGGGCCCCATCCCAATCGACCGGGCCAGCTGAACCTAGACATCCATCGCCTGGCGGTGGATCAGGGGCCCCGACCAGTTGTGGTGTACCTCCACGGCGGTGGCTGGCGAGGGGGTAACCGGCGGCAGGGGGCCAGGGTGATAATCCAGCATCTCGCCCTTCAGGGATGGGCGGTGGTTGCCATCGACTACCCGCTGTCTCCTGACGCCACATTCCCCCAGCATCTGATGGGTATCGATCTGGCGATGGACTGGATCCACTCACGGGACGACCTGGTTGGCCCCGTCGTGCTGATGGGGGGCTCGGCGGGCGCCCATCTTGCGGCGCTCGCAGCCCTCACCCGCACCGACATACAGGGACTGATCGGCTTGTACGGAATCTACGACATGCTCAACCGGAATCGAATCAGGGTCGACTGGCCCCTAATCCCCCGGGCAGTGATGAAGCTCGACCGGGTGACAGACCCCGACTCCTATCGGGGGGCGTCCCCACTCGACCAGGTGCATCCCAACGCCCCTCCCAGTCTGATAGTCCACGGGTCGTATGACTCCCTGGTCCCCCCTGAGGAGGGTCGCCAGTTCGTCAACGCCCTTGTCAATGTGGGAGCCAACTCCACCCTGCTCGAAGTCCCCTGGGGTCAACACGCTTTCGATGCCCTAGCCGGCCGACGCTCCCGATCGGTCGCCACCCGTGTCGGGCAGTGGCTGGAAAACGAGATCCTTTGAAAAGGAGGGCCCACCCGAACCGGTAGCCCAATCATCCAGGCGAGTTGATCGGCCACAAGTCCTAGGGCCGCTCGTTCCCCCGCTTGTAGTTTCCCGTGACCCGCGCCATGAGCTCTTGCTCGTCCCGGGTTTCCAGTTGTGACAGGAACTTCTCGGCCTGCCTCCCACGAAGAGTCACGGCATCACGCCCCCGGTGGGATATGACGATCTCACCGTTCTTCCGAACCGTGTAGGAGAACTCAGAAGGAGCCGACATGTCCTCGACATTCTGCCCGAGTTGTCATCCGGTTCGTCGGACGACCCGGAGGTCGGAACGACAACTCAGCTCTATCGTTCCACCGACGCAAGAAGTCGACCAAAGGAGGAGCAACATTAGGATGACTGCCCGGGCCTTCCACGACGCTGGAGGAGTCGACGACTGGCGAGTGCTCTTCTGGGGTGCGTATGCCTTCTACAAGACCGACTCGTTCGGCTCAGGTGCGAGGTTCGTATCAGCTATTGCTGAGGTGGCGGAGAGGCTGGGGCACTACCCCGATGTCGATCTCCGCCCTGAGGGGGTGACGATCCGAGCCTTTTCGCGACGAGACGGTGCTCTCAGCCAGAAAGATGTCGAACTGGCCCGAAACATTACGGAGGCAGCTGGGAACCTTGGGCTGGCACCGGACCCTTCTCAGGTGCAGGCGGTAGGAATCGCCGTGGCCCAAGACACTGGAGCCGATGTGAGGCCGTTCTGGGCGGCGCTGTTCGGGTACGAGGACCTGGGAGAGGAAGATGCGATCGACCCTCATCGTCGCAACCCGCATCTCTGGTTCCATGAGCTGACTCCTGCCAAGCCGGGCCGGGGCCGGGTTCATATCGACGTGAGCGTTCCAGCCGACCAAGCGGAGGCAAGGATTCAAGCGGCGTTGGCTGCTGGTGGTCGAATTGCCGACGACTCCCACGCCCCAGAATGGTGGAGTCTCGCTTCACCAGAGAACCATGGCGTCGATCTCGCCGCCTGGCCTGACTTCGAGAACGACGTGACCTACGAGTAGGCCTATGTCCCGAGACAAGCCTTGCTGGGGTCAGGCCAGAGTGGCCCTCAGCATCCAGGTGGTCTTCTCGTGAGATTGGATCCGGGCCGTGGCCAGGTCTTCGGTGCCGACATCCTCGCCAGCATCTGCCATCTCCAACACCTCTCGGGCGGTGACGACGACCGTCTCATGGTCCTCCGCCAACTGGCGGACCATCTCATTGGCGTCAGTCGTGCCCTGGTCCTCCTTGACCGATCCCAGGTTGTTGAACTGGCTCAGGCTGGCCGGAGCGGGATATCCCAAGGTGCGGATGCGCTCGGCGATCTCATCGACGGCGTCGCGCAATTCGGTGTACTGGTCTTCGAACATCTGGTGCAAGTACGGGAACATCGGTCCACTGACATTCCAGTGGTACCCCTGTGTCTTGAGATACAAGAAGTAGGAATCAGCCAGGAGACGAGAAAGACCATCCGCGATCTCCTTGCGCGCATCCCCTTTGAAAACGGTATCAGCGGTCATGTGAATTCCTTTCGAGAGTTCGAGTGACCCCTGCCGGGTTCACCGGAGGCGATTCAGCTCGTGACGGTCCGCCAGCGTACGACGGCGTCTCCTGCGGTACACAAGGCCGAACACTTCGTCGAGGACGACACCGATCAGAATGCCACCCAGGATCACCACGATCAACGAGGTAGAGAACTCCCAACTCAGGAAGGCGATGGTGACGTTGTCGGTGTTTTGGGCTGCCAGGATGAGCACCCCGACCGCCAGGACGATCCCAATTATCAATCCCCAGAAGAGACCGGTTCCGACGAAGGTCCGGCCTGGGGTGGCAACCGGGGCAACCTCACCGGTTTCGCCACTGCTTGAACCGATTGGAACCTGTCGCTCGTCACTCATTTCTCAGTCCTCTTTTTCTCAGTCCTTGTTCAGGATGACTACCCCGACGGCCAATACGATCCCGACTATAAGTCCCCAGAACAGTCCTCGTCCGAGGAAGCCCCGACGTGGAGCTGACTCCGAAGTGACTCCTGCTTTGTCGATGACGACTTTGCCGTTGGATGAACCGGCTTTCGAGGCTCTCTTCTTTTCGCTCACTTCTTGTCCTTTGTCTCTCACGTCTCGATCCTCTTCTCTGTAGGTTCCCAAGTTGGGGTTCCCGACACTTGTCTAACTATCTTACTTGATGTATAGTTATATGTCAACAGGCCACAGTAGGTAGAAGGGCATGACAGATCGATTCGACCGAGTCATCGAAGGGTGGAGCGCCTCTCGTCCGGAGCTCGACTTCACTCCCCTAGAGGTGGTGACCCGCGTGCTGCGCGCCGCCCACTATCTACAGATCCGATTGGACGGCCTCGCTTCTGCCTACGGTTTGAGCCATCGTGGTGATCTGGAAGTCCTGACCGATCTCGACCTCGAAGGCCCTCAGACACCATCCGAGCTCGCTGAGAGTCTCCTCCTCACCAGCGGGGGTATGACGGTTCGACTCAACCGTCTCCAGGCAGCCGGGCTGGTTGAGCGGCATCCCAACCCACACGATGGCCGCGGTGTCCTGGTGCACCTCACCCCCACTGGCTCCGACCTGGCACGAGACGCCCTGATCAACCTCCTCCAATCACAAGCGCAGACAATCGAAGGACTCGCCCAGGGAGACCGGGATCACCTCACTCGACTGCTCCGCTCGCTCCTGATCACCCTGGGCGACTTCCCGGCTTTCAGTCCGACTGTCTCAGTGAAACGGATGCGATGAGACCGTCAAACATGGGCGGGACCCGCGAGACGTAGGGCTCTCCAGGCAGGACCGGGGGTGCCGCAGTCTGATCTAGTCGTCGGAGCGCTGACCAACGAGACTGACGGTCTCGCCACACATCGGACAAACTATGTCCATTGCCCTTTCCGACCGTCCTTCGACGACGGTCGCCATCACCTGGGGGCTGGCACCGCGACCGACAACTGCCTGTCCACGAAAACTGCCTTCAAGCTTTCCAGGTTCGTCGAGATCGCATCGTTGAGACGGCCGGCGTAAAGACGAGCACCCGGCATTGGCGCCTTCGGTGTCAGTTCGACGGTGGTGAGGAGGCGGGTTCGATCGGATGTGAGGGCGGTCAGTTCGTAGCGGTAACGCACTTCAGCATCGTCAAGATCGCCAAGGATCTCCACGAGTCGGGGTGGGTCGAGAGCTGTTATCTCGAGCAGGTCGTTGGCGGAGCGAGGTGAGACACGCCGTTGCGCGAAGTGTCTACCTTCGCCCCCCGGACCCCCGATTGGGGTGGTGGCTGCCACCGACCAGTTCCATTCGGAGTTGTTCTCCAGGTCGGCGAGGTAGGCGAACACGACGTCCTGTGGTGAGGGTATGCCAATCGCCAGATGAACCCTGATCGGAGTTCGAGTGGCTCTGGGTCGCGAGCTGATGTGTTTGTTTGTGTTTGTAGTTTTCATCATTCGTTTCGTTTCCTGTCTGAATAGCTGAGCGGACGTATGGAGCAGGTGGTGAGTGGCCTGGCTCATACGCCCACGATTGAGTCGAGGGTTAGGTCGGGATGGTCACGACGGGTCCCGTCCAGCCAACTCTGGCTGGTGAACAGGGCAAGAATCGTTCCATCGGGACGGGTGGCGATCTCCACACCTCGCCGCCCCGTGAGAGCAGTTCTTCCCGCCGCGTCGGTTCTCCTCGCCACCGCGTACGGAGCCGGATCGAACTGAGGTTGAGCACCGAACTCGTTTATCAGCCGGTACATGGCCACCTCGAACTGAAGCTCGCCCACGGCGGCGAGGATCGGCTCCCGCTCCCCACCCTGGACAGTGTTGAGCGTCTGGATCACGCCTTCTTCGTCGAGTTGGGTTATCCCCTTTCGGAACTGCTTGTATCGGGAGGTGTCCAGGCTGCGGGCAATCCTGAAGTGTTCCGGGGCGAATGTCGGTATCGGAGGGAACTGGACCCTCCCATCGACGCTCAGGCTGTCCCCGATCTGAAGATCCGTTGCGTTGACCAACCCGACCACATCACCCGGGTAAGCCACATTGACCGTCTCGCGCTCCCGGCTGAACATCTGATGGGCGTACTTGGTCGAGAAAGCGCGTCCGTTGCGATGGTTGACCAGGACCATGCCCCGCTCGAACC
This sequence comes from Acidimicrobiia bacterium, assembly GCA_041747855.1. Lineage (GTDB taxonomy): Bacteria > Actinomycetota > Acidimicrobiia > Spongiisociales > ZC4RG35 > ZC4RG35. The sequence continues at coordinate 23,662 of JBGTEJ010000014.1, read as the reverse complement.
GGCCCGAACAGATTCGCATGAACGCAATTCGGTCCCGGTGCCGGGCGTCAAGGTTGGCCTGGATCTTGAACACGAAACCGGATAGCTCCCCATCTATCGGCCTCGGTTCACCGCCGACGGCAAACCTCGGCTGTGGAGCCGGAGCCAGGTCAGTCACGGAGTCGAGGAGAAGCCGAACCCCGAAGTTCCAAAGCGCCGACCCGAAGAAAACGGGAGTCGATTCTCCGGCTAGAAATTGCTTCTGATCATGGTCGGCCCCTATGGCATCTAGCAATCCCAGCTCCTGGGTTGCCTGGTTCTTGGCTGGATCATCTTCCACCGATTCGAACGATGCATGATGTTCGGCCCCGATACTTCCACCCCTCGCAGTCCGTTCGAACTTCCAAAATGAGTTATCGCGTCGATCGGCAATCCCTTCGAAGTCAGACCCATTGCCTACCGGCCATGTGATGGGAGTCGCCTTGATCCCAAGTTGCGTTTCGATGTCGTCGATCAGGGCCAGTGGGCCCAAACCAGGTCGGTCCATCTTGTTCACGAAGGTGATCAATGGCAGCCCACGGGCCTGGGCTACCTGGAACAGCTTCAGGGTCTGGGATTCGATGCCGCGGGCAGCATCCAGGACGATGACAGCGGCGTCGACCGCTGAGAGCACACGGTAAGTGTCCTCAGAGAAGTCGCGGTGACCCGGTGTGTCCAAGAGGTTGAACATCAGACCTTTGTGCGGGAACTGGAGGACGGTCGATGTGATCGAGATGCCTCGCTGGCGTTCGAGTTCCATCCAATCGGAAGTCACGTCCCGTTGACGGCCGGCGCGTGCTCGCACCGCTCCCGCCTCAGCGATCGCTCCCGAATAGAGCAACAGCTTTTCGGTGAGGGTGGTCTTTCCGGCGTCAGGGTGGGAGATGATGGCGAACGTCCGACGACGATCAACCTCGGCAATGATTGACTCACTCATTTGATAACCCGGACCGAATCCACGGATAGATTCCGAAGCGCATCACGTGCGTCGTTCAAACGGCCCTCGAGCTGATCACATCTCTCCAGCCCCTGGCCCACTACGTCTTCCAAACGTCGCCTAGCCGCAGCGAGATCAGTCGGATCGTCGTCACTGACCTGGTCGACACATTCGATGATCTCCCCCATGGTCTCCAGCGACAGGCCAAGCGGCTTCAATGTCTTGATCAGTTGGAGTCGTTCCACGTCGGCGTCCGTGTAAAGCCGGAACCCGCCTTCGGTCCGTCCGGAGGGAGTAACCAAGCCGATCTCTTCGTAGTATCGGATGGTGCGGAGAGACAGGCCGGCTCGATCGGCAACTTCGCCTATCTGAAAGTGGTTGTCGAGCATCGCTCAGGTCCTTGGTGGGAGAGAAAAGCCGTCGACCGTATCGGGTGCGGTAGCCGACGACCCTCACACTCTACACTAACGTAAGGGCGGAGTTGAAATCGGCGAAGCGATCAGGTGCGCACCCCGCACAGCCCTCAACTAGACGACACACGGCGACCGGCCACGCCCCTCGACGCTTTACGGGTCTACTCCCTGCTATCGCGTGCCCGACGCCACAACAATCCGACCGCGAGGACGACAAGACCTCCGAGCGCCAGCCAGAGAACGAATGTCGGCGTTCCGGTGTCGATTACCTCTGCCGGTTGGGTCGTCACCGACACACCAGCTGGAGCCGGGAACTGGTACTGGTCGAGATTCCCTGGTCCGATTGCGACGATGATCTCGGCCTCCGGTGCCGACCCCGGCTGCTTGGGCGCGGGGATGTCGGACTCTTCGACCAGGAGATGGTGCACGAAGGTGGCCTGCGTTCCATCGGAGTCGCTGACTGTGGCACTGATCACGTGGGCACCCAGTGAGAGATCGCGGGTCGAGATGGTCCGACTCTGACCAAGGTCCCCGTCGAGGTCGGACCTCCAAACGCCGGTTTCGATCGGACCGTCCTCAGGATCGTAGACATGGACGGTGAGCGTGGAATGGAGGTACTGCGGGATCGTGTCCGGGCCGGCGATACTCCCGGTCGGCCCGCCAGAAGAGACCGATACCGGACCGGAGACGGCTGACCCTGTGGCGAATCCGTCAGATGCCGTCACCTTGAGGTGCACCTCCCCGCCGGGCAGTTGGAGGGCATCTGCAGCCAGCGACCATTCGGTCCCGGTGATGCCAAACTCGACCACCCGCCAACTAACTCCCCCGTCAGTACTCCAATAGAGGGAATAGGCGAGAGCATCCCCGTCGGGGTCCTCACCGGCCCAGGACAGATCGACCACCCGATCATTGACTTCGATGGGGCCGATCGTCACCGTTGGCGACGCCGAAGGGGAGAGAGTGTCGACCACAACGCCATCGACCAGGAGATCCAGGGCAGCTGCGTTCGCGGGCCAGGGCACAACCTCGACCCCCACATAGGGCGCTGGGACTTCATCGGCGTCGGAGCCGTGCCCAGTCCCTGTGGCAGGGACCATCGCCAGAACGTGTCCGCCCACATCGGTCACCCGGAGCATCACCTGATTTCCAAGTTCTCCCGTCTTCGCCTGCTGGACGGTGTGAGTCAACTCGTGGCGCAGGGTCGGTGTGTCATCAACGAGCTGAGCATGGCCGAACTGGGACGTGCCGGCGTCGACCTCGACCATGACCCACTTCTCGAACTCGGTTTCGGGCACCACGAGGAGCACTGAGCCCGGGGGTCCGATCGGCCCGAAGAGATCGTCGTCGTCTGTTTCGATGACAAGGCAAAGATCGAGGGTGATCCCGTTGCCCTGCGATGGCCCGCAGTTCACGGGTGGACCCGGTTTCGCCTTAGGCGGCAGACCTATCGCCGCCGGGTTGCACGGGATTCCATATGTCCCCATCAGTACGCAGTAGTGGTATGCGTCGACGAACCTGGGCGCCAGGTAACCCATGAAGGGATAGACGACGCTTGGGTGCGCTGGGTCGTTTGAGTAGATCTCCGGGGGGACCAGTAGCCAGAGATCTGTGCCGTAATACCCGGTCTCACTTTCCGGGGCAATCGAACAGCTGGGGAGACCGGACGGGTGGGTCTGGTCGATTGCCCCACCCTCCAGTTCATCCGGCTGGCCGTCGTCGTCCTCGTCTTTGCACGGAACATGTTTCAGACCGTACTGGTGCCCCGCCTCGTGCCCGGGAGTGAGCTCGGTTGGCTTCGACCACGCCACCTTGCCGCTTGCGAAGCCAGACCACTTCCCGGTCGGTGTCGACGACCGGATCAGCCCATGCATCCTGACTTCCTCGCCCAGACCCCACTCCAGGAAAAGCCACTTCATCCGGCGGAGAGGCTGACCCACGCTCTCCTCCATGTCCCACTCGTCGGTTGGATCATCTTCGTTGGTCGACGGTCCCGGCCCGAGCGGTTGAGGGATGACCGCGAAGTTGGGAGTGTCCAAAGGGTGGTATCGCTGATACGACTTGGTGGCCGTTGAGACCGCAGTCGTGAAGCCCGAGTCGGAAAGGGCATGGGTACTCACCGGATTCAGTCGGAGCACGATCACCAGCGGGTTCTGCGACTGGTGGAACACCACGGTGCCCTGGGCGAAGTTGTTGCCCGGTTCAGGGTCGGCGTAGAGAGCCAGGTGTGGGTGATCCGACCACACGAAGGCTGTCATGTTGACCTCGCCTATGGTCCAATCGGGCGGAAGGGTGAAGTTGAGTGTGTCCCAGAGTTCGGTGCGGTCCCCACCGTCGTTGTGGGCAGTTATCGGGCCGTTGTCCGGATAGACGATGATCGACTGGCCGTCCCGCTGCAGATGGAGCAATCCCTCGACCGGGGACAGTTCGGCAACGCCAGAAGGTTCATCCGGGGTGGTGCCGACCAGGCCTCCTAGTCCGATGCCTTCCGAGCGATCTACAGCAACGTACACCCTGACCAATGTCGGCCGGTTGGCGACGAGAGGCATGCGGTTCTGAAGGTCCTGGATCCCTTGGGTCACTTCGACCGCAGTTACCTCGAGATCGGGATGGGGTGTCGACTGGCCCTGGAACCCACCGGGCGTAGGCAGGGATGTCGAGGTGGTAGTGAAGGCAACACCAACAGGTCCGCTGGGTGCAGGCGGATCGGGAAGAGTGCTGGTTGTGACACTTTGGAGGTGAAGACTCGACGTTGTCGTGGATTCGGGGGAGGTGGTCCCGGTACCCAGGGGAAGTGTCGTAGTGGGCTGTGGAGGGGCGGTAGTGGTCGCCGTGGCGAGAATTCGGAGGTTGGCGCTCGCCTGCTCACGACACGGCATCGGCGCCGACGGGTTGTAGCTGATGCAGACGATTACCGGGTAGCTGCCTGGAGCTGAGCTGGGGATCGGGAATTGCACCTTGAACGTCCCGAGGTTGTCGGTGTTGCCATCCTCGAGGACCTGACCTCCGACCTGGTTGAAGAAGACGACGACAGGGCTGCTCCCTGTGAATCCGCTGCCGTCGAGGGAGACTGTCGTCCCCGGTGGCCCCGAGTTCGGTGTCAGCAGTACGGTCGGCTGTTGCTGGGCTGGGGCAGATTGGATGGGGACGAGAGCGACTGCGACCAACAGCGCCATCCCGAATGTTGCCACTCGGCGCATCGTCAGGGCAGCCTACCGCAGTAGACCAGAGCCGTCTATGGCAGGGCGCGTGCTAGACATCACCTTCGATGAAAGAGCGCCGAGTCCGCCGCCTCTCAAAGCTTCACAGGTTCGTCTTCAAGATGACCGGTGGCATCGTCGGTCGTCGACTTGTCGACAACGACATGCTCCTGCTCACCACCACCGGGAGACAGACCGGGAAGGCCCATACCGTGCCACTCTTGTACCTTCGCTACGATCGGCGACTGGTGGTGATCGCCTCTTATGGTGGCCGCCCCCAACACCCTTCCTGGTACCTGAACCTGGTTGCTGACGCCATGGTGACGGTTCAGACTCCGAGCCACCGGTTCGTCGCCAAAGCCACCACAGCCGGAGACGAGGAACGCGAGAAGTGGTGGCCCCGGATCGTCGAGGCGTACGACGGTTACTCTACGTACGAGAAGCGGACCGACAGACAGATTCCGGTTGTGTTCCTCGAGCCTGTCGAGCCCCTCGACACTTAGGGCCTCGGGCCGGAACCAGGATCATCAGAAACCAAACAGGGCCCATGGGATTGCCAGGTCTCCTTTGGTATGCGTTAAGACATCGGTCATAAGGTGGCAGGAATCGATTGGAGGATGACTTGAGCGACGGAACCAGAACCACTCCAGAGGACCCCATCGAGATGGTTCTGCGGGCTGCCCACGACATGGGGGTCGAGTTGGACGAGGTCGAGGCCAGAGAGTGGATCGCTGCGGTCTCGCGTGAGTCGTCCAGACCCCTTGAGATCGACGTCAACACCGGGGTTTACGGACACCAGGTCACCATGGCCGATATCGATGAGGCCGAACTGGGTCGATTCCGTCACATCGCTTCGATTGTCGGGTTCGAAGACCGCCCACCCGATGTGCTCACCGCCCTCGCACTATCTGGCTCGGCTGCTCAGAACCGGGTGCACCGATTTCCCGGGGACTGTGACTTCTTCGAGCGAATCCACATCCGGGCCGAAACACGCGAAGCGGCCTGCGAAATCCTCGGAGACCTCATCCGCGAAAAGGCGCTGTCTGTCATGACCGGTCCGGGATATCGGCTGCAGGAGGTGAAATTCGGGAGTTGGCCAGTTTCAGCCGCCGTCGGGGTGGAGCAGGTTAACGCGGGGTCCCCTATCTCGTGGACACCCGGTCAAGTTGAGCAGGGGAAGATCGACTACAGGTCAGAAGGAGGAGGGCCAGGCACCCTGAGTTGGGCGGACGCTTCAGCCGACCCCGGATGGTGCAAGCTCGATTGGGTCGTGGCCGACCCTACCCATGGAGGAGTCGCGAACGCCTCGAATGTCCTGGACGCCACCTGGGAGGCACCAGATGGGTCGATTACCCCGCTGGACGGGTTCCTCGACCCGTACTTCCAGGAGGTCTACCTCGATGTCGACTCGATTCCCCTCTTCACCAAACTGGTCAAGGAGATGGGGGCCGACTCAGTGGCCGAGTATGTGGAGAGACTCACTGAGGAGGTCTACAAGTACACCGTGGTGAGTCCCAACTTTGGAAAGGCTGCACGTCGGATGTACAACATCTTTCGCCTGACCGGCCGCTACGCCGAGGCCGCCTATGTCCGAGAGTTGTTCGACGAGCCGGTGACGGCCCTCTATCAGGTGGCGGCTCTGCTCCGAACCCTTCAAGAGGCGGCTGATGCAGGTGACACCTTTGAGACCGAGGGCATGGTCGCCCAAGTCGATCAGTTGATCATGTCGGCCGTGGCGGCGTTCGAGGGGCGTGCCGAGGCTGAAATGGTGCAACGCCTCCTCCGGCTGCGTGACGCGGTCAGCCGACGCGACACCGCGGATGAGATGACAACGGACGTGAACGATGCAAGGACTGAGGCGATGAGCGCCGTTGACGAGTATTTCGAGCGGGTCCTAACCGGCGTTCCTTCCATCAAGGAATATCTGGGTGAGGTTGCTGCCATGCCGACCGCTTGAGTGGTGCCGGAACGTCGGTCAGGTCAGCAGGCTGACCACGAACGAGAAGATGGCGGTCATGACAGTTAGCGTGCCCAGAGCCGTTCCGACGAAGAAGCGCTGGTTCCGATCCATGCGCTCCCCCCACCTCTCGAACCGGTCTTCGAGGCGGTCGAACCGGTCTTCGAGGCGGTCGAACCTCGCATCGACGTCTATTTGTAGGGTTGCGATGTCCGCTTTGGTGGCAACTTCGTCAGCCCTGTGCAAGGGAAGATGTGTCATCAGGGTTTCGGCGTGCTCGCGGCCGATTACCTCCTCGAGGCGAGAGTACAGGGCGTGCCGGGCTGGCTCAACTGCTGACATTCTCCGAGCATGCCGGATAGACGGACGGGTTTCAAGGGTGTCGCCTCGGCAAGCTGGAGTTGGAGCGCGTCGGTCCGCGACGCCCGCAGCCAATCGCGTTAAGGGTCCGTTAAGCGCCGACTCTTAGGTTCCTCGGTTAAGGCGGCCCGGTGGAGGGGTGCCACGATCGAATCAAGGAGCGCTCATGCGTCAAAAGAAGTTGTTTGGATTAGGTATGGCGGTTGCCCTAATGGTGGTGGCCTGCGGTGGTGGCCCCACGGTGGAAGCTGCCAATTCGCCGCTCGGGAACTCGATCGCAGTCCATGGCGACTGGACCATCGAGGTCCACAACCCGGATGGATCACCTCATGCGCGCCACGATTTCAGCAATGCGATGTGGGCGACGGCACACATCGCCCTCAGCAGGATTCTGACCGGGGAACGCGAGATTGTTCGATGGGGAGTTGAATTCCCCTTCGGCAGCAGTCCATGTGACCTTGTATGTGCACTTACTGAGCCGGACCTCATTGTCGAGACGAGTGAGGATGGCGCAGTGCGCCTCTCTGGATCGATAACTGCGACAAGAGACGGGACCATCAACGCGGCTCGCTCGACGCTTGTTCTCTGCACTCCTCAAGCGACATCCTGCGGATTCTTGGAGTTCCAGATTCTCACCTCTGCCGATGTCGCCGAGGTTGCGGTCTTGGAAGGGCAACTGATCGAATTCGAGGTTCTCATCTCTTTCACAGACGGGTGACAGGGAACGGCGTTTGGTTCGACGTGAAACACAAAATGAGACGTGTGCGAGGGTTGTATGGGCCAGCGATCTCCCTGATGCTCCTGGCTGCTTGCGCCGCCGACCCTCCATACGTAGAAAGCTCGACCGTGGCCACCACCGGGGCACCTGTCAGGGCCACTTCAACAACCTCTGTACTGGATCCGTCGACAACCGCCGCACCATCGTCGGAGGGTCTCGGTGACGCCATCAGCGTCACGGACCGGGTCACCATCGTGATCACCGACCCGGACGACGGATGAGAGCGCGACCCAGGCCACCAAGACTCGGTCGGGTTCTGCTGGCACTCGCCCTGGTGGCGGCGCTCCTTCCAGTTGCAAGGGTCGCGGCAGCGCCGATCGATGACCAGTCGACTGAGGGTGTACACATCCTGACCGTGCCATACACCAACGAGTTCAACTCGAATGCGGTGGCGATCAACGACGACGGCTGGGTCGGCATCAACACCGGGGGGACCATGGAAGGCGCCGATGTCTGGACGGGAGTGAACCTCCCGATCCGAGTCTCCATTCCGAGCGGCGAGGGGTTCCGGATCCATGATATGAACGCCTCCGGTACTGCTGTCGGGACCTACGTCGGCTCCGGCTTCTTCCGGTTCTTCGTCTGGGAGGAGGACACCGGCGCCCGCGACATGGGTCTGCCGCCCGGATACACTCCGGGAATAGGGGTCCCCTCGGTGAACGGCATCGACGATGCCGGGCGAATCGTTGGGGTGGTACATGTCTCCGACCCCGCCAATCTGTGTCATCCGACGCCGCTGTCGGGCGACTGCAGCTTCTATGCAACGCCAAACGGATTCGGTGGGTACGAGTTTCTTCTCATCCCACCAACTCCGGACGGAAGAGGTTTCACGGCGTTGGACATCGGCGGTGGAGTTGCGGTCGGGACAGGCTGGACCTGGAGTCCTGGTGGGGGATTCGTCGAACTCGTGGGAGGGAACGGACGAAGTATCAGCGAGAATCACCAGATCGCCGGATGGACTGTGCCCTCCCAAGGAGTTACAACAGCTGTCTACTGGCCGGGTCCCGGTGCCGATCCGATCCACCTCGGCACCCTCGGAGGAGCAACACATAGCAACGCCTGGGGGGTGAACAGTGACGGGTGGGTGGTCGGGTGGAGCGGCGACTCGACAAATCCCGACCAGCCCCGGTCGGCCTTCCTGTGGAGGTCTGATGTGGGCGTCATGGAACCACTCGGTCATCTTCCTGGCACCAACACGTCTGAAGCACGCGATATCAACCATCAGGGCCTTGTATCCGGTACCTCCGGCGGACGGGCGGTCATATGGGACATAGGCGGGTCCTACGACATCGATTACCCGCCCGAAGTCGAAGGCGCCACGATGTTCGACGGTTCGCCACTCATCGGGCTGCAGGTGACAGTCGGTCAGACATTGACCTATCAGCCGGTGATCACCGATTTCGACGGGGACACCTTTGCCGTTCAGTGGAATGGCCTGCCTCCCGGTGCGCAATGGGACGACGCTCTCGGGAGCCTCACCTGGCAGCCAACCCTGGCCCAGGTGGGTACCCACGTGGCCCACATGGTGGTGTCAGACGGTACGAACACGGTTCCGTTCCAGGTCTCCATTCGGGTCCTGGAGTCCCTTGTCATCGAGCCCATCGAAGCCCAAACCGTCGAGGCGGGCGGCGAGCTAAGCGTTATCATCACCGTGACCACTCTCCTCACCGGTGTCAGCTTGTTTCTATCTGGACCAGCAGGAGCGGCTCTCGGTGATGTAGCCACGACGCCGGATGGTCTCACAGCCGTGTTCCGATGGACACCGACCGAACAGCAGATCGGCTCCCACCAGTTCCAGGTCACTGCGCGATCAGGAAGCAACGTGGCGAACCAGGTGTTCACGGTCACCGTCACCGAACCGGTCGACCCCGATCCTGACCCGATCCTGATAGTGGTCTCCGAGACGATTGGAGTCAACGACACCGTCACCATCAACCTCAGCTTTCCATCCCCCGTTGTCATCTCCATTACTGAGACCATTGGGGTCACCGACTCCGTCACGCTCACCATCGAGGTCCCCATCGCAGTCGTCATCACGATCGACGAGAACGTCGGGGTCAACGACACGGTCACCATCACCGTCACCGATCCGGTTGACCCGGATCCCCATCCGGTTGTCATAACCATCAACGAGATCATCGGAGTCACCGACACCGTCACCATCGAGGTCCCCACCCCCGTCTTCATTACCATCATCGAAACCATCGGCGTCACCGACCACGTGGTCGTCTCCCTTGAAGCTCTGGCCACAATCAGTGGGGTTAAGTGGGAGGACGGCGATGGCGATGGGGTACAGGATGACGATGAGGCGCTGCTACCCGATGTCACCATCTACCTCGACCTCGACGACAACGGGATGCTCGACCTTGGCGAACCCACGGCGACCACCGATTCTTCCGGCGGGTATGAGTTCGCCGGGCTGGTGCCCGGTGAGTGGGTCGTCCGGGAGATCGTCCCCGGGGGCTACCAACAGACATTCCCCGCATCGAACGAGGGCGCACATCGGATGAGCCTCGCTTCGGGCGCCAACTTCACCGGGGCCGACTTCGGCAACCAGCCGATCCCCAACCTTCCCCCGGTGATCGAACCTATTGAGGATGTTGTGCTTGAAGTTGGTGAGTTCATCGAGATCCCGGTAGTCGTGACCGATCCGGAGGGCGATCCATTCACGAAGACAATCCAAGGTCTTCCCAACGGCATCATCAACGGGGTCATCCCGTTCACGCCACTGCCCGAACATGCCGACATGATCTTCGAAGTCACTGTCACCGCCACCCAGGACGACAACCCTGACAACTTCGACACAGCGACCTTCACCGTCACGGTCAACGACATCAACCTTCCCCCGATGATCGAACCCATATCCGACGTCTTCGGCTTGGTCGGGGAGGAAATCGTTGTCGTTCCGGTGATCCACGATCCCGAAGGAGACCAGTTCACGATCACGTGGGACGGCGTTCCCCCAAACGCGCTCCTGAACGGCATCTTCATCCTGACCCCGACTGTGGATCAGGGACCTGGGGTGTTCGAGGTCACCGTCACTGCTACTCAGAACGACAACCCCGCCAATTCGACGTCCCGCACCTTCAACGTCTACGTGGCAGCCCTTCCCACGCTGGCCGACGGTGTCCCCGGGGGCATCCCCCCGATCGCCTCACCGGGGGATAGCTTCGAGGTCATTGGTGGTGGCTTCCTGCCCGGCTCAGAAGTCGGGTTCTACATGTTCTCCGAGCCCAGGCTCTTGGGATCGACGGTGGTGGGCGCCGATGGAACGTTTGCTGCGACGGTGTCCATCCCATTGGATGCGGAAGCGGGTCCACATCACCTACTGGTTCTGGGTATCAGAGGTCCGGATGAACTGCGGACGCTGGTGGGCGAGCTGCAGGTGACTCTCGATTCCGACTTGGACGGTCTGACCGACGCCGAGGAGGCGTTGACCGGCACCGACCCGAACAATCCCGACAGTGACGGTGACGGGATACTCGACGGCATCGACGTTTCCTGGCTTGATGCTCACATCGCCGCTCTGCCCAACAAGGCCTTCAAGTTCGGGGCCCTTGGCAAGCTCCTCGTGAGGGCGACCGTGGTGGCCCTGGACCTGGCCATCAGGCCCGGACACAGAGACGCGGCACTGGGCCTGGTTGAGGTACTGGAGAGCATGATGGACGGCTGCGGCACCAGGGCCGACGCCAACGACCTGATCACCCCCTGCGCTGCTCAGAAGTCGACCAGGGAGCTCGTGAGCCTGCTCGACCGCAACCTGCGGACAATGGATCTCCCCAAACCACCCTGGAGGCGGTGAAGAGAGAGCTCGCTCATCGTCCTCACAGCCATCCGCGACACGTTAAGGGTTCGTTAATGGGGTTCTCTTAGGTTGGCAAGCAATGGGCAGTTAGTGCCCCCATCCACCAGTCCAAACGCTTGAACGACGAGAGGAAACAATGAGCACTCGAGTTAGAGCAGGAGTCGCAATCGCGGCTGTCGCGGTTCTCGTTGCAGCCTGCGGTGGCAACGGAGGCAACACCGATCCGACCGCCCCGGGAGCGACGACGACAACGAGCGGCGGATCGGGAAGCAGCACCGTGGCCACCACCACACCGGCTTCTGGCGGCGACGAGGGCAGCGCGACCGTCACCATCGACGGGACAACCTACGAACTGAGCACCCGGAATGACATCCCGATCGGAGTCGGAAGTGTCATGGTCCCAACCAGGTGCGAGCCGGACTTCTTCGGCCGGGGCCAGTTCTGGGTGATCGCAGTGGCAATCGATGCCGACGGGAACCAGGCGGTTCCGCAAGTGTCCTTGGAGCTGAGCCTGTTCCCCACGATCGAGGACGCAGAAGCCGCCGACGAAGCTCTCGAGTTCAACCTTCAGGTAGACCCGCCTGACGGCTCAGCGGAAGAGGAGTTCGACTACCTCATCGCCAACGATGAACAGCTGACCCTCCAGAACGTCAACTTCGCCGGGGATCTCGGCTCATGGAGCATCGAAGGCAACCGGATCTATGGCGAGGTCGCCGTCTACGAGTACGACCACGTCAGAGAATTCTTCACCGCCACCTTCGACATCACATGTCCCGGTTGAGGTGAGAACAAGATGAGACGGCATAAAACGCCGACACGAGTCACAGGAGGGAGGCGGACATGAGTCTGACGAGTCACATTCTGGCCTCCACCCTGGTTGCCCTTGGCCTCTCTGCATGTGGCGGATCTCCAGGTGAGACCCCTACCACTCAGGGTGGGTCAGCTCAGGCAACAACTACCACCACGTCCGGAACCGGTGGCACACGCCAGGTCGACGTGAGTGAGGCAACCATCACCGTTGGAGAAGAGATATATCAGTTCAAGGACACCGGATCCCCTCGCAATAGCTGTGCTCCAAGTCTCTTCGGTTCGGGGTACTTCAATGTGGCACTGACCTGGGTGGATGTGGCCGGAGTACCAACTGTGCCCGACGGGTATGTGGGAGTCCACCTGGTTCTGATCAGGGAAGGGACCGGGCTACCCGGCGAGGTTCCCGTGATCGCCGTAGGAGCGGACACTTTGGGCGGCGCCGTTTGGGTGGCGGACTCGCGTAAGGCGGATGGGAGTGGCGTCGAGAGCTTTTCGATCGACGGGCGCCACACCCACGGGACCGCGAACTTCGTCAGCGCCGATGGCGGTGGTCCGGTGTCGGGCACATTCGAGGTGACCTGCGCCGGGGGCTGAACGGCCAAAAATGACGTTGCGACCACCCAGCCCGGAACTCGGCCAACCGGCGATCCGGGCGGTGAATGGAGAGGATCCGCCCACTTGATCTAAAAGGACGGTGTCGGCCGTAGAGTGCCCCTGCGGGCCACTTGAGCGCGCCCAGGTAGGCAGCTGTAAGGTTCGCCCCCCACCACTGGGGGTTTCCACTGAGATTCGAGGCGCTTGGTCCGCTCACCGTAAAGGTCAACGGCGACTCGCTCTCGCTCCGACCAGCTCACCGTCGCCTACTTGCATGTCTCCTTCTACACCCAGAGACATCGGTGACCACTGACACACTGGTGGATTGGATGTGGGGCGACTCTCCACCCAACACTGCAAGGAGCACCCTCCACGTCCACCTCTCTGCGGTGCGTAGGCAGATCCCCGATGTCACAACCTCCGGTCGTGGCCGATATCTACTGAATCTGAACGGAAGCGAGTTCGATGTCCCCGAGTTCTCCGCGCTGGTCACCGATGCGTCAGCGGCGCTGGGCCGCGGACACTTCCGTGAGGCCTCGGACCTCGCCGGTCGCGCCAGCGGTATGTGGAGGGGCACTCCTTACCAGGACCTCGAGGAGGTCGACGCCGCAAGAGCCGAACGGGCCCGGCTCAGTGAACTGGCCACGACCGCAGGAGCCACGTTGGCCCGAGCTCTGACTCTGCAGGGGCGTGTCTCCGAATCGATTGCGCATCTTCGGCGCATCGTCGAGGAGAACCCATTCAACGAGCCGATGTGGGAGGAACTGATACACGCCTACTACCTGGCCGGAAGACAGGTAGATGCTCTCAATGCATTCAAAGAGGCGAAAACGATCCTGGGGGATGAGTTGGGCCTGGAACCCGGGCCACGGTTGCAAAACCTCGAGGAGAAGGTCCTCCTTCAGGACCCCACCCTGATGACCGTTGCCACCACGGTCCCCAACAACCTCCCAGAGGTCGATTCGACCTTCATCGGGCGAGACGACGACATCGAAGCCGTGCTCGACATGCTGTCACGCAGCCACATGGTCACGATCACCGGAGCACCCGGAATCGGTAAGAGCCGTCTGGCCCTCGAGGCTGCCATTCGGGGGATCGAGGCATTCCCTGGAGGTGTGTGGCTGGCCCGACTGACGGGCGCTACCAGCGACACCGACACGTCAGGGACCATTGCATCCGCGATGTCGGTGACCGAGCACATCGAAACCCTGGAACACCTCTATCAGTATCTGTCATCCCGTCCAGCACTTTTGATACTCGACAACTGTGAGCATTTGCTGGCCAGTGTTCGCCGCTTCCTCGCACCCAGGGCCCACGGGAGCCGGCTGAGGGTTCTGGCGACGAGCCGGGTCCGTCTCGGTGTCAGCGAAGAGGTTGTCTGGCCCTTGAGAGAGCTGTCGTTGCCGAGCACCCCGGAAGATCTTTGGGAGTCTCCAGCAGCTCAATTGTTCGCCGACCGGGTCCGCACCGCCGACCCGACGATCTCCCTTCGAGAAGCCGACTCCCAGGAGTTGCTCGACGTCTGCAGAAGTACCGGGGGCATCCCCTTGGCCCTCGAACTCGCAGCCAGCTGGGTGCCGTCAATCGCGTTGAATCGAGTTGCCAGCCTCACTCTGACCCCTCCAGCCTTCCGGGCGACAAGCGACCCGCCCCACCACAGTTCGGTCTTCGAAGCGGTGGCCTGGAGCGTCGACCTTCTAGGCCCAGAGGATCAAGCAGCCTTCGCGGCTGGCTCAGTTTTCGGATCGATCTTCACAGCAGACGCCTTCCACCGTGTCTGCCTGCCCAAAGCAACCCAGCAAGCGGCGGCAGCCACGATTGGGAGGCTTGTCGAAGCTTCACTCTTCGCCCCGGAGCGATCCCCGAGGGGTCTCCTCGGATACCGAATTCTCGGGCCTCTGAGGGACTTCGGAGCGGCCCGACTCAAACCCGCCAGAATCCGAGCGCTAAAGGACCGACACGCGATCTGGTTCGTCGAGCGGGCCCGATCAGCCGAGGCCTCGTCCAGGGGCCCCGAGCAGGCGACCGCACTCGCCCTGGTGGAGGAGACCATCGCCGATTTCCGTATAGCCGTGCGGCACCTCCTCGACATCGGGAAGCCCGACCTGGCCTCAGAAGTGGTAGTCGGGCTGCTTCCGTTCTGGGTGGGGCGTTACCAGGGGTGGGAGGGTCAGCGTTGGCTATCTGAGTGCCTCGCATCCGAACTCGACGAAGAGCACCGAGCCAAAGCACTCGAGGCAGCCGGAGCCGTGGCGTTCTTCATCGGCGATTACGAACGTTCGGTGAATCTCTACCAACAGCTTCAGAAGGTGGCCGAGGCCAGAAACCACCGACGCTTGGAGGGTTTGGCCCTATACGGGCTGGGAAGAGCTGAACTCGCACGTCGGCCCAGTGAAGGGGCTGACCTGATGAGCAGGGCGATGCTCGCGTTCCGCGAGGTTGGTGACCTCGTTCAGGTCGCCGAGTGCATGCTTCAGATCGGAATCGAGGAAGCCCAGCGTGCCGACACCTCTGCAGCCCGCGCAAACCTCACCGAGGCGGCCCGAATGTTCGAACAGCCCGACGGACCTCGGGCGGTCTCGATTCAACGACACCTGTCCATGGTGGCCTGGCACGATGCCGACGAGGCCCGCGCTCGATCGTGCGCCGACCGAGCGGTGACCCTGGCCCGACACACCGACGACCGCCGGGTTCTGACCGGGGCCCTGATTCAGAAGGCACTGGTTGAAGGAAGATGGGGAAAACCCCAAAGGGCAGCGGAAGTGTCATTGGAGGCGTTGAGCCTCGTGTCGGGCCAGAGGGGGGTCTACTTCGCACAGGCGGCGTTCGGGGCATTGCCCACTCTGATCGCGCAACGTGATTGGTCCCTGGCAGCTCGACTCCTCCGCCATGTCGAGCAGGTTTATCGAGAGCATGGCTGGGCACCGTTGGAAAGCCGAAGCGCGGCGGCCCGAGATTTCCGCTCGCAGATCGAGGCCGGGCTCGGGGAGTCCGGCGAGGAGCCGGACTACGAGCCTGTTACTAGTTCGGACCTATTCGAGGAGTTGAGCGACAAGCTTGAGCACATCGCCCGAGAGCGTTGAAACCCAGCGGAGTGGGCCGCTTCCACTGAAGGTCCAAAAGAACTGACGATTCAGACCGCAGCCAGTTTGTGTACCACCCGCATCACCAGGGCTTCGAGGATCGACCATCCGGCCAGAGCAACCACCATCACCGCGTTGAGGCCTTCACCGGCGACCATGTCCGGCGAGCCACCGCCGAACATTCCAGCCAGCCCGTTGCCGATGCCTTGAACCGGCGCAGCAAGTGTGTCACTGAAGCTGATGATCATCTCGCTCCAACCTCCTTCAGGAGGGATCACACCGAGGTCGAGGAGGATCCTCGCCACCAGTATCAGTTGGATCAGAGCGAATGCCAGGACGACGACGCGTCCCAGGAATCGGAAAGGGCTGAATCCAGTTCCTGCACCGGTTGTAGGTGTGCCTGTCCGGAACGTGCCCGTCATTTGAACTCCCTATCGACCGGTACTCTTGGGCTCCGGGTTACTGGTCGCATGTGGCCTGAATGGTGAACCGTTGCAGGTCGGCGCCTTCGGGTAGGACCAATGGAAACGCGTTCGGCAGCGGCGGATCGTTGAGATAGGCGGTCCCGCTTGCAGTGAGAGTGCCGCCGTCGAGTGTCAGATAATCGATCGTAAAGGGCTGCACATCGTCGATGGTGATCCCGGTCCATGCATAGTCCTCCGAGTTCAGGCGGACCACGACGGCGAAGGACTGGACCCCGGTCGGATTGGTCTCAGCGCTGCCGTAAAGAACGGTTACGTCAAAGCTCCGGGTTGGAGACTCAGCGAAGGCGCTAAAGGCCCGGAACTGACCTTCGTCCCATGAACACTCCCACCGTGAAGTCCTACTCGGATCTCGCAGTGCCGAGTCGGGGCCGAAGTCGATGCTCAGGGCGCCGATGGTCACAATGTTGTCACCGTCCCGGGGGCCTGCACCGTCCGGAACCCTGACCGCGGGTTCGGTTCGCGCCTGGACCAGATAGTGGGCGTAAGCGAATCTCTTCTCTCCAGTGAAACCCACATCGAGCGTGCAGTCTTCCAACAGATCCTCTCTGGTGATACCACCGATGCGGCACGCCTCCTCGGCGTCGGCCCGTGTCTGCGGGTCCAAGCCTGATACACGGGCGTATCGGGTGGGGAAACCTTCGATGGTGAAGGTGGCGGTGTTCTCGCCGGGGCCATAGTGGAATAGGGATTCTTCCTGGGTGATGCGCCAAGAGTCGACATAGGTCGAATAGAACGAGTCGTAGAAGGCATCGTCGTAGCCACCACTCGGTCTGGGTGGCACTTGAAACAAGTCACCTGACCGCGACACCAGGTCGTTCGCCGGGTCACCGTCGCCATTCCCCAGCATCCCAATGTTCCCAGCTGATGAGGGCGTGACAAAGGCAACTAACTCTGAGCCCGAGTCCCTGACTTCCAATTCTGTTCCGTCGGGCCAGACCACGACCCAGCCTCCATTCCACCACAGGAGAGCGACATCTCCGACAGCGGCCGCCTCACCCCGGGTTAGTTGAACTAGCTCCCCGTCGATCCAGGTCTCGCCACCCGCATGGAGTGACACTGCGAGCTCGCCGATCCGGACAGCCAGGGCCGTCGCCACGGAAACCGAGTCGAGTCCTTCGACCGGCTCGGTCCGCATCTGGATGGTGGTAGTCCCGTTGTCGAAGAGTAGGAACTCCCCGGCCGCCTGATTCGAGTACGCCAATCGGTCGAAGGTCCTCAGATGGACATCGCCAAGAAGCGCCCCCAGGAGCGGACCGGGCGGTTTGGGGAGAAGAGGCGGTGGATCTCCCGGCGGTAGACAGTTGTCCAGCCCAGGCGGGACGTCTTGTATACGGCCCAGAGCATCATTGGCCCCAATAAGTGCGTGAGCTGTCCCCAAGCAAGCTTCGACAGCGAAGTACGCCATCAAGAACCAGATGAGCATCTGCGGGTCTTCCGTCGCAAAGACGGCATCCGGCCCTTGCAAGGCTCCCCAGACACCGGTAGCAGGATTGAAACCTATGAACAGGGACCCAACGGTCACTTCGCCGTAACCAACTCCTTCCGGGTTGGCAAGTGCGTTCTCGTACACCTCCGCAATAAGCGCGGTCCCCAATAAGGCACCCGCTGCAGCCCCAGCTCCAGTGGCTGCTTGGACGAGAGCCGATTTAACTTCCTGATTGAGAGTCGAGGGCAGAGGATCGGAGTCAAGCGCGTTGGCGGCGTTCACAGGACCGTTCGGCCGCGATCCTTCGACCAGGCCGACCAACCGAACTGTGCCCGAGCCATTCACCCGACCCTGCGAGGACCCCGTCGCTGGTGGGAGACTGCCATGATTGTCGGCGGAGGGTTCGGCAGACCCGTCCCCAGCGTTCAGGTCTAAGGCGACGACGACAGGCTCGCCATCTGTGCCATAGACGCCCACAAGTCCCTGGTTCCATCGGTAGGTGAAAAGATCGTGAGGGGATAACCCCGCCTCCATCGCAGGATCACCGGGGTAGGTCTGGCCGAACAAGTGGAGAGATGCGACGTTGTCCCCTGGTTTGACCTCCGACAGAAAGGAGAGATCGAGGGACGCGATGTCCCCGGGCCTGACATGAGTTCTGAGTTGGGCAAGGTGGGCAGTGATGATCTCAACCAGGAAACCCGTAGGTCCGCCCCCAACCCAGTCCAAGGATTGCAAGATCGCTGGATCGGCATCAGCGCCCAGGGATTGGACAACTGAGGCTGCGGTCACTTCGTACAATGCCTGCTTGGGCTTCAGCAGGCCGTAGTCGACTGATAGGCTCGAAAGGAGAGAGCCGCCCGAGTCGAGCATCTTCCCATCCAACGAATCCACGGGAGCAAACGTGAGTTCTCCGGCTAGATCAACCGGCTCGCCTGCCCCAGCAACGGCCCTTTCGAGTAGTTCCTCATAGAAGCTCACATGCCCATCTTCGGCCTGAACAAGCATGTCCAAGTGGATCAGGAAATCCTGCACCGCCTGGGTGCCCCCTAGGGCGGCGTCGATCATCGCCTTAGCTTCGGGCGAGTTCCGGACGACGGTGGTAGTGGTGTCGGCGTCGGTTTTGGTGCAGGCAGCAGCGACTAGGGCCAGAACGACTAGAACGGCCACCGACCGCTTCGTTCTACTCAGCATCGGAACCTGACATCGGGTCTGAGATTGACGGAAGCCACTTAACGCCGGCCAAACGCGCTCTACCCGACCGACTGATGACTGTGCCCCCAGGACCGAAGGGTTGGACGTTAAGCCTTTGTTAAGCGGCGCGAGACACGATTGGCCAGGAAGACAACCAGCCGATCAGAAGACAACCAGCCGATCAATTGAGAAAGGTCCCCACAATGCCGAGAAGAACTACCGCCGTGAGTGTCGCGATCCTCCTGGTCACGGTTGCGGCGTGCGGCGGTGAAGGATCCCCTACCTCTACCGAGGGACCAGAAGAAGCAACCACCACCACTCCTGCTGCCCCGGGCGTCACCAGTGGACCCGGCGCTACCCAACCTGGAGGACCCGGACCAGGGGACCTCCCATTCGAATCTGGCACCGGCTTCTACGAGGTCGACGGTGAGAGGTTCGTCCCGAACTACATCGTCCGGTGCGTTCCGTTCTCGTTCGGAGGACCACCAGATGAGGACGACCTCGACCTGCGGGGCCACCGAGGTGGGGAGGGACTGGAGATAGAGATGTCCGTCGAGGACATCGTCCCACCCGAAGGGGTTTCACGGATCGGATACGAGGCGTTTCACATAAGGGTGTTCATGTCTAGGAGAGGCTCGGAAGGGACCGAGCAATATGAGGGCCGAGCGGTCAACCATCCCGAAGGAGACTGGTATGACGCGGAGAGCTTCAATGCCACTTCCTACATCTACTTCGGGGCAGAGCCAACAGGACCGGCGCTCGCTCCGCCGGCCGGATTCGATGTGGCTGCCGACCGCATTCAGGGGACGATGACATTGACCCAGATATGGCCGGTCGTGACAGGAACGGTCGATGTCACGTTCGACTACACAATCCCAGGAGAGGAGTTCGACTGCGACGAACTGTGAGGGGCTTCAGGGTCAAGTCAGTAAGTGGCACCACACCAACAAATGGCAACCGACGGAAACCAGGCGGCGGCATCGACCCGTGGCGCCGCGGGATG
The DNA here is from genome assembly GCA_041747855.1 of Acidimicrobiia bacterium. Lineage (GTDB taxonomy): Bacteria > Actinomycetota > Acidimicrobiia > Spongiisociales > ZC4RG35 > ZC4RG35. The sequence goes on along the minus strand of JBGTEJ010000014.1, from coordinate 3,605 downwards.
CCCCTAAGATCGGGAGCATAGGAATCCCGGTTTGGCCGCAGGACGAGCCGGGTGGTCCAACTTGACCCATCGAATGGAGGAATGGGTGACTCAGACACCATCGTCGAAGAAGTCCCGTCCAAATGGCTTTTCGGATGCGGAGCGTGCCGCCATGAAGGAGCGTGCCAAGGAACTGGTGGCAGAGGGTCGCGGTGGCCAGAAGAAGGCCGAAAACGAGCGGGCTGTGCTCGACGCGATTGGCGAAATGCCAGATACCGACCGATTACTCGCCGAACGCATCCACGCACTCGTCATTGCGAAAGCGCCGAAACTCCTACCCAAGACCTGGTACGGCATGCCGGCTTACGCGAACAAGGACGGCAAGGTGGTCTGCTTCTTCCAGGCCGCTTCCAAATTCGACGCTCGCTATGCGACCTTCGGATTCGCAGATCCGGCCACACTCGACGACGGACCGATGTGGCCGGTTGCATACGCGATCGTCGAATGGACCCCTGACGTGGAGAAGAAAATCGCCGGGCTGGTAAAGGCCGCAGTCAGCTGACCTCGACCGTTCCGAAAGGCGCGATTTCGCCGCCCACATCGAGGGGTGCACTCATTGAGAACCTGCTCGTGTGATCCGGCAGCACCGACTATTGACCCGTAGCAACACTTTTCCCAGGTTGGAGTCTTTCGGGTATGATGCGCGTCTACAGATTGATTGGTCGGACCGCCTAGTCCTCGCGGCACTGTTGTGGCTGGAGGTTGGCGGTGCAAACAAGACAGCTGTCGGAGCTACTCAGCGAGTTCGCTCGCACTCTCATTACGAACTTCCCGATCCAGTCCATCTTGGATCACCTCGTAGTACGGATCGCTGAAGTACTCCCCATAGGCTCGGCCGGTGTGACACTGATCTCTGGCACCTTCGAACCCCGACACATCGCCGCATCAGACGAGTCGGCTCTCCGCTTCGTAAAACTCCAAACCGAGATGGGAGGCCGTGTATGTCGGCTGTGATTTCAGCCAGGGCTTTTACTTCTCCCCGCCCGGGCCGGCCGATCGCTTCGAAGGATGGGAAAGATGGAACGGATGCTGCATGAAGACCGCCTGTCGGGGGTGGCTGCGAAGTTCGCTGAGCATGCGAACACAGTGCCTCGACGGAGCCTGTGCGGTACCAGTGCCGAAGTTCTCGAGGTGTCCGCAGCCGGTTTAACCCTGATGAGCGGACAGAACAGCGGGTCCGTGTGTTCCACCGACGAGAGAGCCAGCCACCTCGATGAGTTGCAGTTCTCGCTCGGAGAAGGACCGTGTCACGATGCCTACGCCGGACGGACGCCGATTTTCGAGCCCGACCTCGAGAACGCCGATCCGGGACGTTGGCCAAGCTTCACACCCCCCGCACTGAGATCGGGGACACGCGGCGTCTTCGCTTTCCCGATCCACGCCGGAATCCAGTGCATCGGCGTCCTGACTCTCTATCAAGATCGCCCCGGTCCCCTTACGGGACACCAGACCGCCGACGGCCTGGTTGTCGCCGAGGCGCTCGCGGAAGTGATGCTTACGACTCAATCCCGAAACGGGTCGGCCGTCCTCGCCACCGAACTGAGTGGTGTCGATGCACACCGGGCCGAAGTCCACCAGGCGTCGGGAATGGTGTCAGTGCAACTCGCCATCAGCGTTGCTGACGCCGAGCTACGGCTCCGGGCACAGGCCTACGCAGCGAACAGACCAGTGGTCGCTGTCGCCCGCGACATCGTGGCCCGGAGGCTCCGCCTAGAAGACGATCGTGCGGCTCCGAACCCGGCCAAGTAGAATCGCGGAAGGCACAAAAGACCGGAATGCAAACGCGCGAAGAACTCTTGGTTCACACATTCGTGGAGCTCACGGATTCGCTCGTCGATGACTTCGACATCATCGACCTGCTGACAGTGCTTGCCAATCGTTGCGTCGAGTTAGAACTGGCGCACGAAACGGGGATCCTCCTGGCCGACGACTACGGGAACCTACGGGTCATGGCCGCCTCTAGCGAGGCCACCAGGCTCCTTGAGCTATTCCAGCTACAGAGCGACGAGGGGCCATGCCTGGAGGCGTACGCCACCGGCGAGAGGGTCACTCACCCAAACCTGAGTGACGCCATCGACCGATGGCCCCAGTTCGCTCCGGAGGCGCTACACACCGGCTTTCGCTCGGTGGATGCGCTCCCGCTCCGGCTCCGCTCGGAGGTCGTCGGGGCAGCCAACCTGTTCCGCAGGGACATCGGTGGCATGAGCGAGGCGGATCTAAGTCTCGCCCGAGCACTTGCGGATGTCGCCGCCATAGCCATTCTCCAGGATCAAGCGCTGCACAAAGCCGAGGTCAGGGTCGGACAACTCCAGAACGCGCTCGACAGTCGCGTGTTCATCGAACAGGCCAAGGGGATGGTCGCCGAGAGAGCCAAGTCGGACATGGTCCAATCGTTCGAGTCTCTCCGCAATTACGCCCGCAGCCAGCGCCGCCACCTGACACAGGTTGCGAGGGAAATCGTTGACGGGACCCTTTCCGTGGATGAACTCATCGCTAAGAGCACTGAACAGCCAATCTGAGGACCAGCAACTTGCGACCCGGGACTCTCAACGGCATTGGCCTGTGGATGGTTCAGGATCTCACCCGGACTCAAGACTCCATGATGGTTCGAACTCGGCCTGCGCCGTCCCTGTCTCTGCGCTGACCACTTCAGGCGATCGCTGCGTCCTTCAACCGGAACCTTCGGGTTTCCCATCCACGTCTAAACGTGATGCTGCGGCTACTCACTGTTCTGGCCCTTCTGGTCACCCTCGGCGCTTGCGACGGGCCAGCCGTTGCCGAGGGTGAGATATCCGGCCGGGCCGTGGCCGCTCCCGTTTGTCCTGTCGAGAGTCTGCCGCCAGACCCGACTTGCGCCCCGCGACCTGTTGCGGACGCCCTAGTAACCGTTCTCGCGCAGAACGGGCGACTCTGGGAAACCAGGTCCGATGCCCAAGGTTTCTTTCGTCTAAGGGTCCCGATCGGGGAGGTCGAGGTTCGCTTCGGTCCGGTGGAAGGACTCATGGGAATCCCCGCCAAGATCCAACTGGATGTTTCCGAAGGAAAGGAGTCGACCCTGGGGGAAATCGTCTACGACACCGGGATCCGATGACCCGAGGAATTCAGGAGCTTCAGATGCCGAGCTTGGTAACCATGGCCCACACCGTGAAGGCAAAAACAACGACATAGACCGGCAGAGCCCATCTCATGCCCATCGGAAGCCGTTCCGCCCCCTCAGCTTCGATCATCCTCTTGGTAGCCGGCCCAAAAATGGCACCCTCGAGGATGCTGCTGAGCACGACCACGCCAATGCCTACCAGAACAAATGCGCTTCCGAACCCGATGACCGGGGACATCATGACCAGTCCGATGCCGGACACCACCAGCAGTGTGATGGCACTACCGATCACGATCGCCCCCAACTTCTGATCCACCACCATCACATCTCGAAGGGTTCCATTGGCGGCGTGCCTCGGATAGGCGGCGGAGCTATAGATACCGGCACCAACCCAGACAGCGGCGGCCAGGATGTGGACTGTCAGGAGGAGGTCGTACACGACGCCAAGACAATAACAACCCGCTTCGGA
>JBGTEJ010000013.1:0-43437 GCA_041747855.1 Acidimicrobiia bacterium | reverse complement strand
GAGTCGTCCCCACCCACCACCATAGGGACCCTCCCTTGGGCAACCTGGTGGGCGGTGGCGATCCGAGCAGCTTCCAGCGTCGCCATCAGGTCGTGAGGCACCACCTCGGCATCCCCTGCGTCGATCAGTCTTTCTGCACTGAAAGGGACCACCTCGTCACGGTCGATCCAGTAGATGTGACCGTCCTCGACACGCATTTTCATCCACTCGAGATTGCGACGGACCTCGTCCGGGGCGTACCGGGCCCCTGGCCAGCCGAGAGTGGCCGCCCCGTCGAAAGGGACCCCTATAAAGGCGAGAGTGCGGTCGGCGGTCACGGGCGCGAGGCTACCGGCACCGGATGGAGACACCAATGCTGGCCGCCGAGGATTTCATGCGAGCGGCGCCTGTCGTTCAGGCTTCCGGTCGCTTCACGGGGTCGCCTCGACGAATCAGGGGAATCATGCTGGCTACCACCAGAACCAGGGATCCCACCGCCACCACTGGTGCAGGAGCCGAAAGCAGCACTTGAAAGGAAAAGAACAACTTATCACCAAGGCCTACAACCAGGGCGGCGATGGCGACCGTTCCCAACATGGCAAGCACGGGGATGCCCGAACCCTGCTTCCTGGCGGCATACGCCACCAGGGCCGGCCAGACCACTTTGGCAGCCAACAGCAGACCGAGGAGGACGGTGATCATCATGCCCCTAGTCACTCTCACAGGTTCCCCGAGAGCCCAGGCGACGACCGCACTCATTAGTAGATACCAGGAGGCGAAGTGGGCTGTGGCCACCATGAACTCACGACGAGGCCAACTCTGAGGAGTGTCCCCCATCCCCTTGGACACAGCGAGATCACGGGCATAGTCCTCTACCGGACCAAAGGCTTCTTCAGGGCTCTCTCCGGAGACCTGCAGATGATGTCGGGCCTCCTCGAGGAGAGCGCCGATCTCCTCACCAGGAACACGGCGAAGACGAAGATGGATGACGAGGTCATCGAAATAGGTCTTGTCGGTCATCGTCCCACCTCCGCCACCGCGGCTCTCAGCAGCCGCGCCGCGGTGTCGTTGAATTCCAGCCATTCGTTGCCTCCATTCGCCAGAAAGGAACGTCCGTCGTCGGTCAACCGGTAGTACTTCCGACTCGGTCCGCCAGCCCCGGACTCCCATCGAACGGCGACCAGACCGTCGGATTCGATACGGCCGAGGACCGGATAAAGAGTGCCACCTTTGATCGAACCGAGTCCCGCGTCCTCGAGCTTGCGTGACAGGTCGTACCCATATTGCTCACCCTCTGTGAGAACAGAGAGGATGCAAAGAGGGAGGACCCCTCGCAGCCATTGCGGATCACGTCGTTGATTCATCACCAACTAGATAGTAGTCCTATCTAGCTAGTAACGCAATCTAGTTGGAGAAGTCCTTGTGAGACCGCGATGCTGTGGGTCCCGATTGGCCTTGATACTTGGAACCCAACTGGGGAGAGCCATAGGGGACATCTGCCTCGGTGGTCATCTGATAGAAGCTAATCTGGCCGATCTTCATCCCCGGATAGATGGCAATCGGGAGCGTGGCCACGTTGGATAGTTCGAGGGTGATGTGACCCTCGAAACCCGGGTCGACGAAGCCCGCGGTGTTCGACACGAAAACTCCACCCGAGCCGGCGAGGAAGTTCTCTATCTTGCGACCACCGGGTCGCACTTCGAGGTCGTAAATGGTTTCAACCTCACCAGTATCTCGAATCTCAACGACCCGCTCCCAGGCCAGCTCCGAAGCTCCCATCTCGAGTTCACTCGAGAAGTCGCCCGGCACGGCCACAGAGATGTCGGGGCGGAGGTCGCCGGTGCGAACCTTCAGCACCCGACCGTCGGTATCGAGGGTGAACAAATTGTGCCCCGCCGTCACACGCACCCGGCTACCCGAATCGAGCAATACTTCAAAGATCCGATCCTCGGGGCCTTCGTACCAATTGGTTATGGCGTGGAACCCCACCGCGAGCGTGGAGGGGTCAAAAGAGAGGACATCCCCCGCTAGCTCTTTACGAACTATGTCCTCGATCGGCATCCAACCAATGTGGCCGTCCGGTTCACGGATCAACACCGGTTCGCTCCCAGGGAGGCTGCTGTGGATCAAAAGTCCGAGACGACCCAACGATGACTTGCCTTCGAGGCGGGCGACCACATCGTTACCCAGCTTCACCCTCTCCAGTGTCGAGCCCAACACGAACTCGCCTGGGTGGAGCATGAACGGCTCACCTTCGTCAACCTCGACGAGCTGGGTGAGATCGGGTTGCGGGTCGCGGGGGTCGATCTGGCTATATCGATGGTTGACGAAGACCCTGAACCCGTTCCCCACCCTCAGATCGACCGACGAGGGCTGGACATATGCGGGCTCAAACGGCTCGATCTGGATCGACCCGGATTCGATGGCTTCACGGATGGTGCGGTCGGAGAAGATCATCGGAGCGGCACCCTAGATCACGTCCCGACCCAGGTTGGCGAACCGGGTGAACTCCGGCTGGAAGGTCAGCTCCACCCACCCCTGTGGGCCCCCACGATGCTTGGCGACATGGATCTCGGCGATCCCCTTCTTCTCCTGGTCCTCCGGGTGGTAGTACTCGTGGCGGTAGATGAACATGACGATGTCGGCGTCCTGTTCGATCGCTCCCGACTCCCTCAGGTCAGAAAGTCGGGGACGACGGTCCTCCCTCTGCTCCACCGCACGACTCAACTGCGAGCAGGCAACGATCGGCACGTCCAGTTCCCGGGCAAGATTCTTCAGATTCCGGCTGATCTCGGAGATCTCCTGCTGACGGTTCTCCGCCTTGCTCGCCTGCATCAACTGGAGATAGTCGACCACGACCAAGGACAATCCGTGCTTCCGCTTCAAGCGGCGGCACTTGGCCCTTATGTCGGTGACCGTGACCGCTGCGGAATCGTCGAGGAAGATGGGGGCCTTGTACATCTTCCCGGCAGCATCGACCACCCGTGGCCACAGATCACCAAGCTGACCGGTGGCCAACTTCCTCGAATCCACTTTTGCGACCGAGGACAAGATCCGTTGCGCCAACTCCTCCTTCGACATCTCCAACGAGAAGATGGCCACCGGCTCCCCAGCGAGAGCGGCGTGGATCGCCATGCCCAAGGTGAGTGAAGACTTCCCCATACCGGGGCGGGCGGCCACGATGACCAGGTTGGTGGCCCGAAGACCGGCAAGGAGACGGTCGAGGTCGGCGTACCCGGTGGCGAGTCCGACCATGTCGGAACCCTGCTGCTCCATCAACTCCATTTGCTCGAGGATGCTGTTGAACATCGGACCCACCTCGTAAAGGGTCTGAGAGGTCCTCCGTTCAGCCACACCGAGCACCTCCTGCTCGGCACGATCAACCACGACCGTGATTTCCTCGTCGATATCGAAGGCGAGATCGGTGACCGACGCCCCGGCCCGGATCAACTCCCGTCGCTTGGCGTGCTCTTCGACGATGCCCGCGTAGTAGACGATGTTCGAAGTCGAAGGAACGACATCGACCATCCGGGTCAAATACTGGATACCGCCGACCTTTTCGAGCTCACCCTTGCGGCGCAGCTCCTCGCCGACGGTCACCAGGTCGAGAGGTTGACTGGTGTCGAACAATTCCCGCATGGCCTCGAAGATCGCCTGGTGGGCGGGGATATAGAAGTCTTCGGGATGGACCCGACCCATGACTTCATTCGCCGCATCCTGCGACAGCAGAACGGCGCCGATCACCGACTCCTCCGCCTCACGCGAATGAGGAGGGTTCCGATAGCCGGGCCGCATCTGATTCTGCTCTATCGCCACAAATCTCCCTCCTGAACCCTCACTATGACGGCGCGCGCCGACAGATTCGGGGGTCTTGAACAGACAAGACCCCGCCGGCTGCGGGGAAGTTATGCCGCTTCCAGCGGGGGAAGTGGGAGCAACTTATACCACCTCACTCCGCCAGCCGAATCCAGAGGCTGGATAGTTTTCGCGTTGCCGTCAGAACGCGAAAAGAACCGGTGAATGACGGGCCGCACTCCGTGCGGCGCCCCCCTCGACCTCGCTCCGCTTCGGTCGGTCCCCCCGCAAGCAGGGGGAGACAAGAAAGACTCCCTCTGCCTCGCAACGGTCGGTCCCCCCGCAAGCAGGGGGAGACAAGAAAGACTCCCTCTGCCTCGCAACGGTCGGTCCCCCGTCAACGGGGGGAGAAGGAGGGCTCAACTCCCTCGAACGAGCAGGGGGACACAAGAAGGGGCCTCTGACCCGCCGCTTCGGTCGGTCCCCCCGCAAGCAGAGGGACACAAGAACCATCATTCTGTCCCCCCACTCGTGGGGGGACCGCCCGGCCCGAAAAGGGCCGGGCGAGGGGGGTGTTCGTGCGAAGCACGGACTCGTCCCTCACCTGGTCCCCACAAGGGGACAACCCGTCGTAGGGTGCGGGTGCGACTAGTTCAGGCGGGTATGACGTCGAGTGTCACCGGGAACTCCACCTCAGGGTGGAGCTTGATCACGATCTCATGGAGACCGATGGCCTTGATCGGATTCGGGATGGTGAGCTGACCACGCTCGAGCTGAATACCGGTGAACCTGGCAACACCCTCGATGGCGTCACCCACGGTGATCGATCCGTATAGCTGACCCTCGTCACCGGCCTGGGCTGCGAGGACAACCCGCGTGCCAGCTAGCTGTTGGGCCAGATTCTCGGCTGTCTCCCGCGCCCTGATCTCGGCCTCGGCACGGGCCTGCCTCAATGACTCGGCTTGCATCAAGGCACCGTCGTTGGCCGGGATCGCCATCTTCTTGGGGAGAAGGAAATTTCGGGCGTACCCGTTCGACACCTCCACCACATCCCCACGCTTGCCCAGCGTCGCGACATCGGAGATCAAGATGAGTTTCATCGTGCACTCAGATAGGGCAGGAGCCCCATCTCCCTGGCGTTCTTGGTGGCGGTGGCTATATCACGCTGATGCTTCGGACAGAGGCCGGTGACCCGACGACCCCGAATCTTGCCTCGATCCGACAGGTGCTTGCGGAGTGACGGAATGTCCTTCCAATCCACCGGATGCTCGTCCTTGCAATATGGGCAAGGCTTTGGTCTTCCCCGACGAAACTCCTGGCGGCGGCCACGGGTTGGAGCCGGGGCCCTACGGTTCTTACGTCCCATCTCGAATCTCCTAGAAAGGGGCCTCGTCGGGCCCGTAGTCGTCGCGGGGGGCAGGGGTCGGAGTGTCGCCACCGCCGTTCTTACCGCCCGACCATTCGGTGCTTCTCTGGGTCTTGCTCACGGCGGCGGTAGCCCACCGCAACGAGGGACCCACCTCATCGATGCGAACCTCGATGACCGAGCGCTTCTCGCCTTCGGGGGTCTCCCAGTTGCGCTGCTCGAGACTACCGGTGACGATCACCCGCATTCCCTTCTGGAGCGACTCGGCGACCTGCTCGGCCTGCTCACGCCAGACCGTGCCGCCGAAGAAGCTGGTCTCCTCCTGCCACTGATTGTCCTGGCTGCGCCAACGCCGGTTGACGGCGAGACGGATACGCGCCATCGCCACCCCCGAAGGGGTGAACCTGAGTTCCGGGTCCTCGACCAGATTGCCGATGAGTGTCACATTGTTAGACATCGAGTTCTCCTCTCCTCGTCCTGAGACTCCGACTATGCCGGAAGCCTGGGACGAATTCCAGGGGCCTATTCACCGAGCCGGACGATCTTGTGTCTGACGACTTCGTCGGCCAGAAACAGCATCCGGTCGAGCGAGTCAACCGCAGCGGGCTCACCCTTGAAGGTCACCACGGTGTAGTAACCCTCAGAAAGATGGTCGATTTCGTAGGCGAAACGGCGTTTCCCCCACATGTCCCGCTTGGTCACCTCGGAGCCGCCATCGGCCAGATGGGTCTCGAGGGCCTTGATGTTCGCTGCGACGTCATCCTCGGACAGGTCAGGCCGATGGATCGTCATTACTTCGTAGTCGCGCATGTCACCTCCTATGGACATCCTTCAGGACGGCCCCGTTTTTCGGAGCAGGGGTTGGACGCTCCCCGACGGCGCGAGACGTCGGTGCGTGGACGGGATTGTAGGTGAACCGTGTGCAGAACGGAATTCGACGACGTGCCAAACTCCTCGAACCCTACGGACTCAGCAGGACTCCTGGGGCGAAGCTGTGGTTCCCGGCGGGGATCTCCAATGCCCAGCCGATCGGACCGGGGGCGAGATACTCGGGACAGGGTTGGACCCGGCAAGGCTCCATGGTGGTCATGCCAACCAGTCTTCTTTGCTCATCGAACCACCAAATGTCGAGGGGGATCAAGGTGTTGAGCATCCAGAAAGATGCTCGGAAGGGTGGATCGAAGACAAACAGCATGCCGTCGATCCCAGGAGGCAACTCACTCAGGTCCATGAGACCCTGAGCCCGATTCGCTGCGGTGTCACCCACCCAAACGGTGAGGTCGTCGGTCCCGACCATGACCTCTGCCAGGGGAAACCGGTCGTCGAGTGGCATGGTCGACGTTGTGTCTGGCAGGGTCGACGGAGGACCTGACAGGAGATCGGTCGTCGTCGACGGTGCGGTGGTGCAGGCTGCGACAACCAGGACGAGCAGCCAGACGATTACTCGGATCTCGTCCCCTTAAGCAGCTCCGAGGCCACCTCATCGGGGATGTGGTAGCTCTCGGCGTCACTCGGGAATGCACCCGACTCGACATCTGACTTAAAGCGAGTCAGCGCGTCGACGGCATCGTCGGCCAGGTTGGCGTATGACCGTACGAACTTCGGGTAGCTGCCCGAACCCAACCCGAGCACATCATGGAAGACGAGGACCTGTCCGTCGGTCCTGGACCCGGCCCCGATACCAATCGTGGGAACGTCGACTTCCTTGGTGATCAATTCACCCAGCACGTCGGGGATGCCTTCCAGGACGAGCGAGAAACAACCTGCATCGGACAGGGCGATTGCATCCTCGATCATCTCGCGGGCCGCGTCGACCGCCTTGCCCTGAACCTTGAAGCCCCCCATGGTGTGAACCGACTGTGGGGTCAGACCCAGATGGCCCATCACGGGAATCTCGGCGTCGAGAATCGCCTGGAGTACCGGGAGTCGCTTGCGACCGCCTTCGAGCTTCACCGCCTCCGCACCCCCCTCCTTGACCAACCGGCCGGCGTTACGGACAGAATCTTCGGGGGAAATGTGGAAGGTGAGCCAGGGCATGTCGGCGACGACGAGGGCGTTCGGGTTGGCCCGTTTCACCGCCCGAGTGTGCAGGACTATCTCGTCGATCCCGATCTCGAGAGTGGTGCCCATCCCGTGGACCACATTCGCAACGGAGTCCCCCACCAGGATGATGTCGACCCCGGCCCGATCGGCGATGACGGCCCCGGGGTAGTCGTAGGCAGTGACCATGGTGATCTTGGGACCGCCCTTGCGGGCCCTTATGCCGGGAGCGGTGATCTTGCTCATATCGAAAGGCTAACCGCTGTCCGAAAATCCACACCCTGTGGTTACCGTGTCACCGTATGGGCAGCATCAAGCGGTTTGCGGGTTTCGCCGCATTTGCCCTTTTCGCGGCTTGTGCTGGCACCCCATCGGAGGTCGCCGCCGACAACACCCCGACAACCATCGTTGTCAACACCTCTTCGAGCACGAGCACCAGCACGACTTCGACTACCACGTCGACAACCACAACGACCACGGTCCCGACCACGACCACCACCACTCTCGTTCCTCACGACGGGTTGACCTCGGCGGATCGTCGACTCGAGAAGGTCACCGAGATCTCCGGTCAGATCTCGCCGAAATCCCTGGTGGCTTCCGGCACTGGCCTGGTATTCGCCCAGAACATGATGTATCGACACACCGTCACGGTGTACGACCGCGACTTCCAACTGCTGGCGACGATCACCGACCGGGTACGACCGGCCGACTTCGGCCACGCCGAGTTCACCGGGGAGTTACAGGGATCCCCGGTCGAGGCCGCGTTCACCTCGGACGGGGCCTACGCCTATGTCTCGAACTACAAGATGTACGGGGGTGGTCTGAGAACCGATGCCGGGGATGGCTGCCCGCCCGGAAACTGGCCGGATAGCTTCGTCTACCGGATCGATACCGACACCCTGGCGATCGATCAGTTGATCCGGGTTGGCCCGGTGCCCAAGTTCCTCGCGGTGACACCGGATGACTCGATGCTGGTGGTGTCGAACTGGTGCGGCTACGACGTCTCGCTGATTGATCTCGACACAGGTTCCGAGATCATCAGGGTCCCGGTCGGACGATTCCCTCGGGGTATTGCGATATCACCGGACTCGAAGACCGCATATGTGGCGGTCATGGGCTCGACACGAATTGCCACCGTCGACCTGGAGACCTTCGAAGTGGCCTACATCGACGCGGTCGGTCGAAGTCCGCGACATCTCGTGATCAGTCCTGATGGTGAAACCTTGTACGTGTCTCTCAACGGTGAGGGTCGACTAGCCAAGCTGGACCTATCGACCGGGAAAGTGGTGGGTCGTGTCGCCACGGGATCGGCGCCGAGGAGCATGGTCCTCAGCGACGACGGCAGCGCCCTTTACGTCGTCAACTACAACTCGAACACGATGAGCAAGGTGCGCACATCCGACATGATCGAACTCGAAGAGCATCGCACCGGTCATCATCCAATCGGAATCACCTACGACGCCGACACCCGTCAGGTCTGGGTATCACCCTACGGCGGCCCCATCCAAGTCTGGGTCGACGTCGCCCCCTGACCACCCGGTGCGCCGGGCCTTGCTGAACAGGCAACACTCACTCACTGCGGCTGGTTCAGGAGGATCGACCTGACCCACTTGATATCGGTGGCGTGTTCGGAGATACCTCCCGGCGTCTCGACCACAACAGGGGCGCCTGCTTTGGCGATGACAGATGCCAGATCTGAAGCGGGGATCATTCCGATCCCCAGGTTCTCATGACGGTCGCGACGCGAGTCGAACGAGTCCTTGGAGTCGTTGGCGTGGAGCAGGTCGATCCTTCCTGTGGCCGCCATGACCCTCTCGACCAACTCGTCGAACGGTTCTCCACCCGCCCAAGAGTGGCAGGTGTCTAGGACGAAACCGACACCAAAGCCACCGATCTCCTCCCACAGTTGGCCGATCCACTCGACCCTCCGAGCCACCGCCTTGTCTCCGCCGGCAGTGTTCTCGATCAGCACCGGGATATCGGTGTCAATGGCCTCTAGCGCCTTGCGCCAGCGGGTGATCCCCTCCTTCTGTGGGCCTTCACCGGTGACATGACCACCGTGGACCACCACCCCGACAGCACCTATCTCGGTGGCGGCGTCACAGGTCTCCTGCAGGATCTTCCGACTGGGGATCCGAACCCGGTTGTCGTCGGCGCAGACATTGATCAGGTAGGGGGCGTGGACATAGATGGGAAGACCGGACTCCCTCAAGACCGACGCGTCCGCCCGTGGTGGGGGCTTCTTCCAGCTTTGCGGATTGGTCAGGAAGATCTGCACCAGATCGGCGCCCCTCGCCGACGCCTCGGACAGCGGGTCACCCGAAGGGGTATGCGCCCCTACCGAGATCACTCTTCCTCCTCGGCTCCGTCCTCCCGCTCGATAGCCAGGTGCCGGGGAGCCGATCCCACCCCCATTCCCGATCCAGCAGGTTTCCAGATTGAGGCCACTGCTTCTCGTTGGGCGATACGGACCCTCTCGACCGCATAATCGCTGATCTCTTTAGCGACCTGCTGGGGTGTATCGGCCCAGTCTTCGCCGAGAATGGCGAGCCGGTTCTCCTCGATCCATCTCGCCCCCCACGGGTTCGATGGAAGCTCCCCGGCCGACAGGACATCTATACCGAGCATCGGCAGTTTCCTGCCTTCGTCGTCGACGGTGATACCAATCACGTCGTTGACACGCTCCCAGGGGATCACGGTGGCCCGCCGGACAGGGCCCCGGAGTCGGACAGCCAACCCCTCAGGACGGCACTCGATGACCTTGGTGGGAGCGAACAGCTCTTTGAGGCCCCACACGATGACGAAGACCGAGAAGAGAAGCAGGGCCCATGACCAGATCACATCGCGGGGTTCGAAGATCTGCGTGTTCTCCGGGCGGAAAAGCAAGACCCGCAAGTAGTTGGTTATGCGCCGGTTGGTCAGTACGTCGAGTGAGAGCACGAGAAGCGGGATACCCCCCAGCGCCATCAGCCACATCTTCACCGCCGAGCGGCGAACCACGACGGTCATGTCCCTACCCCCAAGTCCTGGGGGGTTATCAGGGCTATATATGGGATCCCCATCTCGGCAAATCTGCTGGCGGCGACACCTCCCGATCGGTCCACCAGGGAAATGGCTTGGGCAACCACGAGTCCCGCCTCCGAAGCGGCCAAGGCGGCCTCGACTGCCGCCCCACCAGTGGTCGTAGTGTCTTCCAGGATGGCGACGATAGTCCCGGACTGGGTCGGACCCACCAGTCTGCCTCCGGTCCCATGCCCCTTGGCTTCCTTCCGGATCGAGAAAGACTTCAGGACCCGGCCTTGTGACACCGCCACCATGGCCGTGGCCACCGCGATCGGGTCGGCACCCATGGTCATCCCACCCACGGCGGTCACATCCGAGTCCAACACATCCAAGACCGCCCGGCCAACCCTCCACGCTCCTTCCCCGTCGAAGGTCGTCTGTCGGGCGTCGAGGTACCAGTCGGAGAGATGTCCCGACCTCAAGGTGAACGGCCCATCGGTCCGAAGGGAGTTCGCAGTCAAGTGATCGATGAGGGCTTGGCGGGACACTAGAACCGCATGGTATTGGCCCCGGCGTCACAATCGCCTAGTTTCACGCCTCATGGACCTATTCCTGATCCGTCACGGGCAACCCGACTGGGCGCCGGACCGAGTCGCCCGCAACGACCCAAACCTGACCAGCCTCGGACAGGAGCAGGCAGTCCGGGTCGCCCACCGTCTTGCCTCCCTCGAAGATGTGGATGCGTTATGGGCTTCGACGATGAGCCGAGCCCTGGAAACCGCAACCCCTATCTCCAGTGAGATTCGTCGCGACCTCGTCCCATACGATTGGTTGCAGGAGATCAACAACCCCCCGGAATGGGATGGTGCTCCCGCCGACGAGATCGATCGTCGCTTCGCTGAGGCAAACGTACGAGAGATCGACGAGATGTGGGACGGGCTTCCCGGGGGCGAGAGCTTCAGGACATTCCATGAACGGGTGGTGGGGGGTCTTCGGGAAACCCTGGCCGCCAACGGCATCCGACCTCAGGAAGAGACCGCCCGACATCTCTGGACTGTTGACGACCCGGACCGGAAGGTAATCATCGTCGCCCATGCCGGTACCAACGCCGTGGTGCTGGGACACCTCCTCGGCCTCGACCCCGTGCCCTGGGAGTGGGAGAGGTTTCGACAGCCTCACACAGGTGTCAGCCGTCTGACCATGACCAGGATCAGCACCGGATGGGGCTTCTCCCTACGCCAACTCGGAGACGTCGCCCATCTCCACCCCGGGATGGTGACGGTCTGAACCAAAGCTAGCTACTTGCCGAAACGCCGTTCCCGGCTGGTGTAGTCACGTAGAGCCCTGAGGAAGTCGACCCGGCGGAAGCCCGGCCAGTTGACGTCGATGAAGACGAATTCACTGTATGCCGACTGCCAAAGGAGGAAACCGGACAACCTGGACTCCCCGGAGGTGCGGATCAGCAGGTCAGGGTCGGGAAGGTCCGCCGAATACATATGTGCACCCAACCCCTCGGCGTCGATCCGAGCTGCCATGTCTTCCGCTGAAACACCCGCCGCGGCCAGGTCGGCGACGAGGTCCTTGGTGGCGTCGACGATCTCCTGACGCCCCCCGTACCCCATGGCGATGGTGAGCCGTCGCCCACCCGTCTTCTGGGTCTCCAGGGCCCTCTTTGCTGCACTCACCAGACGATCGGGAAGCAGGTCGATGCTTCCGATGAATCTGACTTCCATGTCGAGACCCTCCATGAGAGAGGGCAGACGATCGAACATTTCGATGAGAACGTCGAAATAGGGGTCGAGTTCGTCTATGGGTCGGGACAGATTCTCCCGTGACAACAGCCAGGCGGTGACCGTCGGGATGCCCAACTCGGCAGACCAGGTGAGGAACTCTTCGAGTCGTCGCATTCCCTCCCGGTAGGAGTCCTGGTAACTGGGAAGACCCTCCTCCCGCGCGTATCGGCGATGCCCGTCGAGGACGACGCCGATGTGCTTGGGGAACTTCGACCGGTCCATACCGGAAAGAAGTTGCCTCTCGTAGATGCGATAGAGGAGACGGGCGGCCATACCAGCATGAGATGCTACCGCCGGTGCCCCGGGAGTCCTACATGTCCAACGACCCTTATCATGCCGGAGTGGACCGGATCACTCTCGGCAAGATGCAGAACCCGGTGCGCGGATTCCTCCACGGTTCCGCCGCCCTTGCCGCGATGGTCGGTCTCGTCTTCCTGCTTCAGCGCTCCTGGGGAGACACCGCCGCGGTGACTGGTTCACTTCTCTACGGGGTGGCTTTGATCGCCATGTTCACCGTGTCATCGCTGTACCACTCCATCCCTTGGAGTCCCGAACGGAAGATGCGTTTACAGAGGGTCGACCACTCGATGATCTATCTGATGGTCGCCGGAACCTTCACCCCCATCGCAATCGCCGCTCTCCAAGGTTGGAGACTTGCGCTGGCCCTAGGACTGGTCTGGGTGCCCGGAGTCACCGGGATCGTCCTCAAGGCAGCCCTCCCGAGAGTGGCCACCTGGTTGTCGGTGACCCTTCAACTCTCGATGGGTTGGGCGGCACTGGTTTGGACTCCTGAGATCCACGCCAACCTGGGCATGGGAGCGATCGTCTACATCGCCCTGGGGGGAGCGTGTTACACCATCGGGGCAATCATGTTCCTGACCAAAAAACCCCGACTGCTGCCAGGCAGCTTCGGGTACCACGAGCTGTTCCACGTTCTCGTAGTGACAGCAAGTGTCCTGCACTTTGTGGCCGTCTTCGAATACGCAGTCCCGGCGGTCGTCTCCGGCTAACGGGTCCGGGGAAGCGTCGAGTTCTCGGCGCAGACGCTCTCCACCCCTTCGACCGTCTTCGGGACCATTTCGGTGAGGTTTTCATATCCCATAGCGGTGATCAAGATGTCGTCCTCGATCCGAACTCCGATACCCAGCAGCTCCGGCGGCACGGCATGTTTGATCTTCTCGGCTTCATCCCGCTCCTCTTTCTCCAGTGCTGTGGCGGCGGCGGTGCCGAGACGAATCCTCCGCTCAGCACGCTCATCGATGTCATATGGGAGCAGGGCCAACTCGACCTCGGTCTTGTCGGGAGCCACATAGATGCCAGGCTCGACGGTGAAGATCATCCCCGCTTCGAGCGGCCGGGGCTTTCCGTCGACCCGGTAGCTGCCACGGTCGTGGACATCGAGACCGAGCCAATGGCCTGTCCCATGCATGAAGAACTCGGTGTAGTGATGCATCGCAAGGGACTCCTCCACAGAAAGTGGGAGAAGGCCCAGTTCGACCATCCCCTCGACGAGGCTCCGGGTCGAACGCTCATGGATGGCCCTGATACTCGAGCCTCGAACCGCCGATTGGAGACCGCTCTCCTGTGCGGCCAACACCACGTCGTAGACGGCCCGCTGTGGCCCGGTGAACTTGCCGCTGGCGGGGAAGGTACGGGTTATGTCCGAGGTGTAACCGTCGATCTCGGCGGCGGCATCGACCAACACCAGGTCGTCGGGGCCCACCTTGGAGTCGTTGGACACGTAGTGGAGGATGCAGGCGTTGGCTCCTGAGGCAACAATCGACGGGTACCCATTTCGCGGCGACCCCCCGAGACGCCAGAAGTACTCGAGGGCCGCCTGGACCTCGTACTCCATCATTCCGGGCTGTGTGAAACGCATCGCCTCGGCATGTCCGAAGGCGGTCAACTCACAGGCCCTCCGCATGCTTTCGATCTCGAACTCGTCCTTGTAGAGCATCATCTCACCGATGACCGCCGAAACGTCCCTGACCGCGGCAGGGACAAGACCGCCGAAACGCTCCCGGTGGCCCCGGGCGCGTTCGATGGCGCCGCTGACCTTGGAGTCGAGTCGATCACCGGTCCGGTACCAGACCACTTCCCGACCGATCACGAGTCTTTCGAGCATGGAGTCGAACTCTGAGACGTCATGAGCGGCGTCAGCGCCGAATCGCTGTTCAGCCCCTTCGGGGCCGGTCCGTATCCCGGTCCATACCTCCTGCAAGGGGTCCTTGGGCAGGACGAACAACGTGAAATCACCCTCGTCGTGCCCTGGGGTTATCACCGCGATCGCGTCCGGTTCGTGAAAGCCCGTCAGATACCAGAACATGGAGTCCTGACGGAACTCATGGGACACGTCGTAGTTCCTGATCGTTTCGCTTGCTGCAGGAATTATGGCGATACCTGAATCGCCGATCATGGCGGCCAGACGTTGGCGCCGATTGGAGTATCGATCTGACATGGCCATGAAGTTACCCCCTCAACTCCAGATCGACGACAACGGGGAAGTGGTCCGAGCCCAGACGAGGACCGAGCTGACGGTCCATGACACCCAGGACGGGACTGTGAAGCAGATGATCGATCGGGATACGAAGCAACGGGTGAGAGTCCACGGAGAACGTAGGTTGGAACCCAAATCCCACCTGCGAGTTTCTCAGTTCGGTCCGATCAAGCAGTTTTCGAAATGGCCACGACCATGGGGTGGCGTTTAGGTCCCCGACGACGATGAAAGCCCCCTCCTGGCCGGATGCCCAGTCGGTTGCGAATCCGATCTGACTGTCTCGCAGCGCGGCGCGGGCGGCGCGGTTGGTGCCGGTCGGAGAGACTGGATGACTCGAGAGCACCTTGAGATCTTGCGGCCAGCCATCGGGGCGGAATGAGACCTCGACCGCCCTGGGCTCAGAGGTGGCGAACCCGAACGATTCGACCGCGATTTCACTCCCACGCACCAGGACCAGAGTTCCAAAGATCAGGTCATCAGTCTGGGTTCGGAACACCTGGTATCCCATGTCGGCCGCACCAGCCGCTACCTCCCAGGGCCGGCTGGACTCGTGGAGCAGCACCAGGTCGGGCCGGGTGGTGGCGATGTAGGAAAACACATCAGAGAACGACTGGTTGTTGGACAAAAGGTTGAAGCTCATGACCCGGACGGTTGGCGCTCCCGACGTTGGCTGACCCGGGGACCCCACGAACAGGGGCAAGACCACGACCAGATTGAGCACCGCCACCAACAACACTGCTGTGCCGGTCCTTCGCCACCTGCCGACCATGAGGATCACCCCGAGGACCAGGAGCGCCGGTATGTACTGGGCCCGGAAGTTGGCGAGGAGATCGAGCCACCACACCCAGCGCCCCCCGAAAGCCGCGATCGTCACCACGGCGAAGAGCACAGCCGGCACCGCTACGACGATCATCCCTACTCCTCCTCCACGGGTGGCTCACCGGGGTCGGGAAGTCCTTGCTCGAGGGCCCACGCCCGGACCACCTGGTAGGCCTCGTTCTGGGTGTACGGGCCATCCTCGATCCGCTTCTCCAGCAGGACGCCCATGATCTCGCCAATCCTGGGCCCAGGCCCGATTCCGAGGTAGGCCATGACATGGTTGCCGTCGACAGGTGCCCGGAGACTGGCCAATTCCTCCCTGGCCGAAAGATCGGCGATCCGGCGCTCCAGTTCGTCGATCCCCTCCTGGATGTCCTTCTCACGTCTGGCATTGGCCGTGGTGACATCGGAACGAACCAGATCGTTCAGCGAGTCGATGAGATGGCCGGCATCGCGCACATACCGTCTGACAGCCGAATCGGACCACCCCAGCTTGAGGGTATGCGACCGAAGATGGAGAAACACGAGACGACTGACATCGTCGACGACATCGTTCGGGTATCTGAGGGCACGGAGTCGGGCCCGGGTCATCCGGGCGCCGACAACCTCGTGATGATGGAAACGGGCCCCCCCGGGCCCGAACTCCCTCGTATCGGGCTTTCCGATGTCGTGGAGGAGTGCGGCGAGACGCACGACCAGTTCCGGGCTGGTCTTGTCGACCACTGCCAGGGTGTGGGCGAGCACATCCTTGTGACGATGGTATGGATCCTGCTCCATGGCGAGACGATCCAGTTCGGGCACGAAGTGCGCTGACAGCCCGCTCGAAACGATGGAACCCAGGGCCTCGGAGGGTGCCTGGGTCACCATGAGTCGGGACAGTTCGTCCCTGATCCGTTCAGCGGAGATGATCTCGAGACGCGAAGCCATCCTGTTCACGGCAGCCAAAGCCTCCGGGGCCGGCTGAAACCCGAGCTGGGACTGGAAGCGGAACAGTCTCAACATCCGGAGGGGATCGTCCCCGAAAGAGACCTCAGGATCGAGCGGTGTCCTCAGCTTCCCGGCAGCCATATCAGCCAGCCCGCCATGCGGGTCGATCGGGATCAGATCCGACATGGACAGGGCGATGGCGTTAACAGTGAAGTCCCTCCGGCTCAGGTCGGTCTCCAAACTGTCTGAGAACGTCACTCCGGGTTTGCGGGAGTCCTCCCGATAGACCTCAGAGCGGAAGGTCGTTACTTCGACACGATGCTCGCCTCGTCGGGCCGCCACCGTGCCAAATCTTGCGCCCACCGTGTGAACCGAGTCGGCCCAGCCCTGGAGAAGCTGTGCGATCCGGTCCGGACGGGCCCCGGTGGTGAAGTCGAAGTCCTCCAAGGGTCTCCCGAGAAATGCGTCGCGGACCGAGCCTCCCACCAGGTACAAGCTCTCATCGGCGGCCTCGAACAACCGCGACAACTGGGCCGGGGGAAGATCGTCTGAAAGTAGGAAGCCGAGTCGGTCGGGGATCACGATGGCTCAGGTTATCGGCCAGATACGTGAGGGCCGACCCCTAGGGGTCGGCCCTCACGCAGCCATTGGAGGATTATGGCTTATGAGGCGATCCCGGCCTCCATAGCCTTGGCCCGGATCTCGTGGGTGTTGCGGACATGTGCCAGGGCGGCGCCGATCTCGACCTTCCTGTCGACGACGTGTCTGAGAAGGGCCTGGTCGAAGGTCTGCATGCCGTAGAACCCTCCGTCCTTGAGTATCTCGACAAGATTGGCGCTGTCATTGCTGGCCAGCATCCACTCCTGTGACCGCTCGTTGTTGGTCATGACCTCACAAGCGAGGATCCTTGCGGAATCGGAGGTCTCGATCAGCACCTGACTGATGATGGCATTCACCTGCGTGGCCACCTGCTGGCGGATAGCGGCCCGTTCCGATTCGGGAAACATAGAAACCAGACGTTGCACGGTGTCGGCGGGGTCGGTGGTCCGCATCGACGAGATGACCAATCGGCCGGTCTCCGCGGCATCGATGGCGGCCCTTGCGGAGGCTGCGTCGTTGATCTCCGAAATCATGATCACCTCCACGTCATGACGCATCGCGCTCATCACGGCGCTGGCGACGTCGGGTGTGTCGACCCCCACTTCTCTCTGAACCACCACTGAGCGTTTGTCAGGGTGGAGGACCTCGATCGGATCTTCGATGGTGAGGATCGCCTTGGCCCGGTTCGAGTTGATCCAGTCGAGCATCGATGCCATGGTGGTCGTCTTGCCGGAGCCCGACCGCCCGGTGACCAGAATCAACCCGGATGAGGATGACACCAGTTTCTCGACGACGCGGGGCAGGCCCAGATCGCTGAAGCTGCGACTACCCGGAACAACGCTGCGGAGGACCAGCGAGACTGAGCCGCGCTGTCGGAATGCGGTGACCCGGAATCTGCCCAGCTCCTTCGTCCCATAGGCGAAGTCGGCCACACCCTTCTCTTCGAACTGGGCGGCCGCCCTCGGCGTGAGAATGCAGTCCGCGTAGCCGGTGGTGTCGGCCGGGCTGAGCGACTCGAAGCCCTGCAAACGGTGAAGCTCGCCATTGACCCGGACGATCGGGGCCGAACCCACTTTCAGGTGAATGTCAGACGCCCCGCGATCCAAGGCCTTGGTGAGAAGTTGGTCAATGTCGTACTGCAAGCCGTCCTCCTACGAACTGGAGTTATCGGACGACTGGTGGGCAGGGTTTAGATCAGATCGACCAGTAACGCGAGATGGCCATCGATGCCCGATCGATCGCGAGCTGGGAGCCGGGAGGGGATATGAAGGGTTCGCCTGAGGGGAGTTCGCCCGAAAGACCCCTGAGCGTGGACGCCGTCGAGTGTTCCAAGGCGGCCAGGTCGTACCCTCCTTCGAGGGCGATGATGATCCGCTCTGGTGGAATGACTTCGGCGATGCCCGCCGCCATATGTCCGTAGTCCGCCTCGATCAGGGCCAGGTCGGCAATTGGATCGTTGTGGTGGGCATCGAAACCGGCACTCACCAGCACCCAATCCGGCTCGAACTGAGTGAGCACCGGAACCACCAGTTCCCTCCACGCCGGACGAACCAGGTCACCCGCAGTCCCGGCCGGAACAGGGATGTTGATGTTGGTTCCAGGCTCCATCCGGTCGATGTCGGCGGGAAACCCCTCGAAGGGGTACAGGGCGTCCTGGTGCATCGACACGTAAAGGACACCGGGGTCATCACCGAGCATCGTCTGGGTGCCGTTGCCATGATGGACGTCCCAATCGACGATCGCGACCCGCTGGCCCTTGGTGCGCAAGGCGGAGGCTGCCACCGCCACGTTGTTGAACAGACAGAACCCCATCGCCCTGTCGGCCAGGGCGTGATGACCGGGTGGCCGGGTCACCGCGAACCCACTGGTACCTCTAGAGGCCTCCAACTCCTCGACAAGTGCCAACAGTCCGCCTGCAGCCCGGATCGCCGCATCCCACGAGGCCGGGGAGACGACCGTGTCATAGTCCAACGCCCCCCCACCCAACCGGCAGAAGACTTCTATCTGCTCGACATAGGAGCGATGGTGGACCCGGGTCAGGTCCGAGTTCGATGCTGGCGGTGATTCGAGTTCGCTGACCACGAGACCGGAGCCTCGAATACCCCTGAGAACCGCCTCGACACGGGCGGGTCTCTCGGGATGAGCAGGACCTGTGTCGTGATCCAGCGAAGCCTGGTGGGTCGCTACAAGCACCTTCACTCTCGTACTCTCCCATAAATGTCCACCCAAGTAGTTGTTGACGGCGTGTGGCCGGGGCCGCTGCGGATCACCCGCGGTTGGGCTCGTGGTGAAGCGCGTCCGTGGAACGACGAAGAGTCCGCCGGTCACCTGCGATTGGTCCGTGGGGGACTGGACTTTCTCAGCCAGGCAACTCTCGCCGTCGCCTCTGTGTCAGGCGGCATTGTCTACTCCCCTGCCCTCTACCCGGAGAGGACGAACATCTGGCGGACCGTTGGATACTCGACAGAAGACACGCTCATGATGATGGAACGCCCAATCAATCTTCCCAATGCCGCTCCAAGTCAAAGGGTTCAACCGGACCCAAACCCCGAGTGGGATAACCTCGCCGAAGTCGACCGATGTGCCTTCTCAGGATTCTGGCGGCTGGGTCGACACGGTCTCGAGGAGGCGGTCAAGGCGACTCCCACCAGTGTGGTCCTCACCCACGAGGAGGACGGTGTGATTTCCGGCTATGCCATCTTCGGTTCCCAACGATGGTCGTCTTTCCTCCAGAGAATCGCGGTTCGACCGGAGATGGAGGGGCTTGGCATTGGGACGGCTCTGATCAGGGCTGGCATCGACTGGTCGCGGTCACAAGGGGCTCATTCGGTTCTGCTGAACGTCCGGCCCACGAGTGAACGTGCCCTGAACCTATATCGGAATGAGGGCTTCCAGGACGTCGGGACCAGGTTGGCGATCCTCCGCTGGAACGAGAGCGGGAGGGAGTGAACCAGTGCCATCTTCGATTCCGGACCGGTTCAGGCTAGAACTTCGACTGGGCAGAGATGACGACGTCGAAGAGTGGCTGGCCACCGACGTCTCGCTGGACCGTCCCGTTCTCATCCGCGCCTTGGGCCCTGAAACCAGTGTTGCGAGGCGGGAAGAGTTCGTGGGAAGCATCGGTGCTATCGCCGGCGTCTCACACCCACACCTGACCAAGGTGTTCATGGTGGAGCAGGTCCCAGGTGGGGCCTACGCAGTGCTCGAGTGGACCGGAGGCTCATCGATGGCTGACCACGTGGCAGCCGAGCGGACGATCGACCTGGCGGAGTTTCTTCCCAATGCCACCGGGCTCGCCGGTGCTCTCGCGGCCATGCATGAGAAAGGGCTGGCACACGGCTCGGTTGACCTATCTGCCCTCTCCTACTCCGCCGACCACCCCGCCAAGCTGGGTCGATTCGGAAGGCAGCCACGCACCGACATAGGGGGAGACGTACGGGCCCTCGCCGGGGCCCTCGAAACCGCCCTCACCGGACGACATCCGGGAGGGCCAACGCCTTCGGAAAGCATCGACGGGGTAACACCGAACATCGATCGGATACTTCGCAACGCCCAGGCCGGGCGACTCGACGCCGACTCGATGGAGAAGTCGCTGAGCGCAGCCCCGACTCCACGGAGTCCGGCACCCGCGGCCAGGGCTGGCTCCAGACGTCTCCTCTACTCCGCCCTCGCCCTGATCGGCATTGCTACTGCCTTGATCGCTGTCGGGCTCTTCTTCTCTGGTGGTTCAACCGAACCAGTACTGCCGAGTCGGCCCACCACCACTGTCACCACGTTGCCGACCTCCACCACTACCACCGTGGATGTCGGCCAGATCAGGACCCTCGGCGCCCTCCTGTTCGACCCCCTGGGAGGCCCCCAACCGGACGACCCCTCCTTGCCAGCCCTCATCGACGGGGACCCCGGGACCGTTTGGGTCAGCGAAGAACTTCCCGACCAGCTTGGCGCAACACGTCCGCCATATGGCGTGATTTTCTCGGTCCTGGGTTCCCCGACACATGTGGAATTGCTCGGGATCACTCCCGGGACCTTCTTCGAATTCCGATGGGCGGCCACTCCGAACCCCGATCCATCGATGTGGGAGACGCTGACGACCGCACAATCGACCGCCGGTGTGACTTCCCTCTCGCTCGCCGCCCGCAACGACGGTCACTGGCTCATCTGGTTCACCGCTCTTCCCCAGGCATCGGACAGCACCTTTCAGACCTCGCTCGGCGAAGTACGATTCCTCCCGTGACCACGCCAGCTCAGGACGCCCAGTTGCTGGCGCGGGTAGCCGAAGGAGACCACGAGGCATTCACCGAGATCATGCGTACCCACCAGGACCGGGTCTTTGGAGTCTGCCTTCGCATCCTGGCTGATCGGGAGACAGCTCTCGACGCGACTCAAGACACCTTTCTGACCGCACTCAGGAAAGCCCATCAATTCCAGGGGAACTCGGCCGTGGGTACCTGGCTCTACCGGATTGCGGTGAACACCTGTTACGACATCCTTCGAAGGACCAAACGTCGACCCACCGAATCGCTCCCTGACTATCTCGACTTCGTCGATCCGGCCGCAGAAGATG
Source organism: Acidimicrobiia bacterium (assembly GCA_041747855.1). Taxonomy (GTDB): domain Bacteria; phylum Actinomycetota; class Acidimicrobiia; order Spongiisociales; family ZC4RG35; genus ZC4RG35. The sequence goes on along the minus strand of JBGTEJ010000013.1, from coordinate 22,051 downwards.
CCGTGGCGTCCGCGGCCCACCGACATGAGATCCTGACCGCCCTGAACAATCTTCCACCCGAATTCCGTGCCGCCGTGGTTCTGTCGGACATCGAAGGGATGGCCCTCCCCGACGTGGCTCTTGCCCTCGGGATCCCGGTCGGAACGGTCAAGTCGAGGGTATTCAGGGGAAGACGTCTGCTCGCCCTTCATCTCGGGGAACCAAACTCTTGAACAGAGCATCAAAAGGATTGGCATGAGAAGACACCAGGTGGAGTTGATCGCGGCCCTCGCCGAGGGCCGTCTCGAAGACGAGTCGGAGGCTCGCGCCCTCATCGCATCCTCTCCAAGAGCCAAAGCCGCCTACGAGGCACAGGTCCATGCACTCGAGTCCTTGAAGGCGTTGAGCGGACCGCTGGAGATGACCGAGTCCGAGAAGTCCGCCATGCAGAGAGATATCTGGACGGTTCTCACCGCCGAGAAGTCTGTCCCTGCGACCAAGGAGAGGAATCCTTCGGCACTTCTCGGCTATGCCACGGCCGGGATCTTTGTCATAGGTGGCCTGTTCGTGGCCATGAATCTTCTCGGGCCCGGCTCGGGGGCCACAGCTTCAATGGACATGGGTGTCCGCAGCACCACCGAGGACGGCGCCCCTTCGCAAACACCCGAACTGAGTTCTGACAGCGTCGAACGTCTGTCGACGTTGGCCGATCGGGCCCGCACCGGAGTCCTCCGCTACACCGATGAGATCGCTGCTGCGAAAGACGACCTCGAGAAATGTCTCGAGGATGCAGGTTTGTTCGGATACAAGCCGGAAGGGGCCTTCTCCGACGGCGGTATGGCCTATGTGTTGGCGGTCCCCGAAGAGTCGGAGATCGGCCCGGCCACACCGATCGCTATGGTCGACCGTGGTTCCTGTTCGGTGGTGTATCGGGACGACTGACCCGGACAGTCTTGTCGACGGCGGCGCACTAACCTCGGCAGTGCAATGCATGAGTACGCAGCCAGGTTTGCAGAGCTCCTCGAGCAGATCGCCATAAAGATCCGTTCGCTGACGGTAGACCGGATCAGCAAGGCCATTCGGCTGGCCGGAATGGGAATCGTCGTGGCGGCTTTGGGGTTCTCAGCTTTGATCTTCCTGGTATGGGCCATATTCGAGGCTCTGGAGATCCCGTTGACCACCGGTGGAGCCTTCGCCCTGATAGGGGTGGCCGTCTTGGTCACCGGTGCTGTCATGTGGTCGAAGAGGTTCAAATAAACGATGTCGCACGAGAAGCTGATCATCATCGGTTCCGGGCCTGCCGGTCTGACCGCCGCCCTATATGCGGCCAGGGCTGACCTTGTGCCTCTCGTCTTCGAAGGTGTCGCCGCAGGCGGCCAGTTGATGATCACAACCGATGTCGAGAACTATCCCGGCTTCCCTGACGGGATCATGGGACCCGAGCTGATGGACCAGTTCCGGAAACAGGCTGAACGCTTCGGTTCCCGACTCCGTCAAGAGGATGTGACCGAGGTCGATCTCCTGGCAAACCCGAAAGTGATCATGGCCGGAGCGGACAGGTTCACCGCCGACGCAGTGATCATCGCCACCGGGGCTACTGCCAAGTGGCTAGGCATACCCGGCGAGCAGACACTCACCGGACGTGGGGTTTCGGCGTGCGCTACATGTGACGGGTTCTTCTTTCGAGACCAGGAGCTCGTGGTGGTCGGTGGTGGCGACACGGCCATGGAAGAGTCTCTCTTCCTCACCAAATTCGCATCCAAAGTCACCGTCGTGCACCGGCGGGATGAGTTCCGAGCCTCGAAGATAATGGCGGCACGCGCCATGGAACATCCCAAGATCGAGATCGTCTGGAATTCCGTCCTCACCTCGATCAACGGAACAGACTCGGTGAGCAGCGTGAGTCTTCAGGACACGATCACTGGAGAAACCTCTGAGTTGCCCGCTGGAGGCGTGTTCATCGCCATCGGACACAAGCCGGCGACCGATCTTTTCATCGGCCAACTCGAGCTCGACGACAACGGTTACTTGATCGTCGAACCGGGGGGCACAAAAACAGGAATCGACGGTGTCTTCGCTGCCGGCGATGTAGCCGACCATTTTTACCGGCAAGCCGTAACTGCCGCCGGCACCGGATGTATGGCAGCCATCGACGCCGAGCGGTGGCTGGCCGACCAGGAATAGTCTCGGAACAATTTGGAGGTCAAGAACATGTCAGACAATCTCATCATCCTCGACGACGCCACCTTCGAGAGGGCCATCAGCGGCGAGAAGCCGATCCTGGTGGACTTTTGGGCGGAGTGGTGCGGACCATGCCGTCAAGTAGCTCCCATCCTCGAGGAGATCGCTCAGGAACAAGAGGGTTTCGTTATCGGCAAACTGAACGTCGACCACAACCCCCAGGCTCCAGCCAACTACGACGTCATGAGTATCCCCACTCTGATCCTGTTCAAGGATGGAGTCGAGAAAAAACGAATCGTCGGCTCGGCACCCAAGCACCGTCTCCTCGCCGAATTGGCCGAGTTCGTCGGCTGAGCGTCAACCGAGAAGACCACCGCTAGAACAACGGTCGGACGTAGAGTCTCCCAATGCGCCTCTATCGAATCGGCGATTCGGGGAGTCCAGTCAGGGACATCCAGGATCGACTCGCAGCGCTCGGCTTCGACCCGGAGACCGACCCACGGGGGTGGTTTGGTGAGGCCACGCTGAGCGCGGTCGTCGCCTTTCAGAAGACCAGGGGAATCGATCCCGACGGGGTCGTCGGACCTGACACCTGGCGGTCTCTATATGAGGCCGGGTTCAGGATCGGTGATCGCCTCCTCTTCCTACGTCGACCGATGATGCGAGGCGAAGACATCGCAGAACTGCAGTCCAGGCTCAACTCACTCGGTTTTGACTGCGGGAAGGTGGATGGGATCTTCGGACCACTCAGCGAGCGCGCTGTCATCGACTTTCAAAAGAACCGGTGCCTGGCAGAAGATGGAAAAGTTGGACCTGACGTCGTCACCGAGATCCAGCTCGTCACCAGGGGCGCCAGGAACCAGGGGCGTCAGGCGATTCGCGAACGGGAATGGTTGAAACGTCTTCCCTCAACGCTGGCTGGAGCCCGGATCTATCTCGACGCCGGGTGCCGGGATCCAGATGAAGCATGCCGTACTTGGGAGGCGGCTTCGGCCACCGCTCAGGCCGTCCAGGAGGCCGGGGGCATTCCAGTGATGTCGAGGAGCGAGGACTCCCTGATCCCGGAAAGGGTTCGGGCCCTGAGGGCCAATCGTCTTGGATCTGATGTGATCATCGCTTTCCGGACGGTCGGTGAAGACTCCGAAGACAGCGTCTTCTACTTCGCGTCAGAGCTGAGTCAGTCCGGTGCGGGCGAAGAACTGGCCCGGGCCATTGCCGCATCGGTGGGCAGCCATGTCGAGGGTAGGGCCAGCGTCCTCCTCAAGGAGACACGAGCTCCCGCCGCGGTGGTTTCTCATCGGGTGCTGGATGAGAAACTCGGAAGGTCAGTGGCGGACGGTCTCGAGGACTTCTTCAAGGCGATGTCGACCATCGTCTGATCGGTCTTCAGGACATGAGGCGGTAAAGCCGCTCCAACTCCTCCACCGAGCCAAACTTGATCTCGACCTTCCCCTTCTCGTTCCGGTAGCGGATGATCACGTTGGCGTTGAGTTGCTCGGCGAGCCGTTTCTCTAATTCGATGATCTCGACAGGTCGAAGCTGTCGGATCTTGTTGACCGCCGGATCCGGTGTCTCCATCTCTCGACGGGTGCGGACGGCGTCCTCCACCTGACGGACACTCCAGCCCTCGCTGGCGGCCTTCTCCGCGAGATAACGCGCATACTTGGCGTCGTCGAGGCCGAGCAAGGCCCGAGCATGGCCAGCACTCAACGACCCGGCATCGACCATCGACTGAATCGCCCCGGGCAATTGGAGAAGGCGAAGTGTGTTGGCGACCGCCGGTCTCGACTTCCCGACCCGGTCGGCGACCTGTTCCTGTGTCATTCCATAATCTTCCAGGAGTTGGCGATATGCGTGAGCTTCCTCGAGAGGTGTCAGGTCCTGACGTTGCACGTTCTCAACGACGGCTTCCATAAGAGTCGACTCCCCGACCGAACCCCTGACCACCGCGGGAATCTCGACCAGTCCCGCCTTCTTGGCGGCCCTCCACCGTCTCTCCCCCGCGATAAGTGTGAACCCGTTCTCGCTGGGACTCAGGAGGACCGGTTGGAGTACACCCACCTCACGAATCGAAAGGGCCAACTCGTCCAATGAGGCCTCGTCGAACCTGCTCCGGGGTTGATCCGGGTTGGGCCGGATCCGATCGACCGGTACCGATTGGAACCCTGCCCTCACCTCGACTGGGATCTGATCCGTCGGGATCAACGCCTCCAGACCTCGCCCGAGCCCACTCTTCCTCGTCGTCATCGTCAGCTCCCTTGCTTCTCGCCAGGATGTCGTTCGGCGAACTCACGACCGAGATTCCGGTACGCAATTGCCCCTCTGCTCATCGGATCGAATGCCTCGATGGGCTCACCGTAGGATGGTGCCTCGGACAATCGAACAGACCTAGGGATCAATGTCTTGAATGCCGTGTCACCAAAGTAGTCCCGCACCTGTTTGGCTACATCCTTGGACAACTTGGTCCGTCCGTCATACATGGTGAGTACGACACCCCCCACTTTCAACTCTGGATTGAGACTTGAGGTGACTAACTGAATATTTCGGAGCAGCTGGCTCAGACCCTCCAAGGCGTAATACTCACACTGAATCGGTATGACGACCTCGTCAGCCGCAGTTAGGGCATTGACTGTGAGAAGCCCGAGTGAGGGTGGACAATCGATGAAGACGAAGTCGTAATCGGCACCAGTGGCACGGATCGCGGCCTTCAGACGGGTCTCTCTCGATAGAACAGAGACCAATTCGATCTCAGCACCAGCAAGATCAATGGTCGCCGGCACCACAAAGAGATTACGGACTGAAGTCGGTTCGACGGCATCCTCCAGGTTCGACTCTTTGAGCAGGACGTCATAGATTGACACATCGATAGCGCCACGCTCGATACCCAGACCGCTCGAGGCGTTTCCCTGAGGATCGAGGTCGATCAGAAGAACACGATGTTCCTGAATGGCAAGAGCGGCGGCGAGATTGATCGCGGTTGTAGATTTCCCAACCCCACCCTTTTGATTGGCCAGGGCCACGATTACGGGACGGCTCATTCTTGCCGCATCATAAGGAGCCAAACGGTCCGGTCAAGGACTTTGGAAGGAATCTCCAAGGTCTCCCAGCCTTCTGACTCGGGGCGAGTGTGCCAGGAGCCACCGACTACACCGGTCCCACCGAGGAGCAGGAGTCGCCGGAACACGGGGAGCATGACCTCGGGTGGGAGTGTTGCACGTGAAACAATTGCCTCGACATTACCCTCCAACCGGTTGATATCCATCATCTTCACGTCGACATTGTCGAGATGCAGGATCCTCTGGGCACGTTTCAAGAGATCAACCCGACGACCGGACCGATCGAATAGGGTCCAGTGCGTATTTGGCATTCCGAGGGCTAGAGGTATTCCAGGAAGACCCACACCTGACCCTAGATCCCAGGCATTACCGGGATCGTCGAGACAACTGGCAAACAGAAGTGAATCGGCAATATGTCTTTGCTCCAGACGCCCGCTCTCGCCCGGGCCAAGCCCCCCCGCCGGAATAGCTTCGTTGTTTAGCCACTCCATATAGCGTTCGAACTGGACGATCTTCCCGGGATCGAGCTCCATACCGGCGTATCGTGCTGCCTGGCTGATGTGTTCCACGTGAAACATGTTACGGCCCATAAGCGCCGTATTACGCGGCCGGAGTGGTGTAACTACTCTTCTTCGGTCGTAGTTGCCGGCATGGACAGCACCACGTATCGTCTCGGTGGTTCACCTTCGGAGTATGAGGTGACCCCTGCGTGAGCCGCGGCGGCATCGTGGATGACCTTGCGATCGGCTGGACTCATCGGCTCGAGGACGATCTCGCCACCTTCGACTGACAACTCCTGAATGAGTTGCTCAGCATAGATCGACAGGGCTTGACGTCGTCTCTCCGCATAGCCGGCTATATCGAGTCTCAAACGTGCCGAATCCTGACCGTACTTTTGAAGCACGGTCCGTGTGAGTTCATGAATCGAAGCCCTGACCGACCCCCGGATGCCAACTAGCGCCTCGGTTTGATCACCGCCGACGTCGGCCACGATCACGTCTTCCTCGACGCGGATGGTCACCGTGCCTTCCAGTCCATAGGCGTCCACAAGACCCTCCAGGAATTCCTGGACGATCCGTGCCTGATCTTCAATTGGCAAAATAGGGCGATCGTCGCTCAAGCTCTTCTCTTTTCGTTCGGACTTCTCTGGTCTGTCGGGTCGCCCTGGAGCACCGGTACGTCCTTCGTTTCTTGGCTGCCGGGGCGCTTGTCGGTTGCCACCATTCTTACCTGAATCCTGGCGCGATTGCGGCGTATTGCGGGTTTGACCTTGGTTCTTCTCCCGGTTCCCGTTCCGCCGTCGGTTCCGACTTCGACCTCGCTGTCGCTTCTCCACTCTAACCAGAGCGTCTTGTCCGCCCATTCCCAGAAACCCTTTGACCGGCTCCACGATCACCTCGACCGTCAGATCCTCACGGTCGGAAACCCCTAGCTCCTGCATGGCGGCCTCGACGGCAAGATCAACTGTCTTTGCCCTGACCTCGATGTACTCCACCCTCAGCTCCTTTTGCGTCGGCGGCGCCTGTCGGCGGCGCCTGGTTGCGGCTTCTTTGGTTCCCCACCATTCTCCACCTTGGAGGGTTCATCACCCGTTGGGATGGTGGGACGTCCGTCAATCTTGAAGATCAGTGCCTGCTGTCCCAGTCTGAACATGTTTCCCGTCGTCCAATAGAGGACCAACCCGGCAGGAAAGTTCCATGAGATCAATCCGATGAAGAGAGGAAGGATCTTGGTGATGGCTTGTTGGGCTGCAGCCCCACGTTGATCAGACGGCTTGGCTTGACCGTAGGTGGCATGCCATTGCTGCACATATTGAGTCACCACCATGATCAGGATCAACCCAAGATAGGGCAAGGCGTATCCGAGTCCGGTCGCGAATGCCGCCGACGGGGTGGTCGTCAAATTCATACCTAGGAAACGAGAGGTCCCATCCGCCACGGCAGCGGCTAACCCGCTGTCGGCCTCGAGATACCTCAAAGGCTCACCGAGAAGTCTGAAGAGGGCGAACCAGATCGGCATCTGGACCAGGAGAGGGAGTAGGCAACCTCCAGGTGTCGCCCCGGCCTCCTTTTGCGCCGCCATCAACTGGCGTTGCATTTCCTGGGGGTCCTCCTTGAACTCGGCCTGGATCTTCCTGATCTTTGGCTGTATCTGGGTAAAAGCCCGGGTAGCCCGGGTCTGCTTCAACGTCAACGGGAACACGACGATGTTGATCAGGATGGTGAGGAAGATGATTGCCAGACCCCAACCGACCCCCGGGCCCATCGGAGGCACCAGCAGGTCGAAGAAGAAGGTGAGGATCGTCCCGAGCAGTCTGACCAGGCTGTCGAATAACGCTGCCATCAGGTCGACTTCCAGAAGTCAGGCACCGGGTCGTACCCGCCCGACCGAAGCGGATGGCATCTGCCAATTCTCCGGGCAGCAAGCCAGGACCCCCTGAAGACCCCGAACCTCTCTATGGCTTCTTTGGCATAACCGGAACAGGTGGGTTGATACCGACAGTTCGGAGACATGGTAGGACTTACCAGTTTCTGGTAAATCGAGATGAGGCCAGCCACGATGGTCCTGGGGCGGAGTGAGACCACCATCACCCTTGGTCCTCGAGAGCGCGGGCTATCCAGGATCCCAGCTCGGGAAAGGCGACCTCTTTTACTTGTGGACTGGCGATGATCACGTAGTCGCTACCTGGCTTCAATTCTTGTCCGACAATCGCATGCCGGAGACGTCTCTTAATCCGGTTTCGGGCCACAGCCCCTCCGCTTCCCCTTGAAACAACCAGACCTACCCTCACCACACCGGGCTCACCGGGTGCGCTCACGACCACGATTCCACCGGCGCGCTTCCGGTTCCCTCGGTTCAGGACTCTACGGAAGTCCCGAGACGTCCGGAGCGATCCGTGGTCAGGCAGCGAGACGCTTCCGACCCTTAGTCCGACGCGATTTGAGCGTGGCGCGACCGGCGCGAGTTCGCATTCGTAACCTGAATCCGTGACGCCGTTTGCGACGTCGCACTTTGGGTTGGTAGGTCCGTTTCATGAGTAAGCAAAAGTAGTTTGGTGGAAACCAGTTCAAGGTTACGGAAGACACCGGCACTAAGCAAGATCGGGAGAACCCTGCTCGGCCGTCGGTCTGGGCGACGAGGGCTCGGAATTCTCCAGAGCGCGAAGAAATCCATCTGATCGCGAAAAGAAGATTGACCACACCAACAGGGTCCGACTTGCGTTAACCCGGCGGACACCAACTGGAAATCTCAGTGTTTACAAGGGAAAACACTGTGGAACGCGATGTGTGAATTCATCCCCAACGTTGATTCTCGCGTTCTTGACTACACGGCGCCACGACCCAATACTCCGCCGACCTGGGCTTGATGTCTCATCACTTCCCCGTCACGGATCAGACGACCGAGACACCCGGGCTTGAACTTAAAGGTTTACCAAGTGAAGTCGGCAGGCCTTTCCACAGGTGTGGATCGTTCTGTGGACAACTTGGGTGTTTTGATAGGAGAGCTAAATTTTGACACAGGCCACGAAACCTGGCGACAACTGGAGCACGTTCCGGGAAACGGTCAGGGCGGGGGTCTCCAAATCAAACTGGGAAAGATGGCTCTCCCGACTAGAGCCTGACTACGAGGATGACACGCTGGTCCTCATCGCCCCCAGCGAGTTCCATCTCAGATGGGTCAAGGACAAGCACGGTGATCTAGTCACCGCTGCCTACCGCTCCTCATACAACACCGATCGGGCGCCCGGATACCGGGTCGGTGACACCGATGACGACCCGGTTGAGGTGCCGCAAGAGACAGACGCAGCAACACCGGTGGTCGAGGTCGCGGGGCCTGCCAAGGAAACCAATCTCATCTCCCGGTACAGGTTCGAGAGTTTTGTCGTCGGGCAGTCGAACCGCTTCGCCTGGGCAGCTGCGATGGCCGTCTCAGAACAACCTGGTGCCCACTACAACCCCCTCTTCATCTATGGAGGAGCGGGTCTCGGTAAAACCCACCTGCTCAATGCCGTCGGTCACCAGGCTCTCGAGATGTATCCGAACCTGGTCGTACGGTACGTTTCGTCAGAACAGTTCCTCAATGAGTTCATCGACGCGATCCGACGACAGCGAACCGATGACTTCAAACACCGCTATCGCAACGTGGACATACTCCTTCTCGACGACGTCCAGTTTTTCGAGGGTAAGGAGCAGATCCTCGAAGAGTTCTTCCACACCTTCAACGCCCTCTACATGGCGGGCAAGCAGATGGTGATCAGTTCGGATCGCCACCCGAAGAATCACTCCACTCTGGAGGCACGACTCAAGAGCAGATTTGAGTCCGGGCTTCTCACCGACATCCAGCCGCCTGATGTCGAAACCCGGCTGGCGATCCTGAAAAGGAACGCCGAGTTCGCTCCGCGCCCCGTCCCGATAGACGTGCTCGAGTACATTGCCGGTCTGGTCTCGGACAACATCCGGGAGCTGGAGGGAGCCCTCACGCGAGTCACCGCCTGGTCTGCCCTGAACCGCCGAGACATCGATCTCGAGACGGCCCAGAAGGTCCTCCACGACATAGTCAGCGCCGACGATCCGGTTCCTCTCAACGCTGACATCATTATCCGCAGCACGGCAAGTGCTTATGGCTTCTCCGTCGAAGATCTCCTCTCCTCGAGTCGACGTCAACCCCTCGTTCAGGCGAGACAGATAGCCATGTACCTGTGCCGGGAATTGACCGACCTATCCCTACCCAAGATCGGTGAACGCTTCAACCGTGATCACACGACCGTTCTCCACTCGGTAGAGAAGGTCAAGCGGATTCTGCGCTCCGATCGGGCCGTCTTCGATCGTGTCAACCAACTCACACAGGACCTGAGGAAAGGTGGTGGTGTTTCCACACCGGTTTGAGTTATCCCCGGATGGGTGCACAGGGCAACCCCGAGATGCACATGGATACCCACAGCCAATACCTCAACCGATGACAGCGAAAACACCACCTATTCCACAATTGCACAGCCCTCTACTACAACTAATACCTTTTAAATGAAGAACAAAGCAGAAAAGAAGAAGGGATAACCCACTGTGAGAATCAGAGCCCAGCGAGACGATCTTGCCGATGTGCTTGCCCGGGCCAATCGAGCTGTGGGCACCCGGACCGCGCTGCCAGTGCTTCAGGGGCTGCTCTGTGAAGTCACCGGCTCGACCCTCCGGGTGACCGGAACAGACCTCGACGTGACCGTTCAGACTCACGCAGAAGTCGAAGTCCTCGAGGAGGGGAGGGCCGTGATTCCGGGACGTCTCCTCTCGGAAGCGGTTCGGAAGATGCCGGTTGGAATGGTCACGATTGGCGCCACGGAAACTGAGATCGAGATCCAGGGGAACGGTCCGAGGTTCACTCTTCGCCCGCTCACGGTTGACGATTTCCCCACGCAAGAGAACCTCTCTTCACCCGACGGGGTCGAGGTGGATGGCGAGGCATTGGCCGAAGCGATCATGCAGGTGACCGTCGCTGCATCAACCGACCAGGCCAGACCCATTCTGACCGGAGTCCTGTTCGAAAGTGATGGAAATGGTTTGACCATGGTCGCCACGGACTCTTATCGGATGGCGAAGCGGCAACTTCCCGGGGCCGGTCTCGAAGGCAACGGTCTGGTGCCGGCGCGTGGTTTGCGTGAATTGGCCAGGACGATCGGCGCCCCAAAAGTGACGGCCCAGCTCAGGGATCGGGAGGCCGTGTTCGTTTCTGAGAAGGGCGTTCTTCGCCTGCGTCTGATAGATGGCAACTTTCCCAAGTATCAGTCTCTTCTGCGCGACGAGTACCCGAACCAGGTGATGGTCGGAAGGGAGGAGCTTCTCGACGCTTTGGGGCGGGTGACCCTCGTGGCGGAAGATCACATTCCTGTGAGACTCAAGCTGATGGAGGGAGGGGTCGAAGTGGCGGTCAGTCGCCAGGACGTAGGAGGTGAGACCGAACATCTCGCCGGGGACTACTCCGGTAGTGACGAAGAGGTCTCGATTGCCTTCAACCCCCGTTGGCTCCAGGAGGGCGTTTCTGCTCTTTCGGGTGACAAGGTGCGGATTCGAGTGGTCGACTCCTACAAGCCGAGCATCCTCGATGACGGTAGCGACGAAGCGTTCTTCTACCTCCTGATGCCGACCCGGGTCTGAATGAAGGTTGACTGGGTCTCACTAACCAGCTTCCGGTCATACAAACGGCTCGAGTGGACACCGGACCCGGGAGTCAATCTTCTGGTAGGTCAGAACGGCGCAGGCAAGACCAACCTTCTCGAGGCCGTCAGTTATCTGAGCACTTTGAAGTCGTTCAGGGGTTCGCCGGACGGAGCACTCATCAGGACCGATGCCGACTCGGCCGTGATCAGGGCTTCGGTCGAGAGTGCCGGTAGTCAGCGTCTCATCGAGATGGAGATACCGAGGTCGGGGGCACGGGTAGTTCAGGTCGAGAAATCGCGTCTGCGACGGAGCGGTGACCTACTGGGGGCCATTCGGGTCGTTGGTTTTCTGCCTGATGACATTGATCTCGTTAAACGCGGCCCGGCGCTGCGAAGAGAGATGCTCGACGATCTGGCAATTCAACTCTGGCCTGCGGCGCATCTAGAACAGGCTGAATTCGATAGGTCCCTGCGACAACGAAACGCATTCCTCAAATCGGGCTCCCGCGACACCGCGACGCTGGACGTCTGGGATTCACGTCTGGCCCTCTCTGGGGGCAAGGTGGTCGCCCGCAGAGCTCGCCTCCTCGAGGTCCTTCGACCGCTGCTGAGGGTTGCCTACGGGAACGTCGCCGGGGTGGGCGAGGATGTCGGACTGCGGTATGTCACCTCGTGGGACGGCTCTGATCTGAGGATGACATCGGCCGCCGATTACACCGAGGCAATCAATGAGGGTCTTGAGAGACACCGCCGGGTCGACTATGAACGCAGGATGACATCCGTCGGACCCCACCGCGATGAGCCCACTTTCCAGATCGGAGGAGTCCCTGCCCGCAACCAGTCCAGCCAGGGGGAGCAGCGGACCATGGCGCTTGCGGTGAGGTTGGCCGCCCACACCGCCATCCTCCAAACCATCGACCAACCACCCGTCCTCCTGCTCGACGACGTGTTCTCGGAACTCGACATCACTCGGGCCGAAGCTCTGGCCCGCCATCTGCCGGCCGACACCCAGACCTTGATCACCTCTGCCCGTCGCGAGGATCTGCCCATCCAGGGCCGGACCTGGGCGGTGAGAGGAAGTGAGGTCTCATGAGCAAGGACCTCGAACCCATCGCCGAAACCTTCGACGATGTCTTTGCCCGGCTCGGCCTCCCCAAACCACAGTTGCAGGCCGAGATCGCCGCCGAATGGGACGAACTGGCCGGTAGGCCTTGGGTCGGTAGGTCCCGTCCCCTCGTTCTCCGGGGCGCGACACTGGTTGTTGAGGTGGCTTCTCCTTCCATGGTCAGTCTGGTTCGGTACGGGGAATCAGGTCTCCTGAAGAGCCTCCGGGAGAGGTTCGGGGAGGGCGTGATAACCGCCATTGAGGTGGTCACACGCAGACTTGGCTAGTACGAGTCAAAAAGGTGTCGAGGATTCGGTTTTGTCAGTAAGTTCTAGTAAAATGACAAACGTGAAAGTTTCCTCCCGAGAGCCGTTTTACCCCTGCTCGCACACATCATCCTCAAACGATCGAAGGGGCAGATGACAGCTACCCGGGACAGCTATAAAGCCGCCGACATCACGGTCCTCGAGGGACTGGAGGCTGTCCGCAGGCGTCCCGGGATGTATATCGGGTCGACGGGTCCACGTGGACTCCACCACCTCGTCTGGGAGGTCGTGGACAACTCGGTGGACGAAGCCATGGCGGGGTACTGCACCAAGATCTCGGTCACGTTGCTCGCCGATGGGGGAGTCGAAGTCATCGACGACGGTCGGGGCATCCCAGTCGGACGTCACGAGAAGACCAAACGATCGGCGCTGACGACAGTTCTCACCACGCTTCATTCCGGGGGCAAGTTCGAGCAGGGGGCCTACACCGTCTCCGGAGGCTTGCACGGTGTTGGCATCTCTGTGGTCAATGCGCTCTCAGTCAAGCTGGAGGCGGAGATTCGGACCGACGGCTTCGTTTTCACACAGGAATACGCCAACGGAGATCCTCTGACGAAGGCACCGATCAAGGGGCGCCCTGCCAAGAAGACCGGAACGACAATCCGGTTCTGGCCAAGTCCTGTCATTTTCACCGAGACCACCGAGTTCGACTACGACACGGTGGTCTCCCGTCTCCGCGAGACCGCATTTCTCAATCGCGGACTCGAGATCACACTGGTCGACCAGCGTGGCGAGGAGGAGCGCCGTGAGTTCTTTCACTATCGGGGCGGGATCGTTGACTTCGTCAACCATCTCAACTCGAAGCGAGAGCCCCTTCATCCTCACATCATCGATCTCATCGATGAGACCGAAGACGCCGAACTCGAAGTCGCCCTTCAATGGACAACGTCTTACACGGAGACCGTTCTCTCATTTGCCAACAACATCAACACCCATGAGGGGGGGACCCACGAAGAGGGGTTCCGTAAGGCCCTCACCAAGGCGATCAACGACTTCGCTCGATCGAAGAATCTCCTCAAGGAGAAAGATGAGAACCTGACTGGTGAGGATGTCCGGGAGGGACTCACCGCGGTGATTTCGGTGAGGGTCAGAGAACCGCAGTTTGAGGGTCAGACCAAGACAAAACTGGGAAACACAGAGATCCGCTCTTATGTGGAGAAGGCCCTCAACCGGAAGCTCCCGGAGTGGCTCGAGAAGTACTCGCCCGAGTCACGGAGGATCATCGAGAAGTGCATCGGGGCAGCGAAGGCCCGTGAAGCAGCGCGAAAGGCAAGAGACCTCACCCGTCGCAAGTCGGGTCTGGATTCAGGTGGACTACCAGACAAGCTCGCTGATTGCTCCAGCCGGGACCCGTCGGAGTCAGAACTGTTCATCGTCGAGGGCAAGTCTGCTGCTGGCCCTGCCAAAGCAGCCCGCGACTCGACCACCCAGGCGATCCTCCCGATCCGGGGAAAGATCCTCAACGTCGAGAAGGCCAGGCTCGCCCAGGCCCTTCAGAACTCCGAAGTCCAGGACATCATCACTGCCATGGGGACCGGGATCGGCGAGGACTTCGATATTTCAAAGTCCCGCTATCACAAGATCATCCTTCTTGCCGACGCCGATGTCGACGGAGCACACATCCGGACGCTGTTGCTCACTCTCCTCTACCGACACATGAGACCCCTCATCGAGTACGGCTACGTCTACATCGCCCAGCCGCCTCTCTACCGATTGAAGGTGGGCACTCAGGTCCATTACCTGAAGGACGACGCCGAGTTGATCGAGTTTCAGAAGAAGCATCCGAAGGTCAAACCCACCCGGTTCAAAGGTCTCGGTGAGATGAACGCCTCCGAATTGAGGGAGACCACGATGGACGTCGAGACCCGGTCGCTGGTCCGTGTCGAGATGGAGGATGCCGCCCGGGCCGAAGAGGTCTTCGTGACCCTCATGGGTGACGACGTGGCATCCCGAAAGGCCTTCATCCAGCAAAACGCAGGTGACGTCCGTTTCCTGGACATCTGAGAACATGACAGACGAACAGATAATCAATCCCTACTTAGAGATCGACATAACCTCCGAAATGGAGGCGAGCTTCATCGACTACGCCATGTCGGTGATCGTTTCGCGGGCCCTTCCCGATGTCAGGGACGGCTTGAAGCCGGTGCAACGACGGATCATCTACTCGATGTTCGAGAACAACATCAATCCGTCCTCCCCGCACCGCAAGTGCGCCAAGGTGGTCGGTGATGTCATGGGCAACTACCACCCTCATGGTGACCAGGCCATATACGACGCTCTTGTCCGCATGGGCCAGGACTTCTCCATGCGCTACCAACTCATCGACCCGCAAGGAAACTTTGGGAGCATCGACGACCCTCCCGGTGCCGCTCGATACACCGAGTGTCGTCTCACCAAGTTGTCGAGCCACTTGCTCGACGGAATAAACGAGAACACGGTCGACTTCGACGACAACTACAACGGCGAGCTCACCGAGCCTTCTGTCCTTCCGTCGCGCTTTCCCAACCTGCTGGTCAACGGGAGCCAGGGGATCGCGGTGGGCATGGCGACCAATATTCCACCCCACAATCTCGGGGAAGTCATCGACGCCGCATTGCACGTCATCGACAACCCCGACGCCACGTCGGAGGATCTCCTCCAGTTCGTCAAAGGCCCCGACTTTCCGACCGGTGGTTATCTGGTCGGCACCGCACCGGCCAGGGAGGCCCTGATCACAGGTAGGGGCTCGGTGAAAGTGCGTGCCGTGTGCGATGTCGAAGAGACCCGCAAAGACCGGACCGCCATCGTCGTCACCGAACTTCCGTATCAGGTCTCGATCGAACGGATCATCGCCAAGATCGGCGAGCTCGATGCGGCCAAGAGGATCAGTGGCATAGCCGAGGTCAGGAATGAGTCCTCGGACCGCGCCGGGACCAGGCTGGTCATAGAGCTGAGGAGAGACGCCGTTCCACAGGTCGTTCTGAATCAACTCTATAAGGGCACGCCGATGCAGGACAGCTTCGGATACAACGTGGTCGCACTGGTCGACGGTGTACCCCGGACGCTCGGTCTTGCCGAGATGATCGGCTACTACCTCGATCATCAGATGGATGTCGTCGAGAGACGCACCAGATTCCGGCTCGAGCAAGCTGAGGCCCGGGCCCACATCGTCGAAGGCCTGGTGATCGCCGTCGACAACATCGATGAAGTGGTCCGCACCATCAGGGCGTCCGCCGACACCGCTTCAGCCCGTACCGCATTGATGGAGACCTTCTCACTTTCTGAGATCCAGGCCAACGCCATCCTCGACATGCCACTTCGTCGCCTCACCGCCCTCGAGGTCGACAAGCTCAGGGCAGAACTGGAGGAACTGGCAGCCAGGATCGCCGATCTGAGGACTCTCCTGGCGGACCCCAAGAAGCGGTGGACCGTCATCAAGGACGAGCTGGTGGGTATCCGCGAGCAGTATGCCGACGAGCGTCGTACTCGAATCGTCCCCGACGAGGGTGACCTGAGTCTCGAGGACCTGATCGCCGACGACGAACTGATCATCACCGTCTCAGAGGCCGGCTACATCAAGTCCGTTCCATCTTCTACCTACCGGACCCAGACCCGGGGAGGTCGAGGGGTGAAGGCGGCCGAGGTGCCTGGCGATGACATCATCCGACATCTGGTCCACACCACCGCCCACGCCTATCTCCTGGTGTTCACCAACAGGGGTGTTGTCCACCGGATAAAGGCCCATGCTATCCCCCGTCAGTCACGAACAGCCAAAGGTGTGCTGGTGCAGTCGGTCCTCCCACTCGGGCCGGACGAGGTGGTGCAGTCGGTCATCGACACGCGGAGTTACGAAACCAGTCGGTATCTGGTGATGGTCACTCGTAAGGGTCTGGCCAAGAAGACCGAGTTCAAGGATTACGACTCGAGGAATCAAACCCTGGTGGCGATGAGGCTGGCCGATGACGACGAACTGGTCTCGGTCCGTACCAGCAACGGCCAGAACGACATACTGATCTTCACCCGTGATGGGAATGGCATCAGGTTCAAGGAGAGCGACCTTCGTCCCATGGGGCGGGGTACCCAGGGCGTCCGGGGCATCAGGCTTCGGGCGGGAGATGAGGTGGTGGCCGCGGTCTCGAATGTCGAGGGTGACGATGTCTTGCTTCTCAGCGCTGGTGGGTACGGGAAGCGAACCGCCATGTCGGAGTTCCGTCCCCAGGCCCGGGGTGGTATCGGGCTCAAGGCTTTCAAGATCACGCGGGTCAGAGGCAATCTGGTGGCGGCTATGGCGGTCAAGGACGAAGACGAAGTGTTTCTGATCTCCTCTGCGGGTGTTGGCATCCGCACACCGGTCGGCAAGATCAGTCGGCAGAAACGGGACTCGACCGGGGTCAAGGTCATCGGTGTGGGCTCAGGTAACGAACTCGCAGCCGCAGCAATCGTCTCTGACGAGTAGTCACCCGCTTTCTGTCCAGGCCTCCATCCAGATGGTGCTCAGGGAACCCGAATCGGTCGGGGTGACGTTCCATTGATGACGACCCCTCGTAGACTTCTAAACGAATGCCAACTGTCCGCCGTGTCCGGCGCATAATCAGGAAGATCGATCCCTGGACGACACTCAAGGTGTCGGCCATAGTCTGGGCTGTCCTCGCTATCGGCCTGGTCCTTGGGACCGTGATCTTCTGGGCAGTGTTGGATCGTGCCGGCATACCTGCTCAGATAACCGAGTTCCTCACCGAGATCACCCTCATCGGGGAAGGTTCCGACCCGTTCGCCAACACCGAGCAGTTCCTCCGGTTCCTGGTTTTCGCCGGGGTTGCCTGGTGGGTCACCATGACCGGTCTCACTGTCGCCGGGTCGGTGGTCTACAACCTGGTGTCAGACGTGGTCGGCGGTCTCGAAATAGTGGTTCTCGAGGAATCGCTCAGCCCGATCACGACGGTGGCGACCGTCTACACACCGCCGAGCGACTACAGGGGCGGTAACGGGTCCCATGCCCCCCTAACCGAGACCGAGATGCCGACTCAGGAGACTCCCACCGTCGAGGTCAAGTAAGGACCTCGCCATGGTCGTCCCTATCCCGCCGCGGGTCTGCCTCATTCCCCCTGGGCCATGACCAACCCCATCTCCGTGACCGTGCGGAGGTAGGGGAGGGCTGAATCCCAGACCGGACCGGGTTGATCTTCCAGGGCAGCTAGCCCAGCAGCCAGCGCCACCCCGGACATGAACTCTGCGTCGTCGACGATGGTGACCCGGCGACCGACCCCGTTTGTCAGTACTGCAGCGAACTGATTGTTCGAGTGGGCTGTCGCTACACGCTTACCCGAATAGACACCGTCACGTACTCCACGGCGCCCGACGGGGTCGGGAAACCTCACCTGCTGATGACTTCCACCATCGAGTCCGGGGTGGGCTACGGCGACCAGCTGGGGGTCTGCCTCACGCGCCGCCAGGGCCAGGGCCAGTCCTTGTGGAGAGGCTCCATATACGACGACACCTTCATCCGCGGTCTCCCCGTCCCAGATCAGAGGGATCCCCAGATGGTTGGCCCGAGTCGGGGCGTCGGGCCCGGCGCCGAACGCGACCCGGACACCGGTGGCGTTGGTCACCACCCGGAGGTTGCGACTTGTCGCCGGTGCAAAGACAACAACCTCGTCGACGCCCGGGTGTGCCGACAGCGAGTGGGCCGACCGAATCGTCCGGTCGTCGCTGACGATGATGCCGACTATCACCGGGGTTCGACCGGTGTCCAGCTCTCAGACGGGAGCTCGGTGCTGCGTCGGACGATGAAGGCGACTGCGCCAGCGACCACGGCCAGGGCAAATGCGTAAAGGAAGCGTTTCACCCGGCCAAGTGTACGGGGACTCCCGAGCTTGTCGGCATGAGGCCAGCATGTCACCATGCGGGCATGTGTGTAGATCATGAGGCCAGACTGCCAGCCCTGCCGGAAGGTGAGTTCGGGGCCACCGCGGAGAGGACCGTTCTCGAAGCTCCGGATGGGAACCGTTTCCGGGCGTTCACTGCAGATTCCCTTCAGGGAAAGGGTGGCGTCGTCGTGCTCCCCGACATTCGAGGTCTATTCCAGTTCTACGAGGATCTGGCCCTTCGCTTTGCGCAGGAGGGCTACTCGGCTGTGGCCATCGACTACTTCGGTCGGACCGCCGGTACGGCTGAGAGAGGACCTGAATTCCCGTTCATGGAGCATGTGGTCCAGGTCGACGCCGACGGCTTTGCCGCTGACATGAAGGCAGCCGTGGGGTACTTGAGGAGCCAGAATGCCTATCAGAAGATCTATACCGTCGGATTCTGTTTCGGAGGGAACATGGCCTGGGCGTCTGCCACCCGCCACCCGGAACTCCTTTTGAGCGGAGCGATAGGGTTCTATGGCAAGCCTGAGGCAGATCGCCCGCCCGGCGACGGTCCGATCTGGGACCGATGTCATCTGATCGAATGCAAAGTCCTCTCACTCTTTGGCGGCGACGATCCCGGCATCCCACCGGAGAACATCGAGAAACTCCGTGTTGCAATGGAAGACGCTGGAGTGGCCTATGAATCGGTCACCTACCCGGGTGCGCCCCATTCCTTCTTCGATCGCACTCAGGCCGACCATGCCGCGGAGTCGCTCGACGCCTGGAATCGGATGATCAGCTTCATGTCAGAGGGCAACTTCCCGGGCTGATGCGCTGACTCCTGGTGGCTCATAAGGCGAGCCGGACCTCGAGAGGGTCATCGGAGACGACCTCGAATCCGGCTCGCTGGTACATGTCCAGAGATCCGGGGAAGCCATCGGCGGCGCTCTGCGGAACACGACGTGGATACGCCTCGATGACCGAGAAACCATTCCTCCTGGCCTCATCCGCCGCTCCATCGACCAGCTGTTCAGCGAGTCCATGGCCCCGGTACGGCGGTGCGATCACCAGGCATACCAGGGAGCACACCCCCTCGTCGCTCCCGGTCGCTTTCCCAGGTAGGGCGGCGCGGGCCGATGCGTTGCACCATCCGGCGAGTTTCCCATCGACGTAGGCGAGGGAGCCGGTGACAGTGCCTTCAGCAACCCGACGCAGGGTGGCCTTCCGGTTCTCCTGCCAGGGTCTTGCTGCCTCGTCACCTTGATCGAAATAGGCCGTGCAGTAGCAGCTTGCCCAGGCAAAATTGTCAGGGAAGGCCTCACTGTCGAAGAACAACCCGACCTCCTCGGCCCGCTCTGGCCGTATAGGGACTATCTGGATGTTGCCTATGGTCTCGAGTCGTTCGGTGGTGCTCCCCGCCGTTCGTTCCTCTGCTTCGAGGAAGTTCCACACGTGGACCGGCGAGAGATTCAGCTCAGGGTGGGCTTGAAGGGTGTGTTCCAGTACCGGATCGATCAAGGCCTCCTTGGATTCGGCGGTGACCGCTGTTCCGCATGGACATGTCATGGTGCGACTCATGAATGGTGAGGGTATCCGCGAACCAGGACGGGGAGAGTCCGGAGTTCGGGCTATTTCCGGGTTGGCTTTGGGAGATGGCACCATCCGGGGATTACCCGAACTGGAGGATCTAGAGCATGCCCCGGACTACCCAAGTGGTCGGATTGGCTCTCATAGCCGTCGGAGCCATCGCCTACTTCGCAACTGGACGCGAGAGTTGGACGGCTCTGCTTCCCGCTGTCATCGGATTGACTTTGCTGGTGTTAGGAGTGCTGGCTGATAGGGGGGAGTCGAGCAGGCATTTCATGCATGCCGCCATGGTGGTTGCCCTCCTCGGAGCAGCCGGAACGATGTCCAGGGCAATTGAAGTCGCAGACGAGGGTGGGGGCGCATCGATCGCATCGGCGATCACGTGGGTCATCTGCGTGGTCTATCTGGTTCTCGGGATCCGCTCCTTCGTCGAAGCCCGTCGCAGCGCTTGACCCCAACCCCGGCATAACGGGGACTCCTGGCGGACACCCCGACAAGGGGTTCAGGACTCGTCGTCGTTTTCGAGACCGAGAGCCACGAAGATGCGGTGTCTCTCGTCGGCGTACTCGGCCGGGCTGACCTGTTTGTTCTCGAGTTTCTCGCTCAGTGCGGCGAACTCTTCCATCAGGGCGCTCTCGTCTACGATCGCATCGGGCTCGGCAGTGCGAGCGGCGTCCTTGCGCTCCAACTTGTCGACCTTCTGCTGAGCGCGACGGACTTCACGGGCGCGCTTTGCGGCCGCTTCGCGGCCCTTCTTAGCCACGCGACGACCGTCGGATTTTGCTTTGGGCGCGTTTGTTAGTGGTTTCAGCCAAGATCTCACCCTAGCCAACTGGTCGAGTTAGGGAACGGCAGAAACCTCTACCACTAGAGCCTCGACCCGATGTATACTGGTTGGGACAGTGCACGCCTGTATGCGTGCTGCGCCTTTCTTCGCTTCTTTCGTTCCGTCGGGTGGAGTCTTCGCAAGGCCACATTCCCGAGACCCTCACGAAATCTGAGCAATCGGGCCTGTGACATTGCGAGCGCAGAGTTCCGACGGTCGAATGCTCGAAGGGAGCAAGAAAATGTCCACCAATCTCTACGTAGGGAACCTAACGTTCGAGACCGACTCGAACGACCTCGAGCAGATGTTCGCGCCTTACGGCACGGTCACGAGGGCCCAGGTAATCACGGACCGTGAGACCCGTCGTTCGCGAGGCTTCGGTTTCGTCGAGATGGAGGCTGCCGATGATGCCCGCAAGGCCATCGAAGCCCTCAACGGCAAGCAAGTCAATGGCCGTGCCCTGACTGTGAACGAGGCCAAAGAGCGCTCGCGCTAGGTCTCATCAGTCTCAAATCGAGGAGGGGTAGGTTCGCCTGCCCCTCCTTTTTTTGCGCTGAACCGGCCCCCGGAGTTGATCGGCCATCCGAATGACTCACCGCGGGTGAGACGGGGGTTGGCTAGCGTCACCGCCGTGTTCGTCTTCGAGGCCGAACTCTGGCTCTACGGGGGTGCCGAACCATGGCACTTCGTGTCACTGCCACCTGACCTGAGTGATGAGATTCGAGAGGTGGGTCAGGCCAGAGGGTTCGGAAGTGTCAGGGTCGATGTCACCGTCGGCAAAACCAACTGGAGAACCTCGGTGTTCCCCGATAGGAAGTTGGGGACATTCCTCCTCCCCGTGAAGAAGGAGATCAGGGAGTCCGAGGGTCTCGATGCAGGTGATGTGGTCTCGATCCAACTCCTACTGGTCGATACATAGTGGCGATCGACCCGATCGTCAGCGGCGCCGACCGCCTAAGGCCCCCCCTCCGAAGAGGATGCCGGCGCCCAGGGCGAATCCGAAGTCGTACCAGTT
>JBGTEJ010000012.1:0-32355 GCA_041747855.1 Acidimicrobiia bacterium | reverse complement strand
ACTCATAGGGATCCACGACGGGGCGCGTCCCAACCTGGGCCCACACCTCATCGAGGAGTTGTTCGATACGGCTCAGATGATTGGCGGTGCTGTCCCGGTGATCGAACCTTCGAGAATGCTGATCGACAGGGGCACCCTCGTACCCATCGAGAATGCAGTCGCAGTGCAGACACCACAGGTCTTCCGCGCTCGGGAGCTCATCGATGCCTACAGGATCGCCGAGGAGGAGGGCTTCACCGGGCACGACACTCTCGACATCGTCCAGAGGTTTTCGAACCTCGAGGTGGCCGCCGTCGACGGTTCCCCCACCAACATCAAGGTGACCTACCCTGTCGACCTGGCCCGTGTGATTCCGCTGTAGGTGAACCGCTCGCCCACATCCCCTGTGATTACTCCTCTTCCGGATCGCCGGACTCGTCGTCGCGACCTCCTAGGACCCAGAAGGCCAAGGCGGATAGCGACCCTGCCGCCAGGGCCAGGGCGAGGAAACCCCAGCGCCTCGCCTCGCTGTCGTCGTCGGGCCTGGTCGTGGTGCCCGCGACCGAAGAGGTTGTCGTTGTCCCGAGGTGGGCTCCCAGAAAACCCAGGGAGACGGGTTGGGACAATTCCCCCTCCGGCCCGAGGATCTCGAAGACCACCACCCAGTTCTTGAGAGGCATTTCCGAGCGGAGCCCATAGACACCGGCCTGTCTCTCCACGAGCGGAAGCAACATCGTCTCGCCATCCGACGAGAGATGAGCGAGCACACTGTCTGCCGGTACCAGGATCTCGACTGATAGATCGATGACCATGGACGTAGCAGACACCGAAATCGTGCTGGCCTCAGCCTCGCCGAACGCACCCCCCAAAGACACCGCAGCGATGAGGGCCAGGAGGATCATGTTCACGTTTCAACCCTCTCAGAGAGGACGCCAAGAAGGAGGTCGGGGCGATCGGTGATGACCCCGTCTACGCCGAGATCGAGAAGCCGCACCATTTCGGACTCCTGATTGACGGTCCACACATGAACATGTAACCCGGCGCGATGCGCTACTTCGATCAGTCGTGCGTCGACCACCCGCACCCCTCTCGACGTCACGGGAACCTGCAGCGCGACAGCCGGTCCCGAAAGCACCCGTCCCAATCTCGACGCGGCGAGCCAATTGCGAGACTCACGCTGACCCGTGGATGTGGAGATCTTCCCATCGGCAATCGACCTGAACTCCGCGAGACGTCGATCGGAAAAGGAGCCCACCACGATTCGGTCGTGCAACACGTGCTGGGCGATGAGCCGCGCTACCTCGGCGGCCATGCCATCCTGCTTGAGATCCACGATCAGGGCTGTCTCCGGGAAGCTCGTCACCAGCTCTTCAAGTGTCGGGACCGTGACTCCCTGACCCCGAAATGCGAGGTCGTTCTCGGGTGCGTGTCGATATCCGGCATCCAGGCGTGAGAGTTCGGCATAGGTGACAGTTGCGACCTCCCCGACACCATCGGTGGTCCGCTCGAGGGTGCGGTCATGAAAGCACACGACCACGCCGTCGGAAGTCATCCTCAGGTCGGTCTCGAGGTGACGGATCCCCATGTCGACAGCGCCGGAGAAGGCCACCATCGTGTTCTCCGGCCAGAGGAAGCGGCTTCCACGATGTGCAATGGAGACGGGGCCCTTCCAGGTCTCGCTGAGACTCACAATGGGCAGTTAAGTCGATGGGTTCGACGTGTCAGCGGCCGCAGCCAGGGCAAAAGGATGGCGGGGCCAGAAAGGCCCCGCCATCAAGAGTTCTCGACTGGTGTGGCCGTTACTCGGCTACCCGATCCTTGAGGCCCTTGGACGGCGCAAAGTGCGCGTACTTGCGGGCGGGGATGTTGATAGTTGCCCCGGTGGCTGGATTACGGCCCTGACGGGCCGAACGGGATTTGCTGCTGAATATTCCGAAACCGGTGATATTCACCTTTCGGCCGGCGTCAAGTTCGACGGCAATAATCCCCTCGCCCGACTTGGTCGAGAAGATGATGTCCACGATCTCTGTGGCCTGCGCCTTCGAGATGTCCGCCTTCTTGGCGAGCTTCTCCGCCATCTCGGTCTTGTTCACGGCCCCTCCTTTGGGTCTATGACTCGCGGCATGTGCTGCGACAATAGGAGAACGATAGGCCAAATGCCTTGAATCCCTTGTGCTTTCCGGATTCTTGGTGGCGGTGCCTTCATCCCCGGTAGTTGGGCTTGCGCTTCTCCAGGAAGGCGTTGACCCCTTCTAGATGCTCCGTGGTGCGACCAAGACGCCCCTGCTCGATCTGTTCGGCGGCAAGCGCATCACTCAACGAGCCTCCCGCAGCCCCACGCACCAACCTCCGGGTCGCTACCAAGGAGTCGGGAACCAGGTCAGCCAATTGGGTGCCGACCACCAGTGCTCGGTCGATGAGCTCATCGTCTTCTGTCATCTCCATTGCGAGGCCCAGATCAACGATTTCCGCTGCTTTCAACCGTCGGTTGGTCAAGGTCAGTTCGAGAGCCCTGGACACACCGATCATTTGCGGCAGCCACCAGGTCGTCCCTGAGTCGGGGACGAGACCTATACCGGTGAATGCCGAAGTGAACGTGGCGGATGCCGCAACCAATCTCAGATCGCATGCGAGCGCCAAACCCAGGCCGGCACCCGCCGCTACGCCATTGACCGCAGCGATGGTGGGGACGGGGCACTCCACCAGTGCGTTGATGATCGGGTGGAAGACCCGCTCGAGATGACCATGAAGGTCGGGACCATCCCTCCGATAGTCCTCGATCAAGTCGGCCAGGTCAGCACCGGAACAGAAGGCGCGACCAGCACCGGTCAACACCAAGGCACGGGCCTCCGCTCCGGCGCGATCCAGGGCAGCCACGACACCGGCTGAGAGTGACGCCTCTATGGCGTTGAAACGGTCAGCCCGGTTCAGGGTGACGAGCGCTACATCGCCCTTCAGTTGGTATCCGACAACCTCCGACCCGTCGGTCATCGAGCAACAAGAAATAGGTCGATCTTTAGCTTCCCGGCAGCCCCCCCGCCTACGGCCACCCCAATCCGATTGTTGAGCCAGTCGAGATTCTCGTTCCCGGTCTGGAAGGTGATGATCTCGTTGATGTCGGCGGACTGGTCGGGATTCATCGTCGACACACCGTATGCCCGATAGGCGACGGCTTCTCGCTTCTCGCCGATGACGCCTCGAATGTCCAGGTCCATGTTCCCGTCGGAACGGACCGTCGAGTAGTCGACACCCCGCACGGGAAGCTCCCCTTCCCAATGTGGGCCGGTGGCCACTCCCTCGAAGGGGAAGTCGATCCGCATCCCGGCTGGCGACTTGCCCAGGACCCGCATCTGCATGTCGGCCTCGATCGTGCAGAACTTCTCCAAACTCGGCATCTGTCCCTCTCTACTTGGATTCAGCCTTCACCGTAGCCGCGAATTGGCGAGCAATGACCTGACTTCCTCGTCACTGGTTTGAGCGAAATTTCGATACCAGACCCCGACTGCGAGAAAGGGCCTCGGGGTGGAGAGAACGACCACCCGGTCAGCCACCTCCGCCATCTTCGCCACGGTTTCTTGGGGGGCAACAGGGACGCACACCCAAACTTCCAAGGCTCCTTTGTGATGCATTGCTGCCACCCCGGCCAGAGCAGTAGAGCCGGTGGCTAGACCGTCATCGACGATGAGGACGGTGTGCCCTGCCGGGGCGATGGGAGGGTGCGGATCACGGAATCGCGACACATGTGTCCCCAGGATCTGCGCCTCCGCTGCGGCCACCGCATCGAATTCGGCCTTCCCGACATCGGCAAGATCGATGACGTCGTGGTTGCGGATCACGATTCCCCCTTCGGCGATGGCCCCCATAGCCAGCTCGGGTTGTCCCGGCAGCCCGAGCTTTCGTACCAAGAGGACGTCGAGTGGGCACTTCAGGCTGTCCGCGACTTCGTACCCGACAGGGACACCACCCCGAGGAAGGGCCATGACCATTGGCTCGACCGGACCGTGGGCGGCGACGGCTTGCGCCAGAGCCCTCCCCGCCTCACGACGATCCTCGAAGACTGTCAACCGTACCGACGTGAGTATGAGTCGAGCCAGGGCATCACTGCATCGATGTAGACCTGGGCCTCCCCAAGGGGAAGTGTCCGGGCGGCGTAGTTCATGAGCATGATCTGGCGGGCGGCATGGAACCCGTCGAGTTGGGACTCGTCGATGATCGGCCATGGTGCCACCGACTCGAAGCCTTTCCGGAAGGCCTTATGTATTGCCGCTTTCTGATCGTCGTTGCGTGAGTGATAGAGGCTCGTGGCCACATCCTGAGCAGGCAGAGCCACCATTACATCCTCGAAGTCGAAGGCGTACAACCGACTACCGGCCATGTGGACGTTCCACTCATGTAGGTCGCCATGGACCACCTGGGCGCGATCGGCAGCCCAGGAGTCCTTGATGACCTGAGAGGCCAGGTCGCTAGCTTTCATGATGATGCTCCGTCGCTGGATCTCGAACAGGTGCCCGTAGACAGGGTTGGACACCACCACCTGGTCGATATCGGTCCCATAGTAAAAGAGGCGATCCCATCTTCTCATCGCATCGAGACCCCCCTCAGGCTGCCAGGTCTTGCCATGAGCCTGGAGACTGGCGGACATCTGGCCGAGGAGGCGATAACCGAACGGGCCGGCGCCACTCCCTAGGGGGGCCCCGGGTATCCAGGTGAAGAGCACGCATGGGCGGGTCATGCCGAGGGCCTCGTCGTGCTCGTCGACGATCAGGGCACCTCCGGCCGTCCGGATCGGTTTCACGACATCCAGGTTGGTCTCCCGTCCTAGGGCGTCGACCCAGGCGACCTCGTAGCCGATGTTCGAACGGGTGTTGGCGTGAGGCGTTCCCACTCTGAGGACCATCTGTTGACCGGATTCGGATATCACCTGATACATCACGTTGGAGTGAGTGGCCAGGTGGGTGACTTCCCTGGCGAGGAAGGAGTACCTCTTCAGCACTCTCTGGGCGAACGGGAGCAGGCTCTTCGCTTCCTTGTTGATACGTGTGAGGTCCATTGCACCGTTCGTCTGACGCCGGGCCAATTGTGCCTTCTGGGAGGGCTACTCCGACGGAGCTACCGATTCACTCTTCACGAATCCCTCCAAATCGCCCTTCCTCCGGTGGTAACGATCCCAGAGCGCAAGCATCGACGGCAGGACCAGAATCGCCGCTACGAGACACAATCCGACGGCAAATGCGGTTACCTGACCCATCTGTCGGAAGGGGACCAGGCTGGCGGTGATCAACACCCCGAAACCGGCGACTGTGGTGAATGCACTCCCCGCCAGCGCTCCTCCGGTATGCCTCATCGTCGACCGCATTGCTTGCTCGAAGGTGGGCTTCGAAGACCGGTCCTCGATGAAACGTCGAGCGATATGGACAGTGAAGGGAACACCGATCCCGATGGCCAGACCGGCGAGGGTGGCTGTGACAGGCCCGAACGGAATCCCGGCCGCATACATCAGCCCGTATGTCCAGAACACCACCAGGGCAACCGGGGCGATAGTTATCAGCCCGAGCAGTGGTCGTCTGCTCTCGATCATGAAGCTGAGGGCGAGGACCAAGCCGGCCACTACAATTGTGATCAGCAACGACCGCGACTGTGACTCGGTCAGTTCTGTGACCACGACATCACCGATGATGTTGTCGGAAGTGGCGATAGCCGATGCGCCGGCGTCTCTCACCGGATCGAGCGTGGTGTCCAAACCCCTCCGGATTGACCTGACATTCTCCCCGGCGTTGGTGGTGATGTCCCAGAGAAGAGCATCCAATCGGTTCCCGTCAAAGTAGACCACGCTCGAAACCGTGTCAGGGTCCACCTCCATCATCGCTCGGTAGAGAATCGAAATGTCGGCTCCGGGGTCGACGGTGAGGTCCGGCCCCAGGCCGACCTGATCCGCGGCCTCGAGCAGAACGACGGGTGTCATATCGGGCCCGAGGGCCAGCATCTGACCGAGCAGTCCGATCGGCGAGAGGGCATTGGCGACCGGGCCTTGAGGAGTGTTGATTGTCGACACATTGGGCACCCCGGCCAGGCCCTGGTTAGCCTCGACCAGGGCGTTGTGAACCGAACCACTCAGAGGCGATCCCTCGGTTGACTCGACGAGAACTTTGGTCTGCTCCCCGAACCCTCCGCCGAACTCTGACTGGAGGAGTTCGAGTGATTGCACGTACGGGGAGTCCTCAGGGAGGAAATCGGTGAACGAGAAGCGGACCTCCAACTGTGTGAATCCGTAATACCCGGCACCACCCAAGGCCAGGGCGACGAGCAGGGTTGCCACCGGGGCGTGCACCGCAAGGACCGAGGCCTTCTCCATGAGTCTGGGGATGGCCCGGTTCCCGTGATCGGCCAACGAGCCGACAGGGAGTGTCCCTCTCCGCTCGGCCCTGCGGTCGGCGACGATCCTGACCGCTGGGCCAAAAGTGAGCATGAGCAAGAAGGCGGAGAGGATCCCTACAGCCGCCAGGATCCCGAAGTCGGCAAGAGCGGGGATCGGGTTGAAGATGTTGGTGAGAAAACCGATGATCGTGGTGATGGTGGCGAGCACCAGCGAGATACCGACCGTCCGCACCGCTCGATCCATGGCGCGGTCAACGCTGAGACCACTCCCGACCTCCTCCCGGTAGCGGGAGAAGAGATGGATGGCGAAATCGATACCAAGTCCAACCAGGAGGATCGGGACGATCTGAGTTGGGGCCGAGAACGCAGAAATTACACCCACCTGTTCGAGCAGGTACCCCAGACCCTGGGTCCAGGTGATGGCCATGATGAGGGCAAGCAGCGCCAACAATGTGTCCGCCAAAGTTCTCCGGACCGAAGAGGTCATGCTCCCCGCCGAACCGGGGGGCAGCCAGTAAACAAAGAGCAGCAGCAAGAAGATCACCATGAAGGCGAGACCGAACAACCTCCCTACTTCTTGAGTGAAGTCGTCCATCCCGGTGAGCAGGAGCAGGAATGAGAACGGGCGGATCGACAGATCGCTGTCTATCTGGGCGATTCTCCCCGCCATCTCCTCCTCAGCCTCGATCTGGGCGTTGAAGGCCTCCTCGGCATCCCCTTCGAAAGAGCGGATGAACGCGAGGACCATCCCTCCCGAAGCACTCGTCGTCGCCGAATCGAAGTCCTCAGAAACCAGCCTCAGCAGGAACGAGGATTGTTCTGGGGTTGAAGCCTCAGGGTCTATCGAATCTCGAAAGAGTTCCTTGACCCTCTCGTCGGTGATCTCATCATCCGGAATCGACTGGTCGGCTATGGCCTCATTAACGCCCATGAGAAAGTGAATGACACCGGGCCTCTCGGGGCGTTCGGAGATGTTGAACCCCACTTCCGACTCGAGGATCGCCGCCTCGGTCTGTCGGGCGGCGAGCAACCCTTCCCTCGTGATCACATCTCCGCCATCGTCGATGAGAAGGATCTGGACCGTGCTCTCCTGGCTCTCTTCGCCGAACTTCTCGTTGATCCTCTCCGACGCCGAGATCTCGACACCGTCGGGCGCGAAACCCTCGTTCCCCGAGGCGACCACGACCTGGCCCGAGAAATAGCCAAAGATCCCGGTCAGAACCAGGGCTGAAACAATGACCGACCATGGGAACCGGCGCGCCAGGGTCGCGAGGGCACCAACGACTGCTTTCACGAATACTCCAGACCTGGGACGACTAGACGAATAGGACGACGAATATTGGTGTCGCCGTTAAACAACACCAAACCCTGCAGTCGTCTGAGATCTCAGCTCGAAGAGACCCGGAGCAGGAAGCTCCTCACAGTGACCGGTCCAGAGCCTCCACAAACTGACGGTTCTCATGCTCGTGACCCACGGTGACCCTGATCCACCCCTGGGACATAGGCCGAACGATCACTCCTTGCGCGGACAGGGCGTCTGAGACCAGGTTCTCATCAAGGGTACGGAAGAAAACGAAATTGGTTTGGCTGGGAACGGTTTCAAGTCCCCGATCCACCAAGGCGGTCTCGAGGAAACGACGTCCGATCGCATTTGCCGCCACTCTTCTCGCCAGCTCATCCGGTTGACCGAGAGAGACCCTGGCGGCCGTCTGGGCGACCCTTCCGACCGAGAAAGGGGCTTGTATCTTCCTCAGACTCGCAACCGTGTCGGGATGGCTCACCCCGTAGCCGATTCTGAGTCCGGCCAGGGCGTAAATCTTGGAAAAGGTACGTAGTACCACGAGGTTCGGTCGCTCTGCCGCAAGTGGCAGCAAGCTCCTGTAGGGCTCCCTTGCGAACTCGTGATATGCCTCATCGACGACGACCGTCACCGAGTCGGGAACAGACAATACGAACTCCTCCACCTCGTCCCCCGGTCGAACGGTCCCGGTCGGGTTGTTCGGGTTGCACACGAAAACCACGCTCGTCGAACCATCGATGGCATTGAACATCCCCTCGAGATCGAACGAGTGGTCACCCAGTAGTGGGACCTCCCTCGCCTCACTACCCGCCCAGGCTGTCGCCAGCCGATACATAACGAAACTCGGCCAACCGTAGACCACATTGGTCGTCCCACCCCCGACCGCGTTGCTGATGTCACCAATCAGGGCAACACTGCCGTTGGCCAGCAGGACACTAGAAGGATCTACCCCCAACTCCACCCCCATGATTCCGACCAGGTCCCAGGCATCGTTGTCGGGGTACCGGTTGGACTCCTTCAGAACCGCGGACACCGACTCGGCAACGCCCGGAAATGGGCCGTCAGGACTCTCATTCGAGGCCAGTTTGACTATGTCCTCGACGCCGAACCCGATCTCCCTGGCCACCTCTTCAATGGGTCGTCCCGGGATATATGGAGAGAGGGACGCAATCTCGGGACGTAGTTGCGGCATCGACGACAACATAACCATCAAAGACCGGGGGCCGTCAAGATGTGGCAGACTCATGCCAATGGGCCGGTACGAGACCCTGAGCATCATCGACCCCGATGGCACCCTGGTCGGAGAGGACCCCGGACTCGACGCGGATCTGTATCAGGTGATGTACCGCAACATGGTCCTCGCCAGGGAGTTGGACCGGCGCATGCTCGCTCTGCAGCGCCAGGGGAGGATCGGGACCTATGCCATGTTGGAGGGCCAGGAGGCGGTTCAGGTCGGGTCAGCCCTGGCTTTGGAACCGGAGGACTTCGTCTTTCCTTCGTATCGGGAACATGGAGTCCAGGTCACCAGGGGCCTCCCGATGGAGGTCCTCCTCGCCTATTGGAAGGGTCTCCCCAACGCCGACTGGGACATGGAGAAGTACCGGACCGGGATAGTGACCGTCCCGATTGCCAGCCAGCTCCCCCATGCAGTCGGCTACTCATACTTCACCAGGCTTCAGGGACAAAAGACAGTGACCGCGGCGTACTTCGGGGACGGGGCCACTTCGGAGGTCGACTTCCACTCCGGGATGAACTTCGCCGGTGTGTGGAAGACCCCGACCGTCTTCATCTGCGCCAACAATCTCTACGCCATCTCGGTCCCCTACGGCCTGCAGACCGCCTCCGAGACGATCGCTCAGAAGGCCGAGGCCTATGGATTCGAAGGCGTGCGTGTCGACGGTATGGACCCGATTGCTGTCTACCTGGCCACCCGCAGAGCCGTCTACAAGGCCCGTCGGGGAGAGGGACCGACTCTGATCGAGGCGATGACATACCGGTACGGTGCTCATGCCACTGCCGACGACCAATGGCTGTACCGAAGTCCGGCAGAGGTGGACGAGTGGCGCGCGAAAGACCCGATCGAACGGCTGCGCCGGTTCCTGGAACACCGGGGAGAGTGGGACGAACGGGTTGGTGAAAAGGTGGCGATGGAGGTGACCGACTCGGTCAACGCGGCCATCACCGCGATCGAGGCCCTACCCCTCCCATCCCGTGACGACGCCATCCGACATGGGTTCCATCGGATCCCCGCCCACGTAGCCGACCAGTTACACCTCATGCAGGCGGCCCACGGCGAAGTCCTCACGCAATTCACCGAGGACGAACTCTGGAACATCGGAGAGGACGAGCCCGTGACCGGGCCAACGGAGTCCTGGACTATGGCCGAGGCGATCAACGCAACCCTCCACCAGGAGATGGAAAGGGATGAGGACGTGATCGTCCTTGGGGAGGACGTGGGGTTGGCCGGGGGGGTGTTCCGGATCACGGAAGGTCTCCAGGCAGAGTTCGGGGCGGATCGCGTTATCGACACTCCACTCAACGAGTCGGGGATAGTGGGGAGTGCCGTTGGTATGGCCCTGGCTGGGGCACGGCCGATTGCCGAGATCCAATTCGACGGGTTCGTTTATCCGGCATTCGACCAGATCGTCAGCCATCTCGGACGGTTCCGATTCAGGACGCGAGGACTGTCGTCTGTCCCCGTCGTGGTCCGATGGCCCAACGGTGCCGGTATCGGTGCACACGAACACCATTGCGACTCTCCCGAGGCCTATTTCGTCCATGCTCCGGGACTGGTCGTGGTCTGTCCGTCGACTGCTTACGACGCAAAAGGTCTTCTCGCCTCGTCCATCGAGAGCGAGGATCCCGTCATTTTCCTGGAGCCGAAGGTGCTCTATCGAGCAGGTCGTGACCAGGTCCCGACCGATCGTTACACCATTCCGATCGGACGGGCCCGGATCCGGCTCTCGGGCTCGGACCTGACCCTTGTCACCTACGGCGGGATGGTCCCGGTCGCTCTGAAAGCGGCAAGCCAGGTCGACGCGTCAGTCGAGGTGATCGACCTGCGAACACTGTTTCCGTGGGATCGCGAGACCGTCCTCGATTCGGTGGTCAAGACGGGAAGGGTCCTTCTCGTTCAAGAGCCCCAGGGGGCGGCAGGGGTGGCGGCAGAGGTGGCTGCGGTGATCGCCGAGGAAGCTCTGTACGACCTGAAGGCCCCGATCGGTCGGGTGACAGGCTTTGATGTGCCCTGGCCCCAGTTCGCCATCGAGAAGCATGCCCTGGTCGACGCCCAAAGGATCGTGGCCGGTATCCAGAAGGTAATGACTGGTTAGCCGACAATGCTTGGTTGTGCACTCTCCGTCGCATAGCCTCTCTCTACGTGAGCCACATTCGCCAGGACGAGAAGAGCGATCGGCACAAGCGGGCCGATTGCAGGAAGGGTCGGCACCACTACGGGTCGATCCAGAACATCGGAGCCGGGATCGGCAGGCGTGTTTGCGAAACCTGCTCGGCCGTGACCATCGATCTGACCAGCTCCTACGAGTTGGCTTACCCGGTGGTCATCTCTCATGCTCCGCTGGTCTCTGTCGCCAACCGCTGATCGCGCATGACTCCTCCGAGGGTTCTACCCTGGGATGAGTGAGTCGGGTCATTCCAGCGGCCGGCGGTCTGGTTTTCCGAAGGACCGCAAAGGGCCGGATCAAGGTGCTTGTCGTACACCGGCCCAGGTACGACGACTGGACGCTGCCAAAAGGTCATAGGGAGCCTGGGGAGACCGTCGAACAGACCGCGCTCAGAGAGGTTCTAGAAGAGTCCGGATTGCATTGCCGGATCGTTGCACCTTTGACCACCACGCGTCACAAGGTCGACGGAGACACCAAAGAGGTCGCCTGGTTCGCGATGTCTCCCCTCCCCGACAGTCCCGGGTTCAAACCGAACTCCGAGGTGAGCGAAGCACGTTGGCTTTCCCCGGACAAGGCGAGACGCCGGCTCACCTACAAGAACGACCGCAACCTCATCGACGACGGCGAATTGGTTCGTTTGTCCCAGACGGGCACGATCCGGCTGATCCGTCATGCAATTGCCGGCGACAGGGCCAGCTGGAAGGGCAACGACCAGGATCGACCCCTGACCAAGAAGGGCCATCGTGAGTCGCTAGCTCTCGCCGAACTACTGGCCGACCTCTGGATCGATCGGGTGGTCTCCTCGCCCTATACCCGATGTGTGGCGACGGTGGAGCCACTTGCCAAGACACTTGGTGTTCAGACGGAGATCGATGAGAGGCTCGGAGAGGATCCGCCCCGGTCGAATGCGGCGGACGTGGTGAGATCTTTGGTCGGCCACAACGCGGTAGTCAGCTCCCATGGGGGCATCATTCAGGGGATTCTTCGGGACCTGGCCAAAGATGGCCTCCCTGTCCGGGGACCTCTGTACTGCTCGAAAGCCTCGATCTGGGAGATCCAGGTCGATGGAGGCAAGTTCACAAGCGCAACCTACTTGCCGCCTCCAAGGGCTGAAGGTCACTGATGATCGCGGGGGAAGCCTGCGGCCCGACCTGCCCCGGCAGTTGCTAGATCGTTTTAGTGCCGGCTGACCAATCAGCGTGGAGGTCGGCGTAGACCCCTCCGCGATCGAGCAGTTCGCGATGACTGCCGCGTTCGACCAATCTCCCCTTGTCGAAAACAAAGATCTCGTCGGCTGCTTCAGCCGTGGACAGACGGTGTGCGATTGTCACCGACGTCCGCCCCCGTGTCAGACGTCCGATCGCCTGACGCAAGGCAACGTCGAGGACCGGATCGACCGCGGAGGTCGCCTCGTCCAGGACCAGGAGGTCAGGCGAAGAGATCCATGCGCGGACCAGCGCCACCAGCTGCCTCTCTCCGGCCGAAAGGTTCCCGCCCCTCTCACCCGTGATCGTGTTGAGACCTTGGGGAAGGGCCTCCACCCATCCGCCCAATCCCAGCTCATGAAAGGCGGTGAATATCTCCGCATCATCGGCATGCGGGCGGCCATAGCGAATGTTGTTCGCAACCGTGTCGTCGAAGAGAAAACCCTCTTGTGGAACGAAGGCGACACGACTCCGCAACTCGGCAAGACGGATCCTTGCCGCCGGAACCCCGCCGATGTAGATGGTTCCGCTGGCGGGGTCGACGAGACGAACCAACAGTTTTGCGAAGGTTGTCTTCCCCGATCCGGTCTCGCCCACGACTGCCACCCGTCTCCCCACAGCGATGTCAACCGAAACACCGGTCAGAACTTCCGGTCCTTCAGGGTAGGAATAGCTCACGTCGTCGAAACGGGCCGACAGTCCCCCGGGATGAAGGTTCTCAGGGTTCTCCGGGTCCTGGATCTCGACCTCTCCGTCGAGCACACCGAGGACACGGCGAAGACCGGAGGCGGCGGATTGGGCGAAATCGAGGGTCTCCACGACGATCTGGACCGGCTCGATCAACAGGTTCACCAAGAACAAGAATGCGACCAGGGTCCCCGCTGACATGGACCCGCCACCGGTACCGAGGTAGATCCCCACACCGACCACCGAAGCCGTGAGCAGGGCGGCGAAAACCTCGGCGGTCGAGAAGAGGGCGTTGCCAAAGCGGGCCGTGCGGAACTCCGCCCAGAATCTGCGGTCGAGGGCCCCTGCGACCCGGGCCTTGGTCCTGACTTCCGTCCCGTAGGCCCGGACAACTGGTATCGCAGTGATCGCCTCACTCAGGGCCCCCAACGACTGGCCAACCTCATGACGCACGTTGTCGTACTTCTTGGACAGGATCCGCTGGAACCACCTCATCATCAGGAGGTAGAGAATGACTCCGACCAGCACTATGAGAGCCAGCCTCCATTCGTAAACGGCCATCACCACAGTGGCGAGGAGGACCTGACTGGAAGCAATGATCAACCCGACACCACCCCACTCCATGAACTCTTGAAGGGTGGTGATGTCAGAAGTCACCCGGGACACCAGGTTCCCCCGCCTCTCCGACTGCACATGAAGCACCGATTGACGCATGATGTGATCGAAGGTCTTGATTCGCAGGTCGGAAAGCCCCGTCGAAGCCGACCTGACCAACCTGAGGAGGGCTATCCGCCCCACAACCACACCAAGGACGAGGGCAATCAGTGCCATGGCGGCCTTGGTGGCAACCGACGAGAAACTGAAGCCTCCTGCGCCGAGCAGGTCAGAGTCGATGATCTGCTGCAGGATGATCGGGGTGACGACGGTGATGGCCTGCCCGGACATGGCCAGGAACAGGGTGAGACGAAGACCCCTCTGGAGACTCGGGGCTTCCTGCAGGGCGCGGCGGATCACCGTCCCTGTCGAGTAGCTGTCCTTGCCAAGAATGTCGGTCTGGCTGGTGTCTGCCGGTGTGGTCATGATGCCTCCTGTTGGAGACGTCGCGCCTCATGCTCATAGGCCTGCACCAGACGCGCATAGGCAGGCAAACTCTGCAAGAGCTCATCGTGTGTTCCGTGTCCGAGCACGGTCTTCTCGTCGACAAAGACCACCTGGTCGGCCAGCTTGATCGACGAAGGCCGATAGGCCACGACCACGATGGTCGATGGCAAGTCGGCGAGTCTCAACGATCGGAGAATCTCAGCCTCGACGGAGGGATCCACAGCCGACGTGGCGTCGTCGAGAATGAGCAGGCGCGGTCTTCGGATAAGAGCCCTGGCGAGTGCGATCCTCTGCCTTTGACCACCCGACAATGTGGTCCCCCGTTCCCCGAGTTGGGTATCGAGTCCGTCAGGAAGGTCACGTACGAATCCGGCCCCCGCCATAGCAACAACAGTGTCTACCTCATCGTCGCTGTAAGTCTCATCCAGGGTGATGTTGGACCGCACCGAGGCATCGAAGAGGAAGGCATCCTGTGACACGAACGCCACTTCACGCGGCAGTTCGGAAGGAGCGAAGGACCGGAGGTCGCGTTCTTCGATATGGATCCGGCCGGAGTCGGGGTCCCAGAGACGGGCGAGAAGGAGACAAAGGGTCGATTTGCCCGAGGCGGTAGGACCTACCACCGCAAGCGTGGTCCCGGCTTGAAGATTCAGATCGAACCCGTCGAGGACAGGAACGTCACCATACCCGAAGTGCACTGTCTCACTCGACACCGGAGCGGGGCCTTTGGTGGGGTCTGCCACCAGAACGCCGTAGCCCACCTTGTCGGTGGCGTCGAAGACATGCTGGACCCTCTTCCATGCGGCGAGGCTTCCGGCAAGATCCCAAAGGACGAAACCGATTATCTGGACCGGGAATGCAAGGAGGGAGAGCAGATACACCACCGTGACCACATTGCCGGGAGTCATGTCCCCGGTCCCCACCCTGTAGGCACCGAGGGCCAGGAGTATCACGATCAGGACCTGGGGCAGGGCCCGGATGATCACCTGATAACGGGTCCAGGTGGAGTTGACTTCGATGAGCCGGTCACGCAGGAAGTCACTGGCCTCCCTGAAAGACTCTGTGACCTCGGACTCCCGGCCCAGGGACTTGACAGTCAGGGCACCATCGAAACTCTCGTGGGCGATCGACGAGACACGACCACGCGCGGCTTGAACCTTCTCCCACATCGAATAGGTGACCCAGCTCCCACGAATGTCGTAATAGATGATCAGCCCCAGACCTACCAGAGCTCCCAGCGCCAACCAAAGGTCGATCGCCGTGATCATCACCATCGTCCCGATGAGCAGGATCGACACCCCGGTAGCGAACGGGAGGGGAGAAAGCACACCAGTCCCCTGGTCGGTGTCCGAGTCGGCCACCGCCAAAAGGTCGCCGACGTGCTGGCGGTCGAACCACGCCATCTTGAGATCGAGCTGGTGCTCCAACAGGTCGTTGCGGATGTCTTTGCGGGTTGAGAACTGGAGCCAGCCAGCTGAGGTGCGTCGGATGACGATCCCGATGGCCTTGAAGAGCGCCACCCCGAGAATCAAGACCACCGCCATGACCAACGTGTCCGGACTTTCGCCGCGGTCGAGTACCGGGATGATCAGGTTGTCGGTGATCCACCCGACCACGAGCGAGGAGCCGATGATGGCAAAGGCGTACATGGCGGCACCGCCGGCGCCCAGGAAGTACGACCACGGGTGCCGCTTGACAAAGCGCAGGATCAATCGCCACCCATCGCGGAGAATTCCGGTGGCAGTCATCTCGGTTATTGGAGTGGAGTCGGACACAGACACAGACAACCTACAACTTCAACTTTGGTTCAGGTCAAGCCAACGGGGAGGGGAGAGCTTGCCCGACCCATGGTACGACATGGGAGCGACAGGACAGTCCGAATTACACCCGAGGCTACGTTTTGGTACTTTGCCGTCGTGAACACTGACAGAGGGAGCTTCTACCTCGGACGGACGCTCGACACCGACGAACCACTGATATACGAGGCGGCCGATCTGACCACGCACGGGGTGATCGTCGGGATGACCGGTTCCGGGAAGACCGGACTGGGTGTCGGTTTGATCGAAGAAGCCCTCCTGTCCGGTATCCCGTGTCTGGTCATCGACCCCAAAGGGGACATGGGGAACCTGGCCCTCACCTTCCCCGATCTCGAGGCTTCCGACTTCGAACCTTGGATGGACGAGGGAGAGGCGGCGAAATCGGGAAAGACGACTGCCGATCTGGCCGTGGCAACTGCGGCACTTTGGGCCAAGGGCCTCGAGGGGCATGGCATCGGGCGTGATCGACTGGCCCGTCTCAGGGATGAGGCCGAAGTCACCATCTACACCCCGGGCTCGTCGGCGGGGGTGGGGCTGAACGTTCTCGGGTCGATGGCCGCTCCCGTGCTCGACTGGGAAAAGAATGCAGAAATCATCCGCGAGGAAATCCAATCGCTGGTGTCCTCCATCCTCTCCCTCGCCAAGGTCACATCGGATCCCGTGTCAGGAGCGGAGCACATCCTTCTGTCGACGATCATCGAGACCTTCTGGCGGCAGGGAAAGGACCTGGACCTCGGACAATTGGTCGGTCAGATCCCCAATCCGCCATTCCGAAAACTCGGTGTCTTCGACGTCGACACCTTCATGGCTGAGAAGGAGCGCATGGCCCTGGCGATGAGGCTCAACGGTCTCCTCGCTTCGCCGTCGTTCGCTTCGTGGATGGAGGGTCCCCCTCTCGATATTGGGACCATGCTCGGAGGGGGAGAAAAGACGAAGGCCGCCGTCGTCTACCTCGCTCACCTTTCCGACGACGAGCGGCAGTTTCTGGTCACGCTTCTCCTGTCGAAGATGGTTACCTGGATCAGGTCTCAACCGGGCACCAGCCAGTTACGCGCCCTCATCTACATGGATGAAGTGTTCGGTTTTGCCCCACCCACTGCCAACCCGCCTTCCAAAACACCGATACTCACCATCTTCAAACAGGCGCGGGCCCATGGTGTCGGGATGGTGTTGAGCACTCAGAATCCGATCGACATCGACTACAAGACGATGGCCAATGCTGGGACGTGGATGATCGGAAGGCTGCAGACCGAGAACGACAAGAAGCGAATCGTCGAGGGGCTTTCGTCCGCCTCCGGGGCGGTGGACGCCAATGCGATCAGCCAACTCATTTCGGACCTGGGCAAGCGTCAGTTCATGCTTCATTCCACCAAACAGAACCAACCCCGCATCTTCGGGACACGCTGGGCCATGTCATACCTCGCTGGCCCTCTGACCCGGGACCAGGTGTCGGTTCTCATGAAGGACGCGGCGCCAGTGATGTCCACTTCCGACGACTCCACGATTCGTCCCACCTCAGTGGTCGCTCAATCGAGCGAACCACCCATGCCCCTCGACGATGTTGCCGATGATGTGGTACCGGTCGCTCCTGCGGTGGCGACCGGGTACAAGACGACCTACCTGGACCCCGGGGCACCGTGGGCACCCCGGGTCGGGGCCGATCCGTCAGGCACACGACTCGAAGCGGCCATCGCAGCCACCGCGCAGGTCACCTACAACAACGCCCGCGCCGGGATCAATCATCGAGAGGTCTTCGAGGCCATCCTCTACCCGCTCGACGGGATGCTGGACCAGCACGAGGTGATCGTGGTCGATCACGATGAGAGAGACTTTCGCACCAACGCCCCGAACGGAGCAACCTATGTACTGCCTTCGGTCGAGATCGCGAAAAGCACATTCTGGACCGGAACCACTCAGGATCTGACCGGATATCTGGTCGCCCACGAACCCCTACAGGTCTTCCGCAATGAACATCTCAATCTCTACTCGAGGGTCGACGAGACAGAGGTCGACTTCGTCACCCGCTGCAGGGTGGCAGCGGAAGATGCCGCCGATGCGGAGATCGCCAAACTGAAGGAGCGTTTTGGCGTGAGGATCGGCCGGGTCCGTGACCAGATCCAGGACTCGCAAAACCGGCTGAACACCGCCGAACGCGAAACGTCTGCACTTCGCCAACAGGAAATGGTGTCCGGTGTGGGTGACCTGCTGGGACAGTTCCTCGGGGGTCGCTCCCGGTCCAATCCTTTGGGACAGGCGGCCAACCGGCGGGCGGCCACCCAGCGGGCAGGAGCCAGGGTGGACACAGAGGCAACGAAGCTGACAGCCAAGCAGCAAGAGCTTCAGGACCTCGAAAACGATCTGGCGGAGGCGATCAACGAGATCGTCGACCGTTTCGACAGTGTGGCCGAGAACATCGAGGAGATGGACATCGCGGCGGCCAAGACCAATGTCCGGGTCACCGAGCTCAGTTTGGTTTGGATCCCGGTCAGCTGAGCGTTGCCGGGCTCGTTCCGGCAACCCCGACTCCGGCGTTGCCGGGCTCGTTCCGGCAACCCCGACTCCGGCCCCGGACATGACTAGCTTTCTCCACCACATCAAAGGACCGCAACCATGATCACCGACTACTTCTCCGACCTCAACTGGCTCGCGGTACTGGTGGCGACCATCGCCTGGTTCGCATTCAGCGCGGTGTGGTACTCGGTACCGGCGATGAGCAAGACCTGGCAGAAGGCTGCCAGGGTCGATCCCGACCAGGGCGGCTCCTTCGCCGTAGCGCTCGTTGTCTCCTTCGCCTCCTACCTGGTGACCACCGTGGCAGTCGCCCTCATTGCAGCCGGCATCGGGGCGAGTACGGTGGCCGATGGCGTCGCGCTGGGAGCGGTACTCGGTGTGGGATTCGGGGTCGCCTATGCGCTGGTCAGTCAGGTCTATGAGGGCAAGGGGAGCAACTACTGGCTGATCAACGGGGTGAACGCCGTTATTGCGATGATGATCGTGGCCGTGATCGTCTCAGTGTGGCGGTGACGGCCTAGACCGTGTCCACCAGTGCCCGAAGAAGATCCCGGAGAGAGACCACGCCGAGCAGCACCCCCTCGTCATTGACGACGGGAAGATGCCGGTAACCCGACTCGGCGATCCAAGCAGCTGCGTCCCACACGTCCAGGTCGGGGTCGAATGTGTCCGGATCGGCGCCCATGACAGTTGAGACCATCGTGGTGTCGAGATCGATGTTGGATGCGATGGCCGAACGCAGATCACGCTCTGTCAGCAACCCAAGAAGTGTCATGCCTTCGACGACCGCCAGAGAACCCAGATCAGCATCGGCCATAGCCTTGGCGGCGTCGGTCAAGGTTGTGTCCGGCCCACACCAGTAGGGGGCCCGGCCAACGAGTTCTCCTAGTCGCATACCGTCAAACTAGCCGGTTCGCCACGATTGGAGTCATGTTCGTGCCTTGCACGAACCAACCCCACGACGGGTCTGTTGCCGTGCGGCGATCAGACCAGGTCGGCTTCGCGGATCCCGAAGGAGGGGTGACGGAGCCGACACAGCGCGAGCTTCTCGAGCTGGCGGATCCGCTCCCGGGTCAGGTTGAACTCGTCACCAATCTCCTCGAGGGTTCTCGGGACACCGTCGTAGAAACCGTAACGAAGCGCAAGGATCCGACCCTCACGATCGGGGAGACGCTCGATCGAGTCGCGAAGAGAATTGGCGACATCCATCTCTTCCGAAATCTGCACCGGGTCGGCCGCATCCTCATCCTCGATGAAGTCACCGAGTTGGGCACCATCTTCACCGATCGGTTGCTCCAGCGAGACAGTGTCTGCCACGCTGAGGGCAAGCTCGACCTTGTCGACCGTGACCCCGGCCTCTTCAGCGATCTCTTCCGGTCGTGGGTCACGACCAAGTTCCGCCTTCAACGAAGCCTGAGCGGCCCTGACCGCGGCCAGCGTGTCATGAAGATGGACGGGAATCCGGACGGTTCGGGACTTGTCGGCGATGGCCCTGGTGATCGCCTGGCGGATCCACCACGTGGCGTAGGTCGAGAACTTGAACCCCTTGCGCCAGTCGAACTTCTCGACGGCACGGATCAAACCTAGGTTGCCTTCCTGAATCAAGTCGAGGAAGTCGATACCAGAAGTGTTGGCATAGCGACGTGCATTGGCGACGACCAGCCGTAGGTTGGCCGTGAGGAAGTCGTCCTTCGCCTGGGCTCCCCGCCGTGCGATCCGTCGGAGTTCCATCTCCTCGCGCTTGCCGGAGAAGTTCTTGTTCTCGAGTCTCTCGGCGGCTTCCTCGCCGGCTTCGATTTTTTGGGCTAGCTCGACTTCCTGCTCTGCGGTGAGCAGGTCGTACTCACCGATCGCGGTGAGGTACTGCGAGACGAGATCAGTGGTCAGCCGACCGCGTTCGTCGGTCAGCTTGGAGTGCAGCCTGACACGTCTCGGCTTGTCGGCTTTGTTGTCTCGCGTTTCGGTTGCAGCCATAAGTTGAAAGTCCTCCGCAGGGCAGATCGGGTGGCACGACGGGGCAGCGACCCCGAAGGGGTCAAATATACGGGTTTTCGCGGTTTTGTGAACCCCCCAAAAAACCCCGTCTTTGTATGACGAATTATATTCCTATTCGGTTCCTCCCCTACCAAGGACCCTGACAACAGGGTCTCCGATGGTGAGTTGGATCCGGTCGGCACGATCCCGGTTGAACGCGCCTCTCATTGATAGGAACACTTGGTCCTGGTCCATTATTTCCGGCCAGCCATCACGGTCATGAACCCGTTCAGAGCCTTCCTGTGACCCGGTTCTCGTCTTCCCCCTCGATGTCCATCGGTTCCACTTGCCAAGTGACCCTGAGTGACATGAGTCGGACACTACACGCCCCGGAATCGGCCCAAACCGAACAGGTAGCGTCCAGCCGCAGCCCGCTCAACGCGGATGATGAACCGCCACCAGATCTCCCGAACCACCGATGACCTGGGTCCAATCTGATATCGGCAGACTTACCACAGCCAATGTCGCGGTCTTGATCTCAGCTGCCACCCCAGTGAGATGCATCACCAGGGATCCCCAGGTCGGTTGATGACCAACGACCATCAGGCGAGTCACATCCTCAACCCGTGCCACGACCGCGAGGACCCCATCCACACCCGAGTGGTACAAATCGGGATCTAACCGCATCGTGGTCTGCCAGTCACCGGCATCGATAGCCAGTTCAACCGTTGTTCGCGCTCTGACCGCAGTCGACGAAATGACCAATTCGGGGACCAATCCCAGGTCGGCGACCAGTCTCCCGACCTGTTCCGCCGAATCGACACCCTTACGGTTGAGCGGGCGATCGTGGTCTGAGCGGTACTCGGCATTCCAATCCGACTTGGCGTGCCTCAGGATCAGAAGTGTCTTGATGAGTTGCCTTCAGTCATGAAAGGAGCCTACGTTGTTCTGAGATCTCAGATGTCTCCCGACACTTACCGGTCGGGCCCAGGTACGTTCTCCTGATGGCCAATCGTCTCGCCAACTCCACATCCCCCTACCTCCTCCAACACAAGGAAAACCCGGTCGAGTGGTGGGAATGGTCGGAAGAGGCATTCGCCGAGGCTCGGCGACGTGATGTTCCGGTCCTGATCTCGATCGGATACGCAGCCTGCCACTGGTGCCATGTCATGGCCCATGAGTCCTTCGAAGACCCGATCACTGCCACCGAGATGAATCGACTCTTCGTCAATGTGAAGGTCGACCGCGAGGAACGGCCTGATGTCGATTCGGTCTATATGGAGGCCACCCAGGCGATGACCGGGCATGGCGGCTGGCCGATGACGGT
This sequence comes from Acidimicrobiia bacterium, assembly GCA_041747855.1. GTDB lineage: Bacteria > Actinomycetota > Acidimicrobiia > Spongiisociales > ZC4RG35 > ZC4RG35. Next base: position 10,675 of record JBGTEJ010000012.1, on the reverse strand, counting down.
CTTTGTCGACCACGACGGACGGCCCTTCTATGCCGGCACCTACTTTCCCAAGACTCCCCATCACGGGATGCCTTCGTTCCGCCAACTTCTCGATGGCATATCGACGGCTTGGAATGAGAAACGAGCCGAGGTGTCAGATCAAGCACGTCGTCTCGTCGACGCGGTCGCCGCCACCGTGCCCCCGTCAGGAGTGCCGGGAACGTCCGAACTCGTTGCGGCCTACCAGAAGATCGAGTCGCTGTTCGATTCGGATAACGGTGGGTTCGGCGGTGCACCGAAATTCCCGCAGCAGCCTCTGCTCGAATTCCTTCTCCGGGTTCACGCCGAGAGTTGGGCTCCTGAGGCCAAGCTGATGCTCGGTGTCACCCTCGACAAGATGGCGAGAGGGGGGATCCGGGACCACCTCGGAGGAGGTTTCTCCCGTTACTCGGTCGATGCCGGCTGGCTGGTACCCCATTTCGAAAAGATGCTCTACGACAACGCCCAACTTGCCCGCATCTATCTCTGGGCGGGTGTCGAGTTCGGCCGCGCCGACTTCCTGGAGGTGGCACGCGACACGATCGGATATTTGAACAACTACCTTCGACACCCCAATGGCGGCTTCTACTCCTCGGAGGATGCCGACTCAGAAGGTCATGAGGGCAAGTTCTATGTCTGGACACTCGATGAGGTCCGGGCAGCCCTCGGAGCGGAAGCTCCCCAGGCCATCGACTACTTCGGACTGACCGAGGGAGGCAACTTCGAGGGCTCGAACATCCTCAGCGTGGTTGGAGACTCAACCCCGCCGGGTCTTGTGGGGTCCAAGGCCAGGTTGCTCGAGGTGCGTGAGCGCAGGATCAGACCCGGTCTCGATGACAAAGTGATCGCTTCCTGGAACGGACTGGCGATCCGCACCCTTGCGGAAGCCGGTGCGGTCCTCAAAGACCCAATTCTGATGAATCAGGCTCGTCAGACAGCCAGGTTCGTGCTCGACAACCTGATGATCGATGGTCGGTTGATGAGATCGTGGCGTGATGGAAGGGCTTCGACACCTGCCTTCTTGGACGACCACTCTTCAGTGGCACTGGGCATGTACGCCCTCTACTCGGCTACCGGCGAGATCGACTGGTACCGGGCCGCCGTCGACCTTGTCGATCAGATGCATCGTTTCGAACGGCCTGACGGTGGATACTTCACCACCGCCAAGGATGGCCAGGATCTGTTCAAACGGCCATTCGACATCACCGACAACCCTCTCCCGTCAGGGAACGCCCTGGCCAGCGAGGCGCTCTTCTACGCCAGCATGTTCACCGGGGACAAACACCTCCACGGAATGATGGAGTCGGCCATCTCCGCAGGAGCCGGTCTGGCCACCAGATACCCAACCATGAGCGCCCACCATCTATCGGTCGCCTATTCGTCCGCTCGGTCGAAGGAGTTGGCGGTGGTGGGCCCGGATCGGCAGGGACTGACCGATGTCTACTACCAACGCTTCAGACCTCACATCGCACTGGCCAGTGCGCCGACACAGTCACCGGCTGTTCCTTTGCTTGTTGGTCGCGACACCGGCACTGCCACCATGGCCTTCGTCTGCCGGGACTTTGTCTGCGATCTGCCCACATCCAATCCAAACCTGCTGGCGGAGATGCTCGATAGCTGAACCAGGCTTGAAGTTGGGTTAGTCTCGGGCCGTGGAGTCGTTGACCATTGGAGAAGTTGCGGAGAGATCCGGCGTCGCCACATCCGCTCTCCGTTTCTACGAGACGAAAGGGCTGATCACCTCGGAGCGCACCGATGGGAACCAGCGACGCTACCCGAGAGCGGTCTTGCGCAGGGTCGCACTGATAAGGGCCGGACAGGAGGTCGGACTGACCCTGGCCGAACTCGCTGAAGCCCTCGACACCCTTCCACGTGACGGGACACCGACGAAAGCCGACTGGGAGAGATTGTCCAAGTCCTGGCGAGCCCGACTCGACTCCCAGATCACCGAGCTGGTCGCCCTTCGCAACGAACTGACCGACTGCATCGGATGCGGCTGCTTGTCGCTGAAGAGCTGCGCCTTGTTCAATCCCGGCGATATCGCCGCCGACCTCGGGTCCGGTCCCCGCTATCTACTGGGCGACGAGAGACGGGCTTTCAACGACTGAGCGACTGCGCAGAGTTTGCCGCCAGATGTCTGGCAGCAAGCAACACGAATGTGATCCACAGAGCATCGGCGAGAACCAGGTGGGTCAACCGCACGGCCATGGGGAGTCCGAGGGCGATGTTGAGAACTCCAGTGGTAGCCATCCCACCCACCAGGAAGGGGATAGCCTGCGCTCCCCGGTTTGGGGGAAGACCGGATCTCGCCACCAGAATCCATGCGGCCACGATCACGATCAGGGCAAGGATGGGATGCACGATTCGGAGCCCGGTCAGGAAGTGGGCCTCATCTGCGAAGTCACCCGTCAACGGAAAGAGAGTGTCGGCGAGGGCGGTGACCGCGCCGGTTGCGGCGAGGGCGATCAGAGCAGCCGCACCCCAGATGACCCATCTCCGCTGTGGTGAAGACCAGGAGAGCCGACCCCCACCCGATAACCAGAAGATGGTCAGGGCCAAAGCGGCCAAGAGGAACAGGGTGTTGACCAGATGCAGGGGTACTGCAATGACTCTGGCGACAGAGGCATCGTCAGCCACCCATTCGGCGAGGACGATCGTCGCACCGATCAGAGCCTCCACCACGATTGCCACCGAGGACAGGACAGCACCGGTGCGCGCTGGATGACCCTTGTCAGTGTCACGCCATACCGTGAGGGTGAGGATTCCGACGAGGATCAGGGCCACCCCACTGAGGGCCCTGTGGGCGAACTCGATGAGGGTATCTCCTTCCAAGTCCGGGATCACCTCTCCGAGACAGGTCGGCCACGATGGTCCACAGCCAGCACCGCTTCCGGTGGCCCTGACCACGGCGCCCACGACGATCACCAAGACGTTGAACACGACTACGAACCAGGCGAAGCCAACGAGACGGGTGGCTGGGTCCTTGTGTTCTTGAAGCTGCTTCTGGTTCAAAGGGAGATCCTGACCTCGCAATACTCGGGCTTGAAGATGCCCTATGTCAAAGCACGCTGGGATCACCGAACGATTTAGCCTTCAGACCGAATGATTCACGACAACATCCTGCAGACGATCGGCAACACGCCACTCGTCCGACTCTCCCGTCTCCACCCTGAAGGAAACCTGGTGGCCAAGGTGGAGACAACCAACCCCGGGGGCTCGGTAAAAGACCGCATTGCAGTGGCCATGATCGACCGAGCCGAGAGGGAGGGGCTCCTGGGCCCCGGGGGGACGATCGTGGAACCCACCTCTGGCAATACCGGGGTAGGACTTGCCCTGGTCGGGGCGGTCCGCGGCTATCGGGTGATCTGCACCGTCCCTGACAAGGTTTCGAAAGAGAAGCAGGACCTTCTCAAGGCATATGGGGTGGAGGTGATCGTCACTCCGACAGACCGAAGGCCTGAAGACCCCGATTCCTACTATGCCGTCGCCGCCCGGATGGCCGAGGAGATCGAAGGGGCGTACAACCCCGACCAGTACGCCAACCCGGCCAATCCTCTAGCCCATTTTGAGACCACCGGCCCCGAGATCTGGGAACAGACCGAAGGCGCGGTCGGGTGTCTGATTGCCGGAGTCGGGACGGGCGGAACCATCTGTGGAGCAGGCATCTACCTGAAGTCCCGTAACCCCGCTATCGAGGTGGTGGGGGCCGACCCCGAGGGCTCTATCTACACACAGGGTGCCGACGGAGACCTCCATCAGTATTTCGTGGAAGGGGTTGGCGAAGATTTCTATCCCGAGACGGTGGACCTGACGGTGATCGACCGGTTCATCGAGGTCACCGATCAGGAGGCCTTCTCCGCCACACGGCGTCTGGCGAGTGAGGAGGCGATTCTCACCGGTGGCTCGGGTGGTCTCGCTATACACGCCGCCATGAAAGTGGCTGCCGAGGACACTTCCCGACTCGTCGTGGTGATAGTGCCGGACTCAGGCCGGGGCTATCTGACCAAAGTGTTCGACGACGACTGGATGAGAGCCCAGGGGTTCGAAACGTGAGAACCCCCGCCTTGTGAGGCGAGGGTTCTCGTAGATTGACAGCTCAGGCGTTGCTTCAACCCGTGTCGCTGCGGGTGGACTAGATCCGCAGTAGCCAGAGCCGGGTGGTCCGAGTTTGGAGTCGCCACCGTCCCCGTAGGGGAGCGACGCTTCAGCGGTCGGCGCCGCTCAGCGCCCGGCCACCTCCAGAGTCCAACAACTTTCAGACAATTTAGGACCACCTCCTTTCTCTGGTGATCACAGTCTGCCACAAGTCGCCAATTTGATGAGTGTGTTTTCCCGACACCTAAAACGAAGTTGGCCTACTCAGAGTCGCAGCTGCTCGAAGAAGTTCGACCACCAGTCGGTGAACTCCCCCATTCCCCTTGCAACCGCCCATAGGAAGGCAATCCCCAACAACACCAACCCGGCGACTGTCGCCAGGGTTCGAAACTGATAGAAGCGTTTCTCAAACGGGTTCTCGATATAGGAAGCCTCCATGGCAACCAGAGCCGGCAGAACGGCCTTCTGTCGGTCTATGAAAGGAGTCGGAAGACTTGCGGCCGAAGATCCAGCGGCGTTCGCTTGTCTTACAGAAGTGATCACCTCGGTTTGGTCTTCATCGAGATCCGGCGGCTCGGGTGCCAACTCGTCGAGATCGTCGAACTCCTGGAGAAGCTCCTCGAGATGAAGTCGCTCTTCGTCGTCCATCGGGTCGAACAAGGGGGTTGTTTCGGGCTCGGTGGAGGCCTTCCCCACCGGTTCGGTGATCTCTTCGATCGAAACCGGGATGGATTCTGGCCCGGGAGGAGCCACCGATTCAGAGAGACTCTGGTAGTCGACCGGATCGATGATCTCGGTCTGGACATCAGGGGCCAGCGAAGCCAAAGCCTCTTCGATGGTTGGACTGGTCTCCACAAAGACCGGGTGGTCGATCCCCGCCTTCGCAAAAAGCGTTCTCTCGTCGAATCCGATGATGGCGGCGAGTACTGAGACCACGGCCGGGTCTGTGGGGGTTGACTTGTCGGCCTCCCATGCTCTGATTGTGGCCGTGGTGCGCCCGACAAGTTGACCCAGTCGGGCCTGGCTCATACCGAGCTTGGTCCTTCGATAGCGGACCGTCCGTCCGAAGCTTCTCTCAGGCATACCCTCAGATGGTACGACGAACGGCGGCTTCCACGAGTTCCCATCGCACCCGGCCCCGGAAGGAGCCGGGTGCGTCGAGAAGGTAACTCGTCAGCTCTGCTTCACCGCGGCGAACTCGAACTCGAGTGTCACCTTGTCACCCACCAGAACCCCTCCGGCTTGAAGTGCAGTATTCCAGTTGACACCCCAATCTTTCCGGTTGACGACGGTCGACCCCTCGAACCCGAGTCTCGTCTTCCCCCACGGATCGACGGCGGAGCCGAGGAAGGTGGCGTCGAAGGTCACCGGGCGGGTGGTGCCTCGGACGGTGAGGTCTCCAGTCACGCGATACTGCGGACCCTCTCCGTCGATCGAAGTGGTGCGAAATGCGATCTCAGGGTATTGGTCGAGAGCCAGGAAATCGCTGCTGCGAATGTGCTCATCACGCTGTTCCGCACCGGTGTCGATGCTCGCTCCCTGGATGTTGACCCACGCCGAGGACTCCGAGGGCGTCGGGCCCACCTCCAAGGCGCCTGCGAAGACGTTGAATTGGCCCCGAACCTTGGTCACCATGGCATGACGGGCAACAAAGCCGAATCGGCTGTGTGTCGGATCGAGTGTGTAGGTGCCGGTCACTGAATCTATCTGGACTGTATCGGCTGACATTTCTTCTCCTTTGGTTGATGTGTCAACCTGATCGTAGGAGAAGGTGGATGACATGTCAACCTACGCGGCTAGACTATGCGGATGAAGGGGAACGGCAGCTTGAGCCCAACCGAGCAGAGGGCGTGGGAGTCGTATCAGAGAATGAGCTCCCGGCTCTTCAGTCGCCTCAACCGAGAGCTGATCCAGGAAGCCGGCGTATCCCTTCCCGATTACGAGGTCCTCGATGCCCTGGTCCGCGCCCCCGACGAACGGATGCGCGCCTACGAGCTCGGAACCGAGCTCCAGTGGGAGAAGAGCCGTCTCTCACATCATCTGAAGCGGATGGAGAACCGAGAGCTGGTGGAGCGTGTGGTCTGCGAGACCGACGGTCGCGGTCTTTGGGTCACCCTCACCGAGAGAGGGAGAGGGGTCGTTGCCGAGGCCGCTCCGGTCCATACGGCGCAAGTCAGACGGCTCTTTCTGAACAGCCTCGACGAAGACCACATGACCGCAATCGCCGAAGCCGGGGAGAAGGTCGTGGCCGACCTCCCCGACGACGCCGCCATCTGCGACAACTGACAGATCCGGGTCTTTCGCCCGTCGACTCACCGACTTTCGGCTCTCTCTGGATTGGGTTCCCTGACATACTGTGAAGGGACCTACCCAAAGGAAAGGCAACAATGAGAAAGTGGGCATCGACCCTAACGATCGTCTTCGGGCTGGCGATCCTCCTCGGCGCCGTAGGGACCTGGGTCCTCACGTCGACGACGTTGAGCAATCAGAGGATCACCGTCGCCGATGACGCAGACTGCATGGCCGGGAGGACAGTCAATGGGCCTTATACAGCCTTCTGTCAGGCACGTCTGATCGATAAGCACACCCTGGCACTGACCGATAACAAGACCTACGCCGAGCTCGACCGTGAAGACCCTCGCCGGCAGGTGGCGATGAACTCGTCGTTCCTACAAGCCTCGCTGTTCACTTCGGTGTTGGCGTTCGGAGTCGCCGGCCTGGCAGCACTATCGGGGATCATGTTCCTCCTGATCGGATTCGGGATGAAAGATGTAGCCGAGCGAACCGGGGCGGTACCCCCCAAGACCTGAGCTAGACCGGTCGGAACCTGATGAAGGGCGATGATGCGACCCACTCTTCGAGTCGCTCATCGGCCTTCTCGGGTTCTACCCCCCAGGAATCGACCAGGGCCTTTCGAATGATGCGCCCCCGCTCCGTCGGGTCGGGCTCCGGCTCACCGACCACCTCGATGTCAGCGGGCAGATCATCCTTGAGGTGAAGTGTGAATCGAGGGTGGGCCTCGATGTTGGCCTGCCAGTCCCGTCTCCTGCCGGGTCGGCCGGTCAGGTAGTAGTCACCATCGAAGGCGTGGAACACGATCTCGATCCGGCGGGCCAGCCCTGACTTCCTGCCGGTAGTTGTGATGTCGGCGATTCCGCCCTTGTCCATAGCGGTCTTCCAATCCATGCAGACTGCAACAGCATCACGACACCGCATCTTCCCGGGGGTTACCGTTACCCGGTGGGACAGCCGATAAGCGTTACTTCCAATCTGATAGGCGAGTCAGCGGTCTTCATTCTCGACCGTTCTCTCACCGGACAGGACGGACGCTCATACGACTCCCCCGTGTCCGAACCGACAACGCCACCTGATCTCTTGGCCAAACGTTTGATGGCAGACCCGGAGATCACCAACGTTCACGTCCTGTCGAACACGGTGACCGTGGCCCGTCGGGGCGGATGGGAGGGGGCGGAACTCGAGCGCACCACTGACGAGATATCAAACCTCTTCGTCTTCTATCGTGAAGAGTCGGGCGCAGACAGGCAAGACGCTCTCCGGTCGAAGCACTACAACGCCGCCATCACGCATATCCGACGCCACGGCCCGGAGCTGTGGGTCCTCAGGGTCAGACACGATGAGGTCCTGGAGCCGTTCAAAGCTGGCCAGTACACAACATTGGCGCTGGGCTATTGGGAACCGCGGGCGGACGACGCGTCAGAGGACTTCGAGGCCGATCCGAGCCTCCTGGAGAAGTTGGCCCGCCGCTCGTACTCCGTGTCCAGTTCGATGGTCGACGACCGAGGCGAGCTGGTCCCGGCCCATCCTGACGAGGTCGAGTTCTATGTGGTCCTGGTCCGGCCCGAAGCCGGATCGGAGATGCCAGGTCTGACCCCGAGACTCTTCATGAAAGATGTCGGGGATCGACTGTTCATGGGTCGCAAGTTCACCGGTCGCTACACGCTCGACGATGTCGGGCCCACCGACAACGTCGTCTTCCTCAGCACCGGCACAGGGGAGGCGCCTCAGAATGCCATGATCGCCGAGTTGCTCCGAAATCAGCACGCCGGACAGATTCTCTCGGTTGTATGTGTCCGAATGAGGTCCGACCTCGCCTACCTGGAGCAACAAGCTGTGGTTCAGGAGCGTCATCCGAACTATCGGTACATTCCCTTGACGACCAGGGAGCCGGAGAACGAAGGAAACAAGGTCTACATCCAGGATCTCCTGATTTCTGGGGAGGTGGATGCGGCTCTCGGTTCGCCCCTGGACCCGGGCAATACCCATGTGTTCCTGTGCGGCAACCCATCGATGATCGGCCTACCTGAGTGGACCGAGGACGGTCAGCCCATCTTCCCGGACGCTCTAGGCGTGTGTCAGATCCTCACCGAACGTGGCTTCACCGTCGATCATCACAAAGTCCGGGGCAATGTCCACTATGAGGAGTACTGGTAGGAGTTCCGAGAATCGTCAACTAGTAGTTGAAGATTTCGTGTTGCTGGTGTCCCAGATTCCGCGAGGATTCCGCGGGAGCGCGGAATTTGGGCGCGAATCAGCAGCTCGTTAAGGGAATAGGTCAGAAGGGTTGAGGCCTCTAGGCGGCGAAGCTGAACGGGATCTCGAGTTCGACTCCGTACCGCTCGCAGACCTCGCTCACGGGAACGCCGTTGGTGCGCGGGTAGAGGCACTCGACACCTATCACCTGCCCATCGGAATCAAGGTCCACATGGAGGGCAGGGGCCGATTTCTTCAGTCCGCTCGATCGATGCAGACTCATCATCCACCAAAAGGACATAGAGGGGGTCTGCCTCAGCATCGTATGTGTAGATCGCCATTTGTCTCTCACTTCCACCGCAAACCTGGCGGCCGCAAGTTCACCTTCCTTCGCCACGAGATCTTCAACTGGCTCAACAGCAACCGCTTCCAACCAGAGGAAGACCGCCAGTAGATACCGGATCCTCACTAGGAGTGAGTTTGCCGGAGATATCGAGGCGCTACGAAATGCCGGTTCCCGGACGGGTCGAATCGGTCTATTCGGCAATCGCGTGCGCTCGTTATGCGCCTCTCCTGGGGTAATGAGCGAGGCTTGCGATTCGGACCAGCTGGACTTGGTCTGCGTCGACTCTGTTGCCGGTCATCTCGACAAGAACTCTCCCGGCAGTCATGAACACCGCCCAGTGGCTTCCAACCCGGGCGACCTGCGCCTCCAAGTCTTAATGGTCGACGCGGCATGTAGTCGACTGCCACTCGAGCGGTTCGGCTTGCTGGATGTTGCGCTGTCGCTGCTGAAAGTCTTCGATCTTCGGGTCATCTTCGGGGAGAGGGAACTCTGCCTCGCCGCCGGGATCTTCGCCATCTTCGTCGTCTTCTCCCCGGTCCTCGCCACCGAACATCTCCTGGTGGCCCTGATGGTCACCGTCGTCATCCTCCTCGCCGGCAGCACCCCGTTGCTGGCCGAACCGTCATCTATTGGGCGATGCCCCGCTACGGCTACTTCATCACTGCAATGATGAGCTTGGCCGCCGCAGTGAGCATCGCCACCCTGCTCCGAGGTGTCTCCGGCATCAGGGAGAGACCCTCACCGGGGTGATCGATCGACCTCCACGCCGATCAACTCCAGAGCGGCCCGCAAATCGTCCTCGACTTCGCCCGGGGTGGCGCCGCGGGCGAAGACGAAGCCGAGATAGCGGTCGCCATCCGGGGGCGGGGCAACACGGCTGCCCAACGGGGCGGTGATCTCGATGTCGGTGACCGAGGGCAGTTTGCGGGCCTGGTCGACGCCGGTGACCGAGACCAGGCGGCCCGCCGAGGGGATTGGGATCATGGCCACGCCGGCAGCACTGGTTTCCCTGCGCAGCGACTTCTTGGGCATGCCCAGGGCATGGCGCAACACCATCGTCTCCAAGGGGGCGCCGAGGAGCCCGAACCGGAGTGACCTTCCGCACAGCCCGCCGATGGTCCGGGCAGCGATCTCGATCATCATCGGGCGACCGTGGTCTCGATCTGATTCCGGAGAGAGTTGGTCGCGCATAGCGGATCGGGCTACTTGAGGTTCGATCCTCAGCTCGGCGTGGATCGGTCCTTCGGTGAGTCCGAGGGCGGCAACCGCGGCCGCGGTGACCCTTTCCACTTCGCCGAGGATCTCAGGGTCGAGACGTGATGGGGTAACCAAGATGGTCTCCTCGAAGGCGGGCCCGTTCATCGGCACCGGCTTGTCGAATATGGCGAGCACCTCGAGGCGGCCACCCCAGACGATTCCCTCCACGGAGACCTCCTCACCGTCGACATAACGCTCGACGAGAAGCGGCGTCTCGGGGTTCCGTCGCGCGTCGGCCACGATACCCCGGATCCTCTCCACGGTGGCCTCGGCATCGCCGGGCCGGTCGACCCGAAGTACTCCGCGTCCGGCGGAGAGCATGGTCGGCTTGATCACCACCGGGCCGCCGAATCCGGCGACCACCGCGGCCGGATCGTCACCGGGTCCGAGGAGCTCGAACTCGGGTTGAGGCACTTCGGCTGCGGCCAACAGCCGCCGGGCCGCCGCCTTGTCCAGGGTGGCGGCCGC
>JBGTEJ010000011.1:0-2458 GCA_041747855.1 Acidimicrobiia bacterium | reverse complement strand
CAACTGATTCGACCCACCCACACGCTCAGCCAACACCCGCGTAATAGCCGCCGTCAAAGTCGTCTTCCCATGATCAATATGACCCATAGTCCCAACATTCACATGCGGCTTCGTCCGCTCAAACCTCGCCTTAGCCATCTCTTTTTTCTCCTGTTTTGTCGCTTGGTCGCATATCGGTCAGGACTGGCCTCGGCGCTGCGCCACGATTCCTTCGGCGATCGCCTCGGGGACGTCCTGATATGAATTGAATTGCATCGAATAGGTGGCACGCCCCTGCGTCTTGGAGCGGAGATCGGTGGCGTAGCCGAACATCTCCGACATCGGCACCTGGGCCTTGATCACCTGGCTGTTCCCACGCTGGGTCATGCCCTCGACCTTGCCACGACGGCTGTTCAGGTCGCCGATGACGTCACCCATGTAGTCCTCGGGTGTTGTCACTTCTACGTCCATCACCGGTTCGAGGAGCTTGATACCGGCCTTTCGGGCGGCCTCCTGTAGGGCCATCGAGCCAGCAATCCGGAAGGCCATCTCTGACGAGTCGACGTCGTGGTAGGAGCCGTCGACCAGGATCGCCCTGACATCCACAAGTGGATAGCCGGCGAGTATTCCTTGGTCGAGGGCGTCTTCGATGCCCGAGTCGACCGAGGGGATGTACTCCCTGGGAATCGAGCCACCTTTGATCTTGTCGATGAACTCGTATCCGCCACCAGGACCGGTTGGTTCGAGATTGATGACCACGTGAGCGAACTGGCCCCGGCCACCGGTCTGCTTGACATGGCGGTAGACGACATGGTCTATCCCCCGACGGATGGTCTCGCGGTAAGCGACTTGAGGCTTGCCAACGGTTGCGTCGACTTTGAACTCCCGGAGGAGACGATCGACGAGGATCTCCAGATGTAGTTCACCCATGCCGGAGATGATGGTTTGGCCGGTCTCCTCGTCGGTTCGGACCAGGAATGTCGGGTCCTCTTCGGACAACCGATGCAATGAGCTCGAAAGCTTCTCCTCGTCCGACTTGGTCTTGGGCTCGATGGCTACCGAGATCACCGGTGCGGGGAACTCCATCGATTCCAGCTGGATGGGGTGGGAGGGGTCGGCCAGAGTGTCACCTGTTGTGGTCGCCTTGAACCCGATCCCGGCAACGATGTCACCCGCGTATACGTTGTCGATGTCCTCCCTGGCGTTGGCGTGCATCCTCAGAAGACGTCCGACGCGTTCCTTCTTGCCGGTGGTGGTGTTCAACACCGTGTCACCCTTGGCCATCCGACCCGAGTAGACCCTGAAGTAGGTGAGCTTCCCGACATGGGGATCACTCATGATCTTGAAAGCAAGGGCGGAGAAAGGTTCGGCGTCTTCGTGCCTTCTCTCGATCTGCGTCTCTTCGTCGCCGGGTTTGAAACCTTTCACCGGGGGCAGGTCTTCGGGACTGGGCAGATACGCAACGACCGCGTCCAGGAGTAGCTGGACTCCCTTGTTCTTGAAGGCCGTGCCACAGAAGACGGGTGTGAAGTCTCCGCGGAGTGTGCCGGAACGGACACCGATCTGTATCTCCTTGACGGTCAGATCACCGTTCTCGAAGTATGACTCGAGAAGCTCCTCGGACGTCTCGGCCACCATCTCCAGGAGCGATTCCCGATACTTGGCGGCAAGATCGACCATGTCGGACGGGACGTCGATGGTCTCCCACTGCTTGCCGTCGTCACCCTTCCAAATGTGAGCACGCATCTCGACCAGGTCGACGACACCCAGGAAGTCCGCCTCCTTGCCGATAGGAAGCTGCATGATCAGGGGCCGGGCACCGAGCCTGTCCACGATCGAATCGACGTCGTCGTAGAAGTCTGCGCCGGTCCGATCGAGCTTGTTGATGAAACAGATCCGGGGCACCCCGTAACGGTCGGCCTGACGCCACACCGTCTCAGACTGAGGCTCGACCCCAGCAACGCCGTCGAACACGGCGACGGCACCGTCGAGCACACGGAGCGAACGCTCCACTTCCACGGTGAAGTCGACGTGACCGGGTGTGTCGATGATGTTGATCACATGGTCGTGCCAGATACAGGTGGTAGCGGCGGAGGTGATGGTTATGCCCCGCTCCTGCTCCTGCTCCATCCAGTCCATGGTGGCGGCACCTTCGTGGACTTCGCCGATCTTGTAATTGCGTCCGGTGTAATAGAGGATTCGCTCGGTCAATGTGGTTTTGCCCGCGTCGATATGGGCCATGATCCCGATGTTCCGGGTCCGGCTCAGTGGCACCTCGCGCAGGTGATGCAGCACGTTGTCGTTGCTCATTCTCTCAATTACTCCGTAGCAATATTCGGTTGTGAAACGTCCCTCGTCCGGCGGTTCGGAGCTCGGAGCTTCATGAGCCCCGCCTACCGGGAACGTTCCGGGTCAGTCTTGTTCTTGTCTTCTACCAGCGGTAATGGGCGAACGCCTTGTTGGATTCGGCCATCTTGTG
>JBGTEJ010000010.1:0-2108 GCA_041747855.1 Acidimicrobiia bacterium | reverse complement strand
GTCGCCACCAAGCCCGGGTCGGCGACTATCCCCTTCCCCGGAGTCGCCGCCGATGTCGTCGACGACGAAGGGGTATCGGTCCCTCTCGGGGGTGGTGGTTACCTGGTGCTGACCCAACCGTGGCCCGCCATGGCCCGGACTATCTACGGGGACGACCAGCGCTACTTCGACACCTACTGGTCCCGGTTCCCTGGTCGGTACTTCCCCGGTGACGGATGCAAGCGGGACGATGACGGCTACTGCTGGCTTCTGGGCAGAGTCGACGACATCAGGCTGGTGGCCGGCCACAACATCTCGACCACCGAGGTCGAATCTGCTCTGGTCAGTCATCCGGCTGTTGCCGAGGCCGCCGTGGTGGGTCGTAAGGACGACCTGACCGGTCAGGCCATTGCGGCCTTCGTGACACTCCGTGGCGGAGCAGAGGGCAACGCCGCCCTTCTGGCAGAACTCCGAGAGCATGTGGCCTCGACCCTTGGCCCGATTGGCAAACCGAAGTCGATCGTGTTCACCGGTGACCTACCCAAGACGAGATCGGGAAAGATCATGCGGCGTCTCCTCAAAGACATATCCGAGGACCGTCAGCTCGGCGATGTCACCACTCTCGCCAATGCCGACATCGTCTCCGAGATTGCGGACAAGGCCCGGATCTCCGCCGAGGATTGACACCCAGCCAGTAGGACACTTCTCGTCTTGCAGGCAGACCTACCCAAAGAGGATGGCGGCCATCAGCACTCCGGTCATGATGAAACCGGCGATCAACTCGATTCCGAGGGACAGCCCGACCGCCTTCAGGGCCTCAATCGACGACGACCAGGCCGAGTCTCTACCTATCCGACGAAGCTCGAGCAGGTAGATAGCCAGAACGAAGCCGATGAAGGCGCCCACTACGGGAATCACGAAGAAACCAACGATTGCTACGCCCAGAGCGATAAGGAGGTGGGCGTTCGGGAGACCATGATCTTTGAGTCTCCGCCCGGGCACCAGGAACTTGACGATCAGACCGGCCACTCCAATCAGGGTCACCAGCACTGCGACCACCCAGCCGAGCAGGCTTGACTCGACGAAGGCCCAGATCCAGGACGCCACCACGATCAGGGCCAGTCCGGGCAGGATGACCGTGACAATTCCTATCAACCCGGCCACGATGCCGATCACGGCGATGAGGTCATGCCACTGCATTCGGTTCGCACGATACGGTGGCCCGTGCCCTGATGATCGCGAACTACTAGCGTTCCGTCATGGCGACCAAGATCATCCTTCCTGAATCGGAGCTTCCGACTCACTGGTACAACATCGTTCCCGACCTTCCGACTCCGCCGCCGCCGGTGCTTCATCCTGGTACCCATCAGCCGGTCGGCCCCGACGACCTGGCTCCCCTCTTCCCGATGGACCTCATCATGCAAGAGGTGTCTCAAGAGAGATATGTGGAGATACCTGAGGAGATCCGGGAGGTCTACCGGATCTGGAGACCATCACCGCTGTATCGGGCCCACGGTCTGGAGCGTTTGATCGGTGGACCGGCGAGGATCTATTACAAGTACGAGGGTGTCAGCCCGGTGGGTTCGCACAAGCCGAACACTGCGGTTGCCCAGGCCTTCTACAACGCCCGCGCCGGTGTCAAGAAGATCGCAACAGAGACCGGAGCCGGCCAGTGGGGCTCGGCATTGGCCTTTGCCTGTGCCGTTTTCGGCCTGGAATGCGAGGTCTACATGGTCCGGGCCTCCTACGACCAGAAGCCCTACCGCAAGTCGATGATCGAGACTTACGGCGCCACCATCTTCCCGTCACCCTCGAACAACACCAACTACGGGAGGTCGGTCCTGGAGCGGGACCCCGACAGCACCGGCAGTCTGGGTATGGCCATCTCCGAGGCTGTGGAGGTAGCCGCGACCAATGGAGACACCAACTACGCCCTGGGGTCGGTCCTCAACCACGTCTTGATGCATCAGACGATCATCGGTGAGGAGGCGCTCAAGCAGCTCGCCATGGTCGATGAGACACCCGATGTGGTGATCGGCTGTGCTGGTGGGGGCTCGAACTTCGCCGGTCTCAGCTTCCCCTTCATAAGGGAGAAGTTGGCCGGAAAGATGGATCCGGTGATACGCGCC
>JBGTEJ010000009.1:0-13200 GCA_041747855.1 Acidimicrobiia bacterium | reverse complement strand
GGTTTCCTAAACCTGGTGTCGCAGGTTCGAATCCTGCCGAGGGCGCCAAAGGCCTTCGTGTACCTCCGACCAGGGGTGTTAGCGCCGCGTTCCCAACACTTTCGTTGATAACGGCAGGGAATTGACACCGATAGTCTCGACGCATCGTCACCTGTAGTTGCTTGGGTCGGACTTCTGTCCCGGGGAGCGAAGCGCAGACTGCCGGTTCCCGAGCTGTCAAGCCGGCCTGTTGCGACCGCACTTAGTGCGCGTCATGCGTGGTGGGTGCGAAGGGACGAAGTCAGCCGCCTTGAACCGAGGTTTGATAGTTAGGCGGCCTGCTGGGGGATTCAGGGCTGCGTCTTGACTTTGTAGAGTTCCCATTCTCCAGGTACACCTTTGAGCGTGTGTGGTCCGATCGGGTCGAACTCGATGCCCGAGCCGATAACGAGATCGGCAACTGTTCGCGACACGGTGACGCCGCTGCTCTTTTCCGCATCAGCGACTCGGGACGCTATATGTACTGCCAAGCCTCCAATGTTGTCGCTGCGAAGCTCGATTTCGCCTGTGTGAAGTCCGGCTCGAATCTCGATGCCGATTTGGGCGACTGCTCTACCAAGTTCCGTCGCGCACGTGACGGCCCGGGTGGGTCCATCGAAGGTAGCTACGAATCCATCGCCGGTGTCAGCGACTTCCTTGCCCCTGTAGCGATCCAGGTATTGGCGGGTGATCCGGCGGTGATTCTCGAGAATGTCCAGCCACCTTTCATCTCCGAGCCGCGAGGCGTGTCCTGTTGAATCGATGATGTCGGTGAACATCACTGTTGCCAGTGTGCGGTCGGGTAGCGGGCGAATGCGGACGCCGGTGAGGAATTCCTCGATTTCGGCGAGAACCGGGTCGGGGTCAGCGAGAAAGAACGGGGCGGTGTCCGCTCCTGGCAATTCAACGAGCTTTGCGTCGGGGATGTGCTCGGCGATGTAACGACCGAAGTCCGGGCGGTGGTATACGGCATCCTGGCGGGTCACCACCAGGGTGGGCACTCTGATCGATGGCAGCACTGAGCGCACGTCCAGTTTGAGATACAGCTCGAAGATGGGGGCGAAATAGTTGGGACTTGCCGCCAAGAGTTGATAGCGCGCAAGCCACGATGCCACGCCCGGTTGGTCGATCACGCTCGGCAGCGTCGCTCGAAAGTACTCTTTTGACCCTCTCATTGCACGCAGTCGCTCGACCAGCTTCGCCGCCGATTCCGTGGGCATTCCGATGGGATAGTCATCAGCTCGGGTGAATCGGGCAAAGGCATTCGTCAACACCAGAGCAGAGACCAATTCGGGATGCGTCGCTGCAAAGAGCATGGCCATCAGCCCTCCCTCACAGTCGCCGATCACCGCCGCCCGTTCCACGCCGGCTGCGGACATCGCATGACGGGCGTCATCGGCCCAGCTGTCGAAGGTCGGTGGCTTTGCCAGGGGCACTGGGTCGGAGACACCAGTGCCCCTGTTATCGAAGTACAGCACCCGGCTGAAGGAGGCCAGCCTCTCGAAATAGCGGACTGCAGAAGAGTTGTCCCACATGGCCACAGCGTTGTGGTCCGCCGACGTGAACAGGACAAGGTCAATAGAGCCGCGACCAAACTGCTGATAGGCCACGAAGCCGTCGCCGGTATCCGCATAGCGAGTCTCGGGTGGCTCACTCACCAAGTTCATTGCATCGGTCCCAAAGATCCAAAACTCGCATGAGGGTCACGCTATCAATATCGAAGCCGTGCCCAGTACAGATCACCAGATCCAGGCTGATCTTCAATATTCTGCCGTTGTCGAGGACGGTGAGCAGACAATCCCGGCAGGGTATTGAAAGTCGGCGATCCGCACCCTACCTAGCGCCCCGCCAGGCATCTAGATGAACTCACGGGCCGTAACCACCGGCCAGACGTACGACTTCGAATGCACTCCGCCAGTCGTCGTACTGACCATGCTGGAGTGGTATAGACGGCCGACGTTGTCGTCTCCACCGAAGTTCCGACACAGGCAGTGAGCATCAGCGACACTCACACCGGCAAGGTCAGATTTCGACTGGTCCTGCAAGCCTTCCCCGGAAGGGCCCATGTGCTGGGCCCTTCCAGGATTCTTCGTGCCAGGCCATCCGATGTCCTCCCCGGGTAGGGACGACCTAGTGTCCCTTGGTGCGAGTGGCGACGTAGATGTCTGCCATTCCCTCCGGTCCCGGGGCACGTCCGAAGAGGAGCTGTTGGGCGTCCCATGACAGCGATGGTCTCGTTTCGGCAGCACCCGTGTTCACGGATGGCCCCAGGTTGACCGGCGTCGACCAAGGGTGGTTGACGCTCTTGCGTGTCGCCATCCATATGTCCTGTCCGCCGAGCGTCCCCGATCGGTTCGACGAGAACACGATCTCGAGCCCTTCTTTTCGGACGTTGGGCTGGATGTCGTTGGCCGTGGCGTCGTTCAGTTCGGCGATGGGCTCGGCGGGGCCGAAGACCATGTCACCGACTTTTCGGCTGACGTACAGGTCCCCCGACACTGTCATCGAGCTCCTGGAGAAGTAGAGCCGACCCCCGATGTACGACGGTCCCTGCTCGTCCAGGGCGCTGTTGGGCCCGTCGGGAGCACATGCCAGCCGCTCGGGCTCGCTCCAGCCATGAGCCGGGTTGTGACGGGTGAAGTAGATGTCGCCCATCCCACAGGATCCCGGGAGAACCTCACGGCTAACGAAGAACAGGCCGCCCCCATGGATCGGAGTCGGACAGAAGTCATCCGCCGCCGAGTTGACCGGCTCGCCCAGATTCTCCGGGGGACCCCAGGGTGCTCCAGCGCTTGGGCGCGTCGAGACCCAGATGTCTAGCCCTCCCAAGCCTCCGGGACGATTCGAAGCCATGTACAGGCTCAAACCGTCCGGCGACTGAATCGGGCAGCCGTCCAGAGACGGCGTGTTCACATCGGCATGATTCCCCCCAACCTCGTCGAGCTTCTGCGCTGTGGTCCAACCCGAGTAGCTGGGCGCCGCCAGCGCGACCGTTGCCACGACGAGAACCACGACAACCACCATGGACGCCATCGTCGATAATCGACGCGGCAAGTTTGCTCTTGACATATCCTTCCTTCCTCATACGTCAGGACGGCCCGAGAGCGCTTCCGAAGGGCTCCCCGAAGACCGTCGTCTTCTGAGGAATATGTCAGGGCGCTCTGGGAAACGACTGGGAACGTGCTTGTCAGGTTTCTAGTGGTTTCCCAGAGGCCGCCCTTAGTGTTCGGGACGGTAAGCCCGTGCTCCTAGGAGGAGTAGAAATACACGGCGTGAAGTACCGCGCACTCGGGCCTCTCGCGGCCGAGAGCGACGGTGTCGATGTGAAGCTGGGCGGTCTCCGCCAGCAGACGGTGCTAGCGGTTCTGCTCCTCCACGCCAACACCGTCGTGCCCCAGGACAGACTTATCGACTATGTGTGGGCAGGTGATCCCCCC
This sequence comes from Acidimicrobiia bacterium, assembly GCA_041747855.1. Lineage (GTDB taxonomy): Bacteria > Actinomycetota > Acidimicrobiia > Spongiisociales > ZC4RG35 > ZC4RG35. Next base: position 9,745 of record JBGTEJ010000009.1, on the reverse strand, counting down.
GAGGCTGCCCGGGCGACGGTCCAGAGCTACATCTACAACCTCCGCCAGTCTTTGGGGGCAGAGTCGATCGGCCGACGCGGTGACGGTTATGTAATCGAAGTAGACAGCGAGACGTTCGACGTCATTGCCTTCGAGGCGCGGGTTGAGGCTGCTCGTAACCTCCTCCACGCTGACCCTTCTGCTACGAGGGCCTACCTTCTGGAAGGCCTGGCCATGTGGTTCGGTAGGGCCTACGGGGACGTGGATCATCCCGAGCTCCATGGCGAGATCCAGCGACTCGGGGAGCTTCGACTCAACGCTATCGAGACCAGGATCGAAGCCGACCTGGCCCTCGGCCGTGCCGGAGAGCTGGTGGGGGAGCTCAAGATCCTGGTCCGCGACTATCCGCTCAGGGAGAGATTCTGGGCTCAGCTGATGCTGGCGTTGTATCGAAGCGGACGTCAGGCTGAGTCGCTCCGCGCCTTCCATCAGGCACGGTCCTCTTTGGTGGACCAGCTCGGAATCGAGCCTGGGCACGAACTTCAACGTCTGGAAGATCGCATTCTCGGCCAGGACCCGTCCCTCCTTGCCCAGCCTGCGCCCCGGACGCCGACCGATTCCCGGATGATTCGGGGATACGAAGTGCGTCAAGTACTCATGGAGGACGACTTCGGTGTCGTCTATTTGGCCTACCAGCCCTCGGTTGGACGTGAGGTGATGGTCAGCACCATCCGGGCGGAGTACGCCAATGATCTGGCCTTCGTCGGATACTTCGAGCGCGAGGCGCAGATTGTCGCCAATCTGGAACACCCTCACATCCTCCCTCTGTACGACTACTGGCGGGACGCCGAAGGCGCCTATCTGGTGATGCCGCTCATGAACGGGGGCAGCCTCGACGAGTCGCTTCAGAGTGGAGGCTGGAACCTCGACCTTGCATTGCGCGCTGTCGACCAGATCGGTAGTGCGCTGGCTTATGCTCATCGGCGAGGCGTCCTGCACCATGACCTGAACCCGGGGAACGTCCTACTCGACGACGACGGCAACGCGTATCTGACCGACTTCGGAATCGCGGCGCGGCTGACCCCCACCGCCGGCGTTTCCGTTCGATTGCATCCCGGTTACATCCCACCCGAGGAGTCGGCCGGTGGGCCGTACACGGCCCAGTCCGACATATTCCGGCTAGGAGCGCTCACCTTCCATCTCCTCGCGGGAGTGCCTCCGCCGGAGGTCGGGCCGCTTCCGAATTTGGTCGAGATCCGACCTGGCATCCCTCCCCAGCTTGCCGATGCGGTGGCCCGGGCAACGGCGGAGGAAGCGAGCTACCGGTTCGGGCGGATGGAGGACTACCTGCGCGAGGTCCGCCGAGCCGCTGGCGTCGACGTTGTCATTCCATCTGGGATGATCGTTGCCTCCGCCGAAGAGCTGAGGAACCCTTACAAGGGCCTTCGGGCTTTTGGGGAGAGCGATGCCGTCGACTTCCACGGTCGCGTCGGTCTCGTTGACGACTTGCTCCAAAAAGTCACCGATCATCGACTGGTGACAGTCGTCGGCCCATCGGGGAGCGGGAAGTCCTCTCTCGTTCATGCCGGCCTCGTGCCGGCGCTTCGAGCGGGTGGCATCACCGGCTCGCAACATTGGCTACTCACCAGCATGTTCCCGGGCTCCTACCCCTTCGAGGAACTGGAAGCGGCTCTCTCCCGAGTTGCGGTGGTGCGACAGGTGGGGTTGCAGACCGAATTGACCGAGCCGAACGGGCTGCTGCGGGTGGCGAAGAAGATTCTGCCCGGCGAGGACTCGACGCTCTTGATCGTGATCGACCAGTTCGAGGAACTCTTCTCCTCCGTTCGCTCCGAGGACGTCCGTCGTCGCTTCCTCGATAACTTGGTGGCGGTCGCCCACGACGAGCGAAGCAGGGTTCGGATCGTGACGACCATAAGGGCCGACTTCCTGGATCGTCCCCTCGATTACGGCGACTTCGCCGAAGCCATCGCCGACGGAACCGTCATCGTGGGGCCACCCACGAGGGAAGGTCTGGCTCAGGCCGTGGCGGCCCCTGCCCGAGCCGTCGGTCTCGATCTCGAGCCGGGTCTGGTCGGGCGGGTCACATCCGATGTGTTAGGTCAGGCCGGGGTGCTACCGCTCCTACAACATGCCTTGACCGAGCTGTTCTCCCGCCGAGAGGGGAGGGCCCTCACAATCGCGGCGTATGAGGCGACCGGTGGCGTAGCTGGCGCCCTAGGGCGTCGGGCCGAGGAGCTGTACGAGGGTCTTCCGCCGGCTGGCCAGACGGCTGTCCGGGAGGTCTTCCTGCGGCTCGTTTCGGTGGATGAGTTCGCCTCAGACACACGGCGCAGGGCTCGACAGTCCGAGCTGCTGTCCCTCGGGGTCGATCGGGCCAGCGTCGAGTCTGTTCTCAGCGCATACGCCGGGTTCCGCTTGCTGACCTTCGACCGGGACCCTGTGACTCGAGGTCCGACAGTCGAAGTAGCCCACGAGGCGCTGCTCAGCGAATGGCCGAGGCTCCGAGGGTGGATCGACGATGCCAGGCAGTCGCTCATCCTCGCCCGTCGAGTCGGCGAGTCTGCCCGCGAGTGGGTCGAGGCGCGAAGGGACCCCAGCTACCTCCTCCGCGGGGCGCGTTTGGAGGAGGTCACTGAGTGGGCATCGGGGCCCGATGTAGTACTGACCACCGACGAGAGCGATTACATCGATGCGAGCGTCCAGATCCGCGCTGCAGAGCGTGCCTCGGGAAGGCGTCGCCGAAAGCGGACGGTCGTGTCCCTGGCGGCCGGCTTGGCCTTGGTGAGCCTCTTCGCCGTCGTCGCCCTGCTCCAACGAGACACAGCCACAAGGGAGGCCGTGCAGGCTCGGGTGCGGGAGCTTGCCATGGCCTCGGTCAATCACTTGGATCAGAATCGAGAACTGGCTCTTCTCATCGCCGTCGAGGCGTTCGATGAGTCGTGGAGGGCGACCGGACCAATGGCCGAGGCGGTCAGCGCCATGGCACAGTCCATTCAGGATTGGCGTCTCATCGGGCGTTTCCCTTCCAGCGAGTATTTCCTGCCGGCGGCCTCGTCTGATGGCTCCTTGTTCGCCACTTCCCCGGATGAGTCGCCCGCCGACATAAACCTTCTCGACTCGAGTGGCTCGCTGGTAGAGACCCTGACCGGGCCAGACCATCCTGAAGTAGTAGCCCTGACCGTCTCCTTTCATTCGGGAGGAGAGCGAGTTGCCGTCGCCTACGTGGGAGTCAACAGGTACCAAGGACAGGCGACTCCAGAAGGTGTTCCAGATGTCGTGATATTCGATGTCCTGACCGGTGCGACCTTGACCCAGGTCGACCTGGAACAGAGCGTCTTCGACGTTGCCTTCAGCCCCTCGGGCTCGCAGTTGGCCATCTCCTCGGGGCGTGACCTGCGGATCTTCGACTCGATGCTGGGTGTTGAGATTGCCCGGTTCGAAGCTTCGTCGAGGGTCGGGCGTCCCCACTTTCTCGACGATGTGAGGGTGCTTATTCCGATAGAAGGGTCCGGGTTCGGCACATTTTCGATCCCGGACGGCTCTTTGATCGACGAGATACCCGTCGAGAACCTGGCTCTGGTAACTGCTTCGAACGGGGCCCGGATCGCCTTTCGCGCCGGTGATCGGATCAGCGTCATGGATATAGCCAGCAGGGACATCGTCTCAGAGATCGAGGGGAAGGACGCAATCGCCCTCGCCCTCGACCCGGAGGGCCGCCACCTCGCCTATGCCGGATGGGACCCGACAATCCGCGTAGTCCCCTTGAACGGGGGAGGTCGGGGGGTGGAACTCCCCGGAACACTCGAGAATGTCCTCTCACTGACCTTTGTCGACTCGGACCGGCTTCTCTCGTTCGGGGAGGACGCTCTCATGTGGGATGTCTCGCCTGAGGGCCCAGAAGCCCTCGGCGGCGTTCCGTTATCAATCGCCCAGTGGGGTTTCCAGGTTTCCTCCGACGGGCGCCTCCTCACCTACTACCTGTCGACCAACCCGGATCTCTCACACCCCGATGACGGGGTTCGAATGATCGATCTCCTGACCGGGCAGGAGATTCTGGCGGTCGATAGGGAAGTCATGACGATCGTGTCAGGCTTCCGTCAGCCAAGCCCCGGTTTCACCCTGCTCGGCTCCATGACCCAGGACGGGCTTTCGACGGTGCGCCGCCTCCCTTCCTGGAGTGTGGTGCGACGGTTCGAGGAATGCCGCAGCCCTATCGCATTCACTCCCGACGACGGCCAAGTCCTGGTCACCGGATGGGCATGCGGTTGGGAGGCCCCACCGGGTTCCATAGCCGAGAGTGAGGTGATCGATCTGGACACCGGTGCGAGCATTCTCACCATCCCATATCGCACCATATGGTCGGCTGCCTTCAACCCGGAGGGTCGCTTCCGCGCCGGGCGTTACCTGACCGCCACCGATCAGTTTGCCATCGAGGTGTGGGATCTGGAGACAGGCGGGTCATTGGGCCGAATCGATGCGGCAGATCTGGGCAATGTGGGCGCCATCATGGCGCTGTCCTTCGACCCCAGCGGTCGTTATGTGGTCGGCGGGACAACCGGCGGCATGGTCTGGGTGCTGGACATGGATCGAGTTGTCGAAGGCGATGGGCTACTCGACTCGATGGTGCTCAGGAGGCAGGCTCACTCCGGTGCCGCTCCTGTCCCGGCCCTCAGCGCCGCTGGCGTCGTGGCAACGGCTGGGTTCGACGGGATGGTCCGGCTCTGGAACCTCGAATCTGGGAACCTGATCTTCGAGTTCCGAGCGGAGGGCGGAGCTCCTGTGGTTCGCTTCACTCCCGACGGCAGCCATCTCCTTTACCCTCACGGCGACACCATCCGCCGCATACCCGTAGACCCCCACCAGCTGCGGGAACTCGCCAGCCGACTCCTGACCCGGGACTTCCTCCCCGACGAGTGCATTCGTTACGCACGCCCCGAACGCTGCGCCGACCACTAGGAATTCTGAATCATCCGTCGAGCTTGAAGACTTCCTCGTCTGTCCTGTTGGGCCCATAGCCATCTGGGGGGTATCTCCGATGGATATGAGCTTGCACGACGATTCCGTCTGCTGGATCAAACCATACGGTGGAAGTCGCGGTGAACTCACCAAAGTCGGGATACGGGGGCACGTAGCTGTATGTGCTGGCGATGGTGACCACATCGCGTCCATCGAGCTGGGTCTGGTCGACAAGATGATGCTGTCCGATGACACCGAGTTCGTCTGTCGCCCACGTGTCTCCCAATCTGAGAGAGTGCTTGGGAAGGGGCGGGCCCAGGAACCGGGGAAATCCGATGATGTGCCTGGTCCCAAAAGGAGTGATGGGCATGGGAAGGACGAACCCGGGAACTCCCTGTGCTTCAGTCAGCCCTCTGATCCTCACGACTTCGCCGTCCTCAGTGACGGTCTGGACAAAGGTGACTCCAGGCGGGCACTCCGGGCCGCAACCTTCGAGGGGTTCGTAGCTGATGTGCACATCGATGAGACCGTCCCCGGCGTCACTGAGCTGGAAGCCGACAGCCGCGGGCCCTGCCTTGAAGGTCTCGTTGCCGAGGCTGCTTTCACTGTTGACCGTGTAAGTCAGGTGGACACCTGGATCTGTTGCGTAGGCCAAGCGCATGCCGCCGCCGAAGACAATCGTCCCGAGGAACACTGAGACGGCTAGACCGAACACCGCAACGGCATAGAACGGTCGCCGGGTCGAGCGTCGCTCGGGTGGAGCGGCGACCTCATCGAAGGACGGAGGCAACGGGGCTGACTCAGTCAACACACCGAGCCCGGTTCTGATCAGATGTTCTTCTCTACTCATGACAATTCCTCTCTTATCCGCTCTCTCGCCTCATGGACATACCGCTTGACCGTCCCCGGACCAACACCAAGAACCTGAGCCGCTTCGCTGATTGAAAGGTCGAGCCAATAGACCAGGTATGCCGCCGACCTGAGCCTGGGCGGAAGCCGCCAGACAGCTTCAGCTGCAGAAACACGGTCGGCGACGGTCGAATCCAACGACTCCGATCCTTCACGTTCAAAGAACCGGCCCAAGACGACCTGACCGGCCTTGCGGCGCCGACCCCACGAACGACATTCGTTCATCACCGAGCGAAACAAGTAAGCCTTGGGGTCGTCGAGATCTCCCAGGCTGCGTCGCTTCAAGACCCGCAACACGACCGTTGACACAACATCCGGCGCCTGGTCCGGGCCCACCAGAACCGTCGCATAACGGATCAGGTCAGCCGAATACTTCTCATAGATCTCCCGATCTGAAAGCTTCACATCTAGACCACGCACCAGGCCACCCTTCGGTTGCCCCATCATCTCAGGGGTGGGGTGGGGTGGGGTGGGTCGGCCGGATGCACCGCTCACGTCAAACCCCGAGCTATAGAACGAAAATGTTTCCGGCTAGGGGTGAAGCAGGGGCAGATCCTCCCACGAGGTATTCGCACCACGTTCGAGGCGTTCCCGGTACTCCCCCTCGCCTAGGGCCTCGCGCACGACCGACTGCGATTCTTCCACCAGGCGCTGGTCGAAGGCGAGAAGGCTCACCGAGGCCTTCTCGGACACCGCTGCGGCAAATCCAAACAGGACCGCTGCGACTTGATGATCCCCGCGTCGTTCAGCGATCAACGCCCAGAACCAGGCAACGTTGGCCCTGTCGTGCGCCGGGGCAAGGTCCTTGTTGTACGCACCCGGAGCCGCGAATCGTTCGATGGCCGTTTCGAGGTCACCGAGTTGGAGGTGTGCGATCCCCTCATGCCATCCCTTCCACCCGTCGGTGATGGCGCTCGGCATGGCCTTGAATTTCTTGAGATCCTCGAGAGCTGCCTCCGGTCGTCCGAGCGCTCGCTGGGCTTGCATGCGATAGAGAAGGAGCATGATGTTCGCATACTCGTCGAGCTGGCTGAGGGTCTCAGTCGAAGCGATGACTTCGTCGTACTCCTCGGCGAGGATCTTGAACACCGTCCGACCCACTCTTGCCACATCCGGTCTGAACAGTTCGCCCCCCTCGTCGATCAGGGCCAGGATCTCGGCCTCTGAATCCCTGGAATTCATGAACCATGCGTTTAGAAAGCGGTTCTGAACCGGAGAGGTCCAACGAGCGTCTCCGGCACGGCGAAGCAGTTTGGTGGCCTCGGAAAACAGCTGGTCTGCCCGTTTGACGTCGATCGCCATCTCGAAAGAGGCGAGCGAGTTGGACAGGACTCCTCTGGACAGGTCATCAGTACTGCTTGCCAGGATTCGGCGGGCTCGCTCTGCCAACCCCAGGATTGGAGCATCCCCACCCACGTTGGTGGCGTCGGTGAGGGCATACGCTGTGGCGATCGCCACTACCGGCGAGGTCTCATCGGTGACCAAGTCGAGGGCGCTCATCAGCCAATTCAGCCCCTCACGGAACATCGACCTGTTCCAGAAATAGTTACGAAGATGGCACGCCAGCTCCAGAGCGATCATGCCCTCTCCGGCCTCGGACGCCCAGGTCATCGCAGCGCGGTAGTTGGAGAGATCATCCGTGGCGACCTCGAGTACTTCCAGGTCCCCCTTGAGTACAGATTTGTCGACCTGTGCGGCGGCGGCACTGAAGTACTCCGCGTGGCTGAGTCTCGCCGCATCCGCCTCACCGGCCTCGATCAGCTTGTCCAATGCGTACTGACGGACCGTCTCGAGCAGTCGATAGCGGGGTCTGGGATCGACGTCAAAGGTCACAACAGACGCCTCGACCAATCGCCCGAGCAGGTCGAGTACCTCGAACCTGGCCAGGGTCTCGCCGGAGCACACCGATTCGGCGGCCTCGTAGGTCAGCCCGTCTGAGAACACTGCGAGCCGCCGCAACAAGGCCTGCTCCTGATCAGACAGGAGGTCGTACGACCAGTCCATCATTGCTCTCAGAGTCCGTTGTCGTTCGACCGCGGTTCGGCTCCCACCGGTGAGCAGACGGAATCGATCGTTCAGGTTTTGAGATATCTGATCCAACGACATCATCTTCAGCCGAGCGGTCGCCAACTCGATCGCCAGGGGAATCCCATCGAGACGGATGCAAAGCTCGGTGAGCACCGCGATGTTGTCATCGTTGGCGGTGAAGCCCGGCTGTACGAGTCGGGCCCGCTCGGCAAAGAGTTCAACGGCAGCGGCGTCGTCGTCCACGCGGAGTGAGGGAACTCTCCACAAGACCTCGCCTGGCACGGAAAGCCCCTCACGGCTGGTCGTCAGGACACGGATTTCTGTGGACGTACGGAGCAGAGAGTCGACGAGGACAGCCACAGCGTCGATGAGGTGCTCGCAGTTGTCGATCACAAGTAGGGCATTCCGGCCTGGGAGGAACCTTGCGAGTCTCGCCTCTGCTGTGAGTGTCGGGTCGTGAGGCACCATCAACCCACTTGCCACCGTTTCCGCAAGGAATTCGGTGTCTGTCAATGGGGCCAGTTCGATGAACCAGACACCATGGTCGAACTCGGTGAGAAGCTCTGCGGCAACCTGAAGCGAAAGTCGGGTCTTGCCGACGCCGCCAACGCCGGTGAGCGTGACCAGACGAGACTGGCGCACTAGATCCGTGACCTCCTTGATCTGCGCCTCCCTGCCGATGAAGCTGCTCAGTTGGATGGGAAGGTTGTGTGGTGCACGCTCCAGGGTGCGGAGCTCTCGAGGATTATCCGCGCCTTCACTCATCAGTCGATAGATCCGGGTTGGCCCACCGAGGTCTTTCAGCCGGTGCTCGCCTGCGTCCACCAACGACATAGCCGCATTGGTCCGAGTGTCCAGTAGCAGCCGGGCTGCTTCAGAGACGAGTATCTGCCCACCGTTCCCTGCATCCATGATGCGAGCGGCTCTGTTCACCGTAGGGCCGAAGTAGTCACCGTCCGTCGGTTCTGCCTCACCCGAGTGGACTCCGATCCGGCTTATCAGTTTGGGGCCCTGCCAAACCTCGTTGGCAAGGGCGGCGGCGAAATCGGCAGCGGTCCCAAGCCCCTCAGTCACCGAATCGAACGCCGCGGCAAACCCGTCCCCGGTGTGTTTGAACACGGTTCCGTTGGCAGCGCCAACAGTGGTCCGGACGATCCTGTCGTGTTGTGCCAGCGAAGCGCGCATGCCATCCGGATCTGACTCCCAGAGCTTTGTGCTTCCCTCGATGTCTGAAAACACGAAGGTGACGACACCGCTCGGAAGGGTCATTTGGCCAGCCTACTGGCACTCACATGGCCGGTTTGGAGTCGATTAGCCCTAGAAAGAGATCCTTCGACGACCACCTCGGGGAGCGTAAACGTTATTCCGCTGCCCCAAGACCCGACCGATCATGCCAGTGCCACCTCTTGTTGAGGGTGGAAACGACCGATAGAGACATAGGGGGGTAGGAACCTTCGAGTCGCCACCGGCGGCTCAGGCCTCGATTGTCGGAAGGAGCCCGCGATGTTCAGTCGTGGGGATCGCAATGTTCGTCAGATTTGTCCTTGGATTGCGCAACACGCGCTCGCTCAATGCACGCCGGATGGGTGCGGCGTTCATCGTCTTGTCGATGGCCATGTCAGGCCTACTCGTGTTCGGAGAGTCCGCGAATGCGGCGATCGTGCCCACCGTGGAGATGGGGACTTCGGACAACTTCTCCGTCCTGGCTGGATCGGCGGTCACTAACACCGGCGCAAGCTCCTTCGTGAACAGTGTCGGCGTCTGGCCAGCGACGGCAATCACCGGAGTAACGCCGGAAATGATCGGCCCGTCGGGAACGATCGAGGCAGGAACGTCGGTCGCTGAAGCGGCC
>JBGTEJ010000008.1:0-15459 GCA_041747855.1 Acidimicrobiia bacterium | reverse complement strand
CGACGTTCCCAGTCACTTCATCGACATGCTGAAGCACCCCCAACCGGTGATTCACAATCCGCTGCTGCTCACGCTCCGTCATCGATTCTCCTTTCCATAGGAGAACCCTAAGTGTCAACAACCTCCGTCAGTTCTAGACCGCCAGCCCGACAAACTTCAAGATCTGTTTTCGCGTCGGTTCTGCTTCGAGCATCCTCAACTTCACGGCTGCGGGTAGCCCAGTCGCACACAACGAGAAGGTCCTCCGATAGCAGGAAACCCCACAAGACGAGCACTGAACCTGCCGATTCATGAGGTAGGAGGCTCGCTGTGGGAAGAACTGCCCGAACAATCGGCGCCGGCATCGTGCTGGTGCTCGTGGTCATCGCTGCGATCACGCAGACCGCGCCAGCGCGCCTCGAGAACACCCTGGCGAGCCCGGACACCACGGCCACAAGCTCCACGACGGCGCAGACGATTCCGGTGGAGCCTTTCGTATACCGGGTCGGGCTCCTTGCTGGCCTGACGACTGACAACTATTGGGCCTTCTACGGAAGGGACCCCACGGTCTGGAACGCATACATTCTGGGGCCGACCAAGCCCTCCCTGTACGCGGTCAACATGGTCGATTCCTCGCTGTCGCCCGAGCTAGCAGAACGACACGTCGTCCCTGTGGAGATCGACGGTGAATGGACTGTCACCGTCCCTCTTCGTCAGGACATGTTCTGGAGCGACGGACACCCGATCACCTCGGTGGACATCGTCTTCACCTTCGACACGGTGAGACGACTCGAGTTGGGAGGATCTTGGTCCGAGTCCTTCCCCGCAAATGTGCACAGCATCGAGCCGAATGGCAGTCACAGCGTCATCATCGTATTCAGCGAGAGACCAACTCTGGTGACCTGGCCACACGCTCTCGGAACCGCCCCGATCATGCCTTCCCACGTCTGGTCAGAGACAATCGCATCCATCCTGGAAGCCGAGAGCCTCTACGACATCCCAGGGTCAGGCGACGTCGGAGGCGGACCACTCGCAATCGAAACGGCCGGGGATGGGCTGGTCGTCAGTGTGGCGAACCATGGGTACGGGCGGAGTTCTGCTCCGGACCGTGTCGAGTACATCGTGTTTCCTAGCGAGGACGAGGCGATCAGAGCCCTTGAAGAAGGACGGCTCGACACCTTCCTCACCCCAAGGGGTCTCAACCCTTCGCATCTCGTCGAACTCGATGACACTCTGCGAGTCGTGACCGCTCCTGCGCACGGTGTTCGCTACCTGGGATTCAATCTCGAACGCACACCGATGTCCGAATCCGCCTTCCGGGAAGCGCTGGCGTTGCTCCTCGACCGTCAGACCAACACCTTCATCGACGCCAGCACTCCGTTCTGGTACGACAACGAAGCCGCAGACGAACTCGGCGCCCGCTATGCAAACGACCGGGGCACCCGTCTCGACTTGGCCTTGAGCGGTCTCCGGACCGCCGGATTCACCTGGGGGCAGGAACCCCGACTCGACGAAGGTGTGCTTGTCCGAGGCAGCGGTTTGCTTCACCACGGCATGCCAGTACCTGCCTTGACCATCCTTACCACCGGTGACGCCTGGGATCCGGAGAGACCTGCTCAAGCGAGGAGCATCCTGGAGACCCTGGAGGACCTGGGGTTCGATGCGCGTCTTGTCGAAACCGACTTCGACACGGTGGTCGACCTTGCGTTCACACGAGGAGATGACGGCCTCTACAACTACGACATGTACATCCTCGGCTGGTCACTCGGAGACCCGACCCTTCCCGGGTTCTATCGCACCTTCTTTGGAGCCGACAGTCCGATCAACAACACGGGCTATCTCAGCTCAGATTTCGATGCCCAACTGGGGAGATTCGAATCTGCCACCGACGAGGAGACCGCCAAGCTGGCGGTCTGGGAGATGGAAGCCATCCTGGCACGTGATCTCCCGTACCTCCTGCTGTACCGGTCGACAATCACCGAGGTCTACCGGCAGGACCGCATCTCTTATCTGATCGATACTGCCATCGGTGGCATACAAGGGCGTCTCGGAGCACTGGGCGACGTCCAACGTGCCGGTTAGACCACCGGTTACGCTCATCGGGTGACCGATTCGAGCAACCGCGTCATAACCATCCCCAACCTGGTTTCCTTTGTGCGCCTGATCGGGGTCGGGGTGTTCTGGTGGTTCCTCTTGAACGAACGCATCCTGGCTGCGGCGTGGCTGGTGTTCGCCGTTGGGTGGACGGATTGGTTGGACGGATATCTGGCAAGACGCCTCAACCAGGTATCGAAGCTGGGGGCAGTCCTCGACCCGGTGGCCGACCGTGTGATGATCGTATCTGCGGTCGTAGGCGGGCTGATAGTGGGTGTGATCCCGTTGTGGATCGGAATCCCGCTGCTGGCGAGGGAGGTGCTCATGGGTTGGGTCACCTTGAGGCTCGTGATGGGTGGTCATGGTGTCCTCGAGGTGCGCTATATCGGCAAACTGGCAACCTTCATCCTCTATGGAGCGATCCCAGCCTTCTACCTGGCAGGCGCCGGCGTGTTACCTGACCTGATGACCCCAGTCGGGTGGATCACCGGGACCGTGGGTCTGGTCCTCTACTGGTATGTCGCGTTCCTGTACATCAGGGATGCTCGTAACGGCGTTGCCGGGTTAAAGTCCTCCGACCCTGAGAAGAGAGGCCAATGAACGTCCCGGAAGACCTTGACTACACCGTGGAGCACGAGTGGATCAAACGGGTAGCCGACGGAAGAGTCAGAGTCGGGATCACCGACTACGCCCAGGACCAGTTGGGTGATGTCGTCTACGTTGAACTTCCCGACAGCGGGAAGGTCGTTGCCATGGGTGATCTGATGGCCGAGATCGAGAGCACCAAGTCGGTGGGCGAGGTGTATGCACCACTTGCAGGGACCGTGTCCTCAGTGAACACTGCCGTGGCGGACAGCCCGGAACTCGTCAATGCGAGTCCCTATGTCGACGGTTGGCTCGTGGAGATCGATTGCGACGGGGACCTGGTCACTGAGAGCTTTCTCGATGCTGGGGCATACCGAAACCTGACCGAGTAAGCCGACCAGTCCGGAGTACGGGCGACGTTGCCCGGAAACGTGGCGCAGTTCCCTATCATCGACCCTGATGACGGAGGAACGTCCCCCTGAGGGGGATCACCCAAACCCTGAAGTAGAGGTCGAGACCGACCCTACTGTGATCTTCGTACCGGTCACCAACCGGGACGGAGAACCGTTGACCCGCGAGCAAGCGGCAGACATCAAGGGAATTCGCGGGCACGCCCTCGTGGTCGCCCGTGGACCACGCACTGGGATGACCTACCTTCTCAACGATGGGAATACCACGGTGGGGCGTCATCCCCAAAGCGACATATTCCTCAATGACGTGACCGTTTCGCGTCATCACTGCCGTTTCATCGCAGCCACTGGATCTCTCTCCGTCGAGGACACGGGCTCCACCAATGGGACCTATGTCAACGATGCCCGGGTCGACGCAACTCGTCTTGAAGCGGGGGATGAAGTGATCATCGGGAGGTTCCACTTCCTGGTGGCTTACGGAAATGGGTGACATCAAGGACTTGAGCATTGGAGAGGTGATTCTCCTGCTCAGGGACGATTTCCCCGATGTGTCAGTCTCCAAGATACGGTTTCTGGAGAGTCAGGGCCTGATCGACCCTGATCGAACCTCCTCTGGTTATCGACAGTTCGACAGAGACGACCTGGCCAGAATCAGGTTCATCCTCCAACAGCAACGCGATCACTTCCTTCCACTCAAGGTCATCAAGTCGAAGTTGACCCTTTGGGAGAGGGGGGAGGAACCGGGAATGGAACCCGGTGATCGCGCCGCCACTCTCGACGACCCCGGCGAACCACTTGACGAGGCCAGTCTGTTGAAGCGCTCAGGTCTGAACAAGGGCCAACTGAGTGAACTCATGGAGATGGGTTTGATCAACCCGATCCGGGGAACCAATGTATTCCCTCCGGAGGCCGGCATCGTCGCCTCGGAGGCCAAACGCTTGATCGACAGCGGTCTGGAACCCCGTCATCTACGAACCATCAAACTTGCGGTGGACCGCGAGGCCGACCTGCTCCTCCAACTTGCCGCCCCACTCCTCAAAGCGTCCAACAGCGAAGCGCGAGCCCGCGCCAGTGAACTCCTGCAGGAGGGGTCTGAGGCAGTTCGGGCTATGCATCATGCTCTGATCTCGGTGGAGCTACGACAACACCTGACATGATGAGACGTCTCAGTGTCGTCCTCATGGTGACCCTGGTCGTGATCGCCGCGGCCGGCCCCGCCAGCGCCTCCCCATTCAGGTTCCCCCGACAGGAAAGGCCAGGTGTCGGGCCAGCCCCCACCCCGCCTCAAGTCTCGGCGCCAGCTTGGGTCTTGTACGACGCGACCCTCGGGTTTCCCCTGGCATCGCAAAACCCTCGGGAGATGAGGGCACCCGCGTCGGTGACCAAGATCATGACGGTCCTGCTCGCCCTGGAACGTGGGAACCCTTCAGACTTGGTATCGATAAGTACACGGGCCGCAGCCACAGGGGAACGCGAGATCGGGGTGTGGGCCGGAGAAAGGGTGAGCCTCGGAGCCCTGGTCAGGGCAGCAATGGTGCATTCAGCGAATGACGCGGCCACGGCGATAGCCGAACACATCGGCGGCAGCGTCGAAGAGTTCGCAGTAATGATGACCCAGCGAGCCCGGGAGTTGGGGATGAACCGAACCGAGTTCGTCAATCCCCACGGCTTGGATGCCAACGGCCATGTCACCACTGCTGAGGACATGATGCTTCTGGCTGTGGCCGCGATGGCGAGGAAGGACTTTCGGGACATCTCCCGGTCGAGGATCGTTGTCTTTCCTGATGCCCCCGACGGCACCGGGCGGAGGGGAACGGCCTCCAACCTGATGCTCGACACCTACGAGGGGACAAACGGCATCAAGACGGGTTTCACCAATCGGGCCATGCTCACATTTGTCGCCTCAGCAGAACGCGATGGGAGAGAGATATTCGTCGTGGTCCTCGGCTCGTCGGGGCAACGAGCCCACTTCGCCGATGCGAGGGCCCTCCTCGACATGGGTTTCAACCAGATGCGCTCATACGGAACTCTCGCCGGACTGCCCCATCAGCCCCCGATGCCTGTGGCCAACCCGACACCGGTCGCCGCGGCTGCCGCTCTAGAAGCTCTGATCCATGTCGCGGGGGAGGGTCTGCTCGAATTCGAGGTGGCAGAGGACCCTGAGGAAGTGCCACCACCTCCGCCCCCCGTTCACGAACGCCTACCGGAGACCCCCCAGGACGGGTTCTGGAGTGCCGCTGGCTACTTTCTCAGAGCGATGCTCGGGTGGTGACCGAATTTGCCACCGAGGTGATCTCAGAAGCGGAGCTCAAATCCCGCGTGGCTGAGTTGGGTAGTGCGATCACGCTGGACTACAAGGGTAGGGACCCCCTATTCGTGATCATGCTGAACGGCTCCGTGCCATTCGGTGCCGACCTGGTGAGGGCGGTCGACGTCCCCGCTGAAGTCGACTTCCTCGGTCTCAACCGTTATGGGGGTAGTGGCAGGATCGGGATCGCGATGGACCTGTCGACCCCGGTGTTCGACCGCAATGTCATCCTCATCGAGGACATCGTTGACACCGGTCTGACACTTACCGCCCTCCGCAGGATGATGAAGGATCGGGGTGCCGCTTCGGTGGCGACTGTCGCGCTTCTCGATCGCACGCGGCGACGGGTAACCGAAGTGGCTGTCGAGTATCGGGGCTTCGAAGTGGGTGACGAATTCCTTGTCGGCTACGGTCTCGACTGGAAGGGCAAGTACCGCAACCTGGCCTCTATCTGGGCAATGCTGGACAACGAGGCATTCGTGAGAGACCCTGACATCTTCGCAAGACAAATCGGATGGAACCAGACCCAACCAACATGACACCACTCCGGTGATAACCTCGCCCAATGGCTAACAACGGGCCCTTGATAGCGATGGATGTGGTGGGGGTCCGCGTAGAACTTCCTTCCAACACTCCGATAATCCTTCTCAAGGAGAGCGAGGGCAGCCGGTATCTGCCCATCTGGATCGGGGCTCCTGAGGCCACCTCCATCGCCACGGCCTTGGAGGGCATAGCCACAGCGCGGCCCCTGACCCACGACCTCATGAAGTCGGTCATCGATGCTTTGGGTGCGCTGGCCACCCGGGTCGTGATAACCGAAATGCGAGAACAGGTCTATTACGCAGATCTCACCCTCGATACCGGAGGCACGGAGATCATGGTTTCGGCCAGGCCCTCTGATGCCATTGCCCTGGCGGTGAGAACAGGGACCCCCATCTTCGCGACACCCGGCGTCATCGAGGATGCTGGCATCTTCTTCGACGAGAACGAAGACCCGGAGGCTGAGGTCGCCAAGTTCCGCGAGTTCCTCGAGGAAGTCACGGTCGAAGACTTCCTGGGGGAGTGACGAACCCCGAACGCCGAAGTTTTCCACAGGAAAGCGTTGACATCCGGTACACGGGACGGTTAGCTTGCCGAACGGCGGAGTTACACTGGTGTAATCCGGAGGAGTCAATGACGCAGGAACTGGCCGCGGGGTATCGCGCCCCACAAGTGTGCAAGTTGGTTGGGATCACGTATCGGCAACTCGACTATTGGGCGAGGACTGATCTTTTGGCTCCGTCTATGCAGGCGGCAATGGGATCCGGCTCCCAACGGCTCTACTCGTTCACCGATGTGGTCCAACTGAAGGTAGTCAAGAGACTCCTCGACGCAGGCATGAGCCTCAAGAAGATAAGGTCGGCAGTCGAGATCCTTCGCCAACAGATGGACTCCGATCAGCCTCTTGCGGATGTGACCTTGCTCAGTGACGGAAGCACCATCTACGCGGCTCACTCCGAAGAGGAAGTCGTCGATGTCTTCCGAAGGGGCCAAGGAGTGTTCGGGATCGCCATCGGCCCTGTCCAGACCGAAGTCGAGGGTGCTATCCATCAACTTTTTCCTGACGATGTACAGTACGCCGGGGTGATTGAGGCAGCCACCTGAACAACGAGCGACCCAACGCATCGAGTATCGAGTTCGCTCACAACAGTGAGCGACAGTTCGCGCTCCTCCTTGACTTCTACGGGGTACCTTGGGAATACGAGGCCCACAGTTTCCCTATCGACCACGACCCTGAGGGCGAACCCGTCAAGTGGTTCACCCCGGACTTCTATCTGCCCGAGGACGACATGTTCATCGAGATCACCACGATGAACCAGAAGCTCGTCACGAAGAAGAACAAGAAGGTCCGCCAACTGAAGACACTGCATCCGGACATCAAATGCAAGGTCTTCTACCAGCGAGACTATCTCCACCTGGTGATCAAGTACGGGCTCGAGGAACCGGACCATATGGCTGAGGCGGTCACCCCGACCCGGATGCCTGGCCGCCCCGAAGTAGTGCGTCTCGAAGATCGCGGTGAACGTCTGACCGGATGAGGAGATCGCCCCTCCACGACAAGACCGCCGAGTTGGGAGCGCGATTCACGGGCTTCGGGGGGTGGGAGATGCCACTCCAATACGACTCGGTACTGGCCGAGCACAGGTCGGTGAGATCTAATGCCGCCTTCTTCGATGTCACTCATCTAGGACGTTTCGAACTGACCGGGTCGGGTGCTCGAGCCGCAGTTGATCGGCTCCTATGCAACAAGATCGAAAAGATTGCTCCGGGTGGGTGTCAGTACACGATGATCCTCAATGAGGACGGAGGGGTAATCGACGATCTGATCGTCTGGTGGTGGGAGGAGGAGAGATTCTGGGTGTTGCCCAACGCCGCCAACCACGAACGAGTTATGGCCTTGTTCGCCGGGGAGCCCTCGACGATTGTCACCGACCTCCGTGAGACGACTGTGATGATCGCGGTTCAGGGTCCTCAAGCTCCGACTCTCCTCGAGTCGGTGCTCGGTGTCAGACCGAGACGGTTCCACATCGCCATCGCAGGTTGGAGAGGAACCGATGTAGCGATGGCTGGCACCGGCTACACCGGCGAGCAGGGGGCCGAGCTCTGTATAGACCCGGAGGTGGCCCCGGACTTGATCGATGCCCTCGTGGCGGTCGGGGTTGCTCCAGCCGGGTTGGGCGCCCGTGACACGCTCAGACTGGAAGCTGGGTTGAGTCTTTGGGGGGAGGACATCGACGAAACCGTGACCCCCTTGGAGGCGGGTCTTGGGCAGTTCGTTTCCTTCGACCATGACTTCGTGGGGAAGAAGGCACTTTTCGAGCAGCAGCAGTCAGGAGTGCCCAGGTCACGGGTTGCCTTCGTTCTTGATGGGCGGGGTGTGCCACGGCACGGGTATAAGGTCAGGACCGCCTCCGGAAGCACAGGCGAGGTCACATCGGGGAACATGAGTCCGATCCTCGGACGAGGTATAGGTCTTGCGCTGGTCGGGCCTCCACCACAGCCTGACGAGCCAATCGAGGTGGAGATTCGCGACCGGTACGTCCCGGCCACCCAAACCAGGCCTCCTTTCCACCTACTCGCCCCTGAAGCACCAAACTCCTCGCTGACCTCATAGGATTCATCAACCGATGACCAGTGTCGCCGCCCCTCATCCCCATCCCGATATCGGTCTCGAACTGATCAGGGACTGGCTGCCTCGAGGCGCCCCTAAAGGCACCGTAGTGCTGGTACATGGACTGGCCGAGCACTCCGGACGTTACGAGCGGACCGGGGACCTACTGGCAGAGTCGGGATTTCATGTCCGGGGGTTTGACCTGATCGGTGCCGGAGCCAGCGGAGGCGACAGATGGGACATCGACGACTGGAAGCGGTATCACGCCCAGATCGAGAGCCATGTTCGTTGGGCCACCGACAGATCAGGGCCGGTGGTCCTCATGGGGCATTCCATGGGGGGCAACCTGGTCTTGGGATACGCATCCTCCGGTCGGAGCCCGGTCGATCTCGTGGTGGTGTCGGCGCCTGCACTCGGCGGCGGGGCGGGCTGGCAAAAGGCCTTGGCCCCGATTCTCGCACGGGTGGCCCCCAAACTCGCAGTTCCCAATGCGCTCAAACTCGAACACCTGTCCAGGGATCCTGCCGTCGGTGAGGCCTACCTGGCGGACCCCCTTGTCGTCAACAAGTCGACGACCCGGTTCGGGGCGGCCCTCTTCGCTGCCATAGATGAGGTCGCCATGTCGGTCGGTGCCATCCGGGTCCCGACCTTGGTGCTCCATGGGGGCTCCGACCGGATCGTGCCCCCGCAGTCCACGGCGTTCCTGGCTGACATCCCCGGCTTCGAGCGACGTCTGTATCCGAACTTGCGTCACGAGATTTTGAATGAGCCTGAAGGACCGGAGATCGTGGCCGACATCGTGGAATGGATCAACTCCAAGGGTTGAGGACGACTGACCTCCTACCAGGACAATAAGACCTTGGCCGTGTCGCCTTGCTCGACGGCTGAGAAGGCTTCCTCGAAGTCCTCGGCGGCGAAACGGTGGGTGATCACCGGGGAGATATCCAGGCCGGAGCTGACGAGGACATTCATCTTGTACCAGGTGTCATACATTTCCCGACCATAGATTCCCTTGATGGTCAGCATGTTGAATATGACACGCGACCAATCGATAGCGAAGGGTGCGGACGGTATCCCCAACAGGGCCACGTTTGCACCATGGATGGTGTTGTCGAGGATGTCCTGCATCGCCGAGGGATTGCCCGACATCTCAAGTGCGACATCAAAACCCTCGGTCATGCCCAACTCTCCCTGAACCTGCTTCAGATCCTCGCTCCTGATGTCGACTACACGGCTTGCCCCCATCTCGAGGGCGAGCTTCAGTCGGACCGGGTTCACATCGGTGACAACCACGTTTCTGGCACCTGCGTGGGAGACCACGGCAGCGGCCATCAATCCGATAGGCCCTGCGCCCGTGATCAAGACATCCTCTCCCAGCACAGGGAACTTGAGCGCGGTGTGGACCGCGTTCCCAAAAGGGTCGAAGACCGCAGCGACCTCCGGGTCGAGTCCCTCGACATGACGCCACACATTCCCCTTTGGAACGATCACATAGTCGGCGAACGCCCCAGGAATCTGGACACCTATGCCTTTCGGATCCTGACAGAGGTGGCGCCGACCGGCCAGACAATTGCGGCAGCCGCCACAGACCACGTGTCCCTCGGCGCTGACGAGTTCGTCGACGGCAAACCCGGAAACGTTCGTGCCCAAAGCAGCTATGTGACCCGAGAACTCATGACCGATGGTCATGGGCGCTGGGATGGTCGACCGGGCCCAGTCATCCCATCGGTAGATATGAAGGTCGGTCCCGCAGATCCCGGTGCTGTGAACCCTGATGAGGACATCGTCAGGGCCAGGATTGGGAATCGGCACATCCTCGAGTCGGAGTCCGGGCCCGTCGGGGTGTTTGACGAGGGCTCTCACCGTTGCCCTTTCAGATCGGTCACAGTGCAGACACGTTAGGCGCTGTGTGCCACGATGGAAGGATGCATGCGAGCGTCGCCGGCAGACTCCTCGTGGCCGCGCACCACCTCTACGACCCCAACTTCTACAGGACCGTCATACTGGTACTCACCCACGACGAGGAGGACGGGGCCATGGGCCTGGTCCTGAATCGCTTGACATCCGAGTTCGCCTCAGATTATCTCCCGGCATGGAGCGAAAGGATCGCTGCTCCTGGTCTCGTCCGATATGGAGGGCCGGTCGACCCCGACATCGCCATCGGCCTCGGCGTGGCGCCGACCGCCACCGAAGTCAATCAGGTCGGTTTGGGAACCGTAGATCTCACTATCGATCCCGATGGGGATGGGTCGCGAGTCATCGTCTACTCGGGGTACGCCGGATGGGGACCGGGCCAACTCGACGAAGAACTCCGCAGCGGTGCCTGGTACACGGTTGATGTGGAGTTGGACGATCCGTTTTCGGAACCCGGCACGTTATGGCAGCGTGTGCTGCAAAGACAAGCCGGATTTCTTGCCATTTACAGCACCTTCCCGGACGATCCCGCATTGAACTGACCCATGATCACCCGCCACTGGCATCTACCCTGATCCCATGACCGCGACAACGGCACCACGACTCAGGCCGAGCCTGAAGCGCACTTCACCCGGGCTGGGAGTCGAACGCGCGTTGTGGGACGATCCGAACAGTGTCGTGGTCGGCATCGACGAAGTCGGTAGGGGAGCCTGGGCTGGACCACTGACCGTCGTGGCTGCGGTCATCCCTAAGGAACGCAGGGTCTACAAGATTCGGGACTCGAAGATGTTGACCGAATCTGAACGAGAAGCCCTCTTCGACCGGATATCGGGATGGTGTGAAGCCTGGGGTGTCGGCCATGCCAGCCATGAGGAATGCGACGAGTTGGGGATGTCGTCGGCGCAACGAATCGCGGCGAAGAGGGCCATCCAAGGCTTGGGGGTCACACCGGACCATATCCTCGTCGATGGGAACTGGGACTTCGTGGGGGGCGCCAGGAAGATCGTGCGTGGTGACCAGACCTCACTGTCCATCGCGGCGGCGTCGATCCTGGCGAAAGTGACCCGAGATCGGATCATGCGCAGTTTCGCGGAGAGTCACCCGGCATACAACTTCGAGGCCAACAAGGGTTACCCGTGTCCGATCCACAAGGCCGCTCTTCAAGCCCAGGGGCCGTCGGCGATTCATCGACGCTCCTGGCTCTTCATGGACCATCTCATGTGGAACGGGGTGGAGCGACACCACCGCCCCGAAGATCAACTTCCGCTACCACTGGCCTACTAGATCATCCTCCCATGGACCTGACGTCGAGCGATCTCGCCACACTGAAGGGAGAGCGCGGTGAGGCCGCACAACTTGCGATGGAGCTCTTGGTCGTCGTGGGACGGGCCAGCGCTGCGCCCCATCTGATCGACATCGAATCTGCGCACATCGATGGCTGTCTGTTTCACGGTCGGGCCGGCCTCGAGTTCGCGGAGCGATTGTCAAACAGTGGTGGGGTCGTAAAAGTCCCGACCACACTCAACGTGTCATCCCTCGACCTGCTGCATCCGAACCTTTATCGGGGCGATGAGACCACTGCCATCCTGGCCCGCCGACTGATGGACGCCTACGTGGAGATGGGTTGCACTGCGACATGGACCTGTGCCCCCTATCAGCTGGCCAGCAGGCCAGCCTTCGGCTCTCAGATCGCTTGGGGGGAATCCAATGCCATAGTTTTCGCCAACTCGGTGCTGGGGGCCAGGACCAACCGTTATGGCGACTTCACCGACATCTGTTGTGCCTTGACGGGGCGGGCACCATTCAGCGGTCTCCACACAGACCTTGGACGTCTCGCCACCCTGAACATCGAAGTGCGTATCCCCGATCGGTTGCTGGACATGGACCTGACTTACCCACTGATCGGCCACGTGCTGGGTCAGTTGGCCGGTTCCCAGGTCGCCGTCCTGACCGGGTTGGACGACCGTGCGGGCGAGGACCGACTCAAGGCAATCGGCGCGGCCGCGGCCTCCTCGGGTGCGGTCGGGATGTTTCATGTCGTCGGGGTCACTCCCGAGGCCCGCGACCTCGAATCCGCGGTGGGCGACAATGATCTCGAGACGACCGTCCTCGATCTGGAGTCTCTCGAGCAAGCCCATGTCGAGCTTGGTGCCGATGGGGGAGTGGTAGGGGCGGTGAGTGTGGGAACTCCGCACATGTCACTCTCTGAACTGACGAGACTCGCCGGCCTGTTAACTGGAAGCTCCAGCCGGATCCCTTTCTACGTCAATACGGCCCGGGACACCCTTGCATCTGCCGCTGATCTCGGACTGGTCGAAACCATCGAAGCGTTCGGAGCCACGTTCGTCACCGATACCTGCACGTATGTGACGGCAATCATCGGCGATGTCAACGGAAAGCTGATGACCGACTCCGGGAAGCTGGCCTATTACGCCCCGGCCAACCTCGGTCTGGACGTGACCATTGCTTCACTCGGAGACTGTGTGGCCTCGGCGGTGGCCGGGACGGTTCGGACCACATCATTACGAGCATGACAGCCAGGACCATATTCCCCGGAAGAGCCCAAGGATTTGTGCTCACGATGGGTGAAGAGATTTCTTTCTGGGGCGGGGTGGACCCCACCAGCGGCGTGGTCATTGAGGCAGGTCACCCTCGGTATGGGGAATCGGTCGGGGGACGGGTGGTGGTGATGCCGGGTGGCCGGGGTTCGTCGTCATCGTCCTCGGTGCTTGCCGAACTCCTCAGAATTGGCAAAGGGCCGGCGGGGATCCTTCTGGCCGAATCAGACCCCATCCTGGTGGTTGGAGCGGCCGTCGCAGATGTCATGTACGGATCTAATTGCCCGATAGTGGTGACACCAACCGAATTCGCCGACGGCGACCTCGTAACCATCGATGCGACCTCCGATCAAGCATTACTGGAGATCGCGATCGACAAGGCCGATAAACACCTGTAAGGAACTGTTGAACGTATGGACGACATAGGCGACTTCTTCCGTCGCATTCCGGTAGCCCTCTATCGAACCACCCCAGATGGGAAATTGGTGTCGGGAAACGACGCCCTGGCACGGATGCTCGGATACGACAACCTCGAGGAGATGCAAGCGAATGTCATCTCTGTCGGCACCATCTATGTGGATCCCGACAATCGTTTCCATTGGCTCGAAATGATGGCTGTCAAGGGCATAGTCCACGACTTCGATGTCGAGCTCGTCCGCCCTGACGGCTCGACCATCTGGGTCCAGGACACCGCGTGCGCGGTCAAGGACAGCAAGGGAAGGATCCTCCATTTCGATGGCGCCCTCATCGACATCACCGGCAAGGTCGAGGCTCGAAGAGCCAAAGACGAGTTCGTGGCCACCGTGTCCCATGAACTGCGCAACCCCATCGCGGTTGTCGTGGGCCTGGGTGAGGAACTCTTTGCGAACTATGACACCTTTACCGACGAGGACCGGAGGGAGATAGCCGCTCTCATCGCTCGTCAAGCCGAGGACGCATCATGGCTGATCGAAGACCTGCTGGTCGCATATCGCGACGACGTCAGTCGGGTAACGGTGTTCCCACAAGTCTTCGACATCGTGAAGGAGACTGAGCGAGTCCTGGAAGTAGTCGACTACCCGATCGCGGTCGAGGTCAGGGGAGAGGAGGCACGGGTTTACGCCGACCCCAGGCGGACCAGACAGATCGTGAGGAACCTGGTCAGCAATGCGCTGAGATATGGGGGCGCTGAGGTCTCCATACGCATGGAAGTGATCGGTGACAGGTTGGAGCTAAGGGTCTGCGACAACGGGCCACCGATCGATTCAGAGGACGTCGAGAAGATCTTCCGCCCGTTCGAGAGAGGGTCCGGGCCGGAACACCCCAAGTCGGTAGGACTGGGGCTTTCGGTGGGTCGAAGGCTGGCGCGTCTCATGAACGGCGATCTCACCTATCGCCACAGCAACGGGATGACATGTTTCGTCCTCTCACTTCCCTCCGGTTGAGCCCGAACCTCTCCTAACCTGGATAGCCATGCGTGTTCTGGTCACCGGAGGAGCCGGTTTCATCGGCAGCCACACGGTCGTCGCCCTGGTCGAGACCGGTCATGAGCCAGTGATCATGGACAACATGTCGAACGCCGACGAAACCGTCCTCGATCGACTCAATGAGGTCACGGGCCAAGAGATCGAGTTTCATCGAGTCGACATCCGCGATACCGAGAAGGTGTCAGCCGTCGCCGCCGACGGTTTCGAGGCGTGTGTCCACTTCGCTGCACTCAAGGCAGTTGGAGAGTCGGTCTCTGATCCGCTCCGCTACTACGACATCAACGTCAACGGGACTATCAGTCTCCTGCAGGCCCTCGAGCCAACACCCGTCAGGACCCTGATCTTCAGTTCCTCGGCCACCGTCTACGGAGCCTCGGACCAATTGCCTCTCCGCGAAGACATGCCTCTGGGCGACGCAGCAAACCCTTACGGCCGGACCAAGATCATGATGGAACAGGTCCTCGGTGACTTCCAGGCGTCACGACCGGACTGGAGTGTGGCCCTGCTCCGCTATTTCAACCCGGTCGGCGCCCACCCGTCTGGTCTCATCGGTGAAGCGCCACGTGGCGTCCCCAACAACCTCATGCCTTATGTCGCCAGAGTGGCCGGCGGCGAACTGCCCGAGGTGCTGGTGTTCGGAGATGACTATCCGACCGTCGACGGAACCGGTATCCGGGACTACATACATGTGGTCGACCTCGCCGAAGGTCATGTCGCCGCCCTCGACGCAGTCTCCGGCCGACCGGGAGTCCACACCTACAACCTAGGTACCGGTCAGGGTCACTCTGTCTTGTCGGTGATCAAGGCATATGAGGAAGCATCAGACAGGCACATCCCTTTTCGAGTGGTGGGGCGTCGGCCAGGAGATGTCGCCGCTTCGTGGGCAGATGTCGCCAAGGCGGAACGTGAGTTGGGATGGACGGCCACCCGGGACCTCCTCGCTATGTGCGCCGACTCCTGGCGCTGGCAACAAAGGAAGTGAAAGACCTCATTG
>JBGTEJ010000007.1:0-14258 GCA_041747855.1 Acidimicrobiia bacterium | reverse complement strand
CGAAACCAAAGTGCATCCTTCCGGCCATCCGACCTCTCTGACCATCCTCCCATCGGCAATCGACCCCAGAGGAATTCGGAAGTCGTAGTAGCCGGCCCCCGGATCGACCCTCTGGGCCAGACGTTTCCTGTGAAGCTCGGTATCGGTGGTCGACGAAAGGGCTTCGTGATACGCCCTAACCGCCTCTTCCCGACGGAACATACCCACCAGTTTCTGGGGGTCGGCTTCATCCACGACGGGGAGTCGACCCACGCCTAGTGCTGCCATCCGCTCCAACGCCGCCGATACCACCGTCGAAGGGGTCACCGTCACCGGGCGTGGGGTCATGACGTCCCCTACCTTCACTCGGCGTCCTTCGGTCTCTGCCCGGGTGATGTCGGACAAGGTGACGATCCCCACGAGACTCCCGGCCTCGACAACCGGCAGCCCGTGAGAGCGGTTCTCATGCATGAGCCGCTGGGCCTCATCTGTCGACATCGACGGTGATGCTTCGACCCTTACCCGCGCCATGACCGCCCCGACATCGATGGTGTCGAGGATGTCGACGCTGCCGGTGCGTCTGAGAATGATCCCCTTCCGGCGAAGGGCCTGGGTGTAGACGGAGTCCTTGTGGAAGCGCTCGGCAAGGAACGTGGCGAGTGTGGCGACCAGCATCAGAGGCAGGATGAGCCCGTAGTCACGGGCCCCCGTCACCTCGAACACGATGAGGATGGCGGTCAGAGGCGCCCGCCCGACCACGGCGAACATGGCAGCCATCCCTACCACGGCGAAAGCCCCTGGCTCCAGTCCCCTTTGCCCGAACCAAAGTGGTTCGATCATGCGGGCAAACCCCGAACCTACGGCGGCACCAATGAAGAGGGACGGCATGAAGGCACCCCCGGAGGCTCCGGAGGATATGGTGAAGCTGGTTGCGACCGCCTTGCCCAGCGCCAGCAGCATCAGCATCCACCAGAGATTCCCCGTCAAACCCGAGATCGAGTCCAACAACTCGTTCAGCAGAAGAGCATTGGTGAACCTCTGACCGGTCCCGAAGAGCTGTGGTTCCAGGAAGATGAGGGCGGCTACAACCAGACCGAATCCGACGGGTCGCAACCAACCCAAGGAGCGGTCCTTCGCCCCGGCAAACCGCTCGAGACGGTCCAACAATCGGAGGAAGAAGTAGCCGACCGCGACGATCACAAGTGCCATGGCCGCATAAGCCAGCAGTTCCGCGGCCGACCCGAGACGATAGGTGCCGGCGGAGATGGCGAGCTCGGTGCCGACCAGAGACTGGGAGGTGATGGCGGCAACCACCGAGGCGATGACTATCGCCGACATGTGCCGGGCAGCGAAGGAGCCGAGAATCACTTCCATAGCGAAGAGCATTCCTGCGATCGGGGCGTTGAATGCAGCCCCGACACCGGCACCGGCACCTGCCGCAACCAGGGAACGGACCTGCTCTTCGCCAAGGCTGAACCGTCGGGAAACCCAGGCCCCAACCGAGCCTCCGATCTGGACGATCGGTCCCTCCCTACCCGCTGACCCTCCGGACCCGACAGTTATTGCCGTCGCCAGAATCTTCAGCGGTCCGACTCTGGCTCTCATCCGCCCACCGTGGACCGACAGGGAGATGATGGTCTCGGGGACTCCGTCTCCCCCAACCTCCGGGGCGAGTCGACGGGCGATCCACCATGCCAGCAGTAGCCCAACCGGGACAGTTACGAATATCCAAGCCCGGGCGAAACTGAAGGTGCCGTGCTCATTCGGCGAGAGGACGGGTTCCAGAATCGGGGCGAGGAGCTGTTCGATCGCATCTACGAGGAACACCAGGGCGGCCGCCCCAAGACCAACTCCGACCCCGACGAGTGCCGCCAAGGCGAGATAGCCGCCCATCTCGCGCTCGGCGAGCACACCGACTGCCCGAAGTCCCCGGAAACGCTTGAAGGGTCGGATCACCCGACAAGGGTAGGAAGTCTGGACGGGTGATCGGCGACTTCGACAGCGGCTATGTTTTGCCACATGTGCAGATCGATAAAAACTCTCAGGGAAGGTGCCACGCCCGCGCCGTCCGAGGAAATCGAAGCGGCGGCTCTCCAGTATGTACGGAAGATCTCAGGGTTTGCCCGGCCCGCGCCTCACAACCAGGAGGTCTTCCAGACGGCGGTCCGGGAAATCGCCGAGGCCTCACAGCATCTGCTCGACGGTTTGGAGATCCGGGGGGCCCGAGCCGGCTAGCCGAGCTCCTGGCCCAAGCCCTGGGCTCTGGCATTGGATATCGCCTTCAAGGCGCTGGCAACGTCCTGACTGGCGACACCCACACTCTTGAAGACGGTCGTCCTACCAGCCAGATCGGGCAGCTTGCCGGTGAGCAACTCCCTGAGCGAGAGATCCGGCAGCTTTCGTGCCTGTATCAGGTCCCCTGCCTCCGCAGCCGCCGCCTCGTAGTCATCCACCACCGTGAAGGCAGCGGCCACCAATTCGGGTGGCAGTTCCACCATTTCGGGCGTGAAAGCACCGACCGCATTGAGGTGGACTCCAGGACGAGCGGCGGAAGCATTGAAGAGCGGGGCACGGGAAGGTGTCGCACAAGACACGATGTCCCCTTTGGCGACGGCTTCGTCGGCGTCGACAACCACCACCCCACCCACACGCTCGGCAAGGCGGGATGCGGTTTCCGGGTCTCTCGACCAGACCAGGACCTCCTCGATATGCCTCACTTCACGGATGGCGGCCACCTGATCGAAAGCCATCGCGCCGGCACCGAGCATGGTCATGACCCTGGCGTCTTGAGAAGCCAACAACCGAGAAGCCAGACCACACACCGCACCGGTCCTGATCGAGGTCAGAGTCGGCCCGTCGACAATTCCTGTGGGACTGCCGTCGGGACCGAAGAGAACGACTATGCCGGCCGGACTGCCGGGGACTGTCGAGACCACCTTCACCGCGGTGTTGTCACCAAGACGGCCCGGCATTACCAACGAACTTCCGACCAGGGTCCGAAGGGGCGTCTCATGGTCTCCCAGGAAGGCCTCTTCCATGGCGGTGATCGCATCTGACATCGGGAGGGCGGATCGGGTCGCCGGGCCGTCCAGATAGAGCATCAGGCCAGTACCGCTTTGACTTCCAGTTCCAGAGGGGCCCGATCGACGCTGAAGAAGTCCATGGGCACGTCGGTGTCGAAGTCGGCTGTCTCACCGGTGACGGCCTGGGCGACCATCGAACCGATCGAGGGGGCGAGCTTGAAGCCATGACCGCTGAAACCGTTAGCAACCCAGAACCCGTCCACTCCTGTCGGGCCGACGATCGGATGGACGTCCTCGCGGTTGATGGTGTACAGCCCGGCGATGCCCGAGACATTCCCTCGTGGTTCCAACGCCGGGATCCGATGATGAAAGGCGGCAAGTTTGAGGGCGGTGAAGTCCTGGTCCGGGACCCGCTTGAATTGGTCGGGATCGGCGACGACCTCCTCCTCGTCTTCGGGCAGGACCGACCCCACGAGCACCTGCTGCCCACCCGACTCCGGTCTGAAGTAGATCCCCGTCGTACTGTCGGCTCCCACGGGTAACGAGCCCAGCTCCTGGGGCCACTCCCGGTAGACCGTCTGGATGCGAGTGGGTGTGAGGGTCCACCGGATGTCGGCACCGGCGAGCTCATTGAGTTGGTTGCACCATGGGCCAGCTGCGTTGACTACCAGGTCACCGGATAGATCCGATCCGTCGGCCAGTTTCACACCCGTCACCCGATCACCGGTTTTGATGATCCCAACCACCTGAGTCGCGAACCGAATGTCGCCGCCTTGTTTGTGAGTGGCTTCTATGAGGTCCTGGTTGGCCCCCACCGGGTCGGCATACCCTCCCTGTGGCTCGAAGAGAAACGCTTCGCCGGGACGACAGACATGCTCGACGTCCCCTTCGAGGTCGAACGGTTCGGCACAGGTCGAGAGGGCCGGGAACCGGGTCTCGACATCGTCGGGTCCGAGGTGTTCGGCAGCCACACCCTGCGATCTGAGCTTGGCGGTGTCGCGGGCAACCTTGTCATGACTCTCGCCCATCATCCAGAGGACGCCGACGCGGTTCAGACCCGACCGCGGTTCCGACAGCCCAGTGAACTCACCCCAGTTCCCGTACGCCTCCTGACCGTGATAGGCCAACCTCACCACTTCGGGGAAGGTGTAGCGGCATCGACAGATGCTCGAAGAGGCTCCCGTCGAGCCTTCGGCCGGCCCTCTCCCCTTGTCCAAAGCCACAACATCCACGCCACGACGGGCCAACTGGAAAGCGATTGACGAGCCGATGATTCCCGACCCGATGACGATCACCCTGGTCATGCAGGCATGACGGTGTAGTCCCCGAGACTTTCGTCCCAGGTGAG
Organism: Acidimicrobiia bacterium; assembly: GCA_041747855.1. Classification (GTDB taxonomy): domain Bacteria; phylum Actinomycetota; class Acidimicrobiia; order Spongiisociales; family ZC4RG35; genus ZC4RG35. The sequence continues at coordinate 9,908 of JBGTEJ010000007.1, read as the reverse complement.
CTGAATGTACCCCTTGGTGGCGGCCGCCTTGCAGAACTGGAGGAAGCCGCCGTAGCCGAACTTCTTCTCGCTGAATTGGGGCAGTCGTTTCCTCAGTTGGTTCTTCAACCCGGACATCGCCACCGACCCGCCCTTGGCAGACAGTCCGGCAACCACGTCCGCGAGAACGGTGAAGGCCTCCTGATCTTCTCCACTCGTCGCCGAAAACTGGACGATCGGGTCGCCACGCCCCGGCCCCTCCGAGAGCTCGATGATCCCTTCCGACTCGAGATGGTTGAGGAGTTCCCTGAAGGCCCTGAACCCGTAATCCGCCTCCGAGAAAGTGGAGTCCTTCCTGAGGAGGGCTCTCTTGAGGGATGAGGCGAGGACCTCGCCCTGACCGGAACGGAGCAAACCCCCGAGGGTGGTGCTGATCAGAACTTCGAGGTCCGAGTCGACAGCCCCGTTGTCTCCATCGCTCGGCTCTGGTGGGGTCTGACGGTGGAGGTCGACGCCTTCGAGATTGTCGTAGAAGAGGAACTCGTCACATGCGGGTGGCAGGAGGGCCGATGTCGAACCTTTGACACCGACACCGATCACTCTCTTGTTCAGCTCACGCAGCTTGTGGACCAGTGGAGTGAAGTCGGAGTCACCGGTACAGATCACGAAGGTCGTCACATAGTCCCGCTCGAAGGCGACTTCGATGGCATCGACCGCCATCTTGATGTCCGCCGCGTTCTTCCTGGTCATTCCCCGACGCTGGGGGATCTCGATGAGCTCGACGTGGTTCCGCGTCAACGAGTCTCTTGCGTCTCCGAACATCGACCAGTCGGCGTAGGCCCGACGGGACACGACACGCCCTCGCTCCGCCAGAGCGTTACTGATCGGCTCGAAGTTGAACTCGCCCGGTGCTCCCGCCTCCCTAGCCCCGATCGCAAGGTTCTCGAAGTCGACGAACAGTGCAATCCGTTCTTCTTCCATGACCGGAGACTACATACGTCAGGCGCCCCACCCCCTTCCGAGGCCCGGAGTTCCTGGGCAGCCGGGGCGCACCTCGCAGACGGCTCGAAGACCCCGACCTGGATTTGACGGTGCAACAGTGGGTCGAGCTTTCTACCCTTGACGTCATGACCCATCCCCTTATCCAGGAGTCCATCGACAGGCGTCCCTTCGTGAGGGACCTGTTGGCTCACGACTCCGACGACTACGCCGATGTGCGCGATCTCTGGAAAGCCCATTCCAAGGCCGAGGACGCCCGTGACATTGCTGGGCTGATGGCGACTCTCACCGACGAGTGTGTCTACGAACTGGTTCAGACCGGCCACCGATGGGAGAGGCATGAGGGGGCGACACGTTTCTACATGGAACTTCTCACCGCGTTCCCTGACATCGACTTCGCCTTGACCAGCATCATTGTCGGGCCACAAGGTGTCTGCGAGGAGGCAGTGGTCAACGGCACCCATCTAGGACCGTGGCTGGGGGTCGAACCGACCGGCGAGAAATTGGTGTGGCGCAATGTGATCTTCTTCCCGTGGGACCCGGAGCATCGCCTTTTCGCTGGGGAACGGGTGTACAACTTCTTCCCCGGCATCGCCGACACCACCGGGTTCCCGGGATGAGACCGACGGGTGCGACGGGTGTGTGCTCGCTAGGATCGTCACCCCAGACCTGAAGGAAGGACCCGATTGACCACCAAGAAGGACAAGCTGAACCTCTTGAGCGGAGTTCCCCTATTCGAGGGCATGAGCCAGAAGGATCTGAACAAGATTCTGGAGAGTGGCAAGGAGGTCCACCACTCGGCGGGTGAGGAGATAATGACCGAGGGTCACGGCGGGATCGGGTTCCACCTCATCATCGACGGCGAGGCAAAGGTCACCCGCAAGGGAAAGACCCTCGCCAAGCTCGGACCCGGCGACTTCTTCGGGGAGATGGCCATGATCGACGACGGGCCACGCACCGCATCGGTGTCTGCCACCACCGACATGACCGCCTTCTTCGTGTCGAGGTGGGAGTTTCGTCCCATCCTCAAGAGCGACCCCGAGCTCGCCTGGAAGCTGTTGCGACACTTGGTGGAACGTCTGCGAGACGAGCAGACGGGTCGCGAAGCGATGGTCTGCTGACAGGCCCCAGATCCAGCATCGGAAAGTGGGGCCGGCAGGGCACACGGTCGTAATCTCTCTTCGAGTACCACAATATTTCTTGTCGAATCGACGACAACCCTCTTGTTTTTGTCAGTGCCATCCTGTACGTTTGGGTCATGAAATCGAACACACGTTCGGCACAGAGGAAGTCGCAACACTTCTCTGGCTACGGGACGTCAATCGACACAGCCGAACAAACCCTGATTGCGGCCGAGCTCCATATCGCCCGACTTCGGGCGATCCAGATGGACGCCCTGGAAACTCTCGACAGGGCCCAGGTGGCCACCGGTGACGGTGCCAGGACATTCTCGGAGTGGGTGGCGGCAAGAACTGATGTGAGCCTCGAAACGGCCCGGGACCTGGTCAGGACCATGCGGAGGACATCGGAACGTACCCACCTTCGCCTTATCGCCCACGAAGCCGACACCAGCTTCGACCGTCTCGTTGCAGCTGCGAGGATCGTCGACACCGGCGACCCGGATCCATTGTTCCGTCACTTCGACATCGCAGGGGTAGTCCGGGAAGCAGCGCGGCGCGAGCGGGTCACCGCAGCCCGTGAAGCACGGACCTCAGACAACCAACATCTCATCATTCAGCCATCGCTCGACGAATCGTGGTGGAGGATCTGGGGTGGTCTCGACGGCGCCACCGGTGCAGCTGTCGATGAGGCGCTGACCCGGATCGCCGACACCCTCCCCACGGACGACCCTCAGATGCCTGGCGACTCGGCATGGCGTCGGGCGATGGCTCTCGGGATCATCTGCGTCTCTGACGATCCCCTGCCCACACAGGTCACGGTGTTCGTCGACGCCGACACCGCTGCCGGAACCGGAGCAGAAGCCGGCGTCTATCTCGAAGCCGGGCCGAGAGTTGGGAAGCAGGCGCTCGAAGCGCTCCTCTGCGACTCGACGACCCGGGTGATCGCAATCTCCGAACTCGGAGAGCCGATGAGGTACGGGCGGTCCAGCCGGAGTATCCCACCGACCGTGAGGCAGGCAATCATCCACCGCGACGGCAACCGCTGCGCCATCGACGGTTGTGACAGCCGGAACCGCCTCCAGGTCCACCACATCATCCCGTGGAGCCAGGGTGGCCCGACAGATCCGGAGAATCTGCTGACCGTCTGCTGGTATCACCACCAGGTGGCAATCCACCGGCATGACCTAACCCCCTACCGTCACCCGACCCACGGAAGGTGGCGACTCGGTTCAGGGACTCGCGGCCCACCGGGCGGCCCGACTGAGCATTCGCTCCCCCGCCGCGACCGCCCCCCAACCTCTACGAATCCACAGAAACGGCTTTGATCACGCTCTAGATCCTCCCGGCGTAGTGCGGTTTTGCGAATGGCCACTCCTCATCGATCCAAGTGGCCAAGGCCTCCCGAACTGCAGGATCCACGTCAGCACGACTCCTGCGCACCCATGAACTGATTTCCGCGTCGTGGCCCGGAAGGCGACTCGGATAGATATAGATACAGCCGACGACTTCGTCACCTTCGAGGATCGAATATGTGAAGCCTCTGCGCTCCTCGAAATCCTTGGCGTGTCGCGCCAGGTCCTCGGCGTTCCTTTCCAATGTCATGGCCACCGGCCAATTCGGCTCTTCTTTTGGACTGAATCCGGGAGTAGATCGGATGTGTTCGATGCTCGACATCCATGCAGCATGGTCACGGTCGTTGTGTTGCTCACCCAGAGGTTCTAGGCGAAACTCAGACCAGGCGTAGGCGTTCGGGACTGCAAAGCTCGGCGGTACGAATGAGTCTGCCATGGGCCAAGATTAGGCCTTCGGGTCATGTCGCACATGACGACACACCTTCGAGCTCGGGGTCGCGAGTCGAGCCTACGCCCATGACTCCGCAATTGGGTCAGTCACCTCGAAGGCAGGTACCTCGCCCTCCGCTTCACGGATCGATCCCGTCAGAAGTTGGCACCGAACGCGCCGGCTGACCAGCCCCGAACCCCCTACCAGACACCGAACCGGCGCACTCACTGAAGCCACGCGGGCCAGAGGCGTAGAGAACACCGGTCCAGCGACACTGCACGGCACCAAGCCGGGATTACCCTCAGCCCAACGCCGGTTGGCTCACTTCGAGACGAGCTGTCAACCGCCTTTTAACCCATCCAGCCCTCGCTCGTAGCTCAGGGGATAGAGCACAGGTTTCCTAACCCTAAGGGGCCGCAGGGAACTCAATAACTACGAGCATTAAGGCATACCTCGGCCACAGTGGTTATCGGGCTCAACCGGAACCCAAATCTGTCTCACACGGAGGACGATATGAAGCACCTACCGTGCCCAGGCTCCTTCCCAATCCAGGTCGATTTAGAATCCACCAGGCTCTGAGCCGCGTCATCAGCCGCTCGTTCGCGTTGGAGATCTCAGTCGCTGGAGGTCCAGACAAGCCCCAGTCCGTCAGCCAGTGGTGTTGAACAGGGCTCTCGCGTCTGCAGAGAGTGAACCACACGACTCCCCTCAGCCGGCTACTGCCGCCTCCTCATCGTCGTAGAGACTGATCGCCTCATCGAGACGGGTCAGGGAGAAGATCTGGCGGTAGTGGTCACTCAAACCATAGGCGCGCAGGTCGTGTCCCGCGCGCTGAGCGCGGATCAGGGTCGTGACCAACAGGCCGATCCCGCCGCTGTTCATGTATTCCAGGCCCTCGAAGTTGAGGATCACGGCCTCGGCGCCAGCGCCCGCCTTTCCGTGTGCGTCCGTGATTTGATCTTCGGAGGAGGCCGTGATTTCGCCGGTGATGTCGATGACACGTATCCCGTCGCTCACCTGGCGGATGTCCATTTGCAGGTTGTTCGCAGCCATTCGTCTCCTCCCTAGCTCCCGGAGGGAGACTCCTCGTATATGTGCATGAAGTCGGAGAGTCGGGTGATTCGGAACACCTCCCGATAGTGGTCGGTCAGCCCTATTGCCCCCACCTCCTGCCCCTGGGCGCGTGCCATCGCCAGAATGCCGACGATGACCGCGATTCCGGTTGAGTTGATGTAGTCCACATCGTTGAAGTCGAGGATCACCTCCCCACCTCCCCGGGATGCTTCCTCATATGCGGTATCGATCAGCTCTTTAGCGTTCTTGTCGACGGTCCCCGCCAGAACAATCGCCGACCCGCTCCCTTTCCTAGTGACTCTTGCTGTGAACTCTTCACCTGGCATCAGATGTCTCCTTCCCGATTGATTACCAGCTCCACGACATGGGCCCCGTTGTCCGTGGACCGTCTGACCTCGTCAACCATCTCGGCCACCAGGAACAGGCCCCAACCCCTGGGGGTCTGCTCCCCGGCGAGCTTGGCCTCGATATCGGGGGTCTCGGCATCTGGCATCTCGGTGCCACCGCCCTGATCGCTGACCCGGATCGTCAGGGACGAGACCGTCGTCGACACCTCTACTCCGACATCGAGAGCCGGATCGTTGTGGTTGCCGTGCTCGATGGCGTTCATCACCGTCTCCCCCACCGCGGTCTTGAGACGTTCGAGCCGGGTTTGACTGAGCCCGAGCGGTGCCACCGCCTCGACCACGGTGTCAATGGCCAGCCGCTCGTTACCTTCGACACTCGGGAGACGGAAAGAGACCAGCCGCTTCTCCTCGGGGTGGTCACCGAAGGCAGCAGCAGACCGTTCCGCCGATGCGGTGCGACGAACCACCACCAGGGTTATGTCGTCCTCCTGCTCGGCACCGGGACCGCTCCATTTCTCGAGATCGCCCACCAGCGAAGCCACGAGATCGTCACCTTTGGTCTTCTTGGCCACCTGTCCCATCAGTCGAGCGAATCCATACATCTCGCGCTCGGGGTTGTGCGCTTCGGTGATGCCATCGGACGTGAGCACCATGACATCACCGTGCTCCAGGCGGTGGGTCTTCTCCTCGTAGTCCATCCCGGCCATGAGCCCGAGGGGCATCCCCGTGGCGCGCAGCTCGATGACGCCGCTCGAGGTTCGCACATAGGGAAGGTTGTGGCCGGCGTTGGCGAACACCACCTCCCCGACTGCGGTGTCGACGATGGCATAGAGACAGGTGACGAACATCGACGGGGGAATCTGGGGAACGAGATTCTCGTTGACCTCGGCTAGAACTACCGCGGGTGAGTCATGGCCCTGTGCTGCGCTTCTCAGCATCGATCGGCAGGTCGCCATCACCAGCGCCGCGGGAACACCCTTGTCCGTGACGTCGCCGATGATCACCCCGAGTTTGCCGCCACCAAGCTCGATGAAGTCGTAGAAGTCTCCCCCCACTGCGCGGGCGGGTCTATAGAACGCATCAACGCCCCAACCTTTGATGGCGGGAAGTTCCTTCGGGAGCAGGGTCTGTTGGATGAGAGCGGCGACCCTGAGCTCCTGGTCGATTCGCTCCCGCTCCTTCGCCTCGACCTGCTGTTCCCGAACCAGTTGCGCCACCTTCATTGCCGGGGCCACCTGGGAGGCAAGGCTTCCGAGAAGTCGCCGATCGTCGCTCGAATACGGCTGATCGGACAGACGCGTGCTGAGGTAGAGAGCCCCCAATAGTTCACCCTGGCCGATGAGCGGCACCACCAGCTCGACACCGGCCTCGCGGAGACGGGTGATCGTCTCCGAGTCGGCCTCTACGGAAGAAATCTCGACCGGCCCTCCTGCCGACAGCAAGACTGACTCGAGAGGATCGCCCTGGGGGATCTCGACGGGGTCGATGAGTCTCGTTCGGGGCGGTGGCTCAGGTGCAGGAGCCTCCTCGAGCCTTTCGCCGCGTCGACGACGTCCCAACTGAGGCATCACCTTCCTCCCGTCGATTCGGACAGTTGCTCCCTCATGCAGTCACCGCCGGTTGCTCGCCATTCGCTCTGGAATTGGTAGCCATTACTCCTGATCCTCGCTTTGGAAAGAGTGCCAGAACGCCGCTACGGGAGCGTTACGACGGGGCGATCACTTGGTGGCCAAGGGTAGAGAGTATTGCCTTTGCCGGCACCACTTGCGCTCACCACGCCTCCAAAGTCGCCCAACGCGTCACCCACGAGTCGAGTCCTGTCCGGCAGGTCCGCCGACGGAGAGGGCCAGCTCTCGTTCGTCAACGGCGCGTTCGATGCTCCCCGTCGCCTCCAGGGCCTCTGCTCGCACCGATCTGGCCCGACGCACCAGCGATGAAACGGTCGTGCGTTGCAAAGCACCCGTTGCCCTCTCCCAGGCCTCGACGTGTCGGCCAACCGCCTCATAGGCCTCCGCCAGCGCAACCTGCCCCCGAGCCAGGATGTCGTCCAAGCCGAGATCAAGTGCCAGCCGTTCCGCCTCCTCGAGCAGCTCTCTCGCCTCCTCGACTCGACCCTGTGCTATCCGCAGTTCGCCCAGGTTTGTCGTTGCCTCGGCGACCCCCTGGGGCGAGCGGGCGCCGCGCCAGGTCCGCAAGGCCTCGGTGAATCGCTGTTCGGCCGAATCGAGCATCCCCATTGCCTGCTCCACCTGGCCCAGAGAGTTGATGGTGGCGGCCGCCCGAACCACGTCGCCCGCTCGAGATCGCGAGTCGGCCGCCCGTTGGTAAAGCCACATCGCCTCGGCAAGTCGGCCGCTGCGGTGCGCATCAGCTGCCAGGTCGTGCAGCGCCGTTCCCTGAGCCGCCAGGTCGCCCAGCTCGGCGAAGATCGGCAACGCCGCATCCCGGTAGTACTGGGCACGCTCGAAGTCCCCGGCCGCGGCATGGATTCGGTCGAGGAGATGCAGGCCACGAGCTTGGAGCCGGCGGTCCCCCGCCGTTTCTGCAGCGGAAACCGCTGCTTCCGCGTGGGGTTGTGCCTCATCGAATCGGCCCTGCAGGAGTCGAGTGGATGCGTAGCCGGCGTGCAGTTCCGCTCGGGCGCGATCGCGTCCGGGGGCATCGATGTCATCGAGACGCGTGAGAGATGTTGCGAACAACCTCAATGCTTGGGGGTAGCGCCCCGCGTCTTCGTGCACCGAAGCGCGCAGGGCCTCCAACTCGAGCTGTTCGATCGGGTCGGTAGCCCTGGCGATGGCCACTCGCAACGCATCCAGAGCGCGATCCGCCACCCCTGCCCGCGCCCAGACCCGGGCGGCGTCTTCGGCCACCCGACTCACTTCGTGGTCGTCGATGTCGTCGACGCTATTCGCCGCTCTCAATGCCAACACGTAGAGCTCGCCGGCCACTGCGTTGGCTGCCGCGTCTCTGGCTCGGTCTGCGGCCCGACGGGCTGCTTCCCAGGCCTCGTGCCAACGCTCGGCCTCTACCAGGTGAAGGGGGAGCTGATCCCGCCTGTCCGGGCCCAAGGCGTCGGCCACTCGCCCGTGGAGCTCGCGGCGAGTGCGGTAGGGAAGACCGTCGTAGGCGACCTGGCGTACCAGTGGATTGGCGAACACGACCTCACCGCCCACGACTTCGACGAAGCCGCTCAGACGGCTCCACAGGTCGTCGTCGTCCGGCGCGACTCCCCTGTCTCTCAGCACCGATTCGACGAGCCCCAGATCGAAGCGCTCGCCCAGCACCGCCATGTGACGAAGGGCACTCCGATCGGGCGGCGCCAGAGCGTCGATGCGCACCGAGACGATGTCCTCCACCGAGTGCGGTATCTCCGTTCCGGCATGAGCCAGCATCTCCGAGAGGAACAGGGGGTTCCCGGCCGCCCTCTCCACGATCTCGGGGAGGAGATGGGGAGGTACTGGCGATTTCTCCGCCAGCCGCCGGGCGAGCTCGGCGGCTTGGATGTGGTCGAGAGGTTGCAGGTCTACCACCGTGGCCTGATAGCCCCGCCCATGATGGAGGCCCGCCTTGCCAGGTGCCCTAGTGATCACCACCAGCCAGGGCAAGTCGCCGATACGGACGAGTAGCTCCGAGATGAGCTCCGCCGAGGCGTCGTCCATGTGCTCGGCATCCTCGATGGACATCACTGCCGGCCCTGGGCCGATCGCCTCAATCAGGTCTGCGACCACCTGTTGCGCCTTGACCCGGCGGAACCGAGGATCCACGTCGTTCGCCTCTTCCGTAGCCGCCACCTCGGCGTCGACGATGACCGCGATCAGAGGCAGCCAGGGCAGGAGACGGGGGGCGTGTTCCTCGACGATGGCCTCGAGACGAGTTCCGGCTTCGATCGCCGTCGCGTCCCGCTCGATGCCCAGCACCCGACGCGTCAGGAGGCGCGCCGTCTGGTAGGGGGTGGTGCGCTCTAAGGGATCACATGCCGCAGTCACCCACCTCGCATCTTCGGTCGACGAGCGGAATTCGGCGAGGAGGCGCGACTTTCCAACGCCCTGCTCACCCAGGATCTCCACGACATGACCCCTTCCGGAATGCGCCGATTCGAGGGAGTTCATGAGCAGGCCCAGCTCGCCTTCCCGGCCGACGAACGGCCCCATCGAGGCAGACCGTTGCTCGGGGGAGGCAGCAAGGGCTTCGATCGCCTTCGCCTCCACGGGACGCAGCTTCCCCTTCACCTGGAATGGAGGGACATCTCGGAGCACAAAACGATCGCTGGCAGCTTCGATCGAGGATGCGGTGACGAGGACCTGGCCCCAGGCCGCCTTGGCCATGACACGGGCGGCCAGGTTGGTGGTATCACCCATCGTGACATAGGCGCGCCGGCTTGGCGGCCCAACCGGGCCGACGAAGACGTGCCCTGAGTTGACCCCTATCCGGGCTTCGAGGGGACTCGCATCAGCCAGCAGTTGGATGGCGACGTGCATCATACGGCTGGCGTGGTCGCCGTCTCCTGCGTCGGGCGCCCCGCCAGTCATCATGAAGACCACTCCGTCCTTACTGAGATCAGAGGAGCTGAGCAAGACCCCGTGCGTGGCGAGCAGGTCCATGAGGT
>JBGTEJ010000006.1:0-2393 GCA_041747855.1 Acidimicrobiia bacterium | reverse complement strand
GCACTCTTCGGCAGACTCGATTACGTCCTCGATGAGGCCGTCGGGCACGCGGGCCAGTCCACGGGCACCGTCAGGAGCTTGCTCGCCGTCGAAGACCACCGTGCGACCGAAGTGTTTGGTCTCCTCTTTGACCACCCACAGCCCGTCGTCACGCCCGACGAAGACGTCAGGGGTGATCTCCTCGCATATTCCGTCCCCGGTGCAGAGATCTTGATCGATCCAAACCATCAGCTTGGTTGCTTCGGCCATGCCCCCAAGTTAGATGGTTTCTGGGCCTGTTCCCAACTTCCCTGCCACAATCCGCCCGATGACAGACGTACTAGAGCGCTTGCAGGGGATGGTGGGGACTGAGATCGGCGTCAGCGACTGGATGGAGATCACCCAGGAGCGGGTCAACGCTTTCGCCGACGCCACGGACGATCATCAATACATCCACATCGATCCGGAGCGGGCCGCATTGACCCCGTTCGGGGGGACCATCGCTCACGGTTTCCTCACCCTCTCGCTGATCATCCCTCTTGTCGAGCAGATTCCGTTTGATGTGGGGAGTCCACGCATGGGGGTCAACTACGGTCTGAACAAGGTTCGCTTCCCGGCCCCGGTACCGGTCGGTTCCCGGATCAGGGCCAGGATGAGCCTCGACGGTGTGAGTGAGGTCCCCGGCGGAGTTCAGGTGGAGAGGACTGTCACCGTGGAGGTGGAAGGTTCCGAAAAGCCGGCGATGGTCGCCGAAAGCATCGTCCGTCTCTATTACTGAGCCGACCGCCCCGAGACTTCAGGCGAACGATCCTCGCCTACAGGCCCAACTGGAGACGCACAGCGCTTTCGACCGACGTCATGTCGGTCGAACTGAGTATCCCCATGCGATCTCGAAGGCGCAGCTTGGAGACAGTGGCCAAATGACTTGTCATCGCCTTGTGGCGCCGGTTCTCGATCTCGACGTAGGCTTCGCCGGGATACAGCTTCGTGATGTTGGAGGTGAGCGGTACCACCTGAACCCGGTTCAAGGCCTCGTTTGAGGGGTTGTTGCTCACGATCACGGCCGGGCGTGTCTTCCCGACCTCGCCCCCCACAGCTGAATCGAAACCCACCCACCAGACCTCACCCCGATTCATCGGCAACATCCTCCAGCACTGCATCAGCCCACTCCAGTGCTTCAGCTTCCTGGTCCTCGTCGGAGGCCATCTCGAAGTACCCGGCTTCGAGGTCCTCATCGAGCACATGTGGTCGTATCAGCATTTCGATGAATCGACTTATACGGCGTGCGCCAACCTTTTCATAGAGGCCTGCGTAGACCTCCTCCGAAACCATGATGGTGAGCTTTCGCACTACACGTACAGTACACGTGCACCATCAGGTGGTCGACCGTTATAGGCTGTTGCTATGAAGCGCCTTCTGGTCGGCTTCGTCCTTACTGCCCTTATCGCTCTGCCCGCCGGGGCTCTGTCGTGTGAGACCGATCTGGAATCGACGCCGGAGACTTTGCTGGCGAACCGGCTCGTTTCGGGGCTCCGCACATACGACCTAGCAGTAGTCGGCCGCGTCACCGGATCGACGCCCGGGGAGAGCACGATGGAGTTCACCGTGGTGTCCCATCTCGACGTTATGCCGAAGGCTGTGTTCGGGGTGGAAGGATTCGATGGCCCCCTCACAGTGACCTACACGCAGTTCCTATCCGGTGGGTCTGCCCGGGTGTTCCCGCCGGATGCGGTCTACTTCATGGCGTTGATTTACAACACCGACATCGGTCACTACGTGGCATCTGAATGCTCACTGGTGTCCCCCCTGGACGATGCAGAGTCGACTATCGCCACATTGGTCGGGATAGCCCAGGATGCCGGTGTCGATCATCTGTTGGTGCCGGAGACGGATGGACCGAGCAATACCTCGCCCGCCCTGACGACAACTACGGCTTTGACGACTGTGGTTGCACCCGGCGGACCCGTGGACTCCGGGGAGGTGGAGCTGCCTGGCCGGGGTAGGTGGGTGATACTGGTCGCAGGCGGCCTGGTGCTTGCGGGTGTGGCGTCTTGGGTGTGGCTGCTGACCCGGAGCGAGCAGTTGGGGCGCAAGTAGCCGGGCCAACGAGCCCCTGCTCGGAGTTGAAGTGAAATCCGCCGATCGGCTGGCACGCTGGCGTTCCCACGCTTATCGTCTTCTTCGAGTTGGATCCCCTTGAAGGTGCACTCGCCAGGGTGGCGGAGGAAGTCGTCAGCTACAGGCGAGAACTGCCTGCGAATCGGGTGACTCCTTCGGCGACACGGAACCAGGTCCGGGTCTCCCTCGACCCAGAACTCCCGTCCCAGGGCGAGAACCTCGATGAGGTTCTCGACGGTCTGATCTCCGCCGCTCGGCCGGGGCTAATGGGGTCCGCTGGCCCCCGGTACTTCGGC
>JBGTEJ010000005.1:0-7271 GCA_041747855.1 Acidimicrobiia bacterium | reverse complement strand
GGGTCGATGGCTCCAGATCGCCGACGGTCCAGATGAAGTCCATCGTCGGTCGGTGGCCCGGGCAGAGCTGGGTCGTCTGGAACCAGGTGCGGTCCCTCCCCCTTACGAGTTCTGACGGGAAGGCCTCGAGTCCTCCCTGCTCAGGCAGCTAACCGGCACCTCCGTTTGCCCTGACCAACGCCTCGAATTCTTTCGCAAGCAGGCTGCAGGGTTGCGCAGGGAACGTCTTGATCTGCACAAACTTCGACGGCCTCCATGGGCATGAGTGGATCGGCCCTGCTCACGTTCGCCCCCCGACGCTCATACTGGCCAAGGCCCGACAGCCTATCGGCCGCCGAGGCGATGACAAGGGCGCGTCGAACCCGATTGTTTCCTGATTGCTCCCGCTTCATTCGGGGTATGCGGTCTGGCAGAAACGGGGAACGAAAACTCGGAAAACTGCGTTTACCTGGGTTCAAGAACGGGGATTGGTGATGATCGACTTGACAGTTACTCCGTGGAGAGAGGCTGCAGCTTGCGGCGAAGTACTCGATGAGGTGTCGTTCTTCCCTGAGCGGGACGATCTCCGGGGGATTGCCAAAGCCAAGGCGATATGCGCCACTTGCCCGGTGGCCGATGAGTGCCTGAGTTGGGCAATCGAAACCAACCAGACCGAAGGTATCTGGGGTGGTCACACCGCTCGGGAGCGACGCGCCATGCGTCGTCACTGGCTCAAAGAAGTTCGCCGAGCGTCCTGACCCGGCCCAAAAATCTGAATCGTGGGCGATTACCCGATGTCGGTGTTGTCTTCGATGTACTCGATGATCTGATCGGCTATGTCGACACCGCTAGCGCCTTCGATCCCTTCGAGTCCTGGCGAAGAGTTGACTTCGAGGACAAGTGGGCCTTCCGAAGACTGCAGCATGTCAACACCGGCCACATTCAGTCCCATGGTCTTTGCGGCGCGGATCGCGGTGGAGCGCTCTTTGGGGGTGAGCTTGACCGACACTGCCGAGCCACCCCGATGAAGATTCGAGCGAAAGTCACCGGGAGCACCGGTCCGTCTCATTGACGCAACTACCTTGCCTCCAACGACGAAGGCCCTGATGTCTGAACCTGCCGCCTCCTTGATGTAGTCCTGAACGATGAAGTTGGCGTCCATTTGGCGGAAGGCGCCAATGACCGACTCCGCGGCTTTTCGGGTCTCTGCGAGCACGACACCGACACCCTGAGTTCCTTCGAGCAGCTTCACCACGACAGGGGTCCCGCCGACTACCTCGAGGATCCCGTCGATGTCTTGGGTCGAGTGGGCAAAACTGGTGGTGGGGAGCCCGACTCCGGCTCTGGTTAGATGCTGCATGGCGCTGAGCTTGTCCCGGCTCCTTCCGATTGCGTCGGAGCTGTTGACCGTGTAGACCCCGGCAGCCTCGAACTGTCTGACCACTGCCATTCCGTAGAAGGTGTAGGTGGCACCGATTCGGGGTATCACTGCAGCCGGTTCAACCACGTCACCGCGGTAGAGGACCTTTGCCCTCCGGGCCGTGATGTCCATGTAGCACCGCAGGTAGTCGACGACTGAGACCTCGTGACCGCGAGCGAGTCCGGCCTCTTTGAGGCGGGCAGTCGAGTAGAGGCTGGCGCTTCGAGAGAGGATGGCGATTCTCACTTGTCCTCCATTCTTGCCGGTCGCGCCCCTATATAACTCTTTCCAGGATCCACGATGAAGTGGTCCCGGATGGTCCTCCGACCGAGGAGGAGACGGAAGGTCATCTCGTCTCTGGTAGTCAGGTTGACCAGGGCCTCGATCTCTCTTCCCGCAACCAGCAGCTTGGTCTTGATAACCGGTCGCACCTCGAGCCGGCCCCCCGGATTCTTGACCTTCCTCTCCATGACCACCTCAGCCTCGCACAGGACTGCTGGCTTCCGCTTCCTCTGTTTGGGGTGGATCTCGAATCGAACATACGGGACGCCATCCTTTTCGAACCGACTGATATTGAAAGCGTGGAGGGAAGAGTTGTCGGCCCCGGTGTCGATCTTGGCTTTGATCTCCGGTACCCCGAGCTCGGGGATCCGGACCCACTCCCGCCATCCGATGGTCTTGCGTCGTTGGTTCTTCGCTGACATCCGGCGGGCAACACTAGCCCCAGGTGGTTCGCCCACCGAGAGCGCCCCCGTTGAGGACTAACCTTGTCCAATGGCGAATCAAGGTCCCGGTCGTTACCGGACCCTGCCCCCTTGGCTGATGGGTCTCCTGATTGCCCTGATCGTGTTCGCCGGACTCCTCTTCGCCTTCCATGTACTCGGGTTCGGCGACACCCCCGGTCTGGACGGCTGAACGCATTCCGAACGATCAGACAATGAACCTTGACGGGTTTCTCCAAAACCCTATAGGATGACGGAAGGCCCAGGAGGGCCGTGATGCGACCACCGGTCAATCGGTGGGCGTTTCAACAAGTGCGAGATTCCGATTGGGACATGCAAACGCGCGTCTGTTAGCATGTGTTCTCTTGCGTCAACCCCTTTGGCATCACCTCGAGGAGGCCCCCCTTGGTTTCGCGCGTTTCTGAACGCTTCTCATTTGGCAAAATACCCGAAGTACTTCCTCTTCCGGATCTGCTCGCGGTTCAACACGAGTCGTTTCAGTGGTTTCTCGATGAGGGTCTGCGGGACATCTTCAACGAGATCAACCCGATCGAGGATTTCACCGGCAATCTTGCCCTGGAACTGACCGATCATCGGTTCGCCGATCCTCTGATCAGTCTCGAAGAAGCACGCGAGCGTGACCAGAACTACGCGCAGCCCCTCTACGTCACGGCGCGCTTCGTCAACAAGGCCACCGGTGAGATCAAGGAGCAGCAGGTGTTCCTTGGCGATTTTCCGATCATGACCGACAAGGGTGTATTCATCATCAATGGCACCGAGCGGGTCATTGTTTCCCAGTTGGTTCGCTCTCCGGGCATGTACTACGACGTGACCAAGGACAAAACCTCCGACAAGATGATCTACTCCGGAAAGATCATCCCCGGACGCGGTGCATGGCTCGAACTCGACACCGACAAGAAGGACACCATCGGTGTGCGAGTCGACCGGAAGCGACGTCAGTACGTCACCTCCTTCCTCAAGGCCCTCGGTATCGCCGAGACCGACGAGGAGATCCTGGCCTTGTTCGGGGGTGCCGAGTCGATCAAGAACACCATCGATCGCGACACCGTCGCCGACCGTGACGACGCCCTTCTCGATCTGTATCGGAAGCTGAGACCCGGCGAGCCCACGACCGTCGAATCAGCTCGAAGCCTCATTCAGACCCTCTTCCGCAACCCCAAGCGCTATGACCTAACCAGGGTGGGTCGTTACAAGGTCGCCCAGAAGTTCGGTGACGCTACACCCAAGGACTATCGAGCCGGTGGCATGCAGATGTTGCGGGACGAGGACATCGTGGACGCAATCCGCTACCTCGTGGCCCTCCATGCGGGACAGGCCACCATGACCACCAGCAACGGCAACGAAGTGGCGATTTCGGTCGATGACATCGATCACTTCGGGAATCGTCGCATTCGGACCGTCGGTGAGTTGATTCAGAACCATGTCCGGGTCGGTCTGAGCCGGTTGGAGAGGGTCGTGCGCGAGCGGATGACCACACAGGACCCCGAAGCGATCACCCCTCAGAGTCTGATCAACATCCGTCCCTTGACCACCGAGATCAAGTCGTTCTTCGGGACCTCTCAGTTGAGCCAGTTCATGGACCAGCCCAACCCGCTAGCAGGACTCACCCACCGGAGACGGCTGTCTGCATTGGGCCCGGGGGGTCTCTCCCGCGAGCGCGCCGGTTTCGAGGTGCGTGACGTGCACCCCTCTCACTATGGCCGGATGTGCCCCATCGAAACTCCCGAAGGCCCCAACATCGGCCTGATCGGCTCGCTTGCCTCTTACGCCAGGGTCAACGAGTTCGGTTTCATCGAGACTCCTTATCGGCGCGTCGAGGGCGGCAAGGTCAGCACCAATGTCGATTACCTGACCGCCATCGAGGAAGAACGATTCATCATCGCCCAGGCGAACGCTCCTCTCAAGGAGGACGGAACCTTCGTCGGGAATCGCGTTTTGGTGCGCCGTGCTGGCGGCGAGGTCGAGTACGTCGACCCGAAGCAGGTCGACTACATGGATGTATCGCCCAAGCAGATCGTGTCGGTCTCGACTTCTCTGATTCCTTTCCTGGAGCACGACGACGCCAACCGCGCCCTGATGGGTTCGAACATGCAGCGGCAGGCTGTGCCCCTGCTCACCGCAGAAGCCCCCCTCGTGGGGACCGGTGTTGAAGGAAGGGCCGCTCAGGACTCCGGCGACATGGTCGTTTCCAAGGTGGCCGGTGAAGTCATCGAGGTCACCGGTGATCAGATCGTGGTCAAGGAGAAGGACACCAACAAGCGTCACGCCTATCCCCTCGAGAAGTTCAGCCGTTCCAACCAAGGAACATGCATGAACCACAAGGCCATCGTCCTCGAAGGCGAGAAGGTCGAGGTTGGTTCAGTCCTCGCCGATGGTCCGTCGACCGATGGTGGAGAGCTTGCCCTCGGGAGGAACCTGCTGGTGGCCTTCATGCCGTGGCAGGGCCACAACTTCGAAGACGCCATCGTCATCAGTGAGCGCCTGGTCAAAGAGGACATCCTCACATCGATTCACATAGAGGAGCACGAGCTCGACGCCCGGGACACCAAGCTGGGTGCCGAAGAGATCACAAGGGACATCCCCAACGTCCCCGAGGAGGTGCTCGCCAACCTCGATAGCGAGGGCATCATTCGGGTTGGGGCCGAAGTCGGTCCCGGGGACTATTTGGTCGGCAAGGTCACTCCGAAGGGTGAGACCGAACTGACACCCGAAGAGAGACTGCTCCGCGCCATCTTTGGGGAGAAGGCCAGGGAAGTGCGTGACACCTCCCTCAAGGTCCCTCATGGCGAGTCTGGCAAGGTCATCGATGTGAAGGTGTTCCGCCGCTCCGAGGGGTACGACCTTCAGCCCGGTGTCAACGAACTCGTCCGGATCCACATCGCCACTTCGAGGAAGATCTCAGAAGGGGACAAACTGGCCGGTCGTCATGGCAACAAGGGAGTCATCTCCAAGGTCCTCGCCGAAGAAGAGATGCCCTTCATGGCCGATGGGACGCCAGTCGACATCATCCTTTCGCCGATGGGTGTTCCTTCCCGAATGAACCTGGGACAGGTTTTGGAGACCCACCTTGGTTGGGCCGCCGCCCAGGGTTGGGAGCCGTTCAAGAGCAGCTCACCGGCCGCAGTCGGCGCAGGGCCCTGGACAAGAACCGCTACCCCGGTCTTCGACGGTGCCCGTGAGGATGAAATCGTCCAGGTCATCGCCAACGCCCATCCCAACCGGGACGGAGATCGCCTGGTCGGGAATGACGGCAAAGCGACCCTCTATGACGGACGCTCCGGGGATCCGTTCGATAGTCAGGTCACTGTCGGCTACCTCTACATCCTGAAACTGGTCCACCTGGTCGACGAGAAGATTCACGCCCGTTCGACCGGCCCCTACAGCATGATCACCCAGCAGCCGCTGGGCGGTAAGGCTCAATTTGGTGGGCAGCGATTCGGCGAGATGGAAGTCTGGGCCCTCGAGGCGTACGGCGCTGCCTACGCACTCCAGGAGCTACTCACCATCAAGTCCGACGATGTCCAGGGTCGTGTCAAGGTGTACGAGGCCATCGTCAAGGGTGACAACATCCCCGAACCGGGCATCCCGGAGTCGTTCAGGGTTCTGGTCAAGGAGATGCAGAGCCTTTGTCTGAATGTCGAGATGCTGTCTGCCGGCGAAGAAGTCGAACTCCGTGAACTGGAAGAGGATTCCTACAAGTCAGTGGAGTCTCTGGGTATCGACCTGAGTCGTCCGGAGCGCCCCGACGCCGAATGATGTTGCACCCGAGCCAAGATTTGGAACATCGGGGCCATGCAGGATTAGCGAAGAGTAAGTGAGCAGAACGAAGAAATGGCACATCAATTATTCGACGAACTGAAGATCGGCCTCGCCTCGAGTGACCAGATTCGTGCCTGGTCATATGGAGAGGTCAAGAAGCCCGAGACAATCAACTACCGCACTCTTCGCCCGGAGAAGGAGGGTCTGTTCGATGAGCGGATCTTCGGTCCGCAGCGCGACTGGGAGTGCTACTGCGGCAAGTACAAGAGGATTCGCTACAAGGGAATCATCTGTGAGCGCTGTGGTGTAGAAGTCACCAGGGCGAAGGTTCGTCGTGAGCGTATGGGCCACATCGAATTGGCCGCTCCGGTGACCCACATCTGGTTCTTCAAGGGTGTCCCCAGCCGTCTCGGCTATCTGCTCGACATGTCTCCCAAGGAACTCGAGAAGGTCATCTACTTCGCCAGCTACATCATCACTTCGGTCGACGACGAACGTCGTCAGAAGGACCTCCCAGAGTTGGAGGCCTCGATGCGTGAAGAGATCGAGATCGTCAGGGCCGAGTTCACAGACTGGCATTCGGTCCGGCTCGAGGCGCTCGAAGATGAGCTTGGCCGGATGGAAGAGGGTGGGGCGAAGTCCCAGGAGATCAACGCCCGACGCAAGGAAGTCGACAAAGAGATCAAGGACCGCAGCGATCGGTCCGAGAGGGAAGTGGAGTTGATCGAAGACGCCTTCGACACTTTCCGCACGTTCGCACCCAAGCAACTAGTCGAGTCCGAGCAGTTGTGGAGAGAGATCTGGTTCCGTTACGCCGACTACTTCGAGGGCGGTATGGGCGCCGAAGCGGTCAAGGCTCTGCTGGTCAGCCTCGACCTGGATGCAGAGATGGTCCAATTGGAGGTCGATCTTGCTGGCGGCTCTCAGCAGAAGCGTCATCGCGCCACCCAGCGGATGAAGGTGGTCAAGCCGTTCTGGGAGGGTCACAACCGGCCAGCCGACATGATCCTGGACACGGTTCCGGTCATCCCCCCGGACTTGCGTCCCATGGTCCAACTAGACGGAGGGCGCTTCGCCACGTCGGACCTCAACGATCTCTATCGACGGGTCATCAACCGGAACAATCGTTTGAAGAGACTGCTCGACCTCGGAGCACCCGAGATCATCGTCAACAACGAGAAGCGGATGCTTCAGGAGGCCGTTGACGCTCTCTTCGACAACGGCCGCCGTGGTCGGGCCGTGACCGGTCCGGGAAACCGACCGCTGAAATCGCTGTCCGACATGCTCAAGGGCAAGCAGGGCCGATTCCGTCAGAACCTTCTCGGCAAGCGAGTCGACTACTCAGGCCGCTCGGTGATCGTCGTCGGACC
>JBGTEJ010000004.1:0-2524 GCA_041747855.1 Acidimicrobiia bacterium | reverse complement strand
CGGTCTGTTTGGATTTGTCTACGGGGCGCGACTGAGAAAGCCGCTGCGACCGTGACCGAAGCCCATCAGGTCTAGCCTTTGACCAATGCGATGGGTCAAACGGATCTTCTTGTCCATCCTCGTACTGGTGGTTCTGGCCAGTGCCTTTCTATTCTTCCTCGTTCGAAACTCGTTCCCGCAGGTAGATGGTGAGATCACCGTCGGCGGTCTCAACAGCCAGGTAGAGGTAATCCGCGACGAGTGGGGTGTCCCGCACATTTATGCCAGTACCACCCACGACCTGTTCTTCGCTCAGGGATACACGCATGCTCAGGAACGCTTCTGGCAGATGGATTTCTGGAGGCACATAGGTGCGGGTCGGCTCTCCGAACTATTCGGCGAAGATCAGGTGGAGACCGACATGTTCCTTCGCTCTCTCGGCTTCACCGTCCAGGCCAACCAGGAGCTGGCGGCCATGTCGGCCCGGTCCCGAAGCATCCTCCAGTCGTATGCCGACGGTGTCAACGCCTACCTGGAAGGAAGAGGAGTGAACTCGTTGAGCCTGGAGTACACGATTCTCGGGCTTCAGAACTCTTCGTACGAGGTCGAGCCATGGTCGCCGGTCAACACTCTCACTTGGGCCAAACTCATGTCATGGGATCTGAGCGGCAACCTCTCAGACGAGATCGACCGCACCGTGATCGCTTCGAACCTTCCCGTCGACCGGGTCGAGCAGCTCTATCCACCCTTCCCGGAGGGCCATCCCTACATCGTCGGCGGACCGGAAGGCTCGATGGAAGTCGAAGTACCTGGTCTGCCGGATGCGGCGCTGGGTCAGTTGTTGAGGGTGGCCCGAGACGCGGAGAGAGTTTGGTCGCTGACCGGGGGAGGTTTCGAGGGCATCGGGTCCAACAGCTGGGTGCTCTCGGGGTCGAAGACCAGATCCGGACTGCCGATCCTGGCCAATGACACTCACCTGGCCAACCAGATACCCGCGATCTGGTTCGCTAACGGGCTCCACTGTGTGCCGGTCGGGCCGGACTGCCCGTTCCGGGTGGTCGGGTTCTCCTTTGCGGGTGTGCCCGCGGTGGTCGTCGGTCACAATGAAAGAATCGCATGGGGTGTGACCACCCAGTCTGTCGACACGCAGGACCTATTCATCGAGAAGGTGAATCCGGATAACGAACGGCAGTACGAGGTCGAGGGGATGTGGGTGGACTTCGAGACGAGACGGGAGACCCTCCGAGTCGCCGGTGGGGACGACGTCATCTTCGAAGTGCGGGTCTCGCGCAACGGGCCGATAGTGTCCGGCACCCTCATCGAGGAGGATTTGTTCGATGATTCGTCCGCCCTCGAAACGCCGGACGATTTTGCGGTGGCCCTGGCCTGGAGCAGTCTGCGCCCCTCTCTCCTGGTTGAGGCGTTCATAGGACTCAATCTGGCCGGGAACTACGACGACTTTCGAGAGGCCACGGCCAACTGGGACATCGCCGCGCAGAACGTGGTCTATGCCGATGTCGATGGGAATATTGCCTATCAGTCAACCGGCAGTGTCCCGGTCAGGGCTGCTGGGAACGGTCGGTATCCGGTCCCCGGGTGGACCGGTGAGTACGACTGGGTGGGTACGGTCCCATTTGAGGAGATGCCGGCGTTGTTCAACCCGCCGTCGGGATACATCGTGACCGCAAACCAGTTCGTCATACCGGCTTCCAGCGAGCCTTTCCTCACCGCCGACGGTGGCCACGGTTATCGGGCCGCCCGAATCACGGAATTGCTTGCCGCGTCGGGAGGTCTGGACGTTGGGATCATGCAGGGATTCCAGGTCGACAGCCGTGACGGAGGTGCCGCGCGGGTCGTCCCCTATCTCCTTGCGATCGACGCTGAGGGTGACTTCGGCCTCAGCGAGATCCAGGACGAGCTGAGGCTCTGGCTCGAAGCAGACGAACCTCTCCAGGCGAGGTGGGACTCATCCGGCGCGGCTGCGTACCAATCGATCTGGCGTCACATCCTCACCAACACCTTCCACGACGACCTGCCGGAGGTGGTTCGACCCTACGGCGGCGGTCGCTGGTTCACTGTGGTGGCCGAGCTTCTGGAGGCTCCCAACGACCCGTACTGGAATGACATCAACACAGACGAGGTGGAGAATCGGGATGACATCCTCAGACTTTCGATGGTCGATGCATATGACGAGCTGAGTTCGCTGTTCCGCAATCGTGGGGCCTGGTCTTGGGGGCGCCTGCACACCGCGTCCTTCGAGAACCCGACGTTCGGACTTTCCGGGATCGGCCCCATCGAATGGCTGTTCAACCGGGACGCCCCTCCCCGCGTGGGTGGCAGTGGCGAACTGGTGAATGCCAATGGCTGGGACGCCGCTGTCGGCTACGAAGTCGTGTGGATCCCTTCACAACGGATGGTCGTCGACTTCGACGACTTCAACCGCTCCACCTTCCTCCACAGCACTGGGCAGTCGGGTCACGCCTTCCATCGCCACTACACCGACATGATCGAACCGTGGACCGACGGACTGCATGCCCCGTTATGG
>JBGTEJ010000003.1:0-10329 GCA_041747855.1 Acidimicrobiia bacterium | reverse complement strand
ATCAGGTTGCCCAAGGAGTGGTCGTGCAGGTCGCCCCCTTCGAATCGGTAAGCGAACAGCTCCGACCAAAGGGAGGGGTCGGGTGTCAGGGCCAAGAGACAGCGGCGCACGTCCCCGGGTGGCGGGATTCCTCTTCGTGTCAAACGGCCCGATGATCCACCGTTGTCGGCAACGGTGACCAGAGCGGCGATCTCACCGGCGTAGCTCTGGATGGCTTCCAACGCCGCGGCCTGACCATGCCCTCCACCTATCGCGGTCACCACCGGTCCGTTCGGGGCCAGGAGCAGTTGCTGTAGTTCGGTCTGGGTCTGCACCGTCATTTATCAATGTCCCGATGGGTGACGGCGGCGCGAACCCCATGGGAAGACAGCCTGGAGGCGAGTTGTTCGGCGATCGCCACGGACCGGTGATGACCACCAGTGCAGCCGATTCCGATTGACAGGTAGGACTTGGCTTCACTCCTGAATCTTGGTATCAGAAAGGTCAGCATCTCCTCGACCTGGTCGACGAATTCGTCCGCCCCGTCGGCGGTGAGAACGTACTCACTCACCGAAGCGTCCCTCCCGGTCTTGTCCCGCAGGTCGTCGACCCAATGAGGATTAGGAAGAAATCGAACATCGAACATGATGTCGAGGTCGCGTGGTGTCCCGTGTTTGTACCCGAACGATCGGATAGAAACTCTCATCGGACGTGGTTCGTTGTCCTCGCTGAACAATTGGGTGAGTTCCCGTCGAAGCTCGTGCACGTTGAGGTTCGAGGTATCTATGACGACATCTGCGGTTTCCCGGAGGGGAGCCAGGATCTTTCTCTCTTCGGCGATCGAGTCTCCGATCGTATCTCGACGGAGAGGATGTGGCCGTCTGTTCTCGAGATAGCGTTCCACGATCACGTCGTCATCAGCGTCCAAGAACACCATCCGACTGGTCAGGTTGGCGCGTTCCAGACCTATCAGCGCCTGACGTAGGACGTCCATGGGCAGACCCCCCCTGGCGTCGATCACGACGGCGAGATGCAGACCCGATTCGGGGATGTCATAAGAGGCCACCGCCGACTCGAGGAGGCTCGGCGGCAGGTTGTCGATGACCGTGTATTCGAGGTCTTCGAGGACTTTTGCCGCAGTTGACCGGCCTGCACCGGACATACCGGTCACTACCAAAACGTGGGGGGTGTCGCTTGCGGCGTGTTCCATGCTGCCTCTAGTTGCCGTGGAGTGAAGCGTACAGGTCCGCAGCAACGGCTTCGGGCAGAAGTCGCGTCAACTCGTCCAGACTCGCCTCACGAATCTTCTTCAACGAGCCAAAGTGCCTCAAAAGGTCTCGTTTACGTTTCGGCCCGATTCCAGGCACTCCGTCGAGAACCGAATCGACCATGGACTTGGATCTGAGCTTGCGGTGGTAGGTGATGGCGAACCGATGTGCCTCATCTCTGACCTGCTGGAGAAGATAAAGGGCTTCGGCATCTCTGGCGATACGCAACGGCTCAGGTTTTCCCGGGAAATAGACCTCTTCCATTCGCTTGGCCAGTCCGATCACCGGTATGTCGAGACCGAGTTCGTCGAGGACCTTTACCGCCCGACCCAGCTGACCGGGCCCCCCGTCGACAACCACCAGACTCGGGGGGTAGGAGAACCTTCCCTGCTCGGCTGTTGGCCGGTCACGTTCCCGCAGATAGGCGTTGAACCGTCGTCTGACCGCCTCTTCCATGGATGCGAAGTCGTCCTGACCGTCGACGGTCTTGATCCGGAACTGGCGGTACTCGTTCCTTCGTGGCAGCCCGTCTTCGAGCACCACCATCGAGGCCACAGTCGACGTCCCCTGGAGGGTGGAGATGTCAAAGGCTTCGATCCGAAGAGGTGGCTCGGGAAGTCCCAACTCGATCTGGAGCGATCGGAGCGCCTTGGCCCTCGCGTTGTGGTCACGTTGCCGGCTCATCCGATGACGGGCGAACGCTTCCGCAGCGTTGGTTGCGGTGGTCTCGATGAGTCGGCGCTTGGAACCACGTCGCGGGACCCTCAGACTGACGGGCGCCCCTTTGATCTCTGACAACCAGGCCTCGAGGAGTTCTGGCTCATCCGGTTCGATGGAAACCAGCACTTCACGTGGTGGAGTCTCGTCGCCGTACAGCTCCCGAATTATCCTCCCCATAAGTTCGGCGTCGGTGAGTTCTTCGACCCGGTCGACGATCACCCCCATGCGCCCTACCACCCAGCCACGTCGGGCATGAAGCACCTGGAAGGCGGTTTCCAGCTCGTCGCCGTGAAAGGCGATCAGGTCGAAGTTCTCGGGTCGTTCGGTGACCATCTCCTGACGGAGCATGGCCCTTCTCACATCTTCAATGCGATCCCGATAGCGGGCAGCCAGTTCGAACTCCTCCCGCTCTGCCGCGGTCCACATACCTGTTTCCAGGTCGGATACCACCCCTTCGGTGTCACCATCGAGGAACCGGGCGAGTCCGTCGACCATGGACTGGTAATCGTCGGGGTCGACCGCCGCGATGCAAGGGCCGGAACACTTCTCGATGTGGAACAGCAGACAGGGACGCCCCTGTGCTTTCTGACGTTCGAACATGGCGTTGGAGCAGGTTCGGACAGGGAAGGTCCGCAGCAGCTGGTCTAGGGTCTTCCTGATCGCGTACGTGTGGGCATAAGGCCCGAAGTACTGGTTTCCTTTCCGTTTCTTACCCCTCATCACTAGGGCTCGGGGCCATTCGTGACTCCGGGTGATTGCCAGATACGGGTACGACTTGTCGTCGACGAGCTTGATGTTGAAGCGGGGGCGGTGTTCCTTGATCAACGAGTACTCGAGCATCAGGGCGGCCACATCGGACTCGGTGATGATCCACTCGACTCGGCGTGCGTTGTCGACCATGGCCTGAGTGCGTGGGCCCAGACCGACTCCGAAGTACGACATGACCCGACTCCTCAAGTTGTTGGCCTTGCCCACGTAGATGACCTTTTCGTTCTTGTCCCGGAACAGATAGGTACCCGGCCGCGTCGGTATGTCGGAAGCCTTCGGACGTTCGAACATCACCTTCAGGGTAGGACGGCAGTGGGGCTCTGGTGTCCCCCTGGGAACGGGGGAACCGACCGAAGCGAAAGCGAGGTCGACAGGGTGCCGCACGAAGTGCGGCCCGTCAACCAGTGAGTCGCCAGCGGCAAGCCAGCAGACGAGGCACGTTGGACTGTGAGCTGTGATCGTGATGGGGATGCTCCGACATCGCCTCCAACGACCATCCCGCGTCGGCCGCGCCGTTGAGCAGATCGCTCATGCTGCGGTGCTCGAACCGAACCGTATGGTCTCTGATGGGTATGTCGGTGCCTCCCGGTCCGAAGTACTCACCCGGCCTCCACAATTCTTCACCATCGTCGTCTTCGATCGGTGTGGCCCCGGGAGCTGTCCAGTAAGGATGATTGCTGACCAGGCAGAACACTCCACCGTCACGGGTGACCCTGGCCGCCTCTGCAAAGACACCTCGGTGGTCGGCGACATGTTCGAAAACCAACACCGCATATGCCCCGTCGACCGAATCATCCCGCAAGGGGACGACAGGCAGATCGGCCACGATCCCTGAGTCCAGCCCTGCCATGAGGCTTTCGTTGATGTCGACCCCCACTACCAGGGCGCCCAGACCCTGCACCGCACGCATGACCCGCCCCTCTCCGCAACCTAGGTCTAGGTAGCGGTGCCCGGACTGAGGTCGAAGAGTCTGCAACAGGAGCGGGGTGGTGATCGCCTCGTAGGCAGGGTCGTCGGCGAGCTCATCGAGCCACCACTCGCCGAGGTCGGTCCAGGACATCTGCGGAGGGTAGAAGACGCGGGACCCAGCTCATGACCCTTCCCTCCCCCCGGCTGGCCTTAGCCTGTGCGGAAATGTCCGATTGGCGATGGACCCCTAAGGCGGCTGTGACAGTCATGGCACTTTTCCTCGCCTTTCAGTTGACAGTGCCCGCAATTCTGCTGTTCACGGAAAACGAAACCAGTCAGCGGTTTGGCTGGCAGATGTTCTCCCACGCAGTGCCCGACCCTGGGTTTGCCGTGGTCACAGCGGCGGGAGAACGAAAGGTGACGCTCGATGAGGTCCTGGCGGGGCCACGGGCTGACCTCCCATTGGATGAGCTGGTGCCACCGTTCCTGTGCACCGCTGTTCCGGGAGCCATACGGGTCACCTGGATCAAGGGGTCCTACGAATGTTGACCTGGCTCCTGAAGCCGCTGGAACCTGGACCATTGAACCGAACCCGAATCATGATTGGTGCTGCAGCTGCCGCTCGATCGTTGATCGCACTTCCGTTGCTTCTGCGTTTGAGCGATCCACAGATCCTCAAGACTCCTGTCTTCGATTGGATGCCCACACCCTCAAGACCACTCGCCTTCGTTCTTGTGGCAATCTGGTTGGGGAGCGCCTGTCTTCTCGCGCTCGGCTGGAAGGTCCACCTAAGTGGTCTAACCCTGCTCTCGGCATTGGCGTTCATGCTTGCGCTCGACCTTCAGACTTACGCCAACCATCTCTACCTGATGGCCTGGGTGGTCCTTCTACTGGTGGTCTCAGATGCGGGCGCCGGATCTAGATTTGACCCGTCTCAACGGCCAGTGGCCCGGTGGCCGGTGATGCTCATAATGATGCAGGTCTCCGTCGTCTACCTCTTCTCTGCGTTGACCAAGATCAACGAGAGTTTCCTCTCAGGCCAAGTCCTGGCCGGCGTGCTCCGCGATGGTCTGATCCCATTCCCAGACTCGCTTCGCACCCCCGCCTTCCTGGGTGTGGTCGCGGGCGGTGCGGTGGTGACCGAAGTGTTTCTCGCCTTTGCACTGTGGCTGCCGCGTCTGCGACTCATCGCATTCGTGGTGGGGGCCCTGTTCCACCTGACAGTGGCACTACTGATGGCCGACACCCTCGAACTCGGCGTATTTGCCATGCTGATGTTGGCGATCTATCCCTTGTTCAGGTCCACCCTTCCACCCGCCCGATCCCACGCAGTCGCAGCGCCAGCGCTGACTAGTAGCCGAGGACTTCCTTGAACCAGGGAAGGGTCCGCTCCAGGCCGGTCCGGAGTGGGATCTGCGCCTTCCAACCGAGGACAGCTTCGGCCTTGGTGGTGTCGGGACGTCGCACAGTCGGGTCGTCGGTCGGTCTGGGATGGAACTCGATCCCAGGGTAATTGCCCACAACATCTTGGATCGTCTCTGCCAATTCCAGAACCGTCACTTCCTCGGAGTTCCCGATGTTCACCGGACTCGTCTCGTCGGACAGGAGGAGTCTCAGAATGCCCTCGACCTCATCCTCCACATAACAGAGTGAGCGGGTCTGGCTTCCGTCTCCATGGATCGGAAGCGGACGATCCTCCAACGCAGCCTTGAAAAAGGCGGGCACTGCGCGGCCGTCGTTGGGCCTCATGCGGGGGCCATAAGTGTTGAAGATCCTGACGATCCGGGTTGCGACTCCGTGCTCCCGCTGATAGGCGAGAGTGAGCGCCTCGGCGAACCGCTTGGCCTCGTCATAAACGCCTCGAGGGCCAATCGGGTTGACATTGCCCCAGTAGGTCTCAGGCTGCGGGTTCACCAGCGGGTCCCCATACACCTCGGAGGTCGAGGCGAGGAAGAAGACGGCTCCCTTCTCCCTTGCCAGTCCGAGCCCCTTGTGGGTCCCGAAAGCACCCACCTTCAGGGTGTGGATGGGCCACTTCAAATAGTCGACAGGTGAGGCCGGCGAGGCGAAGTTGAGGACGTAGTCGACCGGCCCGGCGACGTGCAGGTAGTCGGTCACGTCGTAGTCGATCAGCCGGAACTGGCTATCGCTGAGCAGATGTGCGACGTTGCCGGCGTTACCGGTGATCATGTTGTCGATTGAGGTCACCCGGGCTCCATGGTTCACCATCCAGGTGCACACATGCGATCCGAGGAATCCCGCCCCACCCAAGACGACGGCGTGTTTGCCTTCCAGTTCTCCAAACCCCGCGGCTTCGCCACGTTTCATGATGTTGTTCTCCAAAGTGCGTCCAGCCTATATCGGCAGGCCAGCGCAAGCTTTGAGTCGCTATTCGACAGGCCGCACATGTGAGAATTACTCCTGTGTCTGACGCCTCGAAGGTCTTCATCAGGTGGTCGCTGATAGGCGCTGTGTTCGCCGGATTCTTGATCTGGACACAGAGCCTGGCCGTGGGAGGTGTCACTGACTGCTCCAGGTTCCGCGAAGCCGTGCTCCGCTTCATGGGTGTTCTCGACTCAGGCTAAGAACCTCTCTATCTGATGTCGGTGGGATCGAATTGGGTGTGGGACTTCGGTAACAACACCGCACGGGCGTTCGTTCCGCTCGCCGTGTTGCTCGTGCGCACTCCCGCCCGATCCGATTGGCGGAAGTGTCTGAAATCCGCTGTGAGTAGAGAGAGCCAGCTGGGTGAGGTGCTTCTGTGGAGGACTCTGCCACGACGTTCAGATCCTCTATCCGATCGTATTGGCCCCACCGGCAAATTGGTCCCCTCCTCGACGACACATCTTTCAGCCTGAGGCGAATCCTGCTCCCCGCTGTGCCGTCTCAGAGGGGTTCGGGCCAGGTAGTTCTGTAGGGCCAGTTCTCCGATGGCCGACCGGGACGGCCGGTTGGTTGCCAAGAAGCACCATCGGGACCGCGAGTACGGGAAGGTAGGCCGCCCACAGGACCGGCGATAGGGCAAGTCCGGCCGGAATCGCCCAAGCGGTCCCTCGCAGCCAAGTTTGGCGTCGCGCCCACAGGAAGAAAATGATGACGGCCGGTGGAATTACCCAGATAGGGGTGCGGGAGATATTCGCAGGATTCGGGATGTCTTGGGTCAATGCGGAAACGGTCCCGTTCACAGTGATCGGTGTCGCCGCGAGAAGGAACATCGTCAAGGCGACAAACCAGATGCTCGTCCAAGTAGCGATTAGTCGGCGGCCCGAAGCGAACAAAGCCACCGCAATTAGAGCTGGCCACATCTTGAGGCCTATCGCGAGCGCGAGTAGGAAGCCTGCCAGCTTTGGTCGATCCTCAGCGACGACAGCGCCAAGCATCAAGGCGCCGAGCAAGAACGTTGATTGACCGTGCCGGTCGACCTCGGAAAAAGGCCAGACGACGATGGCGGCTGCCCACCACCACGAGACACCAAAGCTGTTGAGTAGGTGAAGGAAGACGAGTCCGGTCAGCGCTACGAATATTGCTGCACTCGGAATCAAGAGACTTTCAGGGATCAATCCAAGCGGCGCCGCCAGAGCCACTCCGATCGGTGTTCTGGTGGCGATATAGGGAAGATTAACACCCAGTTCGGTGAGAGGCATCAGCGGGTCCATCCCAGAGATAAACGCGCGACCGACCACTGCGTCCATTCCGAAGTCGGCGGGGACCCCCGGTACCACCCAGCATCCGATCAGGAGAGTCACAAAGGCTGCGAGTCGGGGGAGTAGCCAACTGGCTCTCTGTGAGATCACCCCGGTAAGGGTACCGGTCAGGGTGGAAGTGATTGGCTAGCAAATGCATCGAACCCGCCGCACCCACTCTCAATCTTCAGTCGTACTAAACCCAGGGGGCAACCGCCGGCCGACCAGGTCAACCAAGGAATATCAACCCCCAAGTACCTCCCGTAGGAACTTCCCGGTGTAGCTCTCCCCCACCTGGGCTACTTCTTCCGGCGTTCCCTCTGCAAGGATCCGCCCTCCCCCACTGCCGCCTTCGGGCCCGAGGTCGATGACATGGTCCACGGTCTTGATCACATCCAGGTTGTGCTCGATGACTACCACCGTATTGCCACTGTCGACCAGACGTTGAAGCACTTGGAGCAGCTTCCTGATGTCCTCGAAGTGGAGCCCGGTAGTCGGCTCGTCGAGGATGTAGAAGGTCCGACCTGTGGAGCGCCGCCCCAACTCCGAGGCGAGCTTCATCCGCTGCGCCTCACCACCCGACAATGTCGTTGCGGGTTGGCCCAGCTTGATGTACCCGAGTCCTACGTCGTAGATGGTCTGGAGAATGCGGACGATCCTGGGCTGGTTCTCGAAGAAGCCGAGAGCTTCCTCGACCGACATCGCGAGAATTTCGGAGATGTTGTGTCCCTTCCAGAGAATCTCCAGAGTGTCCCTGTTGTATCTCTTACCCTGACACACCTCACAAGGGACATACACGTCGGGTAGGAAGTGCATCTCGATCTGGATCGTTCCGTCGCCCTTGCAGGCTTCGCATCGGCCGCCAGACACATTGAAGGAGAATCTACCCGGCTTGTACCCCCTGGCCCTGGCCTCGGCAGTCTGTGAGAAGAGCTCTCGGATCTGATCGAACAGCTTGGTGTATGTGGCCGGGTTGGAGCGCGGCGTCCGCCCGATGGGCGACTGGTCGATGTCGATGACCTTGTCGATGTGCTCGATGCCGGTGATCCTGGTGTGCCTCCCCGGCACGACCCGCGCCCGGTTGACTTTGCTCGCCAACCCCTTCCACAGGATCTCCTCCACCAACGTCGACTTGCCGGATCCTGACACACCGGTGACCGCAGTGAAAGCTCCCAACGGGAACTCGGCGTCGATCTTGTCCAGATTGTTCTCGGTGGCCCCGACCACTTTGATGGCAGTCCCGTTTCCTTCCCGCCGGAAGAGCGGCACTTCGATCTGACGTCGCCTCGCTAGGTAGTCGCCGGTGATCGAGTCGGGGGCGGCCATTATGTCGGCCAAGGTCCCCTGGGCGACGATCGCGCCCCCGTGTTCCCCGGCCCCGGGACCGATGTCGACAATGTGGTCGGCAACCTTGATGGTCTCCTCATCATGTTCGACCACGATCAACGTGTTGCCCATGTCACGGAGTCGGAGAAGGGTCTCGATCAACTTCTGGTTGTCCCGTTGGTGGAGCCCGATCGAGGGCTCGTCGAGGATGTAGAGGACTCCCACCAAGCCCGATCCGATCTGGGTGGCCAGTCTGATCCGCTGCGCCTCTCCCCCGGCCAGGGTGGCCGCCGAGCGTGAAAGTGTGAGGTAGTCCAGGCCAACATCGAGGAGGAACTTGACTCGGGCTTTCACTTCCTTCAGAACCCGCTCGGCTATCTGGCTGTCACGGTCGGACAGGACCAGGGAGTCCAAGAACTGGTACGCGTTGCCGAGACTCAAGTCCGAAACCTCGGCGATGTTGGATTTGCCGATGGTGACGGCCAGGGAGATCAGGTTGAGCCGGGCGCCTTCACAGGTAAGGCAAGGCACTTCGGCCATGTACTCCTGGTAGTACTCCCGGGACGAGTCGGAGTCGGCATTCTCGTGGCGACGGGTCAAGAATGGAACTGCCCCCTCGAAGGTTGCGTCCCACATCCTCTTCCGGCCAAAACGGTTCACATATTGAACCGTGATCCTCTCCTCGCCGGTCCCGTAGAGGATCTTCTCCCGGATGTCTTCCGGCAGGTCCTGCCATGGCGTGTCCATCGAGTAGCCGAGGGCCTCCCCCATCGAGGTGAGCAGCCGGTAGTAGTAACGCATCCGGTTCCCGGACCACATGGCGATTGCACCCTCATTCAGGGACAGTTCGGGGTCGGCAATGACGAGGTCGGGATCCACCTGATAACTGGTCCCGATGCCGGAGCAGGTCGAACAGGCCCCGTAAGGGCTGTTGAACGAGAAGTTGCGGGGTTGGAGATCTTCGAAACTGAGACCGCAGACCGAGCAGGCGAGATGCTGGGAGAAGGTCACTGTGGGTCCGTCGGTGATCTCGATCTCGGCCACGCCTTCTGTCAAGCCGAGGGCCGTCTCCAGGGATTGGGTGAGCCGCTGCTCCATCCCGTCCCGACGCACCAACCGGTCGACGATGACCTCGATGCTGTGTTGCACGTAGCGGTCGAGCTTGATCGCCTCGGTGAGTTCTCGCACCTCACCGTCGACCCGCGCCCTGGCGAAACCCTGGCGGGCGAGGTCGTTCATCAGCCCTTCGTACTCCCCTTTGCGACCCCGGACCACGGGGGCCAGCACCTGAAACCTGGTCCCCTCCTCGAGTTCGAGGATGCGGTCGACGATCTGCTGTGGGGTCTGGCGGGCCACCGGTGTTCCATCGTTGGGACAATGGGGCACCCCGATTCGGGCGTAGAGCAAGCGTAGGTAGTCGTGGATTTCGGTGACGGTGCCGACGGTCGACCTTGGATTGCGAGAAGCTGTCTTCTGGTCGATGGAGATGGCAGGTGACAACCCGTCGATGAAGTCGACGTCCGGCTTGTCCATCTGCCCCAGGAACTGACGGGCGTATGCCGACAACGACTCCACATATCTGCGCTGCCCCTCTGCGTAGATGGTGTCGAAGGCGAGCGAGGACTTCCCCGATCCGGAGATGCCGGTAAACACCACGAGCTTCTCCCGTGGAAGCT
>JBGTEJ010000002.1:0-2061 GCA_041747855.1 Acidimicrobiia bacterium | reverse complement strand
TCGGCTGCGAGAGCAGACCGACT
This sequence comes from Acidimicrobiia bacterium, assembly GCA_041747855.1. Lineage (GTDB taxonomy): Bacteria > Actinomycetota > Acidimicrobiia > Spongiisociales > ZC4RG35 > ZC4RG35. The sequence goes on along the minus strand of JBGTEJ010000002.1, from coordinate 2,038 downwards.
GCGGTTATCCCGACTCCGACCAGACCACCGGTCTTGTCGCATACCTCGATGGCGAACCCGCTGGCTGGTGCTCGGTCGAGCCCCGGTCCGAGTTCATCCGCCTCGGCCAGACCCCGTGGAAGGGGCGATACGAGGACCGGGCCGACCCGGGCATCTGGGCAGTTACCTGTTTCGCCACCCGTGTCGGATATCGACGTCTCGGACTGACCCGTGCCCTGGCAAGGGTGGCCGCCGAGTTCGCCCGGGAGCGTGGCGCCGAAGCGCTGGAGGGGTACCCGATGGACATCCAGCCCGGAGAACTGGTCACCTGGGGGGAGAACCATGTCGGCAGTCGGAGTGTTTTCGCGGCCGCCGGGTTCACCGAGGTCAGCAGGCCCTCGAAGCGCCGGGTGGTGATGCGCATCGACTTCTGAGCGGACCGAGCGTCGGCTTCGTCGCGGTGCTACACCTAATCAGGTCCAATCCGCGTGAATAGGGGGTCCGCTCTTCTGACTTGCCTGTTTGGGACTTTCAGATCACGCGACGCCACCCCCATCCGCTTGCCTATCATCTCATCACCTGAGTGGGCCAAGAAACGGTGAAGCATGGGACCGAGCCAACTCGAAGTGATACGGATGGCCATGGGGTGGGATCCGGAAGTCTGGCTGTTCGGAGGTTTTGCCGAAGACGCCCTCCTCTACGGAAAAGTGGCCAGACCCCACAATGACATTGACCTACTGGTATGGCTCGACCAGTTGCCTAACCACCTCGACAATGCAAGGTCTCTGGGTTTCCCGCCGTTTCACGCTCGGTGGCTGTCGAGCCCAGAGTGGCCGCTGGCCTTGGGCTCGGTTTCCGGGGAGGTTGACCTGGAGTTCTGCGTTGTTGCCAGGACCGACGACGGCCGTGGATACTTCGACTTTCCGATCGGGGCAAGGTTGGTGCGCATGTGGCTACCTGAGGACACCTTCTCATATCCAGAATCGGATCTGGATGGGGTGTCGGTTCGGACGGTCTCCCCAACACTTCTTCACCAGGTCCGCCGCGTGCTGTCCACCGCATTCGGGGGTCTCCGAGACAAGGACATAGTCGCGCAGCACGCACTAACTGAGCGCTTCTTCTCGGACGCCTCGGACACGGCCTTGGAACCCGTCACCGAGATGCTGTGACATGCCCGGGATCGGGACGCCTCACGCGCCAGGGTCTCGCGCCTGAGGATCACTTGACGGCGACCACGACCTTGCCACGGGTATGGCCCTGCTCGACGAAGGCGATCGCCGCGGCGACATCGGAGAGGTCAAAAGTCCGATCGATGACCGGTCTCACCATCCCCTTCTCGATCAATTCGTTGAGATAGACCAGGTCGTCGCTACTGGAACGGGCAGTGAAAGTCCCCAGTTTCTGTTTGACGAAGATCGAGATGACCGCAGCCCTGACCAGGGGCCCGATGTACTTCAAATCGGCGGAACCCACCATCACCAAACGACCCTCCGTAGCCAGGACCTTCAGCGATCGCCGGAGTGGGTGGTTGCCAGCGATATCGAATATCACGTCGTACTCGTCGTCTTCGGCGGTGTAGTCGTTCTTGGTGTAATCGACGACATGATCTGCCCCCAGGGACCTGACCATCTCCAGGTTCGCCGTCCGACAAACACCGGTTACCTCGGCGCCGAGGGCCTTCGCAACCTGGACCGCCATCGTCCCCACACCGCCGGAGGCACCATTCACCAGCACTCTGTCTCCCGGACGCACCTCTCCTACATCCCGGAGGCCCTGGATAGCGGTCAGGGCCACTACCGGAAGAGACGCGGCTTCGATGAAGTCGAGCCCTACCGGCATCGGGGCAAGCACCTTCTCATCGATGGCGGCGTACTCGGCGAAGCTTCGACGCGCCTCCCCGTACACCCTGTCGCCTGGTTTCAACGCTTTGACACCTGCTCCTACCGCTTCCACAGTCCCGGCGAGGTCGGCCCCGGGTACGTTGATCCTGGGCTTCCGAAACCCGGCAGCGAACTTGACCGGCCAGGGTGATGCCCTGACGAGGTGGCGGTCCAGGGGA
>JBGTEJ010000001.1:0-21244 GCA_041747855.1 Acidimicrobiia bacterium | reverse complement strand
CAGTGCAGAAAGACTGATCGACGCAGGGGATGCCGAGGTGGTGCCTCACGACCTGATGGCGACGCTGGAAGCTGCTCGGATCGCCACCGCCCACCAGGTTGCCCAAGGGAGGGTCCCTATGGTGGTGGGTGGGGACGACTCAATCCTGTTCCCGGTGGTGGCGGGTGTCCACGACTCAGTCACCAGTTCGGTGGCAGTGGTTCACTTCGATGCCCACCTCGACCTGACCGATGGCAACCCCATGCAGGGAACCCACAGTCAGTCGAGTGGGATGCGACGGTCGCTGGAGTTGGAGAGAGTGGACCCCCGACACTGCGTCCAGGTGGGAACCCGAAACTTCAACTTCCCCTCCTCCAAGGCCTTCATCGACGAGGTGGGACTGACCGAGATCCCAGCAGCCCGGGTCCTCGAGTCGGGAGCTGGCGAGACACTGGCGAGGGTTCTGGAGGTCGTCGCTCAGGCGGACCACCTGGTGGTCTGTGTGGATATCGATGTGCTCGATCCGGCCCATGCCCCAGGTGTCGGATGGCACGAACCGGGTGGTCTCACCACCAGACAGCTACTGGACCTCCTGGTCGGTCTGGCACCACACGCCTCGGCGCTGGTTCTCAACGAGGTCAATCCGATGACCGACAGCCGCTCCCAGACTTCGATTCTCGCCGCCAACCTGATCTTCCAGTTCGCCGTCGCCGCGGTTCAGTAGTCGGGGGTCGTCAGCTTTGATACGGTAGACCCGTGGCAGAACCCAAGACGAAGGTCACCGACGCAAGTGTCGAAGAATTCATCAACAGCGTGGCGAATGAGCGTCGTCGCAAGGATGGCTTTGAGCTTCTCACGATCTTCCAGCGTGTAACCGGACTGGAGCCCAAGATGTGGGGTCCCAGCATGATCGGTTTCGGCGTATACCACTACAAATCGCAACGGAGTTCGCAAGAGGGCGACTGGCCGCTCGTCGGCTTCTCGCCTCGCAAACAGAGCCTCACCCTCTATGTCGACCCCAAAAGCTTCCCTGAACTGCTGAAGGACCTGGGCAAACACACAGTCAGTGTCAGTTGTCTGTACATCAACAAACTGGACGATGTCGATCGTGACGTTCTCGAGGAACTGGTCGCTACCAGCTTCAAGCGGGCAAAGGAACAGTTCGCGCAATAGCTCTTGGAAGGTTGGGGCCTCGTGGTTTGGAGGTGAGGGACGAGTCCGTGCTTCGCACGAACGCCCCCCTCGCCCGGACTGCGTCCGTGCGGTCCCCCCACGGGTGGGGGGACACAATGCTGAGAGCGGGTGAAGGGAATCGAACCCTCGCCCCGAGCTTGGGAAGCTCGTGTTCTACCATTGAACTACACCCGCAATTGACCTGAGGATAGAGCACTCGGTGGTCCCGTGGAGGGGGTTGCAACGGTTTAGCCTGCCTGTGTTCTGACAGCCGTGATACGAACCTGGGGAGCACGGGCCTTGCGTGTTCTATGTTCCCATAACTGTGTGGAAGTGGATCGTTGCGACGACGACATACAGCGGCAGGGCGAGCTGAGCTGCGACCACAACCCAACGGAAAGGGCCCATTGGAGCCGCAACGCGATGCATCGGTATTGCCAGCAGACCGGCTACCGCCGCCAATAACAGGGGTGCTATCAGGCCCCAAGGCCAAATTGCTGGATCGATTGCGAAGGACCCTAACCAGGACAGCACATAGGTTCCAGCAATCAGACAAAAGCCCGCGAAAAACCGTCCGAGGGTGGTCATCTGAGAGTCCTTCCGATCAGCCAGGGAACCGGGAGACGTTGAAGAACTAGAGGAGGAGGGTTGGTTGGGAAGCTCGTGTTCTACCATTGAACTACACCCGCAAACCCTTGCAGGATAACGGGCGTAGGTCGCTCTGAACCAGTGCGAGCAGAGTCATCTTTCCGGCGACAAGCCGGGGAACGATCACTCCACCTTTGAAGCTGAGAGTCAGACCGCTGTCTGACTCCTCGCTCAGGGTTCTCAGAGGGGTGGAAGTTGGTCTCTCGGGATCAGGCCTTCGCCGACCGGAGTGTCGCCGACCACTTCGCCTGGTTCGTAGATTCCGCGGTTGGCCTCACATGTGCTGTGATCACATGGGCACAAGCCGGGTTCCTCGGTCGAAACACTGCGACACGCCTCACTACAGAAGTCACCCTGAAAGGTGACCATGCATGTACAAGTTGAATGTGAGCATTGCATTGTCCGCTCCTTTCGTTCTGTCATAACTGGCTGGCTCCCGCAGACAAACTGGGGCTCTAGCCGGACTCATCCTCCTGCGACTCCTCATCCCGTTCCTCCTCGAGCATCTGTTCGGCCACTTCCTCGTCGGCAGGTGGTGCTTCAGGGGGTCCTTGAAGGTCCTGGGGTTGACCGTCTGAGGTGCCTGCCTCTTCAAGCGGATGTCCATCGTCGGTCACAGGCCCGCCAGCATCTTGTGCCCTGGCTCGGTCGCGCCTGGCGTTGGGTTCGCTCCTTCTCAGTGCTTCGCTCACTTCGTTCTACCTCCTGGTTGGTGGTACCCGACCCAGGCTGCCTCGAAACCAGCGCCTCCTGGGTGTCGGCCGCCGCCACGCTGAACGTGACAGCAACCCCCCGGGTGCTTCCTTTTCTCAGGGCACTTCTGGTGGCACGGAGCAGGTCTTCCCCTCGAGATGACGGATTGAGCGTTTGAGCGGTGGACACCGCCTCTGGTTCGGACCCTTCTCAGGACTTACCAGGGTGGCGAGTCCCGTCGACTGTGTTGTCGTGAGTTAGGAAGGTGAAACGTAATGGAGTGCCATGAGTTCGCCTGCGTGCGCTATCGGCACGATGATCACTGATGTGGGCACTGTGCCTCCATCCCGTTTTATCCAGGTGATGTCAATGGCTGCCCCCACCTGGTGGGCCATTGCATGCTGGTAGGCGGACACCAGGGTCTGGCGGCTCCCAGGATCCACATACTGCTGTGCAAACGGCTCGGGTCGGTCCCAATCGGCCGGTGAGTCGTATCCCAGCATCTCGGCAAATCGCTGGTTGCAGACCTTGTGTGTCTCGTCCAGGAAGATGTAGATGCCCTGGCTCGACCCCTCGAATATCGGTGATAGTTGATCGGCGACCGCCATGAGGGTGCCGGTTTGGCCGGGGTTGTCGGCCTGTGTCATGTGTCTCTTCCTTTCTAAGCCAAACAGCCGGGGTCTACCATCCAGTAGGTAGGTTGTCAATCAGTAGGTGGTGTGACGCCACTGTCGACTTTGACGCCTGAAGGCAGAGGTTTTGCACCTCGACCTCGAGCACCTCGGGTCCTCGCATGATCGGGAGGGCGATGGCCCTCCTCCGGTGAGTGGGACATTTCAGCACCCTCCTCATTTGACGGCGCCTACCGTTGAGGGCATGAAGACAATCGGTCTGGTTCTCGTAGGGATCGCAGCTCTGATCCACGTGTACATCTTTGTGCTCGAGTCGCTGCGGTGGACCGATCCGAAGACACGGCGGGTGTTCGGGGTTCGCAATCCTGAAGACGCTGAGACCCTGAAGCAGATGGCGTTCAACCAGGGCTTCTACAACTTGTTCCTGGCGGTGATGGTCCTGATCGGGATCGTCCTGATGCTCAATGAGATGACGGTGGCGGGAGCAACCCTGATCTTCGCCGGCGCCGGATCGATGGTCCTGGCAGCGCTGGTACTGGTCTTCTCCTCACGAAAGATGGCTCGGGCGGCATTGGTCCAAGGTGCAGTCCCTCTTTTGGGAGTCGTTGCCCTTGCGGTCGGGTTGTCCGGCTGAACTTAGTTGAACCCAAGACGACACATCCGAAAGTGCTACCGGACGTCGTCGCGCATCCGGTCCAGACCGTCGAGGAGCAGATCGATGGCGAACTCGAACTCGGTCTGGTCGTCGCACCATCCCAGGTTGGGATCGGCCGGGTCATGACTGATCTCGCCCAACATCCCTGCCAGATATGGGAAGGCCCCGGCCATGGCTTCCACGTCGGGCACGTCCTCCTCGCCGGCGGCATCGTCGGGCTTGAACAGCTCCTGGCTGAACCCCATCGCCCGACTGCCCAGCGTATGAAGCCCATGATGGGCGATGTCATAGCTGAGTCCCCCCTGTCTCATCAGTCTTAGGAGGGTCTCGAAGTAGGTGATCACCGGCAGGCTGAGGCTGGCCCTTGTCTCGATGACCGGCGGGATCCACGGGTGACTCAACAGAACACTCCGTGCGGTGAGGATGGTGGCTCTCAGGTCGGCCTTCCAATTGGTGGTCGGGTCGGACAGACCCAGCTCCCCGACAGAACCGAGGATCTCATCCACGACCACCTCGACGACTCCATCGAGGATGGCTTCCTTGTTTGGCAGGTGGTAGTAGAGCGACATCGCTTCGACACCTAGCTCGTCGGCAAGGTTCCTCATGGTCAGTGCGGCGAGTCCCTCTTTATCCGCCAAGTCCACCGCGGCTGCTAGGACCAGTTGCCTGTTCAAGGGGGTGCGGGGTCTGCTGGTGGATGTTGCTGTCATGAAGGGAGTTAGGGACTTGCGGTCGAGGTCCCGACCATATCTGACATCTTACACAGTAAGTTTGCGTAGCGCCATAAGACAAGATTCCGGATTAGACACGGTCGTTTCCGACCCGGCTGCCGGTATGGAGGTCGTAGCCTTTGGGTGTCTTGAGACGTCTCCTTGTCTTTCTGATAGTGCTGCTCTACGCGTGTGCCCCGGTCGGTGAACCTCCGGTGGCTACGACGGGTCTGTCCGACCCACCGGCGACCACCACTCTTGCCTCGACAACATCGACCACGAGTACGACATCGACCACCACCACAACGACATCTACGTCCACCACCACAACCACAACCATCCCTGCAACCACGACCACCGCTTTAGTGACAACCACCACCAAACCCCGACCGACCACCACCACCACCCGTCTCCCACCTCCCAAGTTCGACCTGGCCCCGGGGGAGGGTTCCGTTATGGGGATCGGAGGCCCCATCCGCACCTACACAGTGGGCGTCGAAGAAGGGTTGGCCCTCGATCCGGCGGCGGTCGCCACCATCGTGGATGGGATCCTCGGGGACGAGCGGTCCTGGATCGGGATACTCAACGTCAGGCTGCAACGTGTCGAGACATCTCCCAACACCCGGATCGTCATCGCCACACCATCAACCGTCGATCGACTTTGCGCACCGTTGCCGACCAAAGGAGTTCTGTCCTGCTTCCGGTCTCCCTATGTCGTACTCAACGTCGACCGCTGGGTGCAGGGAGCAGCGACATGGGGAGGGGATATCGACGGCTATCGCGGATACCTGGTGAACCACGAATTCGGGCACTTCCTTGGCCGTCAGCACGTCTCGTGTCCCGGGGCCGGCCTTCTCGCCCCGGTCATGGTCCAGCAGACCATCTCCCTCGGGGGATGTCTCCCCAACGCCTGGCCGGTTCTCAGCGGCGGTTGACACCAGATTTCGTCAGGGAGGGTCGTAGTCTCCAGACCGGGGGGAACATAGATGAGCCAGCAGACCGACACTTCCAGGGTGCCACTTCAAGGCGGTTACATCGCCAAAGAGTGCCCGGTGGTCATCCAGAACAGGTTGACGGTGCCCGAGGCCGAGGTCCGTGATCCCGCCCCGGACGCCCTCATGCGTATGGAGGCGGGTATCCAGTTCGAGGCCGAATTGGTGGCGAGACTGGCTGTCCAGGCAGGGGACTCCTGGCTGCTGGTCCCGCAGGAGCTCGACCGTGAAGCGGCACAGGACCTCACCAGATCGGCCATGGAGGCGGAAGTTCCCGTCATCCACAACGGGTTCCTCGAGCCTGATCGAGTCGGGCGACGAACCGGCCGACCCGACCTACTCGTCTACCACAGGGGCGGGTACCTGCCGGTTGACATCAAGCACCGCATCACCCTCGACGCTGGAACGGGCGGGGCCGGTGTCTCCGACCCCCTCACCCCGGAGCCGGACATGATGGAGACCCTCGAAGGATGGGTCCGTCGTCCCAACAAAGACGACGCCTTGCAACTCGCCCACTACCGGAGGATCCTCCAGGCCCTCGGACGGCATTCCGAGTCCACCCTTGCCGGGATCATCGGCAAGGAGGAGACGATCGTCTGGTACGACCTGGAAGAACCGATGTGGATCACCCCGTCGACCTCCGACCCGAGTCGCAAGACCAAGAAGCGCTCAACTATGGAGGTCTACGACTTCGAGTTTGGCTGGAGGTTGAAGATCGCTGCTGCTGCCCTTTCCTTCCGAGAGGGCTCGGGCGAGGGACTCCTGGTCGAGCCGATGTGGTGTGGCGACTGTCCGGGTTGCGGGTTCGCCAACTACTGCCTGGAGACCCTCGACCGTGGGAGCGGGGACGCCAGCAGACTCCCCGGCAACACCTACCCCCAGTGGCGTCGCCTTAGAGACAACGGGATCCGGGAGCGGGCCGAGGTCGCGACACTCCACTACCCGACGGCGGCCCTCTCCAAGAGTGGTGTCGAAGTCGGGTTCTTCCTCGATGCGGCGGTCGGGCTCCCCGATGACACTCCCGTCGCCCAGCTGCGACCGAAGGCCACAAAGCAGAATACCGAGCTGGCCAGGGCGGGGATTCGGACGGTCGGAGATCTGGGCTCCCTCGATCCTCTCACCGCCAGATTCGGCGGTTCCATTGCCAACCAGATCCTCGAGGCGCGGGCCGCAGTCGGGGATGCCCCCGTCTACCGAAGGCCCGGTGCCAACGGTCCGATTCATCGGGCCGACGTGGAGATCGATCTCGACATGGAGAACATGAACGAGGGGGTCTACCTGTGGGGTGCCCTCCTCACCGACCGCACCGGCACAGGAGTCTTCCATGAGGGTTATCGAGATTTCACCACGTGGGAACCTCTCGACGACCGATCCGAGCAGGTGCCGTTTCAGGACCTCCTGGAATGGCTCCGAGATCAGGAAGACCTGGCGCGAAGCAGGGAACTCAGTTTTGCCGTCTTCGTGTGGCACGAGTCCGCCGAGAACACCCAACTTCGGAGGATCGCCCGGAGGGCCGGAACTGCGATCGAGGAGTCCGTCGAAAGGATGATCGGATCCGACTCCTGGGTCGACCTCAAAAAGGTGTTCGACGCAGGATGGATCACCGGCGGGTCGAGCAGCCTCAAGACCATCGCCCCACTCTCCGGTCACTCATGGGAGGTCGATGATCCAGGCGGTGGTGTCGCCATGGCAAGGTATTCAGAGGCGGTGATCACCGATTCCGATGAGGCCCGGACCTGGTTGCTCGAATACAACCGGGGCGATGTCGAGGCGACTCGCTCGATACGCGAGTGGCTCACGAGGGAAGGGCATCTATGGCCAGAAGTAGGCACCCACTGAAAGGAGGGTGTCCGGCCGATCCAGCACTGTGCCCTCAGATTCTTGGTACTAGCTGAGTAGCGTGATCAGTGACCACACCGTGAGGACGACCCCGACCACGATCAGCCAGACCACGCGACCCGGCCGATAGACCGCTTCGGCCACACCCTTCGGGGTTTCCCCCCTGCGGTGTTTCCACCAAGCGAGTCCATTGCCGATGATCAGAGCCAGACCGAGGGCGAGGATCAATTGCGGCAGGAGCGATTGGATGTCGAAGATGTCGCCCACGGTCGGACAGTAGCCATAGTGTGACCGGGTGTTCTCATCATCCGCACCGGCTACGACCGCCAACCTCGGCCCGGGTTTCGACTGTCTCGGCCTGACACTTCCGCTCCGTTGTCGGGTCAGCGCCGAGCCCAGCAAGGAGTGGAGTGTGAGTCATGTTGGTGCCCGTTCTCTGCCTGCCGGTCAGTCTGATTCGGTGTTGGAAGGGGCGAAGCAGGTGGGTGGGATGCCACTCCGGTTGACGGTGGCCAACGAGATCCCGATAGGAAGAGGGCTCGGCTCCTCGGCGGCGGCCCTGGTGGCTGGGGTGGCCGTGGGCTTGGCTGCGTCAGGTGAAGTGAAGCCCGACGAGGTGTTCCGGGTCGCCGCCGATCTGGAAGGCCACCCCGAGCAGGTGGGTGCCGCGGTTTACGGGGGTCTGATCCTGGTGACTGCCGACGGTAGACCCCGCCCCCTACCCCTCCATCCGGCTATCCGGGTGGTCGTGGCCGTCCCCGACGGTGTGCTGGCGACCAGTGAGGCCCGATTGGCGGTTCGACCCCAACAGCCTCTGGATGTGGTCGTCAGGAGTCTGTCTCGAATGTCCGCTCTCACAGCTGGGCTGATCACCGGCGACCGCGGACTGTTGGGAGCGGCGGCGGGTGACGAGATCCACGAAGCCCCGAGATCGGCCATGAGTCCCGAAGTCGGGAGACTGATCGCGTTGGGGTTGGGAGCGGGGGCGTGGCATGCCGCTCGCTCCGGTGCGGGACCGTCCGTTGTGGCCTTCTGTGGCGATGCCGAGCTCGATCGAGTCATCTCGGCTTTCGAATCGGCAGGGGTCGAGGTGATCCACGGGCTGGTGGACCCGGAGGGTCTGGTCGTCGGTCGATGATCGTCGTCGTCCGGTCACTGCGAAGAGTCGTGACATCGGCCGTTCTCGCCGTGTCCGGTTTGACCTAATCCCCGAATCCAGGCACCATTAGTAGCTGTCTCCCCCATTTTGTGAGGTTTTTGCATGGGTTCGCTCATTAAGAAGCGGCGCAAGAAGATGTCGAAGCACAAGTATCGCAAGCGTCTGAAGGCGAATCGCCACAAGAAGAAGTGAACTTGGGAGACCGGGCCACAAGCCCGGTCTCTTCAGTTCTGATCTCTGAGGAAGTCCTCGATCTCGTCGACCAGACCCTCCATGTGGTCCAGGTCCTCGTCGCCATCTTCCTCGAGTCGCTGCACGTAACGCGCCAGGTCGGCATTCGCCGATATTGCCTCATCGACCGTCGACAGAAACTGTCTGCTGGCCAATGAGAGATCGTCGATCGCAATGGACACTCCCAGCAGTTCGGATGCCTTGATGACCAGCGCCTCAGTAGCCGGCGGGTACTCCTGGTTCGAGAGGTAGTGAGGTATGGCAGCCCAAACCGAGATAACGTCGATTCCCGCGTAACCCAGGGCCTGGGTGAGAACCCCAGTGATCCCTGTCGGTCCCTCGTATCCGGATGGCAGTAGACCGTGTGCGGACACCGTTTCGGGGCGGTTGGAGCTACCCACCAAGGGCACTGGCAGAGTATGGGCCACCTGTCCGATGAAGGCTCCCATGCATACCGCGTTGGAAACACCCATGGACCGCAGGGCTTCCACCAAAGTCGAGGTGAATGCCTTCCAGCGGTAGTGAGGCTCCTCCCCGAGAACCACCACGATGTCCCGTTCCGCCCCTCGAACGGCATGGATCTCGTTCCGGGGCCAGCTGATGCTCCGGATGCCGGCTTGGTCGAGCTCGACGATCGGACGTCGCACCTGGAAATCGAAGTGATCGTCGGGATCGATGACCGCAACCAGCTCGCTGTCAAACTCCTCGAGAAAAGCGGACACGGCCTGGCTCGCAGACTCGCCTGCGTCACCCCAACCGGCGAATGCGATCAGGGCCACAGGATCGACGAGAACCGGTCGCTCGAGCCACTGAAGTCCAGCCATCACTCCAAACTACACCAGCGTCTCGGTTAACGCGTCGTCTACGAAAAGGGTCGGTACCGACGAAGCCTGAGGGCGTTGAGGACCACCGACACCGACGAGAATGCCATGGCTGCTGCCGCAACCATGGGGTTGAGGAGACCGGCCGCAGCAAGTGGGATCGCCGCGGTGTTGTATGCGAAAGCCCAGAACAGATTCTGCTTGATGGTGCTCAGGGTTCGACCCGCCAGGTCGATGGTCACCGGCACAAGTCGGGGGTCCCCGTTGAGGAGGACCACGTCACCTGCCTCGACTGCGATGTCTGTGCCCGACCCGACCGCCATACCGATGTCGGCCTGAATCAGCGCCGGTGCGTCGTTGATGCCGTCGCCCACGAAGGCGACGGTCTGACCCTTGTCCTGCAAGGAGACGACCTCCGCAGCCTTGTCAGCGGGGAGAACCTCGGACCTGATCATGTCGATTCCAAGCTGTCCACCGATACGGGCTGCCGTTGTCCTGTTGTCTCCGGTGATCATGGCGGTCCTGATGCCGGCGCTGTGGAGTCGGTCCACGGCCTCCCGCGATTCGCCCCGGATGACGTCGGCAACCGCGATGAGACCACGGGTCGCACCGCCCCAAGCGGCCAGGAACACGGTCTTTCCCCCATCCTCCAAGGCCGCCATCGCTTCGAGCCACTGCCCGTCGATGGAAAGGCCCCGGTCGCTGATCAGGGCCGGTTTGCCGACGATCACGTCGACGTCGTCGACGGTGCCCTCGACACCGAGGCCAGAGATAACTTCAACACGGTCTGGGGACACGAGGTCTATATCCCGGTCCTCGGCACCGAGGGCCACGGCCCGTCCGATGGGGTGCCCGGAAGCGGCTTCGATCGAGCCGACAAGTCGTAAGAATTCCGTTTCGTCCTCGTCGGTGGTCACGTCGGTGAGGGTCATCACTCCGGTGGTCAGGGTCCCGGTCTTGTCGAACAAGACAGTGTCGATCTGACCGGCCCGTTCGAAGACTTCGGCATGCTTGAAGAGGATTCCCAGTTCGGCGCCACGGCCGCTACCAACCATCACCGCAGTCGGCGTGGCCAGACCCAGGGCGCACGGGCAGGCGATGATGAGCACCGCAACCCCGATGAGGACCGCCTCAGATACCTCGGCACCGGAGATCATCCATCCGATCGTGGTCAGGAGTGAGACCACTATGACGCTTGGGACGAAGATCGCCGAGACCCGATCAGCCAGACGTTGGATCGGCGCCTTCGAGCCCTGGGCGATCTCCACCAGTCGGGCGATACCGGCAAGGGCAGTGGCGGCGCCAACCGCCGTGGCGCGAACCTGGATACGACCCTCCTGGTTGACAGTGGCCCCGTAGACCTGGTCCCCAGCTTGCTTGTCGACCGGGAGGGACTCTCCGGTCAGCATCGATTCGTCGACCGATGACCGGCCCGAGTCGATGACCCCATCAGTTGGAATCTTCTCTCCGGGATTGACCACCATCAGGTCCCCTGGGCCAACCTGCTCGATGGCGACCATGATCGTCTCCCCATCGACGAGGATGCGAGCCTCCTTGGCGGCCAGATCGAGAAGACGGTGGACTGCACTCGAAGCCCTGCCTTTGGCCCTGGCCTCGAAAGCGCGGCCGAGCGTGATCAGGGTGACGATCATCCCCGACGTCTCGAAGTAGACATGCCCATGGTCGCCGACTGCAAGCGCCCAGACCGAATAGAGATAGGCGGCGAGGGTCCCGATGGAGATCAGTGTGTCCATGTTGGCGCTGAAGTTCCGGGCGAGTCTCAGGGCGACCCGGTGATACTGCCAGCCCGCCACGAACACGACCGGGGTGACCAGCAGCAACTGGGTCAACCCGTTCCAGAATGCATGGGGCCCCCACATGGCGAGGACCATGACCGGCAGGGTCAGGACGGCCGACATCCAGAACAGACGCCACTGACCCTTCTCGTCGTCGTGGTAGTGCTCGGTCACATCCCGTGGAGCGTCCTCCTCATGATGTTGAGTGAGCGTGTATCCGATCTTGTCGACCGCCGCGATCAGACTTCCCACGTCGATCCCTGGCTCGACCTCGACATTTGCCGAGGTTGCCGCAAGGTTGACCGCGGCATGATGAACACCCTCCTGCTTACCGAGGACACGTTCGATCCGCACCGCGCACGTAGCGCAGGTCATCCCGTCTACTTCGAACCGGAGGGTGTCAGTGGAGGTCTGGTAGTGATGATCAGTCTGCGACGGCGTAGCCCTGCTCCTCTATAGCGGTCTTGATCGTGGCCAGGTCCACGGAGTCCTGGTCGTAGGAGATGTCGATAGTGGCCTCAGCCACGGACACATCGACAGACTCCACACCAGAAAGCACGCCGACTGCGCCCTCGAGACTGGTCTTGCAGTGATCGCAGTGGATCTCAGGGACGTTGATGGTGATCTGGGTCATTGGTTTCCTTTCATGTTCTTCAGCCAAGGTCGGTTCAATTTCACTTAGGAATGGCTTCCGATGGTTTGACACCGGTTGGAGTCACGGCAGGTGGCTGGATCCATAGCCCGACCCCGCTCTGCCATCTCTGCGAGTCGGGCCCGGGTGCGGATCAACTCGTCTATCTGACGGTCGACCGAAGAGATGTGCCCATCGAGCATGGACACGACGTGATCGCATGTCGATTCCCCGTGGTCTTTCATGTCGAGGATCAGGCCGATCTCCGCGAGCGTCAGACCGCTCGCCTGAGCGTCCCTGATGAACCGAAGACGGTCGACGGTCGACACCTCGTAGTGGCGGTACCCGTTGGGCTTGCGGTCTGGATCTGGGAGAAGACCGACCTTTTCGTAGAAACGGACCGTCCGAGTCGACAGACCCGTGGTATTGGCGAGTTCACCGATTTTCATCGTCTGGCGAATGATAGTCCGACAAACCTTCTATCTGACTAGAAGGTTTTGGAACCCAGAGAAAACCCCGACCTCAGGGTCGGGGTTTTCTCAGGAAAATCGAGTCTGACGGTCTCAGCCGTCGAGCTCGTCGAGGATCTTGCCTCGGACACGGGGGAACCGCACCGGCGCATGCGCGTGGCAGTAGTCCGCCTTGTTGTACTGGGAAAGCTTGGTTCCACAACCAGCTTTGGCACAGTGGCGACCCACCGCGAATTTCTTCGAGGGTCGGGTCGTGCCTTTGATGGCTGCTCCTTTGACGATGTCGCTCATATTGGAAGGCCCTCCTGGGCCGGGTTCAGTTGGTAGTTGTGAGTTGGTAAACGATGAAACGTTTTTGCTTCAAGGGTGATTCCCTGCAGTCCTTCGACCTGACGGTGCGTCAGAATCCACTGCGAACAGAGGGGATCAGTCCATTATCGTCAATTAAGACGCTCGGCGCCAGTCAATCGGTTCCAGCGATGCCCAACTTGATCAGAAAGGCCTGGTTGCTCGGCTCCCGACCGAGGAAATCCAGGAGCATCTGATCGGGGTCGACCGTCCCTCCCCGGTCGAGTACGGCACTACGGTATGCCATTCCCACCGCCGGGTTGGTGACACCTTCCAGCTCGAATCGGGAGAACATGTCGTCGCCGAAGACCTCCGACCACATATACCCGTAATAGGCGGCGTCGTAACCACCCATGAGATGACCGAAGTTGGCGAGGGCGAAAGTTCCGGGGTGCTGGGGTAACAGGGCGAGCTGTGAGCCCTTCTCGTAGATGGTGTCGAGGTCACGATCTGGCCCCCCGTGCATCTCCTGGTCCCACCAGCCGTACTGCATCTGGCGGAGTTGAGTCAGTCCCTTGTTCAGGTTGCGGGCGGCTACCAGCTGGCCGACGAGGTCCTCGGGGATGGCCTCGCCGGTCTCGTACTGACGGGCGAATCTGCTGAGGACATCGGTCCGCCAGATCCAGTGCTGCATGATCTGGCTTGGTGCCTCGACGAAATCCCGTTCAACGTTCGTCCCGGAGAACCGGGCGAGCTCGGTGCGCCCCAGGTTCTGATGGAGGACATGGCCGAACTCGTGGAACAGGGTCTCGACCTCCCCATGTTGGAGGAGCGATGGAGCGTCCTTGGTGGGTTTGGTGAAGTTGGTGACCATCGCACAGATCGGGTTCTGGTAGGTACCGTCCTCGAGCCGACGGCTGGGCACCAGTGGGAACTCGGCGGCATGTCCGTACTTGCCTTCCCGCGGGAACAGGTCGAGATAGAACCGCGATAGCTCCTCGCCTGTCACCTTGTCGTGGATGGCGAAGAGTTGGACGTCTTCGTGCCAGCTGTCGAACTCGTTTATCTCCCGGTAATCGATGCCGAACATCTCCGAGGTCAGTTCGAACATCCCCTTCAGAACCTCTGGGAGAGGGAAGTACTTGGCCACCTCGAAATTGTCGACCCCGTAGTCGGTCTTTCGCTGTTGTGTGTCGTAGTACATCCAGTCCCAGAGCTGTATCTCGGTCTCCCCGGTGTCCTTCTTCAGGAGCTCCGACATTGCCGCCAGGTCCTCTTTCCCTTTGGCGGTCAGGGGCTCCACCAGGTCGGAATAGAAGGCCTTGACCCTTTCGGGGCTCTTGGCCATTCGATCCTCGAGACGATGATGCGCCCATGTCGCATGCCCCAGGGCTTCGGCGATCTCCTGGCGCAGCCTGGCTGCCTCGTCCAAGATCTTGCGGTTCTCCTCGACGGCGACGGTGTTGTATTTGAATCTGAGCTGCTCTCGGAGATCGCGTCTGGTGGCGTTCTCGAGGAATGGGATCAGGTTGGGGTAGTCGATGGTGACCTTGTACTTCTGGGTCTCCTCGTCGACCTCGAGCCCGTCGATGAAACTGTCGGGGAGCCCGTCCAGGTCGTCACGGTCGCAGAGGATCCAGTCCTGCCACTCGTCGATGTTCTGCTGGAACCGCACCCCCAGCTCGACCAGCCTCTCGGTCTTTCCCTTGACCACCGCCCGGGTCGCGGGATCGAGGTCATGTCCCGCCTGTCGGAGGTCTCTCATCACGAACTCGAGGAGTCGGGCCTGCTCGCCTGCTAGACCGGCGGCATCCTCGGTGGCGGCGTACTCCTTGACCGCAGCGTTCAGATCATCGCGGAAGATGATCTCGACTCCGAACTTCTCCATTTGCTCGTTGGCGTTGGTGGCGGTGTCGCGCACCTCCTTGAAGGGATGGACAAACCCCATGAAGCCGAACTCGTGAAAGGCGTGCCCGAGGATGTCATTGACCCGGTCCAGCGGGCGCAGGGTGTTCTCGAACGTGCGTTGTTCTTTGGGTGCGACCAGCTCGTCGATCACGGCCCTCGCATCTGTGATGGCCTCTTCGGTGCCGGCGGTAACTTGGTCTGGGGTCAGGTCGATGTAGGACATATCGGGGCAAGGGTAAACGGGGTCGCCGTTTTGTCCCACCGGGTCACCTACGATGCCGGTCCGTGTGGTCCCTCTCCCCTGACATTCACCACCTCAACCATGGATCCTTCGGCGCGGTTCCGGTGGCGGTCCAGGAGGAGCAGCAGAGGTGGATCCGCCGGTGGGAGGAGGCCACGACCCGATTCATCGCCGAGGAGATCCAACCTGCGTTGGACTCGGCGCGGGAGGCGGTGGCGCGATTCGTCGGTGCGGACCCCCACGGATTCGCCTTCGTGCGCAATGCCACGCTCGGTGTTGCGTCGGTGGTTCGCTCCGTTGAACCCTGGTTTAGCCCCGGCGACGAGATCCTGACCACCAGCCAGGCATACAACGCGGTTCGTCAGACTCTGGAGTTCACCGCCCGCCGGACCGGGGCGCGTGTTGTAGTCGTTGATGTGCCGCTGAGCCTCTCCGACCCATCCGAGGTCACAGATGCCATCCTCTCCTCGACCGGTCCCCGCACCCGGCTGGCGGTCATCGACCACATCAGTTCGCCCACCGGTCAGGTGTTCCCAATAGCCGAGATCGTCTCCTCGCTCGAACCGGAGGTGCCCGTCATCGTCGACGGTGCTCACGGTCCGGGTCAGGTCCCACTCGACCTCAACAGCCTGGGCGCTTCGTGGTACACGGGGAACCTTCACAAATGGGTATGTGCTCCGAAAGGTGCTGCCTTCCTGTTCACCCGTGAGGATCGCGTCGGGGAAACCTTCCCCGTGGTGATCTCGCACGGCTGGACTACACGGGAGGGTTCGGAGCGTTATCGGGCCCTCTTCGATTGGCTTGGCACCGATGACCCGAGCCCCTGGCTGGCAGCACCCAAGGCCATCGAAGTGATCGGCGCAAGCGATCCAGCCGGGTGGCACGGAGTCATGGCGAAGAACCGGGAGTTGGCGATCGCCGGCCACAAGATCATCAGCGACCGTCTGGGTCTCGAACCGCTCTATCCGCAAGGGATGATCGGGTCCATGGCTTCAATCCCACTTCCTCCTCATGACGGTCAGCGGCCGCCTGGGATCAACTCACCTCTCGGCTCCGTTCTCTTGAAGAAGGGGTTTGAAACGGTTGTCCTGTTCTGGCCGGATTGGCCCGATCAGCTGCTCAGGGTGTCGGCCCATCTGTACAACACCGTCGACGAGTACGGGGCGCTAGGGGATGTCCTGAAGGGTTTCCTGAAACCCTCGTGAGCTCGGCAACGCCCTGTGGTTGCCGTTACCTGGGGTGACGCTCGAACAGGGCGTGGGCCTGGTCCAGGGTCAGCGCCTGGCTGGGATTGATGTTGTGGCGGGTGGTGGCTGCCCGGATCGCGGTGTCCGGGTCGGGATGCTCGACGGGGGCATCACTTCCACCGATGACTGGCACTCCTGCCTCGAGGAGAGAACGGAAGGGATACACCCTGCTCATCCGTTCGCTGCCCAACCTCTTCTCTATCCATGTGTCCTCTGAGGCGAGGAACGCCGGTTGGACCGACGCGGTGACTCCTAGGTCGGCGAACCGCTGGATGGTCCGGTCCGTGAGCACTGAGGCATGTTCCACCCGGAGCGTTCCGGGGTCGACACCTTCGGCGATCAGGTCGACCATCACGTCGAGGACCAGGTCGTTGGCGCGGTCCCCGATTGCGTGGATCGCGGTCACCCCCCCGAGTCGGGATGAGGCGAGACCCATTGTCATGGCGTGGCGATGATCGAGACGGACCATTCCTATTGTGTCCGGGCGGTCCGAAAATGGCTCGTACATGGCCGCGGTGTGGCCACCCAGGGACCCATCTGAGAAATCCTTCCATCCGTGGAAGCGAATCCTTCCGTCGGCTCGGTCTATTCGCTCGGCTGCCTGCGTCAGGTCGGTGATCCGGTCGGTGATGACCAGGACGTCGACATCTATGGGGAGAACGGGTGCAAGACGAATCAGGGTGTCGAGCTCGTCCTCTTGACCACCCCAGATCCCGGGCCCTTGGGAGACGATCCCCGTTATCGAGGTGATACCCATGGCAGGAAGAGTGGAGAGGGCCTCCAGGATCTCGACGTCTGAAGGGGCCGCGGTCAGGGGACCGAGCACCTCGGAGACCAACCCGATGGCGGTCTCACGAAGCACACCCGTGAGACGACCGGAAGGATCTCTATCGAGTGAACCCCCTGGAGGGTCTGGGGTGTCCGAACCGACTCCGGCGAGGGCAAGGGCGGCGTGGTTCGCCACGGCTATGTGCCCGCAGTACCGGTAGAGCAGGACGGGGCGGTCGGCAACCACATCGTCGATGTCGACAGCGGTGGGAAGTCGGAGTTCCTTCAGCCCTTCATCGTTGAGTCGTTGCCCGATGATCGGGCCATCGATGGCCCCGGCACGGACCCGAACCATCCCGAGGAGTTCCGACAGGCTGTTCGCCTCCATCAACTCCAGACCGTTGAGCAGATAGGCGTACCCGATCGGGTGGAGGTGGTGATCGTGGTACATCAGCGGAGATGGGACGGGAGGGTGGCGCGGACCAGTGAGAGCAGATCGTCATGGATGTGCCCGTTGCTAGCCACGAAAGCGGCCGCCTCGAGGGCATGCTCATTTCCCAGGACATCGGTGAAACGTCCTCCAGACTCAGTGACGAGCAGCATTCCGGCGGCAAGGTCCCACGGTTTTAGACCGTGCTCGCCACCGTGCTCGCTGTAGCCGTCGGCCACTCCGGAAGCCACCCAGGCGAGGTCCAATGCGGCCGACCCGAGACAGCGAACGGCGCGGGCATTCTCCAGCAGGGAGGCGGTCAGGTCCAGGTAGGGCTTGCTGTGGTCCCTCTGGTCGTAAGGGAAACCGGTGAGGATCATCGATTGACCCAGCTTCTCGGTGGTGGTGACACTGAGTGGGGAACCATTGAGGGTGGCGCCCTCACCCCGGACCGCCATGTACTCCTCATTGCGGGCGACGTCGATGATCACCGCCACCTGTGGCTGGCCGTCAGACCAAAGGGCGACGGACACAGCCACTTGCGGGATCCGATGGATGAAGTTGACCGTGCCGTCCAGAGGGTCCACGATCCAGGTTCGGCCCTCCTTCCAGGAATCTCCCCCGCCTTCCTCTCCAAGGAAGCCGTCATTTGGGAAGTGCGACGCGATCATGGCCTTGATCACACTCTCCGAGTCACGATCGATCTGAGTGACAGGGTTGACCACCCCCTTCATTTCGGTCCCGTAGGATTGGAAGAAGCCGCTCTGGACGATGTCAGCCCCGGCCCTTGCCGCTCGGGTTGCAACCCACACATCACCTTCCCACATGATTGGGCACTCTAAAGACCCGTTGGCCTTCCTACCCTGCCGACAGTGACACCAATCCTCATCAGTTTGATCGGTGCCCTTGTGTCGGTACTGGCCTTCCCGCCATTCGGTCTGGGCTTCATGATCGTGCTCGGGGTCGCACTTCTGTTCTCGGCGATTCGGAAGGTAGATCGTCCTCGTCACGGGTTCTGGGTCGGGTTCGTGTACGGGGTGATCTTCTGGGGCGGCCTGATGTGGTGGCTGGCCAAACTCGACTGGACCGCCCTCTTCCTGGCTCCATTGCAGGCACTCTTCATCGGATTATTCGGGTGGTGGATGACACGTTTCAATCATCTCTCCGGGTCCCAGTGGATGGGGCTGGCAATGGGTGGTTGGGCCCTCATGGAACTTCTCCGATACCGGGTTCCGATCGGGGGCCAGGAGTGGGGTGCGGCCGGATATGCCCTCTCCGGATACGACTTGGTTCGGATGCTGGCACCTACTTGGGGTACCAGCGGAATCACTCTGCTGGTAGTTGGCCTTGCGGCGATGGTGGCGCTGGCAGCAGTCGGGAAACTCCGTGGTTGGGGGCCGCTCCTTGTGATCATCCCGATTGTGATCGCGACGGTTGCAGGCGTCATCGACTCTGCCGGTTCCGACATGACGGGGTCGGTGTCCGTCGCCATCGTGCAGGGGTCTACACCGTGCCCGTTCGAGGATTGCCCGCCGAACCAGCGGCTTCGGACCTTCGAGCAGCATCTGGCATTGACCGCCACGATCCCATCGGGTTCGGCGAACCTCGTGGTCTGGTCCGAGAGTTCGACGGGTTCCACTAATGCCGATCCGGTGAACAACCCGGAGATCAGAGAGCAGATCGCCTCCGAAGCGAAGAGGATCGGCGCATGGATCCTCGTGGGAGGTGACAGGATCGTCAGCGACACCCACTGGATCAATGCGAACGTCTTGTTCAACCCCGACGGAGAGATCGTGGGCGAGTACAGGAAGCAGCACCCGGTCCCGTTCGGGGAGTATGTGCCATTCAGGACGTTCTTCACCCGTCTGGTTCCGGAGTTGTCCAGGGTCCCCCGCGACATGATCAGGGGTGAAGGACCGGTGGTGTTCGAGGTCAACGGCGACGAGGGACCCTACACGTTGGGTTCGGTGATCTCCTGGGAAGGTGGCTTCTCTCGTTACGCACGGCAGCACGCCGTCTTGGGTGCGGAACTGATGGTTGTAGCCACCAACAACGAGTCGTACGGGTCCAATGCGCCCACCGCGGACCAGTTCGTCGGGATGACCCGGATGCGAGCGGCCGACCTGGGTGTTCCCCTGGTCCATGCGGCTGTCACCGGCAAGTCGGTCTTGCTCGATGCGAAGGGCCGGATGGTGACCGGGACTTCCGATCTGGGCGCCCGGGAAGTCGTCTATGGAGAGTTGTATCCTGCATCGCCGTCGATCTACGCCCGCACCGGCGACCTTCTTTTGGTCTCTTATCTATTGGTGGCCGTGGTTGTCCTGTGGCGGAACCGGAACACGCTGGTAGTTTCCAGCGTCCGGTCTGACGAAGAGGAGTGAGCTGATGGCAGAAACCCTGGAGAACCTGCTTCATGAAGATCGCCTGTTCCCTCCTCCCCCCGAATTCGTGGCACTGGCCAACGCCCGCGAGGGTGTCCACGAAGCGGCCGCGACTGACTACCTCGGGTTCTGGCATCGAAACGCCCTGGAGAGGGTCACCTGGTTCAAGGAGCCGTCTCAGATCGTCGATGAGTCCAACCCGCCCTTCTACAAGTGGTTCTCGGACGGTCAGCTGAACCTTTCTTACAACTGTCTGGATCGTCATCTGCAGGACCACGGCGATCAGGTCGCATATCACTGGATCGGTGAGCCAGGCGACCGAAGGACCCTGACTTTCAGCGACCTCGCCGCTGAAGTGAACAGATTCGCCAATGGTCTGAAAGATCTTGGTCTGAAGAGGGGTGACCGGGTCGCCATATACATGGGAATGGTCCCCGAGCTCCCCGTCGCCATGCTCGCCTGTGCGCGTCTCGGATTGGTGCACTCTGTGGTGTTCGGGGGTTTCTCCTCCGAAGCCCTCTCCAGTCGGATCCTCGACGCTGAGGCCCGTGTGGTGATAACCCAGGATGGTTCCTGGCGAGGTGGCTCCATCGTCCCGCTCAAGTCCAATACCGACCGTGCACTAGAACAAACGCCGGAGATCGAGAAGGTCGTCGTCCTCCGTCGGACGGGTCACGAGGTCGACATGGTCCCGGGTAGGGACATCTGGTGGGATGACCTCGTCGAGGGTCAGCCAAACGAGTGCGAACCGGTCCACCTCGACGCCGAAGACCCGCTTTATATCCTCTACACCTCGGGGACTACCGGTAAGCCAAAGGGGATTGTCCACACTCAGGGCGGGTATCTCACGGGCGTGGCCACCACCCATAGTCTCGTCTTCGACATCAAGCCGGACGACGACATCTACTGGTGCGCCGCCGACATCGGCTGGGTCACGGGGCATAGTTACATCGTCTACGGGCCCCTCGCCAACAGGACCACCGGAGTCATCTACGAAGGTGCCCCGAACTATCCGAAGCCCGACCGGCTGTGGTCGATCATCGAGGAGTACAAGGTCACCATCCTCTACACCGCTCCCACGGCCATCCGGGCCTTCATGAAGTGGGGTGATGAACATCCGGCGGGCCACGACCTGACCTCGCTGAGATTGCTCGGGTCGGTGGGGGAGCCGATCAATCCCGAAGCCTGGATCTGGTACCAGGAGGTCATCGGGGGAAGTAGGTGCCCCGTGGTCGACACGTGGTGGCAAACCGAGACCGGTGCGATCATGATCACCCCGTTACCGGGTGTGGTCGCCACCAAGCCCGGGTCGGCGACTATCCCCTTCCCCGGAGTCGCCGCCGATGTCGTCGACGACGAAGGGGTATCGGTCCCTCTCGGGGGTGGTGGTTACCTGGTGCTGACCCAACCGTGGCCCGCCATGGCCCGGACCATCTACGGGGACGACCAGCGCTACTTCGACACCTACTGGTCCCGGTTCCCTGGTCGGTACTTCCCCGGTGACGGATGCAAGCGGGACGATGACGGCTACTACTGGCTTCTGGGCAGAGTC